>NZ_CP049246.1:2015094-2686792 GCF_011046555.1 Sphingobacterium lactis
CTTAAAGAACTCTGCAATTGCTGCAGCAGGTATCAGCATTGTCCCGAGACATGTATTAGGCGGTTCAGGCTTCATCGCACCGAGTGATAAGTTGATCGTGGCTGGTATCGGTGTTGGTGGCAAGGGCGAAAGTGATATCAAATCCTTTGCCGATAGTGGTAAAGCAGAGATCGCATACCTTTGTGATGTGGATGATCGTCGTGCGGCAAATTCCGTGAAACGATTCCCGAAAGCCAAATATTATAAAGACTATCGTGAGATGTTGGATAAGGAACACAAGCATATCGATGCGGTTTCCATTTCTACGCCCGATCATAACCATGCGATCCAGTCACTTGCAGCTATGCAACTGGGCAAGCACGTCTATGTACAGAAGCCATTGGCTCATGACGTTTGGGAAGCACGCGTGCTGACCGACGCAGCAAAGAAATATAAAGTAGTGACCCAAATGGGGAACCAAGGTGCATCCAACGATGGCCCACGCCAAGCACGTGAGTGGTATGAGGCTGGCCTAATCGGGAATGTGCATACGGTATATTGTTGGACCGACCGTCCGGTATGGCCTCAGGGGATTTCCTGGCCGACGCAAAAATCGGAGGTGCCGAAGGAACTGGACTGGGATCTTTGGTTGGGTACAGCCCCGCAAAAAGATTATGTCGATAAATTAGTGCCTTTCAACTGGAGAGGTTGGTGGGACTACGGAACCGGTGCACTGGGCGATATGGGCTGTCACTTGTTGGAAGTACCATTCTCCGTTTTGGGATTGACCTATGTACAGGATGTTCAGGCTTCCGTAGGTTCGGTATATGTGGATGAATTCAAAAGGGGATACTTCCCAGAAAGCTGTCCGCCATCGAGCCACGCAACTATGACCTTCCCGAAAGCAGCACGCACAACAGGACCCGTGACCTTACATTGGATGGATGGTGGTATCCAACCGACACGTCCAGAGGAATTGGGACCGAACGAGATATTCGGCGACGGTGGTAATGGTATCCTCCTAATTGGTGATAAAGGAAAGATCCTTGCCGATACATATGGTGAGAATGCTCGCCTTTTACCGACATCCAGAAAAGAAAATGTTGCCCTGAAATACGAACGCGTAAAAGGTGGCGCAAGCGGACACTACGCACAGTGGGTAGAGGCTTGTATCGCAGGTTATGGCAAGAAAGAAGTCAGCGCACCATTCGAAATCTCAGGACCATTGACAGAAGCCCTTTTAATGGCTAACCTGGCAATCCGTGGAGCAGATCTCCGTGTAGATGGCAAATACCCTGGACGTAGCTTGAAGTTACTGTGGGATAACCAAAACATGAAAGTAACGAACTTTGATATCGTCAACCAATTCATCAAGCGTGAATACCGTCAAGGTTGGGGAATTGATTACAAAATTTAATCGCTAGAACTCATGAACAGAAGAGAAGCATTAAGACGCGTAGCGTTTATAGTTGGAGGATCGGTCGTTGGTGCGAACCTGTTTTTACAGGGATGTAACAGACCAGCTTCAAAAGATGTAGCTACCCTTTTTGAGGGAAGTACACCAGATTTCATCGGTGAAATCGCTGAAGCTATCCTTCCAAAAACAGCAACTCCAGGCGCGAAAGAAGCCGGGGTTGGGGATTTCATTCCTGTAATGATCCGCGATTGCTACGAGGAGAAAGATCAGAAAATCTTTATCGATGGCTTGAATGGCATCGATGACCGTGCAAAGAAAGAATTCAAGAAAGGATTCTTGGAGCTGACTCCAGAAGAGAGATTGCAATTCGTGAATGCATACGATAAGGAAGCCAAAGAATATCAGGGCAGCAAAAAAGAGGATGATCCGAATCACTTCTTTACCCTATTCAAGCAATTGACCTTAACAGGTTTCTTTACCTCAGAGGTCGGCATGAAACAGGCTTTACGTTATGTGAAAATCCCTGGAAAGTATGATGGAAATTACCCGTACAAAAAAGGAGATAAAGCTTGGGCGATCTAATCGTCAGTGTGTGCAATAAAAAAATGGTCGGTACCTTGGTACCGACCATTTTTTTATGCTTTTTAGCGCGTCAGACGCATGAGGAAGTGTAGTCTGCCATCTTTCTGTATGGCGTAGGTTTCTCTGTCGTCAGCGGCTTTAAATTGGTCGATATGGATCTCGTCACCATAACCCAGCTCTTTCAGGAAGTTCATCTCCAATGTACGGATGGTACTCGCCAGTATGATTTTCGGGTCCATGGCATCAAACACCCATTCCATGTATTTTACATTATTGGCATGGTTAACAATATCCAAATCGGAAAGCTTAACGCGATGTTGACCCAAAGGCTGGAAATCAACAATGCCATCGATTTTCTCGGTTTCTTTCATGGTGGAATGCATATCGCGGAAATATTCCATGTGGTCGGTATTCAAAGCAAGGACATCCGCCCGCCGCTTGGCAATATTGAATACGACCCAAAGGCTCGTGGCCGAAACTAGAACTTCATCGCCCATCACCAACTGGAAATTCCGTATGGAACGGCTACCCGTAAAATCTTGAATCCATGTTCTGACCTTGACCTGCTGTGTGTATTTTGGCAATCGCTTGATTTCCATGAGCATCCTGCTCAAAACCCAGGATTGGTGAACACCTAGCATGGCCTTATACCCAAAACCGATCTCCTCGGCATGTTCACTCGCGGTCACCTGAAGGATATTGTTCAGCTCACTGTACTTCAATTGTCCGTTGGGATAGCATTGCGTAAAATTAAGCGTCCATTCTTTCTCAAAGATTCCCATCTGTTATTTCTATAATTTATTGCAAATGTAACTAATTTAATATTCTGCACTAATTCTGCACTAAAATGTTGCTGAAATATATATTAATCCCTAAATTGACGTTAACCTTATAACACCTTTATAAAAAAATAGAAACACATGATTGGTACTATAATTCAAAAAGAAGAAGTCGATAAATATAGAATTATCCCTGCTGAAGAAGATAGATCGGCACATTTTGCCAGTAAATTGCAAGGTGCGGTGCGCCTGGGCAATGAGTTCAAGTCAAAAACAGATATCGTATTCAATACCGAAGACGGCCCGAAGCGGATCGAAACGACCGTATGGTCACTTACCGATAAATATATCCAGATAAAGAACGGGATATTGATTCCACTGAAATCGTTGATAGAAGTTGAATACTAAGTAGAAGAAATAGCAAGCCCCGGATCGAATGAACCGGGGCTTTTCTTTACCTTATGGGGTTATTATGTATGGAATTTATTTATTCCATACCCTTTTAGGGAATGAATAGCAACATCACAAAAACAGCAAATAAAAGCAGGTGCATGACTCCCGCAATTGCTGTGGTCCGACGCCCGTTAAACGTGAGAAAACTTAAGATCAATGTGATAATGAAAAGGATGGTCTCACTTGCTGTCAAACCGAATAGAACAGTCTTACCAGCAATCAGACCAATTATTAATACCGCTGGAACTGTAAGCCCAACCGTGGAAACGAATGCCCCATGGCAAAGGTTGATCGCACGCTGGAACTCTTTGTTCAAGGCAGCACGTACTGCCGTCATGGATTCCGGTGTAAAGACAATGATAGCGATCAATACCCCGCCCAACATCGGAGGGAAATCCGCAGCTTTAATTCCATAATCCACTAGTGTTGCCAGATTATGGGAAAGCAGAACAATGGGCAAGATCATCGCGATCAATACAATACTGCGTACCAGGATTTCTGAACCGCGGTTCGCGGTTTTTATTTCCGGCGCCACCTGGCCGATGCGGCTTCGATCAGCAAAAGGAATCGCTAATTTGCCAGGCTCAGGCTGGATATACAGGTGCTTATAACCCTTCATCTGGAATGCCAGAAAAACGCCATATAATAGAACAACAAGACTGGCAATAATGACGGCTTGGCTATCCATGAATTCTCCGTTTCCCTTTCCCTGAATAAAATTTGGTAATAGCAGTGAAATGCCACCCAACATCATGATCATGGAAAGGTAGGTTGATGTGCCTTGCGCATTATATTCCTGCTCACCATATTTCAGTGCGCCCAACAGGATACATAAGCCCATGACCAGGTTCATGATGATCATCATGACCGAGAATATGGAATCCTTACCGATCGTTGGGTTTTCCTCCGGACCGAACATCATGGCCGCAATGAGGATAACCTCAATGGAAACAATGGAAAGCGTCAAGATTAAAGTCCCATAGGGTTCTCCCAGTTGATGGGCTAACTCGTCTGCCTCTTTCACCACGCCAAAGGCCGCAATGATAATGGTGAACAAAACCAATAGGAAAATCCCAATCCCCAAGAGCGGTTCTGTATAAAAACCTTCAAGCTGCTTGCCAAAGAACATGAATGCAATAGCAATGGCCCAGATATACAGTAATCTGTAAATGGTGTTTCTTGTAAAGATATGATTCATTAATTTTCTCGACTTTCTTTTGATTGAGTTACAAAAATCCGCAATAAAGGTTTCATTATGTTTTACAATTGTTAAAAAATAGGGACGGATGCTATGGCGTAATTTTCAGGAAAAGAGCCTCATAAATTCGAGGAAAAATAGGAAAGTGTCATTTATCGTAAAACATTATGAACAAAATAACGTACTAATAAGGAAGAGCAAACTTAATTTTTATGATAGCTGTAAAAGTCACCTATATTGTGGAGGAAGGTTATATTGACGAGAACCTCAGTAGGATCGCCGGATTCCTAGCAGATTTTAAACATTTAGACCAGTCACGATTCCAATACGATGTCCTCCATGTCAAGGGCAGTCCAACTTTTGTCCATGTCTCCCGCTATAAAGACCAAGAGGTACAGCAGGAAATATTGGGAAATACCATATTCCGCAAATTTCAGGAAGAACGCGATAAACGATTGGTAGGAGAGCCTTTAATCGAATATTTGGATATCAATCTTCTGCGGTCGCTATAATTCCCGGAGAAAGAACATGTAGCAAGATGCTGAATCAGGGATATAGGATAGGAACCCAAATGCATCGTTTTAAACGGTACAAGTTTTTAGGGCTCATTAAAAATTTCCTAATTATGAAATTCTTAAAATTAACCTTCAGCGCTATAGAGATCAATTCTTGCCTTTATAAAAAGCTGATAGCCTGTTTCCTGAACAAAGCGTTCCATGCGTTGTGCCTGTCCTATCCTTGACATCGGACGTAGGTTATTGATGGCGTATGCTCTTTTATGGCTAAAGTTTACAGATTCTGGCTCTTGTTCAAAATAATGGATCGTACTCCGCAATTGTCCTTCCGCAATCTTAATCCATTTCGATCCAAACTGATTTCTAGATTTTAACTCTACAAAAGCAATGGTATTGTCGCAGGTCAGTACCCCATCACACCGTTTGACTGATTTGTTTTTAGCGAGTACCGGCAAGCGAACGCAATGATCAATGGCATAAAATGAAATGGATGAACAGTAAAAATTGTCAACGGTTGCAATCCATCTTTCCCCATTGATTTCATCCAAATAAGCAGGTTGACCTTTTACGCCTTTAGAAGCGATATCATCACAGATACCAAATGTGGACTTACATGATGTATGCTTGCATTCCTGCCCAAAAAAATCAACCTGCATTACCTAATTAAGATGCTGAAGGGTTAATAACGAAGCATACATATCATTGAACTCGCCTAAAGCAATGTTCAACTGGTGCTCGTCGGAAGGAACACCGTGGTATGTACTCAATCTTGTTATTTCCCCGCTATCGGCTTCAAATTCATAGATAACCAAATCCTCACCATGAATAAAGGGAGTGGGCGGCATAATATGCCCAATCCTTTTATAGTCTGCTACCCTTGACAATCTATCGGATACCTGTTCAGCCTTAACCGCTAAAGTTAGGTAATTGATCAAGTATGGGCTGTGCGTGGTCATAAGCAATTTATTTTGATCACTAAGGTTGTTCATGGACAATAAACTATATAAAATAGATCTTTGGGAATTCGGATATAAATTTTGTTCCGGTTCCTCCACAATATTAACGAATGACGTATATGTGATTATAGGACCTATCCTTTCAGAATCCATGGATTTCATGCTTTCAGAAAAACTTCCCAAATCGCTACTTTTATTCAGATAATATATTCCTGGATTTTCCCTGACGATATTACATGCCATAGGCGAATCTGAAAATAGTCCTGATTCCAATTTTTCAACTGATTCTGCCATAAATTTCGAAACTACGAATAATGGAATTGCCGATTGTAAACCACTGGATACATCAGAAATGGCTAACTTGAAATCTTCTCCTGAAACGTAAGCACTTTCATTGATCGGTTCATATTCAAATACCAGATTATTGATCGGAATAGTAATCCCATGGCTATAGTGTATGGCAGCATCCTTGAATTCAGCATAAAAGGTGGATAAAGGAGCGGGAATACATCCAGCCTGAACCCCATTATGAAGTACACCAATTAAAGCTCTTGTTGTTGGAACGTATAAGGTCTTCGCTATGGAATACTCCATGCGTTTTTTCAATTTTATTGAAACCTGACCACCTTGGAGTTTAAAGTGCAGCACATTAGTTCTAAATTCAATGGTTTCCCGTTTGTCATCCCTGAAATATACCGCCAAATTATGAACTGCAGCATATTTAATAAATTTAGATCGGGTATTGACCTCCGACTCCTCAATTTCTCCACTGATCAGCATTTTCTCCAGCTGATACAGCGCCGAAATCAATTTAGCCAAAATACTTTTACCGGCACCTTGGTCACCCGTGAAAACGGTTACTTTTTTTATCTCCAAAAAGCCTCCATTTTCCTTTAGTCCCTTCTTGATAGGTCCAAAATGTAATACCTTGATTCGTACCATAACAATCATATTAAACTCCCCTAAGGTACAATTTTTAATCTGGGATTAAAACAATTTTAAAATTTTTCTCAAAAAGAAATAAAAACTTAATTTTGATTGTCGCGCACGATTAGGTAGCAATGGGTTTTACTTTACGCGAGCTGCTTCTATTATGATCAATTGATTTTCAATATCCGTGCAGAAGAATAGATAGGTGCTGCCGCCATCCTTAATTTTATATTTCTTGCGGATGACTTCCACCTTTTCAGGAAAATTTTTGGTGGCAATATTTGCTTTTTCGAAAGGATTGTTCTTTTTGAGCACAGCATAAGGTAATACCTGTTTAACCTCGAATATCCGACCGGGAAATTCAGGAATGAACTGTTCGCCAGTATAGAGGTGGGTATGTTGGTGCAGCTTGCCCAATCCAAAATATTTGCCGACCGCTTTGAACGCCCCGGCCTTGGTGATGGATACATCCGGATCGTACAGGTAGTGCTGTGGTTTCTGAAACCTGCTCAAGGTACCACGTTCCGTGTCGAAAGTAAATTCAAAACTCTGCAATTGATCCTGAAACAGGCGAATAGCCCGGATCTGTGTTTCGCCAATAAAATCTCGTTCTTGGATGAAAAGAAGTTCCTTGCAGTCATTGTCCAAACTGATAACGTAGACAAAGCGCACATGCTGGAGGCTGTGTAGCGCAGTACTGATATCAAGTAGGGGAGATACCTTGCTGATAATATAGGGCGCCTTGCTGAAGAAAAGATCCTGAAGGTCGACAATATTGGGTTCACAATGCTCCAAAAGGAATACTTTCCCTTGATTGATCCGGCGAGAAGGGTCAACATAAATATAATCAAAGCTATTGTCGGGAGATTCCTTTAGAAAGTCGATGCCATTTCCCGCAAAACAACTGATATTGGGAACGCGGAGAACTGTAGCATTATAGGCTACGATTTCCGATAGTTTCGTGTTCAATTCACAATGGATGACTTCGCTGGCTTCCTGCGCCATATAGCAGGTGTCTACGCTGAAGCCTCCCGTCAGATCGATGACCCGAGATCCTTTGGCAATCAGCGTCTGTTTGATTAGTGCAGTATGTTCTGAGGAACATTGCTCCAGATTGATTTTGTCGGGGTAATAGATTCCTTCGCTATAGGCCCAAGTGGGTAGCTTCCGGACACTGCGCTGCCAGCCGTCAATTTGGGAGGCCAATTCTGCAGCGCTCACATTAGGGAAAGGGCTTTTCTTCAAGGCAATTTCCGCAGGTGATCGTTCGCGGTTCGCCTTAATGAACTCTTGCACATCTTTCGCTAAAATATGTCTATTCATCTTTGTCTTTCACAAGCATTTGGCAGGTATAACTATCCTTAAGTTCGCGAATAATTTCCTTATTTACCAATACCCGATCGATTGTTTGCTGATTGTAGTAACGGATGGTAATCAATTCCAACCCACTTTCCACGGAAACTTTATAGCGTTTCTCCAATTGTTCCAGAAGCGATTGCACGTTTTCTCCCGTATCATCCACCGCCACTGAAAAGCTAATGGCCGAGTTGTGCATCATATTGATCTTGATCCTGTTCTTATGGAAAGCATCGAAGATATGGCTGAGGTTATCTTCTACGATAAAGGAAAAATCGCGCGGCTGGATATTGATGAATACCTGGTTTACCTTAAAGATAAAGGACGGGACAGGTAGTGTCTGATTTGTAGTTTTTATCTGAGTTCCAGGTTCTTCTGGATTGACGAAGGACCGTACGTTCAAGGTGATCTTCTTATTCTGAAGTGGCTTGATCGTTTTTGGGTGGATGACTGTTGCGCCATAATAGGTCAACTCAATAGCATCCGTATAGGACAGCTCAGGGATCAGTTCTGTTTTATCGAACCATTTTGGGTCTGCATTGAGGACACCGGGAACATCCTTCCAGATCGTGATGTTCTCTGCATTTAGACTGGCTGCAAATATAGCCGCCGAATAATCGGAACCCTCACGTCCCAGTGTGGTCGTGAAATTTTCCGTCGTGGAACCGATAAAGCCCTGTGTAACGACGATATATTCGTCCAGGATCGTCGGAAGTTCCTTGCGGATCTTCTCCTCCGTCTTTTCCCAATCTACTTTCCCTTCGCGGTAACTGTTGTCAGTTAAGATGAAATCGCGCGCATCGACCCATTGTGTCGGTTGGCCCATATAGGATGAATAAGCCGCCACGATCTTGGTCGACAGCAACTCCCCAACGGAAACAATCTGGTCAAAAAGGTATTCGTATTCATCCTGTGGTTCTTCTTCCAGGATCCATTCAATCTCAACAAAGGTATTGGCGATATCATCAAAAACGGGATGGTCGGCTGGGAATAACGCATGCAGCACGTCGAAATGTTCCTGCTTCAGGCTCTCCAGAAGATCGAACGCTTCACCGGTCTGCTTATAATAGCTGTCCGTAATACGTACCAACTTGTCTGTCGTTTTGCCCATTGCCGAAACAACAACCAAAAGGGAGGAGTCTCTATATTTCTCAACAATCGAAACTACGTTTTTAATGTTTTCTGCACTTTTAACGGAGGCACCGCCAAATTTAAATACCTGCATTTAAGCTATTGAATTGAGGTAAAATACTTTTTAATTTCGTTTATATAATTCTTGCCTGTTTGGGTCATACAGTCCATTACCGCTTCGTATGGAATTTGGAGTGTGGTAGTACCCGCAGCGTAGGGTTTGATCTCGTATGGATTGTAGTGAAATACAATGCTATCCTTGGTAATCCCGTAGTTCGCAGCTAGTGTGAAAATGCCATCCTCAAAGAAATAATCCTTCTCCAGGTCGGTCGTGTCGGTCAAGCCCTCATCTTCACGAAAGAATTTCTCTGCAATTTTAGTAAATTCTTTCATCTTATTCTCAGAAATAAATGTATTCAGTGGTAATTTCCGGTAATTTTTAAGGTCATAAACGTTCCACAGCTCAAATGAATTGCCATGCGCACCACCCGAGAAGTCATAAGTAAAGTTCTTCAAGAGCATAATCTCCGGGGTATAGGTCCCTACGGAAACCTCAGTAACCTTAAACCAGGCCAACGGCACATTGATGTCGTTTTCCTCTACAAAATTCCCATATCCCTCCAAAAAATTGCCCATATAAGTGGCAATATCAGGCTCTCCATCAAATAAAATGTTCTCCTGAACGAGTTTGTTCATGTTACTGTCCTGAAAAACAGGATAGGTTACTTTCACGTAGGACGTGTCAATCTTGCCCTCATGCTCGGTGAAATACGGACTGAATTCCTGGAGCGTGGTGTCCCGATAGACAATCGTATCCTGACCGGGTTCTCTGTGCACCATTTGCTTGCTCGCGCCATCGGTTTTGTTGCTCTGGCAGGAGGCAAGAAGGGCAAGCGCTAAAAAAGTAGTTCCTAAGGGTTTGATAAGTGTATTAAAAGTTAATGTTAACATTTAGCCATTCGTTTTCAAAGTTCGTGTTATATTTTTTATAAAAGCGGATAGCAGGCTCATTCCAGTCCAAAACCTGCCACATCATCCCCGAATAACCTTTTTCCTTAGCAAAAGCAATGGTATGGTCCAACAGCACTTTGCCGTAGCCCTTGCCGCGCATTTCTTCGGTTACAATGATGTCCTCTAAATATAAACGTCGTCCTTTCCATGTTGAGTATCGAATATAGAAAAGAGATAGGCCAACAATCTGCCCGTCATGTATCCCCACGAACGCTTCCCAAACCGGATGTTCACCAAATCCCGCTTCAATGACCTCCTCCATAGTAACCGTGACCTGCTCAGGGGCTTTCTCATACAATGCCAACTCCCGCACAAGCTCCATGATGCGCGGGCAGTCTTCCACAACTGCTTTTCTAATCGATAAACTCATTATTGTGCTTTATAATGTTTGATAACTCTTTTTCCAAAAATAGTACTGCCCAAACGAACCATATTGCTGCCTTGTTCGATCGCCAATTGGTAATCCGAAGACATGCCCATCGATAGAATGTTAAAAGAATCCTCCTTCCTAAAGTAGGTGGTCTTGATGCCGTCGAAAAGCATTTTTAACTCGTAAAACTCTTCCTTAACGATTTTCTGGTTTTCTGTATTGCTCGCAATACCCATCAAACCGCGAATACGAATGTTCTTCAGTGCGGCAAATTCCTCACTGCGCAACAATTCGATAACTTCTGCATGGTCCAGCCCGAACTTCGTGTCCTCATCAGCAATAAAGATTTGCAATAGACAGTCAATGGTACGGTCATGCTTCAAAGCCTGCTTATTGATTTCCTGTAGAACCTTCAGGGAATCTACAGAATGGATTAGCGTGATGAAGGAAGCAATATACTTTACCTTATTGGTCTGCAGATGCCCAACCAAGTGCCATTGGATGTCCTTTGGAAGTTCCTCATATTTCGCAACCAACTCTTGAACTTGGTTTTCACCGAACACGCGTTGCCCGGCTGAATAGGCCTCCAGGATATCCGTGTTGGGCTTCGTCTTGGAAATGGCAACCAGCTCGACGCCAATAGGCTGAAGTTCCTGCTGTAATGCTGATATATTAGATGCTATACTCATGTTGAATTGGGTTCAATTGATGAATTTAAGAAAGCTATGTGCAAGCTTTTACGTAAATTTGTGCAAATTTACAAAATGCATCGATTAATACTTGTTTTAATACCGTTGTTTTTTATCACAATCGCCTGTAAAAAGCAGGCTCCGGAAGGCATTCTCCCAAAGGAGGAGTTTGTCGAATTGATGTCGGAGGTGCATATTCTGGACGGTTACTTAACGAATATCAATGCCGACAGTGCCAAAAAGGTAATCGACCCCCTGTATGCAGAGGTGTTTGGCAAATTCGGATTGGATTCGGCATCTTTCAGCAGGAACGTGAATTATTACTATGGTGATCCACGCCTGACACTGGAAACCTACGATCAGTTGATTAAGAACTTGGAAGGCAAGGATCGCGAATTCTATAGACAGGATTCGATCAAGAGCAAAGTCTACCAGGATAGCGTAGGCCGTTTATCGAGGCTCCAGACGCAGGCTATAAACCTGCAGCAGATGATTGGCAATGCAAAAAGCGATTCACTGAAAATGAGTATCGCCGAATATACACGCAGAATGTACGCTCCATCAGGATTGGTGTCCCTATGGGAAAAAAACCTATACCGCATGGGCGATTCCGCCGTGCCTGGAGCGCCAACATCCATCAGTGTACCGACACCGGTACTTCCGGAACCGGAAAAACTAGTGCCGCTAGAAGAGCCTAAGCTCGTACCATTGGGCGATACGCCGAGCGTCACGATGCCAGATATCCGACGGATACCAAAAGAACAGATTAGAAGCAGGCATTGATTTAGATTTTAAAGAATGATTTATCCACAGAATGCAGTAGAAAAGTTAGGGTTTGCGGAGATAAAGGAATTAATTAAGGTCAAATGCTTAAGTGAGGCAGGGAAGGAAATGGTCGCAAAGATTCAGCCGCAGACAAAGCTGGACCTCATCGATCGATACCTGCGCCAAGCAAAGGAATTTAGAGATCTATTAGTACATGATTCACCATTGCCAGTGGATCATTTTTATCCTATAAAATCCATTATCGAAAAGGCAAAAGTAGAAGGATCCTTTCTCCTGGAGGAAGAGTTCCATCGGATTCTTTTGTCGCTAAGGACCGTATATGCGGTCATTCGGTATTTCAATGAACGCGAACAGCAATACCCGAACCTGGAATTGCTGTTTGAGCATCTTCCGATTGAGAAGAATATCCTCAGAAGCATCGAACAGATCATCGATGATCGCGGGAAAATCAAGGAAAATGCCTCCAGATTGTTGATGGAGATTACCCAGCAGATTTCGAAAGCGGAACAGGAAGCACGAAAACGCCTGGATACCGTTTTTAAACAGGCCCAGAAGAATGGCTGGACCGCCGATGGCAATCTTACCATTCGAGATGGCCGTCTATGTATACCGATCCTGGCCGAAAACAAGCGTAAAGTAAAGGGATTGATCCACGATGAATCCGCAACGGGGCAAACAGCGTACATCGAACCGGAAGAGGTGTTCCACCTGAACAATAAGGTGAGGGACCTGGAATTCGAACGTCGCAGGGAAATAGTACGGATCTTAACACAGCTTACAACTGAATTGCGCCCACATGTGCCCCTGTTGTTTTCGTACCATAGCTTGTTGACCAAGCTGGATTTCGTTCGTGCAAAAGCCTTGTTCGCCCTGGATATTGATGGTGAAATGCCGGAGATTTCCAAGGAAGCAGAAGTAAACCTGCTCCAGGCCAAGCATCCTTTGCTCTACCTCAGTTCCAAACAGGAAGGCCACCATGCTGTGGTGCCGCTGAACCTGAAAATTGACAATACCGATAGGATCTTGCTGGTTTCTGGACCGAACGCAGGTGGAAAATCTGTCTGTATGAAGACCGTTGGACTCCTGCAGTTGATGTTCCAATCCGGATTGTTAATCCCTTGTGAACCCGAGTCCAAATTGGGCGTCTTCAAACAAGTATTCGCTGATATCGGTGATGACCAATCCATCGATAGTGACCTGAGTACGTACAGTGCACACCTGTCCAAAATGAAATATTTTACCCAATTCTCGAATGGACGAACCATGGTGCTGATCGATGAATTCGGAACGGGAACGGATCCACTTTTCGGTGGGCCCATTGCAGAAGCCGTGTTGGAGGTGCTGAATAAGAAACAGATCCGTGGCGTCATCACGACGCACTATTCCAACCTGAAGGTCTTTGCCAGCAATACCGAAGGTATAGAAAACGCATCCATGCTGTTTGACAATCAAGCCATGAAACCCCTTTATATCCTGCAAGTAGGTAAACCGGGAAGTTCCTATGCTTTCGAGATTGCGCAAAATATTGGCTTGCCGAAGGAAGTGCTCCATTTGGCCAAACAGAAGATCGGTGTGCAGCAGAAAAAAGTGGATACCCTCTTGGTGGACCTGGAGCGTGAGAAAAAAGAAGTGTACGACACGAAAGTAGCGATCAACTTAAGGGAAAAGGAGATCTTGGCAAAACAATCGGAATTGAATGAACTGCAATCCTTCCTGGAAGAGAACAAGCGCCAACTGATGCGCGATGCAAAGGAGGAAGCGAAACAGATTATCAAGGACGCGAACAAGCTCGTTGAAAATACCATTGCCGGTATCAAATCGAGCCAAGCCGACAAGGAGGAGACCCGCAAGTTGCGCGCTGGCCTGCAGCAGGCAACAGATAAACTCAAGGAAAAACAACCGAAGGTGCACCGACCGGAACCACAGCCACAAGCCGAAAATGAAAGCATTGAGGTAGGAGACTGGGTGCGGATCGTCGAAACCGGAAACGAAGCGCAGGTCATCGAATTGGCCAAGAATAACCTCATCCTAGCACTGGGAGATTTGCGAACTGTTGTGAAGCGCAACAAGGTTGAGAAATTGCGTGGAAAGGAAAAAGCCAAGGCTACTAAACGCAGCCGTTCCGTTTCGTCCGAGAGTGTTGCTGACTTCAGCCCTGAAATCGATGTCCGCGGCATGCGAACAGAAGATGCACTCCAGAAGATCGAACAGGTGCTCGATCGCGCCGTAATGATCGGCTACCCGTCCCTTAAAATTGTGCACGGTAAAGGCGATGGTATCCTGCGTAAATTTATACGTGATTATCTCCGGAAGTATAACCATGTCAGCCGGTTCGAGGATGAACATGCTGACCGGGGAGGAGATGGTATTACCTATGCCTATATAGACTAAAAGAGCCTAAAAAGAACATTTTATTGTAAAAAGCTAAGAATCAGTTGTTTGACTGTATTTCTTAGCTTTTTTTATGTGCTGAAATTTTTGGTGACTTTGAAGAAAATTGATTAGATGTACGATACAATGTGTGGTTTAATAAGGTGGCGGGATAAAATGGCAAATGTCCCAAAGCAGTGGAGTGATGAGTACACTTGCCGGGACCTTGTCTGAGGTGAGAGCGTGGTAAGAGCGTACTGAGAGCGTGGTGAGAGCGTGGCTATAGCACGACTGCACCTCGATCGCACTCCGCACGCACCTCGGACGGAACTCAGACAAGGTCCAATGTATGTTAAAGTGGGATTGTTGGTTGGATAGCAAAAATGAAATTAAAAAGATTTGCTGCCGTTCACTGAAAAAATCGCAAAGCGACTGCGTGTGTACTTTAGCGGAATGGAAAGGATCTAACAAGAAATTTACGGATTTACGAAACCAGGGATAAACTGATTCAGAGTAAGGGTTGGTGGTTATAACTGTCTAACTATAAGTGTTTTAATTAGAATATTTGCAGTTCTGACAGATTTATTTTTTAAGGATTCCCATTTTCAGCCGACTATCCCAATTGCAATGTTTGCAAAGGCAACTCATTACTAGACCATTTGTAAAACAGTACGTTGGTGAGTTTACAATTCCTTAATGGTTTACGACCTGCAATCGAGGGGAGAAGGATTCGATTTACATTAAAATCACATCTTTATACTGCTTTGAGAAAAAACTTTTCCACATTTTGATAAATGTTAAAATTTGTTAAAACATCAATGTTTTGGGTGTTTCATTGCTAAAATTTCAATTGATATGGATTGGTTGTTGCAAAAGTATTGAGGTTTTCAAATCGCATTTACTCGAATGGGTCAAAGAAATACAAATTAATGGTTGTGAGTATATTAAGTTTATGTTAAGCATTGAGGAAAGTCAATCTGACTTTTTACTTTTGCAGTGAATTAATAACAAACCATATGAAGAAATCTTTACTTTTCTTTGCTTTGGTACTTGCGAGCTACGGAACTATCCAAGCGCAGGTTACCACAAGTAGTATGACTGGTGTTGTGACACAATCCAATGGGTCTATCACATCAGGAGCTACAATTAAAGCCACCCACACTCCATCTGGAACTGTCTATTCAGCTTCAGCAAATGAGTCTGGTCGTTTTAACCTTGCCAACATGCGTGTTGGTGGACCGTACCGTATCGAGATCACGTACGTAGGTCAGGACCCTGTTGTTTATGAAGATGTTTATTTGCAATTAGGTCAGCCATTTGTTTTAAATCCTGTTTTCGGGGAAGCTTCAACAACTATCGATGAAGTAACGGTAGTAGGTAGAAGAAATACCAATGCAAATAAAACAGGTGCCTCTACGAACGTTGGTTTAAAGCAGATTCAGGAACTACCACAAATCAGTAGATCCATTACCGAATTTACCAGATTGACACCTCAAGCAAGTGGAAATTCATTTGGTGGTAGAGATGCTAGATTCAATAACCTTCAAATTGATGGTGCGAACTTCAATAATGGATTCGGATTAAGCTCAAGTGCTTTACCTGGAGGAAGCGCACAACCTATCTCTTTAGATGCAATCGAAGAGATTTCAGTGAATATTGCCCCATTTGATGTTACGCAATCTGGTTTCACAGGAGCTGGTATTAATGCGGTAACTAAATCTGGTTCTAATGAGTTCCATGGATCGGTTTATGGCTTTTATAACAATGCTCATTTAAATGGTGTAAAAATCAATAAAAAGAACATTGAGTTCGTTGATGCTACTAAGCAAAACTATGGTTTGACATTAGGTGGACCTATCATTAAGGATAAATTGTTTTTCTTTGTGAGTGCAGAGCGTGAAGTAGCGACAGGAGCAAATGCTCCAGGGGCTAACTTATGGAGACCATCTGAATTTGGTGTGGCAGACGTTGCAAATAACATTTCTAGAGTTCGGGAGTCTGATCTTGTAGCAGTAAAGAAACACTTAATAAATCAATTTGGCTACGATCCAGGAGAATATCAAGGATATGCTGATGATGCAAAACAATTTGGAAATAAGATTTTAGCTCGTATTGATTGGAATATTAACGATAAACATAAGGCTGCTTTCCGCTATAATGAGTTAAGAGGTGAGTCCATGAACGTTGCAAACGGATCTTCTGGTCCTCAACCAAGATCTTCTTGGAACCGTGTGAGTGAAAACGCAATGACCTTCCAAAATGGTAATTATGGTTTTGAAAACATTGTTAGATCATTCACGGCTGAGTTAAACTCTAATTTTAATTCACAATTATCAAACAAGTTCTTGTTTACATACTCCAAGATACAAGATAAGAGAACTACTCCAAGTAAACAGTTATTCCCATTTGTGGATATTTGGGACGGAACTTCGGGCGGAGGTAACTATATCAGTTTTGGTACCGAATTATTTTCATACTTAAATGATGTAGTGAATGACAACTTTTCATTTACAAATAATTTAACGTATAACACAGGTATTCACTCCTTCACCGGAGGTTTAGCTTTTGAAGTTCAAAAGTTTGGAAACTCTTATACGAGAATGGGAACGGGATATTACCGTTATGCTTCCGTGGAAGATTTCTTGAAAACTGGAACTCCAAACGAAGTAGCGCCAATTATGTTCGGATTAACTTATCCATACCAAAATATGGATACTTATGCTCGTATTAATTTTGGACTAGCTTCTGCATATGTTCAAGATAAAATTTCCTTTAACGATCGATTGAACGTTACTGTGGGTTTAAGAGCTGAGTTACCAATTTATATGAATGATCTGACTCCAAACCCTTCAATTGATGCATTAAAATTATTGAATCCAGAGGGTCAGGAAACAACTTATAATTCTGGATTATGGCCTAAATCTAAACTTTTGGTCTCTCCAAGATTAGGATTCAACTATGATGTGTTCGGGGATAGATCCTTAACACTTCGTGGTGGTACTGGTATCTTCACTGGACGTGTTCCATTTGTATGGTTAACAAACATGCCAACAAATGCTGGTGTTCTTCAAAATACTGTTGAACCAGGTGGTTATGATCAAGTGGCTGGATGGATAGGAAATGTTAGATTCCACCCTGAAGACATCTACTACCATTTGAACAATGTTCCTGCCGGAGCAGAAAATGTATTTATTAAAACTCCTAAAGAGGGAGCTCCTTCATCCTTTGCTTTGGTTGATAGAGAATTTAAAATGCCTTCTGTTTGGAGATCAAGTATTGGTGCTGACTATAAAATCCCGAATTCCCCAGTAACTTTGACAACAGATATCCTTTATACTAGAGACGTAAATGGTATCTTCCAATTTGGTGCGAATAGAAAAGCAACATCAGAGAAAATGAACTATGCTGGTGTTGATAGAGATTTCTATCCAAATTCAGCTTCTTACCAATACAATACAGCTATTGGAGCTAACAACGCGACAGTGTTAACAAATACAGATACTAAGGGGTATGCCTTCTCCGCTACTTTTGGTGCTTCAGTTGCTCCTTGGAATGGTTTATCTGGTTCCATTTTCTATACATATTCAGAAGCTAAAGAAGTATCAGCAAATGCTGGATCAAGTGCTGGTTCTGCATGGGCAGGATCACCTGTTGTCAACACACCTAACCAAGATTTCTTGAGTATTTCAGATTTTGCTGTACCACACAGAGTTTTAGCTAATATTTCATACTCAATTCAAAATTCTACAATTGGAATTTATTACAATGGATCACACCAAGGAAGATTCTCGTATTATCATAGTTTCGACTTAAATGGTGATGGTATTTCTAATGATCTATTATACCTTCCTAAAAATACAGCAGATATGAAATTTGCTGATATTAAGAATAATGATGGCGAGGTCGTATTTACAACAGCAGATCAAATCAAAGCATTTGATGAGTTCGTTGAAAGTAACGGGTTATCATCCTATAGAGGTCAGATACTTCCTAGAAATGAATTTTTGATGCCGTGGTTAAATAGATTTGATATTCGTTTCACTCAAAATATCTTAAATAGCATTGCAACAAAAGGCGATAAGTTACAATTTACAGTAGATGTAATCAATGTAGGTAACCTATTCAATTCTGATTGGGGAGTACAAGATCAAATCCTTACAAACGGACGTGCTATTTTAGGACGTGTTGGAAGAAATGCAGTAGCAGATCCTACTTTCCAGATGTTACAAGATAATGGGCAATTAGTTACTTCTCCATTTAGAGCTGCAAGTACAACTTCTACTACTTGGAGTGCAATGATTGGATTAAGATATTCTTTCTAATATCTAGATAGAAATCCTATTATATTCGAACCCCTCAGCTTTGCTGAGGGGTTCTTTTTTGCATAAAAAAACCGTCGAAATCTTTTCGACGGCTGTATTGCTAATTTTATTGCGTTTAAAAATTCGGTTTCAATAGGTACTTATCGTAGAACCTAAAGATATGTTCTGCAGCTTCCTCCGCCGTATCGACCATCCGGTAGAGGTTTAGATCCTCCTCAGAGATATACCTGTTTCCGAGCATGGTATTCTTGATCCAATCGAAGAGTCCGTTCCAATATTCGGAGCCCACCAGGACGATAGGGAACCTGGCGATCTTTCCGGTTTGGATCAGCGTGATGGCCTCAAAAAGCTCATCCATGGTGCCGAATCCGCCGGGCATAACGATATATCCCTGCGAGTATTTCATAAACATAACCTTACGCACGAAGAAATAATTGAATTCCAATAATTTATCGCGGTCGATGTATTTGTTGTGGAACTGTTCAAAGGGGAGTTCGATGTTCAATCCTACGGATTTACCGCCGGCATTGTAAGCGCCTTTATTTGCTGCTTCCATAATGCCCGGTCCACCGCCGGATATTACACCGTACCCACGGTCGGCCAGCAGGCGCGCAATCTCTACCGTAAGCTGATAGTATTTATGTTCATCGGGTGTTCTTGCAGACCCGAAAATGGATACACAGGGACCAATCTTGGCCAGTTTCTCAAATCCATCCACGAATTCTGACATGATCTTGAAAATCTGCCAGGAGTCCTTCACTTTTATTTCCTGCCAAGTTTTATTGGCGAATGAATTTCTGATTTTGTCGTCTTTTACCATATGGTGATCACTAAATTAATATAGGCCCTAAGCGAATAACTTGCTTCGGGTGGATGTAAGATAAGATTTTATATTAATATTTTCTAAACAGGAGCAGCAGTTTTTAAGTACCGAGATTATTTAAAAATTTTAAGGAAAAATTGGTTTTGTGTTTACTTTTTTTTAGCTTAGATAGCATAAACCTATTCACAACTTTTCAAAATAAACCTTTATGAACAGAAGAGACTTTATTGGCAAGACAGCACTCGGTGCAGCTGCTATAACGATTTTGCCCCGCCATGTATTGGGTGGAAACGGCTTTTTGGCCCCTAGTGATCGGATCAACCTCGGCTATATAGGCGTAGGGAAGCAGGTTCCTGTGTTGCTACATGGCCTGATGGGCGTACCGGAGACCATGGTCATTGCCGCAGCTGATGTAAACAGTCAGAAATTAAGCCATTTCATCGGCGAAGCCAACAAATTGAACGCCAAGAAAAGTGGGCATGAGGTACAGGGGTATGGGGATTATCGGGAACTTCTGGGGAGAAAGGATATTGATGCGGTTGTGATTGCCTCTCCGGACCATTGGCATGCCATGCATGTGGTGGACGCAGCCAAGGCTGGGAAAGATATCTATTGCGAGAAACCTTTGGCCCTGACCATAGATGAAGGCCGTGCCATGGTGGATGCTGTGCGTAAATATAAGCGCGTCCTGCAGACAGGAAGTATGCAGCGTTCGCAACATTATTTTAGGCAGGCTGCTGACCTGATCCGCAACGGATATATCGGAGACATCAAGGAAGTGAATGTATCGATCGGAGAGCCTGTACGGGAATGTGATTTACCTTCTTTACCGACACCGGCACATATCGATTGGGATTCGTGGATTGGACCGTCACTGTACCGTGGATTCAGCCCGGTGCTCAGCCCGGAATTGAACAGTAAGGAATGGGCGTTGTGGCGCCTGTATCATGGTTTCGGAGGTGGATATATTACCGACTGGGGTGCACATATGTTCGATATCGTCCAATGGGCATTGGATATGGATAGCTCAGGCCCGGTTTCCTTTACTCCTCCGGATGTGCCAAACGCGAAGGAAGGTCTTTACTTCACTTATAAGAATGGCGTTAAAGTCAACCATAAATCATGGGGTAGTTTCAATGCCATCCAATTCCTAGGAACAGAAGGCAAGATCGAAGTGGCTCGGGAATTCCTGCGTTCGGACAAGGCAAATCTACCGGAGATGAAGATTGCCGAGAAGGACCGCAAGGTATATTATTCGGAAAATCATTACAAGGACTTTACAGATGCCATCAAGAAGCGCTCTAAGCCTATCTGTGATGTAGAGGTCGGTCACCGTACTGCAACGGTTTGTAATGCGGTAAATATCGCTTACCAATTGCAGAAGCCTATCAAATGGGATCCGCGGAAGGAGCAGTTCGATAATCCATTTGCCAATAACCTGAAGGGTAGACCGTATCGCGGCAAGTGGAATTACCTTGATTTTTAGATTCGCAATACTTTAGATTTGTTTCATAATCCGATGCGCCTGCAGTCTTCGTGACTTGGGCGCATTTTTTTGGTCAATATTTTCGTAATTTTGAAACATGAACTTTTCATCTAAGCTTTTGGAACATGCGGTTGAGGAATTTGGTAAACTGCCCGGGGTCGGAAAGAAGACGGCGTTGCGGTTGGTATTGCACTTATTGAAGCAATCGGATGCAGAGGTTGGTCGTTTTACGCAGTCCATAGACAAGCTCAAACAGGAGATTAAATATTGCAAGACCTGTTTCAATATCTCGGATATGGAACAATGTGAGATCTGTGCGTCCGTAAAGCGGGACCATGGATTGATCTGTGTGGTGGAGGATACGCGCGATGTCATGGCGATCGAAAATACCAATCAGTTCAATGGCGTATACCATGTGCTTGGCGGGTTGATCTCACCGATGGAAGGGGTAGGGCCTGCAGACCTGAAGATCGAAGGGTTGATCGACCGTGTGAAGACAGGAAACGTGCAGGAGATCATATTGGCCCTCAGTGCGACCATGGAAGGGGATACCACCATTTTCTACCTCTATAGAAAACTGAAGGAATTCGATGTGCAGATTTCCACAATTGCCCGCGGTATATCCTTTGGTGGGGAATTGGAATATGTAGATGAAATTACACTGGGACGTTCCATTGCTACCCGTGTACCTTACGAAAGAAACGTTAGCTAGGCTCGCGGTCCATTTTTGTAATGATCCAATAAAAACCGATACTGCAGAGACCCATCAATATGGCCGTAATAGTCCATAGGGTCGTATACCCGTAATGTTCTGCTGTGTATGTTCCCAAGTAAGGAGAGAAAATATTTGCGGCAGCAAAGGCCAATGAGTTAAAGCCCATATAGGCTCCTTGGTTGCTCCGGCTGGCACGTCCAATGGCCACCGTAGCCGTAAAGGGAAGGGTCAACATTTCTCCGGTGGACAGGAAGAACATCGCCAAGAACAGCCACGCAATTCCAAAATCAACAGTCAGCATCAGGTAGGAGAATGCGGCAATCGCCGTTCCCCACAGCATAATCTGCCGAACGGAGAATCGATGCTCCACCACATGCACCAGCACCATTTCGAAGAGCACAATGACAAATCCACTGAACCCAAGCAAAAGTCCGATCTGATCCGCATGAAGACCATGAATCTCTTTATAGAAGAGGGGTAGGGTACTTAATAACTGGAAGAATGCCATGGAAAACAAACAGCACAGGATATTGAACACAATGAATTTCCCGTCGGCATACGCATTCCGGACAGGCTTATCTTTGTCTTCTTCCGCAGATATATTGATCTGATTGACTTCTGTACGTGCTTTTCGGTTCCTGAAGAAAAGGATGAAGACGATCAAGGCCGATGCCGCAGCAATGGCATTGCCGTAGAAAATCCAATCATAGGAAAATTTAGCAAGGAATCCACCCAGGGCAGGGCCGATGGAAAAACCAAGGTTTACGGCCATGCGGTTCAGGGAATATGCCTTGGTAATGTTCTCCGGCTTGGCATAGCGTGCAACGGAAACCGAGTTGGCAGGCCGGAAAATATCAGCGACAACCGAAAGGGTGAAGATCATCGTTGCTAGCCCTTCAAAGGTCCTGAATTGTGGCAATATCAGGAACAACGGGATCACCATGGCCAGACTGAAGGCCTGAACCTTAAAGCTGCCGAACTTATCCGTCAATAGTCCACCCAGCCAGGAACCACAAACGGAACCCAGACCAAAGCATCCCAGAACGATACCGATCTGAGGCTTGCTGAAGTTCAGCTCCGACGACATATAAATCCCCAAAAAAGGAATCACCATGGACCCTGCACGGTTGATCAACATGACCAAGGCCAGCAACCAAGCAGCAGGGGATAAGCCCTTATAGGAATTTAAATAGAGTCGGATTAATGCTTTCAAATTGTCGTTCTAAATTTCGTTTATGATTCAAATAGCTATTAGGCCAATCTGTTGTCCAAGGTAGCATCAATGCTATAGGTTTGGGCAACGGTGCGTTTTGTACCTTTCTTACGGTCCAGGATAAAATCGATCCTTCCCAAATTGACACCTGATCTTCCGGTCTGATTGACAAGGGTGATCTGATTATCCAGATTACGGACTTCCGTAGGTTTATCCAAGAAGGTGTGGGTATGTCCACCGATGATCAGGTCAATATACCTTGAGTTTTTAGCAAGAACAAGATCGGAGACCTTATCCGTATCATACTGGTATCCGATATGGGAAAGGCAGATGATAAGGTCGCACTTTAACTTATGCTTTAACAGCTGGGTGTATTTTTCGGCTACTTGAATCGGATCCGATATCTTGACACCGGTATAGCTGTTCGGGTCAACAAGACCGTTCAGATCAACACCGACCCCAAAAACACCGATTTTAACACCATCCCGCACGAAGGTAACATAATCTTTGGTTCTTCCTTCCATTACGGTGCCCGTAAAATCATAGTTGGAGGTCACGAACGGAAAGTTCGCTTTATCGAAATGCTTCAATAGTCCGTTCAAACCGTTGTCGAACTCATGGTTCCCGAAAGTTCCTGCATCGTATCCCAATTTCGACATCAGTTCCAATTCGATCTGTCCGTCAAAAACATTGAAATAGGGCGTGCCCTGGAACATATCTCCGGCATCGAACAGCAGGACGTTGGGTTCCTCGGACCTGATCTTATTGATCAGAGTACTTCTTCTCGCTACACCACCCAGACCTTGCAATCGCGTACCGTCCATAGGGAAGGGTTCAACGCGGCTATGCACATCGTTGGTGTGCAGGATCGTAATCTTTACTTCTTTTGATCTGCTGTATCCTACAGCTGGAAGTGATCCAAGGGCGGCGGTAGCACCGATGGCCATTAAACCCTTGATAAAGCCTCTTCTATTGTATGATTTTAACTCTTCCATCTAATTTTCCTGCTACTTGTTTACCGTTTGCTGTTAACTCTTGTACATACGTGATCAAGGCTTCCCGAACCCGTTCTGGTGATGTGAAGCGCTTCACAGGGCTGTTCAGACCACGAACCAGATCACCACCGTTGGCAATGAAATCGTAAGTCACTAATTTATATGTGCGGTTGGGGTCAATTTCCTGACCTTCAATGGTAAAATTAATTCGTTTTTTATCCTTAATCGTTATCTGCGCATTGCCGATGGGCTGTCCGTTCGTTTCTGCGATAAAATCAGCAAGCACAAGAACATCGCTGCCCTTCAATTCCAGGATCGTGATGTAATTTTCAAAGGGCATGAGTTCGAAAATGGAACCTACCGTCACATCGCCCTGTTTGAGGCTGGCCCGAATGCCATCTTTTGTAGCCATCGAAAATGAAACTTCGGGATCTATCTTGCGGCCAATGGCCAACAACGCATCGACAAAGAAATTACTCAGGTTCGATTCCGGAAGACTCCTGTTCTGCGGCATGCTTTCCGGGGCATAGCCCAGTACCTCGTTCATTTTATCTTCCAGTTGATGCTTGAAAGGGAGGATATAGTTGCTGATCGTCGTATCCTCTGCTATCTGGCTGTCGATGGCCAACATTTGTTTATTGGATACCGTAGTTTGGTAATAGGAGGATTTGCAAGAGCTTGTCAGCATGAGGGCAACCATCCAGAAAAGAAGGTTGTACTTCGTGAACCGTGTACGCATAGTCATGAAATTATACGCAAAGGTATTAAGATTGCCGTGAATACGAAAAGATTTACACTTGAATTCGGGAATCAATCGCAAAGATTAATATCAGGGTAACGATTTGTTAATTCATTTCAAGTCTGTCCTCAAAATACCGATCGATAAAGCACCGAACCAAGCCGAACAATTGTCCTTGTGGACCCAACTTCGAGATCTCTATCGTGCAGTTGTGGGCGATTTTCTGCATAGAGAATGTCTGGATCTGCTGTTGGATGGGGGTGGTCATGAGGGAAGCAGCTTCCGCGAAGCAGCCGGTCAGCACAATGGTTTCGGGGTTGAATATCTGGATGAATATGGAAATGGCACGGCCTACACGGCTCCCCAGTTCGGATATCAGCTGGATGGCGTATTGATCACCATCGAGAGCCGCATTGACGATGTGTTCCGGACGCAGTTCATTGTTCTTGAATTTGGAGACGATCATGGTCGGCATGCCATCCGCAATGTCGGCCTTCGCCCGATTTACCAAGGCCAATCCAGAGGCGATGGTTTCTAGGCATCCGCGCTTACCGCAATAACAGAGCTCGCCCTCCGCGCCCAAGCTGATGTGACCCATTTCGCCGGCAAAACCACTTTTACCAAGCGCCATTTCCCCTTTCGCGAGAATACCCAAGGAGATGCCCCAATCCAAGCGGATGATCAAGCTGTCCTTGGCGCCCTTCAGATGGCCATAATAACGTTCCGAAATACTGGCCACCTTCGCATCATTGACTATCCGGGCTGGCTTTTTCAGGACCTTCTCAATGAAGGATTCCAACTGGAACCCTGTTTCATAGAAATAGGTGTAATTTTCGCCGGTATACCAATCGATCAAACCGGGCATGGAGATGGCAATCCCAGAGATCTGCTCAAAGGGGATGGGATCGGTCTCAAAGTGTTTGTGCACCAGGTCGATCAAGTTGCTGAGGCCATCGAGGTTCGTCGTGAGCGAGAACTCATAAGCCCTGCTTTCGGATAGGGCATTGCAATTGTTGTCCATTACCGTGAGGATAGCAGAGACCTTGTTGAGCTCGATGGTCAATATCTTAAACAGGCCACCATTGAGTTGATAAAGGTTGGGCTTCCTGCCTCCGAAGGACACGCCCCGCTCAGCCTGAACGATATATTTCTGTTCCAGGAGATCGATCATCAAGGAATTGATCGTTGGGAAACTGAGATCCATCTTGGCCATCAGGTCATTGACCGTAGCCTTTTCCATTTCGTATATGGTCTTTAACAGCAGAAACTTTTTCTTCGCCACCTTGGCTGCCTTATATGTTTTTACCTGAGTAAAATTGAATAAATCTTCTACAAAATTCATGGTTGTGGTTATTGGTATGCCAATCAGGCATTGCTTGGCTAATGTTTATGAATAAATTTAAACTAATATATAAAAATATTAATTATAATACGGAATATTAATCAAAATTTTACTGTAAAAATTAAAAATAGCAGCAGGGATTAGCCTCAATTACTTCTGTTTTAAAAGAATAATAGCAATTGATCCGTCTATGCGAAAAATGGACTAAGGGAGCGAAACGAATAAAAAAGGGGCCGTCCAACGGACAGCCCCTATATTCATATGGTTAAATACGTGTGTTATTTTTTGTCGATCTTGTACAATTTACCACCGTCGGTAATGGTATAGATCGCGCCAGATTTGCTCTGGATGATGTCGCGGAAGCGTTCGCCTTTATCTGCCAAGATGCGTTCTTCTCCGACCACCTTATTGTTGTCTATAACCAATCTGGCAATGTGCGTACTGCTCAATCCCGTAATAAATAGGTTGTTGTTCCATTCAGGAACATTGGATCCTGTGTAGAAGATCATGCCACTAGGAGACAATACGGGATCCCAGTAATAAACCGGTTGCTCCAAACCCTCTTTTTGTTGGATTGGTGGCGTGCCGATGGCTGGACCAGCATATTCAATACCGTAGGTAATGGTCGGCCAACCGTAGTTTTTACCCGGCTGTACCAAGTTGATTTCGTCACCACCGCGCGGTCCGAATTCTGAGTTCCATAGATCACCTGTAACCGGGTTGAAGGCCAAGCCTTGTGTGTTCCGGTGGCCATAGCTATAGATTTCAGGTTTTGCGTCGGAACGGCCCTCGAATGGATTGCCGGCAACAGCCTTACCATCCTTCGTGATGCGCAAGATCTTACCCAATGCAGAGTTTAGATCTTGTGCCTGTGGACGTGTCTCCAAGTCGGAGCGTTCCCCTGTGGATACGAATAAGTTTCCGGATTTATCGAACAGGATACGTCCGCCATAGTGTAATTTTCCGTTATACGTAGGTAGTGCCTGATAGATTACTGTAGCCCCTTCAATGGATTTCTCATCTTCGGAAAGTTTACCCTTTGCCACAGCGGTGTGGTTGCCACCCTTGACAGGCTCCGCAAATACCCAATATACCATTCTGTTGCTAGCGAAATCAGGATCTAGGGTGATGCCGAGCATACCTCCCTGTCCCTGTGGGTCAGCTTTTGGAACACCTGAAAGTGGTTCGCTGATGGCTTTTGTAGCCGGGTCAACGATTTTCATGGATCCCTCGCGTTCCGTGATCAGGAATTTGCCGTTCGGCAATTCGGTGATTCCCCAAGGTGCTTTCAGCCCCTCAACCACTACGGTGCCCTCGTAGGCCGTATTGGTCTTTACGCCAGCAATACGGGTTTGCCCCTCAAATGCTGGCTTGTAGTCTGTATTTGCTTTATTTTTTTCTACTGGAGGTAATTTAGTCGTGTCCTGCACAGTTCCGGTCGTGTCCTTTGGATCATGCCCATTGGAATTGGCTCCCGAACACGATGCAAATGCAGTCGCCGCAGCTAAAAATAAGGCATTCGAAAAATGTTTCTTCATGTTAGTGATTGTTTTTATGTTATTAGTTGATGTCTGTTAATTAAACTCCGGACGTTTCGGAAAGTTTGCCACATGTGCATATTTCGGTCCCATGCTGATCAATGCTTCCTTCCAGAGGTCCTCACCGTCGGTAATAAAGGCAAGGTCAATATTAAAGGAGTTGTGCACCGCCCAGGAATTCTGCTTGATCTCCTGATCGAGCTGACCAGGGCTCCATCCGGAATAACCTAAGAATAGCTTTGCCTCATCGGGGTGGATCTTCTTCTTCTGGATCAAGAGCTTGAGCGTATCGAAGTCGCCGCCCCAATACAGGTCATCCACGATATGGGTTCCACTCTGCAGTTTATCAAAAGCCTTGTGAACGAAGAATAATGCATTGCCTTCCACAGGTCCACCAAAATAGAGGGGGATATCCGTGTTCTCCACATCCTCCAGGACATCGGAGAGGTAGAGTACCGATCGGTGGTTCAGGATAAGGCCTACCGTACCTTCACTATCATTGTGTTCACAGAGGAGAATGACAGAGCGTTCGAAATTCTGATCCAGCATAAACGGTTCAGAAAGTAGTAGGCTGCCGCGTTTGGGTATATACTCATTGAACATAGTAGATGGGATGTGTTTAACCAAAAATACGTATTCTACATGTTAATTCCACTGTAAAATAGCAATAATTTTCCGTTCCCATTCCATTAAAAATGAAGATTATGTTAAGTTTGTAGGAAATAAATCAGCTATGGCCATTGAACACAAAGAAATAGCAGCGATCCGTGAAGACTACGCCAAGAGCAGTCTGAGCGAATCCGATGTATTGAAAACGCCCATTGAACAATTCAGTAAATGGTTCGATGAAGCGCTGAATTCCGCAGTCATAGAGCCTACCGCGATGGTGCTTTCCTCGGTGAATGAACAGGGGAAACCTTCCTCACGTGTGGTCCTGATGAAGGACATCAAAGCGACGGGCATCAGTTTCTTCACCAACTACAACAGTAGGAAAGGACAGGAGATCATACAGCAGCCATTTGTGTCGGCATTATTTTTCTGGCCGGAGCTGCAGCGACAGGTTCGTTTCGAGGCTGAGGTGGAGAAATTGCCGAAATCCGATTCCGATGAATATTTCGCATCCCGTCCGCGAGGCAGCCAGATCGGTGCAATTGCTTCACCGCAATCGGCCGTGATCGAAAATAGGTTGGCATTGGAAAATAGGGTCGCCGAAGTCGAAGCCGAAATGGAAGGACAGGATACGATTCCTCGCCCGGAATTCTGGGGAGGATTCCTGCTAAAGCCTTACCGTGTGGAATTCTGGCAGGGCCGCAGCAGCCGCCTGCATGATCGGATCGTTTACCTCTACGAACAGGAAGAATGGCAGATTAACCGTTTAGCACCGTAACATGATCGAAAAAATAAACCAGGATCTGCTGAAGCATGTGCATCCCGATGCCGTAGAATCGGTACAGGAAATCGGATTGCAATCTGCACTCTATATCCATCCGGAATACCTTGTTGCAGTATGTACCTATTTGCGTGATACAGAAGGTCATTATTATGATTTTCTATCCAATATAACCGCGGTGGATTTCTTTCCTGCGGACTATTTTGAGGTGATCTATCACCTGAGTTCCATCCCGTATCAGACCCAATTGACCCTGAAGGTAAAACTCCCTGCAGGACGGTCGTTGGACGCACTCCCTGAAGTGCCTTCGGTATCTTCCGTGTGGCGAACTGCCGATTGGCATGAGCGCGAGGCGTATGACCTGATGGGCATATTCTTTACTGACCACCCCGATCTGCGACGTATCCTGATGCCTGAGGACTGGGAAGGGTTTCCATTACGGAAAGACTACCAAGATCCTGAAACTTATCACAATATCCCTGTAAAATAACAAACATGAACGAACGTTACGCCGAAGCAAACAAGCGATACCAGGAAAGGATACAATCGGTTTCTTCACAGGAAATGGTGATCAATATGGGGCCGCAGCATCCCTCTACGCACGGTGTCCTGCGGTTGGAATTGATTACCGATGGGGAGATCGTTAGGGAGATTATCCCACACCTGGGCTATCTGCACCGTTGTTTCGACAAGCATGCCGAGTCCATGAATTACGGGAAATCCATACCGTTTACAGATCGTTTGGATTACCTCGCCTCTATGAACAACAGCCATGCTTTCGTGATGGGCGTGGAGCGTATGCTGGGCATACAGGACAAATTGCCTAAACGTATCGAATACATCCGGGTGTTGGTCTGTGAGCTGAACAGGATTGCATCTCACCTGATCGCCATCGGAACCTATGGGATTGACATCGGCGCTTTCACGCCATTTATGTGGTGCTTCCGCGATCGAGAGCATATCATGAACATGCTGGAATGGGCTTCCGGCTCCCGCATGCTTTACAACTATATCTGGGTAGGCGGGCTTTTCTATGATCTGCCCGTAAACTTCGAGGAGCGCTGTGCCGAATTTGTCGCCTATTTCAAACCCAAATTGATGGAATTGGACGACCTGCTCTCCAATAACCAGATCTTTATCCAACGTACTGCCAATATCGGTGCCTTGCCTGCAGATGTCGCTATCAATTACGGCTGCTCAGGACCGATGCTACGTGCATCCGGGGTAAAATGGGACCTGCGTCGTATTGATGCTTATTCGGTATATCCGGAACTCGACTTTGAAATCCCGGTCGGAAAAGGGGAAATGGGCTCCTTAGGCGATTGTTGGGACCGCTACAAGGTTCGCGTGGATGAAGTGAAGGAATCGGTTAAGATTATCGAGCAGTGTTTGGAACGATTGGTAAGTGATTTTAAGCGGACACCCGATTTTGACCCGCGTGGTTTGGTGCCCAAGAAAGTGAATCTAAAACCACAGGACTATTATGTCCGTGCAGAAAATCCTAAAGGTGAACTAGGCTTTTATTTCTCGACCGTAGAAAAATCAGATATCCCTAGACGTGTAAAGGCCAGAGGACCAAGCTTTAATAACCTATCGGTCTTGCCGGAGCTCGGTAAAGGGGTGCTGATAGCTGACCTGATTGCTATATTGGGTTCCATCGATATTGTGCTTGGTGAAGTCGATAGATAAAATAAACGTGCATAAAAGCGCAAATTATTTTAGGAGATATGCTTTTTTTAATTATATTTGCTATCTCATAATTTAAGTTTATAATTGGTTAATAGAAATGGGTTGGAAAATGTTGCCAGACAGAAGTAAAACCCATTTTTCCGCTAAATAAAGTAGATTTTGTGTATCTGTTCAACAAACACCCTTAGTGAAATAAGGGCAAAAAATCACAAGTTTTTACCGATATTTTACCGGAATTTATGGCAACAATAAAACCGATTGTCCGAATGGACCACAAAAGAACAGATGGGACCTGGAGAGTTTCATACCGCCTTTATCATGGCAAAATCCTGCATATTCCCACAACTCACTACGTTGGATCAGAAAGTATCAATAAGGATACGGAGGAAATTAAAGAGGAATTCATAACGAATTACATCTCCGAAGAGATTCGTACTTTACGGAAAAAAATAAGTCAACTTGGGAGGAAGATCGACCTGATGACCTGTGAGAAATTAAGGGAATACCTTGTTGAAACTGACAAAACAATGGATTTCTTTAAGTTTTCGACCCTTTACCTGGGTAAAATTGTCGACAAAAAGAGCGATAGTTCCAAGGTAACATACAAAGCTGTGATCAATAACCTTAAACTATACCACAGATCAGAGGTGCTTTCTCCCTTAGATATCACGGAGCATTTTGTTGCCGAGTTTGAATATTTCCTATTGTATGAAAAGAGCAAGCCTGTCAAGCCATCGACCATTAACATCTACATCCAATTATTCAAGAAGATGTTCAAGGAGATGAAGAAGAAATTCAACAACGCTGCGATCGGTGATATAAAGATACCGCATGATCCATTTGAAAGCTGGGAGAGACTAAAGAAGGGCAGAGTAAGGAGCAAAGACCTTAATCTGGAAATTATACGGAAGATAAGGGATATGGATACCAAGATCAACAAAACGGACAAAGCCATAGGCAGAGATTGCTTCATGCTCATATTCATGATGCTTGGCATGAACCTAAAGGACATTTGGGATAACATATTGAAGATTACACCGGAATCGACCAGGCTTGATTACAATCGATCCAAAACCCAAGGCAGGAGGGTAGACGAAGCGTTTATAAGTGTTTCGATACCTAATGAAGCAAGGCCATACATAAAGCGGATACAGGACTTCCTGATAAGAAAGAAGTACAAGAATTACAATTCGTTCTATCATGCCGTAAAATGTAAGTTGGTGGTTATTGGGGGTGAATTAGGGATAGATAGTTTGGGTACTTATCATGCAAGGCACTCTTTCTCCAACATTGCGGTTAACGATCTCGGGGTAGACTATTATCACATGTCATTAGCATTAAACCATATCGATGGCTTGAATAATTCAACCAGGCATTACATCAAGCCCAATTGGACATTCATAGATAATGTTCAGAATAAGGTCATTAATTACCTATATCAAGATCAAGAGATCCAAAATAAGGTTAAAACTAACATTTTGAGTAATATTTTATTAAATCCTTTGAAATACTAAAATAATTAGTATATTCGTAGTGTTGAATCAGGTACATAATTTCTAGTTTTTTTTGCAGGACATATATTTTATACAACCGGGGCTGTAGTGATACATCCCTATCTTTTAAAGAAATTCATATTTTTCATATTTAGGTTTATAATTGGTTAGTTGAAATCCTTACATCTCCCAGGTGTAGGGATTTTTCTTTTTGCTATCATTTTTAGTATTTGTTTGGTAGCTAAATATTTTTAGCTTAGTTTTGTTATTATTTTTAGCAAATTTTAGCAAAGTGGCATTGACCGATAAACAACAACGATTCGTAGAGGAGTACATGGTAGATTTAAACGCTACCCAGGCCGCTATTCGTGCCGGTTATAGTCAAAATACTGCTCATTCAATAGGAGCTGAAAACCTTATAAAACCTGAAATCCAAGAAGCTATACAGAAACGCAAACAGGAGCTGTCAGATCAAACAGGTATAACAGCAGAGCGAGTGCTTAAAGAATATGCTAAGATCGCCTTTAGTGACATTAGAGAACTTTATACCCCTGACAATAATCTTTACGATATAAGACAATTGGATGATGAAACTGCAGGAGCGGTGATGTCGGTTGAAGTCGATGTAATGAGTGTGCAGGGAATGCCTGTAGGCGAAACTAAGAAAGTGAAGCTTTATAACAAGCTTACTGCATTGGAAGCCTTAGGAAAACATATTGGTTTGTTCGAAAAGGACAACAAACAGAAACAGGCGGAGGTACAGAACATTATCAATCTGGGAAGTGGTGTTAAGCCAAAGGAGGATGAATGATAAGGCTTTTACCAAAGCAGGAGAATGCGGTTTACTACCTCAACGATAAAGTTACGAATGAGGTCTTATATGGCGGTGCGGCAGGAGGTGGTAAATCGGCATTCGGATGTATGTGGCTTATACAGAATTGTCAAAAGTACCCTAAGTCACGATGGCTTATGGGGCGTTCTAAGCTAAAGACATTAAAGGAAACAACCTTAAATACGTTCTTTGATATCTGCGCACAATTGGGCGTTTCTGATCAGTTTCATTACAATCAACAGTCCGGAGTAATTACGCACCTTAACGGATCGGAGATAATTCTTAAGGACTTATTCCTGTATCCGTCGGATCCAAACTTTGATAGTTTAGGATCACTGGAGATAACCGGTGCTTTTATCGACGAATGCAATCAGATTGTTTTTAAGGCATGGCAGATCGTTAAATCACGTATTCGATATAAGCTAAAGGAATTCGGCCTAATACCCAAAATGCTAGGTAGCTGTAACCCTGCTAAAAATTGGACTTATTCTCAATTCTACCATCCATTCAGAAAGAAGGAATTAAAGCCATACAGGAAGTTTATTCAAGCGCTGCCAACGGATAACCCACACTTACCGGAAAGTTACTTAGAATCGCTTAGACAGCTTGACGAAAACAGTAAGCAAAGGCTTTACTATGGAAACTGGGAGTATGACGACGATCCGGCAGCATTGATAGATTTTAGAAAGCTACAGGACATCTTTACAAATGATTTCGCTCATGGTGGTTTGATGTATATAACTGCTGATATAGCGAGGTATGGAAGGGATAAGACTGTTATAGGTGTATGGTGTGGTTATAGGTTGATTAAAATAGTGGAATTTGGCAAAAACAGCATCACCGAAGCTGCCGATAAAATCAAAGAACTTGCTAAGGAATATGAAGTTCCTTTGTCGCATATAATTGTTGATGACGATGGTGTGGGTGGTGGAGTAGTCGACATTTTAAAATGTGAGGGTTTTGTTAACAATTCTCGACCGCTTGATAATCCAGAAACAATGGAGCAAGAAAATTACATGAACCTCAAGAGCCAAATGTACTATGCCTTAGCAAAATGCATCAATGAATCTAAAATATGGATTGATATTTCCGACGGAGGAATCCAGGATATAATTGTTCAGGAGTTAGAGCAAGTCAAGCAACATAACATGGATAAGGATGGTAAAAAGCAAGTATTACCAAAAGAAGTAGTAAAAGAACTGTTGGGTAGATCACCTGACTACGCAGATATGATAATGATGAGAATGTGGTTTGAGTATAGATTTAAATTCGAGTTTTATGTTCGATAAAGATAAAGTGATAGTATTTGGATTAAGACTGTTGCTCATGGCTTTGGTTAGTTATGGGCTTCATTCGTTTGTATTGGTCGATCTAAACGTATTTGATTGGTCTATCCTTGCTAGAATAACCTATTTAACCCTAACAGCAGTATTTATGGTATTAATCAATTTAAAGCAATCAAATGGCTAGTTTCGGGCAATACGTCAATAAGGCATTAGGTTTCAATCCCCAAAAGAGGGAATACGAGAACCAGTTAAATGCTATCCTATACGGTAACCTTATCAACTTCAAGGATGTGGTTTTCTACAACTACTGTAGGGAGGACTTTATCCTAAAAGGGTACAAATCCAATGCAGAGGTCTATTCCATCGTTAAGAAGATCGTGGATAAGCTTTCATTCGCTCCATTGTACCTATACGAGGAAAAGGAAGATAATAAAAGCTTAAGGTACAAAAGCTGTAAGAAGTCGGTGGATAAGGTTGAACACGCTAAATACAACATCTATCGAACTAAGGCACTCGATTTTGTCAATGACAACAACAACTTTTCAAAGCTGATCGAGCAACCAAACGAGCATCAGTCATGGAATGAGCTTATTGAACTGTTCCGCATATTCTACTTTGTACAGGGTGAAGCGTTCCTATATAGGGAAACGGCAGACGATAGCGATATCGCATTATCTATCCATGTATGTCCGGCTAACCTTATGGAGCCGGTATTCGGAGGAACGATAAACGATCCTATCACAGGTTGGAAGCTTAATCTATTGAACGGTCAGATACGAAAATTGGATGCGAAGGACGTTTTTCAATTGAAGATGGCAAATCCCGAATTTGATTCTATGGGTAGCCAACTTAGGGGAATGTCACCACTACAGGCAGGACAAAAGTATCTCCAGTTAGATGATACGGCAGTAAAGGCTTGGTTAAACAGTACGGTCAACGAGGGGGCAAAGGGATTGATCAGTCCTAACCATGCAGATCCTAAGTTATGGCTTACACCTAATCAGGTTGATAGCTTACAGAACAGCATCGAGGAAAAGATACATGGTGCGGAGAACAAAAACAAGATCGTTGCATCGGCTATGCCTATCCAATATACTGCCATCGGATTAAGCCCACAGGCATTGGCAATCGTTGATGGTCTTAAGTACTCCAATGTAAAGCTATGTGATTTATGGGGTGTTCCTCCGGTACTGTTCGATCCTAACCCTACCTATCAGAACATGAAGGAAGCAAAGGAAAGATTCGTTAACGAGGTTATCATTCCATATCTGAATAAAGAAGAAGAAGGACTTAACAGATGGCTTACAGAGCCTTTCAAACGTGCTGATAAGAAGAACTATGTATTGGATTATGACACGAGCGTTTACGATGAATTGAAGCTTGATTTAGAGGAAAGGAGAGCATTGAGTGAAATCTTATCCATCAATGAAATGCGAGTACTGGAAGGATGGGAAGAGATTGAGGACAGCGATGCAGCCAATCAGGTATTCATTGCATCGGGTAAAGTTCCTTTGAATGAATTTGATATGGGATTAACATTAAATGATGATTTAAATAAATAGATATGAGCAAATTAAGTGTAAACCTATCCTTTGAGGTGTTAAACGTTGAAATTATAGCAAACGTTAAGGTATGTGACGAAATAAAGCAAATAAATATTGCTACTATGTCATACGAAGATTTTGAAAAGAATTTCTGTTATGATGACGGCGATGAAATCAAGGAAAAGAAATCGTTGAAGGAATTAGTTGATGATAAAGTGTCTAAACAAAGCGTTGTTGAATTTAAGGCGCAATCCAGTCCTATAAATTTAGATATGGTTAAAGATAGATCAGCACGAATACAATAAATAAATGAACCCAAAACTACAACTAAGAAGATACGCAAGAGCAGAGGACAGAAAGCTTAAGGCATACGAGAAGAAGTATGCAAAATCAATCCTACGTGTCCTTAACCACCAACTTGATGAAGCAATCCGAAACCTTCAATCAGGGGCTATCTTCTTAGATGTAAGTATGAACGATGTACTATCCAATCTCTACAAAGAAGTGGGGGTAGAAATCGCCAATAGTCAGTATGATGCCCTAACATCATTCAAGACCAAAGCAAATGAATTCTTCTTAAACACCTGGTTAGACTTCATGACCAATTATATCCTATCCTCAATGGCAGGTAGGGTGACAGGTATCAATGACACTACCCGAAAGAAGATTCAGGAAACAATAGCTATCGGTTTTAACTTAGGTCTGGAAGCAGAACAGATAGCGCAGTTCTTAAGAGAGCGTATCGGACAGTTCAACGTTTACCGTTCCATTATGATAGCCCGTACCGAAATAGCAGAAGCAGCCAACATCGCCAAAGATAGAAGCTCGGAAGATTGGGAAAGGGAAACCGGAGAGAATCTATATAAGGTATGGATCAAAAGAGCAGCTAAAGAGCCAAGAACATTCCACCAAGAACAAGACAACGGAAAAGCTATCCCAAAATCCGATTATTTCCAAGTAAGAAACCCAAAAACAGGTGGTGTAGACTTAATGATGCGTCCACACGATCCAAATGGTGGGGCTATTCAGAACGTGCAATGCTCATGCGTTGTAGTGTACGTTTCTGAGAGCTACGCCCGTAGATTAAACTCCCAAAAGTAATATTTGCTAAAAGTTTAGCATAAAATAGCTAAAAATATTAATCTAAATTTGTTTTGTATTGCTAAAAGATTTAGCTTTGTTGCTAAAGTTATTAGTATGAGTGAATTGGTATACAAAAATGCTTCTGTTCCTTTTAAGGATATGGATGACCAAACAGGGTTCCTGATTGGTTATGCCAATATTTATTCCATTAAAGACTTAGTAGGGGATATCTCAAATCCTGCATCTTTTGTGAAAACAGTTTCCGAAAGAAAAGCTAAAATCAAAATCTATAAAAACCACGACAATAATTTATTGGTAGGAGTTCCAAAGGAACTTAACCCATATGATTCAGTAGGGCTTCATTTAACTGCAAAAATGTTAATGGATACCTCATTAGGTAGAGATACTTATTTTGAATCTAAGTTTTTGGTTGAGAATGGGTTTGAAAGCGGGTTCTCTATTGGCGGTTACGTTGTAAAGCGCAATCCTAAGCAAAGAGCAGAGGTTATGGAGTATAAACTTGATGAAGTTTCCGTACTGACCAAAGAACAGGCTAATCAGGGTTCTATGGTTCAGATTGTGAAGTCTATCCAAGATCAAGAAGAAATTACCCAAGAAGCATTCTGGAATATCATCACCAAAGCATACGACAATCACAAATTCAGTGATAACGTACTAAAATCATTAGAACAGTTTTTGAAAATGTCACTCGAAAATCAGGAGCCGAGCGATAGCCCAATCGAAACCACTCCGCAATCAGAGCCGACTAGTATTATAAAATCAATTTATTCAAATTTTTTACCATAAGATCATGGCAGAATTAACAGAAGAAGAAGTAAAAAAGGCGGCACAGGAGAATATCGAAAAGATTGCAAAGGATGCTGCAGAGAAAACGGCAGAAGAAAAAGCGAATGAAGCCGTAGAGAAGTCCTTAAAGGACAAAGGTTTCGTAACCAAAGAAGATGCTGAAAAATCTGCGGAAGAAGCTGTAAAAAAGGCTTTGGATGCTAAAACAGCAGAAGATAATAAACGTTTCGACACATTGTCGGCACAGATCAAGAAAGCGTCACAGATTGAACCAGTGGAGAAAGTAAACAAATCGTTCAACGAATATTTAGCGGAAGCTATCGAGGAAAACAAAGAAGCTATCCAAAACTTTAAAAAGGGTAGTCCAGAATTGACCATCGCCATGAAAGCAGTAGGTGATATGTCAATCGCCAACAACTTCCCTAATGCTACTCCATTTGTACAGGATGTGAGAACAGGTTTGATTACTGTTCCTCAAAACCGTGTTTGGTTATCTGATATCATCCCTGGAGGAAGTTCTACAGGTAACTCAATCCTTTATCCAAAAGAAAATGGCGGTGAGGGTGCAGTAGGTTTATGGACTAATCCAGCTGTTGACAAACCACAGGTTGATTACGATTTGACAAGCCAATCCGCATTCTTCAAATGGATCGCAGGGTATGTTATCATCGAGCGTGAAATGTTGGATGATATCGCATGGTTACAGTCGTACTTACAATCGAAGTTGCTTATTTCCTACAAGACAGCGGAAAACAATTTCATCTTAAACGGTTCTACAGACACAAACCCTGTTACAGGTATGTTGACTGCGGCAACTGCTTATAATGGAACGTTTACCAATGCTGTTGACCGTGTGATCGATGCAGGATGGGGGCAAATCGTTGAGACTACTCACGAATTCTATAATCCTACTCATACAATCCTTAATCCTCGTGCAGCTGTTAGCTTAGGCTTAAACAAAGCAACCGGTTCTGGAGAGTACGATCTACCTAATGGATCAGTAGCATTCAGTAACGGTAAATTATCTGTTGGTGGTTTAGATGTTGTTACTACAACTGGATTGCCTGCAACTGACTTCTTAACATTCGATAGAAACGCTTTAGCTTACGTAACCCGTATGGCTCCAGAGTTGAGAATGTTCGAAGATGCTGCATTGGCAAAACGTAACAAAATCATGTTCCGTATCGAAGGTCGTGCAACATTGGCAATCTTCAACAACAATGCATTGGTAACTGGTCCTTTAGTTGATCCTACACCATAATCAATAAGGCTGTTTAGTTAGTTTAAATATAGTTTTAGGTAGTCAGGGTGGGGAAACCCACCCTTTCTTTAAACACTAAGAAATGGAAATCAAGCGTAAAGTCAAGTTTTTAAAAGACCATGTAAACGGCATCAAAAAAGGTGACGTGAGCGACTTTAACGAAGCAAGGGCGAATTACCTTGTAAGAACGGGAGTAGCTGAATACGTGGAGGAAAACGAGCCTAAACAAGCTGTAAAGCAGACCAAAGGCAAGTTAAAAACAACTAAGTCCGAACCCTGTAAAACCTGTTAATCATGGCTAATCCAATACTAGACGATGTTAAGACACACATGAACCTTGATGGTATCGATGATTTCGATGCGCTATTGTCAAGGTTATTGGTAGGAGCGATTGCACGTGCTGAAAACATCACGGGCAGGAACTTTACCAATATAGCCGATTTGGAGACGTACGAGGTAATGAATCCAGAGATATACAAGGCTGTTTTAATGGACGTAGCAACGGGATTCGATTCAAGACAGGATAACAGCGAGGGGATGGATAACGAAGCTGTAAACGCTTCAATCTACACTTATAGACAATATTCTAAAAGACCAATATTCTAATGCGGTTCGGTAGTTACGATCAAAAGATTCAGTTTGTGCGGTTCGGTTCGGAATCCGATGGAGCAGGGGGTACTAATCCTGTTGAGATCGTTGAACTGACCACCTTTGCACAGGTCAATCAATTGAAGGTAAGGGCAGACCTGGAGCAATCACAGATGCAGTTGCCGGAAACATATCGTGTTAGGATGATGGTAAGGAGTGGGTTCAATCCTACTGTAAAGAATACGGTAAAATGGAGAGGTGGATATTTTGAGATTAACACATCCCCTCAAGTGGAAAGCGTAAGGCTTAAAAAGGAATGGATCTTTGATATAGTTAGGAGCAACAATGGCTAAGGGTGCAATCATCAATACGATTGGGAAGGATTTGGAAAAGTATCGGAATGATATTGTAAAGAAGGCTAAAGATCTTGTTGGTGAGTATGCTTCAGAATTAGAGGACAAAGCAACAAGAGGTGCCCCAAATTTTATAAGGATTCAAAAGGAAGCTTTTAACGGTGGTCTTAAAGCTGAGGTTGGACCAGAAGGTAATGATCCGTTAGCGGCTTATATTGAATTCGGAACGGGATTAAGTGCAAAAGAAATATTGGCTCCTTACCCTCAGTGGATTAAAGATATAGCTTGGAAATACAAAAGACCTGAAGACGGCACATTAAAAGGAAAGCCTTATCTGTACAATAACTATTTGGCTCTTATGCCTGGATATCAAAAAAGGTTCAAAGAGTTGGTAGATAAAAAATACAAATCATAATGGATGTATCAGAAGCAGTTAGAAGAGCTCATTTTGCAGCATTAACACCACTCATTGTAGAAGGTGTGACTATTCCTGTATTTGATGAAGTAGTTAATCCTGATGAAATTATACCAACGTTAAATGGGGCATCTGTATATGTTATTATTCAAGATCAGCAGGAAGTAGAGGGTATTCAAAATTTCTGTGGTTATCGGCAAAACTGTTCAATTACTCATAGGGTTGTGTCCAAGTTTGCTACGAATAAATCAATAGGCAAAAAGGTAGCTGAAAAGCTCTCTGATATTATCCAATCAAAGATCAAGCCAACAGGTAAAACGCATTCATTAGTTAACGCTAACGGATATACATTTCAAAGTGTAAATAAAGAATTAAGCAGAACCATATTTGAAGAAGCTAACGGAACAACAGCAATTAGCAAAGTAATCATTTACAATAACATAGTAAATCAATAAAAGATGGCAGGAGAAGTTTATATCAAGGGCGATGTTGGTACTCTAGCATATTGGGATGGTGACGCATACAAACCAGTAGTTTGTTTGACATCATCTTCTCATGAATTGACCATGAATACCGTAGAGAAGGTAAACATGTGTAATGCAGGAAGGACTATTCAGAGTGCGCAATCTATTTCGGAAAGCGTACAGATCGAAGGGGAAGTAATCGACACAACTGCAGTTGGGGGAGTTTCTCCAGGTGTAACGGTTGGGGAATTGAAAGCGTTGGCACGTGCGCAAGTATCGGGCGGTTCAGATAGCTTTAGGTTGAACAGAGGTCCAGAAGGGTACATTTATTTTGATGCCCTTTTATCCAATGTTTCCGACAACTACCAAGCAGGGGAAGATGCAACATTCAGTGCTACATTAACGATCACAAACGATCCATCGGACACCGATCCCAATGTGACACCATAACTCTTTAATCAATGGAAAAACTAAAGATAGCAGTAAACGAAAGTAAATCGATCGAGCTTCATTTCGGAAGTTGGGTCATGGGGCAGTTGGCAAAACAAGGATGGGGCTATGACCTTTCCGGGGTTCTTACCAAGATCGCATCCAATCCATTTGAGAGCATGGCAACATTGCTACACTTGGGATTGTGCAGCGCACAGAAGAAATCGCAGTCACTTAATGAGCTTAGCCTTGATGATGCCTATGACATATTGGATGAAATAGGCAAGAATAGCGAAGATGAAGCCATGAAGATCCGGGATGCTTTCCTGTTGTCCGCATTCGGTGAAAAGGTGCTTGATGCGCTTAAGAACCTGAATGAAGATGAACTGGAGAAAAGCGAGGAAGCGTCCAAAAAAAAAGTGGTGAAGATGAAATCCAAGTAGATTGGGAAACTGATTGTGTAGCCTTTGCGGTGGGCGAGTTGGGTTTAAGGCTACACGATTTTTATGACATGTCTTGGTATGAGTTTACCCTAAAACGATTTGCTTATTTCCGGCAACGCAATCATAAAGAGAAGGAGACATGGTACAATACCCGTTTCTTGGCGCACCGGATAGCCATTTCACATCATTCAAAGCCAAATCCATCTTGGTTCACTGAAAACGGATTAGAGAAGTTCTTACCTATCGATTCCGACAGGACAAAAGTTAGGGTGTCGCAAGCAAACAGGGAAAACCATTTAAGAGAGTACGAGGAATATTTACGACAAAAGAATAGCAAGAAATGAGTTTTGTAGCTACCATAGAAGCGGACATCAATAAATGGACCCCCAACTTAGATAAAGCTGGTAAAGACGTTAATAATTTTGCTAGTAAAGTTTCGGGGAACTTAAAGAACGTATCAAATTTATTTGAAAAAATAAATGGTACTTCTATTGGGGGGCTTCAAAACAGACTTGCTCAATTAAAGTTAAATTTAGAGAATGCGACAGACATTCAAAGTATATCTAAGTACAACATACGAATAAGGAATACTCAAGATGAAATTGAGCGTTTAAAAAACTTAGGCCTTCAAACATCGAATTCTTTAAAAAATATTGGGTCATCATCTGTAACTAAAGGTATTGATCAATACAGTAGGTCCTTAAGGGGTAGCAATACTGTTGCTATGGAATTCAACCGGATCATTCAAGATGCTCCCTTTGGAATGATGGGTATTTCAAACAACTTAACCCAATTGACCGATAACTATAAGACCTATGCACAATCGGTAAGACAGGCAGCCTTGGAGCAGGGCAAATCAATCAGTAATTTCCAGATATTCAAAGGGGCAGTAGCAGGTATATTAAGTCCTATCAATCTATTCAGTTTGGGTATTTCTGCTGTTACCTCTGGACTGATCCTATACCAACAATGGCAACAGAGGGCTAAAAAAGCTACCAAAGAAACGTCTGATAAATTCAAGGAACTTGCCGAGAATCTAAATAATATTAGCGCAACTATGTATAAGGCTGCGCAATCATCAGGCAATGAGGTCGCTCAATTGAATGCTCTGTATAAAATAACCACGAATGTAAACCAAAGTACAACCGCCCGTAAAAAGGCCGCTAAAGAGTTAATAGACCAATACCCTGCTTTGTTTGGAAAGTTCAGCCAGGAACAGGTGATGTTGGGTAGAGCTAAAACTGCTTATGACGAGGTTAGCAAGTCGATTATTGCAACGGCAAGAGCACAGGCTGCATATGGACGTATTGGTGAAAAGGCTTCACAACAATTAGCGATTGATGAAACCAATAGAAGCCTACAGAAAGAAATTTCCCTGCTTGATGTTGCGATTAAACGTCAAGAAAGTTTAACGACCGCAGGTCAAAGTGTAGGTGCGGCTGCTGAAGCTGTAGAATCGGGAAATGTAAGAAAGTTGAATGATCTATATGAACAAAGATCAAATATATTAAATCAGGTAACCGGGAACTTGCTCGATAGGGCAAAGATCCAGGAGGATATTAATCAACTTGAAGGATTTGCCGTTACGAATCAGGCAAAAACTATCGCTACAACCGAAAAGGCGGAGAAGAAAACAAAGGATTACACCGATTCAATTGCTAAGCTGATGGCAGAGCTTAATGGTGGAGCATTAAGCGAGTATGATAGACGTATTTACGAGATAAACATCAAATACGAGGGTATATTTGAAACCATCAAGAAGATTGGGACTACCTCAAGACAGCAGGATGCCTTCGGGTTGGCAACGCAGGCAAAACGATTCGAGATCTTAAGGGCGCAAGCAGAAAGGTTTGTCGAGACAACGGCTAACCTGAAAGCTATAAACGTTGGTGGTTTATCAAACCCAGATGTTAATATTCCTATAACTTTAAACCCTACCCTTGCAAACGGCGCTTATGAGAAAGTAACATCAGATCTGGAATTAGGGACTGAATCCTTAGTTGATAGAGTTAATAGCGTTCTTTCTTCGGGAATATCAAATGGGCTTACGGGCATGTTTAATAACATAGGGGAAGCAATGGCTACAGGAGGAAATGTTATGCAAGCAATAGGGGATTCATTAGTTAGTGGTTTGTCTAATCTTGCCAAGCAAATAGGAGAACAGATGATAGCCTTTGGGGTAGCAGGGATAGCGTTAAAGAAATTAGCAATGAATCCATTTCTTGCAATAGCAGCAGGGGCTGCATTGGTTGCGTTAGGGTCATTTGCTTCATCTTCGGTAGGTAGGCAAACAGCCAACTTCAATGGGACGAATACATCAAGTTATGGAAGTTCTGTAAATACTTCATCAGGGGCATTCCCCCGTGGAGCTTACTACAACAATGACAAACAGGAAGTAGAATTCAAGATCCGTGGCAATGATCTGGTTGGAGCAATGAAAACTAATAACAACAGGAACAAAAGATTGGGATAGTGGCATACAATACCAAGTACATATTAAACTATTGCAACCGGCATGGCAAGGGATTGAGGATAGAACTTCAATTGTGGGACTATGTTGGCGAAGCATTTATCCTGGTTAACGAGGATCAGTATCTGTTGGATCAGGATGGGGCATACCTTTCCACCAACATCGATGGCAATTATGATCCGCAAAGGGATAAGAATGCGATAGTGGGTGGTCCCAATCCATTTACATTGACCTACAAGAACGATATAGGGGAGAAAGGCGGGGCGATCAGGGCAACCAATGCCGATATGCAATTCTATGAAGATATCCTATTCAACATAGATGACCTGGCAACCTCGGATGAAACGCAGATACGTGCTGTATTCTATATGGATGACCAGATTGAATGGATAGGGTTCGTTACACCGGACTTCTTTAACGTTAAGATCGAGGAAAACCCGCTGATCACCCTCACTGCTTCGGATAGGATCGGGATTCTTAAGGATGTGGAATATTCGGTAGCATCGGACATAACGCAGAATGTTAGGATTATTGATATTGTATCAAATATCCTTAAGCAAACAGGTCTATCGCTTGATATCAACATCGTATGCGGAATGTACTGTGATCAATTTGAATTATTCTCCGGTGATGAGGAATTCGAATCATTCGAGTACAACAATCCATTCTATGATTCATGGGTGAATGAATATAGGTTCGTGACCAATATCGAAACGATGGAGACATTGAATTGCTATGATATCCTGCAGGCGATATCCAATCAGTTCAACTGTTTGGTTACTCAATATAAAGGGGCATGGTGGATTATCAATAAGTATGATCTAGAACAGGGTAAAGGGATTAGGTTCAATTACAACTCTGCAGGCGAATATCAATCTATAGAAAGAATCTCATTCCGGGAGGAATATTTCAATCTGATCGATTCGGGGAGTGAAAGGACAATTATACCTGCAGGGGCTAAGAATACCTATGTACTTGATAATGGTCCCGAAATGATTTATCCTCTAAATGCGTCATTGAATTCCGATACTGTGTTGATTTCTGATATAAGATATTGGTGGGGCAGGTTTTCAAGCTCATCTATTAACACGTTCGATATTCCGTCTGAATATAATTCGAATGGATCTATCAAGGAAAGTTATGAGAATGAGGTAAAAGAATTGCTGATTAATGAAGGTGTCATTACCACATTGGCAAACGATTCGACAAACTTTACCCCCGTGCCTTCCACTATTCCCGGAACGTCATACATCTTGGAATCGAATAAATTCAAGGTTGTGACCATGGATAAGCGTAAATCATCATTCAAACTAAATGTTAAGGGGACAGGCAAGCCCTTAACCGCATTGATGATCGGAATGTTTATGGAGATTGAAAAATCGGGGGAGCCTGGGGTAAAATACCATTTCAGTCTGGTAAATGAAATTTCAAGTGACGGCAAATCCTTTTCCGGCAACAATGTTTTCGTAAGAGTAGATAACATCAATTCCGCATCTAATATTCCTGTTTACCCATTTGGGTTTGAGAATAAATACAACTCATTAAACATTGCAGTGGATCAAGATTGGAATATTGAAATGCATATTGCTGCAGGTCAAATGCAAACCTATGATATTAGCACAGCCAATTTCTTCTTCCGGATTTATCCTAATGCAGCATATAAGAAAAACGATTACAATCAGGATCTAACAGAGGTACACAACATCCTTAAGTCGGTTTCCGTAACATTTCTGAATGATAACCAGACGCCAAAGGGAACTGTTTTCCAGAGCAGATTAACCGGACAGTTCACCAAACCAACGGATGAACGAAATGTGATGTTCGGGGATTATCAGACAGTAGGTCAGAACGGGTTCTTTTACAAATATCGGGAGGATAGCTTAAGTATTATGTATAACCACGCAGGGCAGATGCTTAGGACTTGGTTCACTCCATATGACAGCGAAAGAAACCCTTTATTGATCCATTCACTTAGGCAATTGACCTACTCCTACGGCAGGGCGCATGACGAACTTAAGATAGGGTTTGATATGGATAGGATCGATCCATTTGCACACTATGCGGTAAGATGCTTTAGTGATCGGTACATACAGGTCAATCCAGAGGATGACTATTTACAGGAGAAGAACAGCAGATACATAACAACAACGATCGGCAAATACCTAAACAGCAAAAGATTCGTATTTGTCGAAGGAAAGATTGACTACCTAAGGAGCCACTTTGAGGGTGTGCTTGCTCAAATTAGAACTAACGAGGTTGAACGGCAGGAGTTTATATACTCCTATTTTGAACAGGGGGATATTAGTTAAATGAGTATAGAGAATGGCTACAGTTAAATTTTGGCAGGAAATGGCGAAAGCGTCCACCGTAAATGGAGTGGACAAAATGATGTTGGGCAAGAACGAAACAGGGGAAACGCTGTATATCGACTTTGACCAAGCAAAGGAGTATTTAGAGATAACAGGAGAGCTTATTGACCCAGTTTCACCTGGGACACTTGCAGATCCGGCAAATTTACCTCCAGCTCCTGCGGGACAAAAACGAAAGTTTGAACCTGAACCGGGTTATTATACCGATGGAACAACTACTTTCAATGTAGATTCTACAAAAAGATATTATTTCTATTGGAACGGCACTACCTGGTCCCTTAAGGACATGGGGGCTTTGCCGACGGAATCGAAGGCGCAGGTCATCGAGGTGGGGAATCAGTTAGCTCCTACGAGTGATGCAGTGGCTAAAGAGGACTACCTGAATAAATCCAAGGTAAAGGTTGAGGTAATTTCAGTCAACAAGTTCAATAAGAACACGGCCATTAAGGGCAAGTATTTGAGCAACGACCAGATAATTACAACCAATCCGAACACATATATTTCTGCTGACATTAGTGTCGTTGGTAATGCGTCCAAGAAACTTACAATTTCAGGATTGCCCACGGTAAGGAATTCTTATAGTTATCAATTCATCAATGAATCTGGATCTGTTGTTGAATACGGTTTTATTCCTGAAAGCGCAGGTGAGCATGCTACGATATCCTACACATCATCGACTATCACCGGATTTAGGATTACTGTATTCTCAAATAAATCGGGAGAGACAAACAACCTCAATTCAATTCAGGTTGAATTTGGAGACACCAAAACAGCTTATTCGCAATATAAAGCCAGTGCTACTTCACTGTATGACCTTGAAATACAATCCACTTACGCCAAAAAAGTGGCTACTGAACCTGTATTCAACAATGATATTACTTCAAAGGCTTATGTAGACATTACGATGCAGGGTGTTGTTGGATATGACCTATTTAGGGATTCAGCATTCCTGTTCGACCTAAATAATTCGGAGTACGAGTTCATTTATTCGCAGGGCACACCGACCACATCATCCATTGGCTACATCAGACCTATAAGTAAGACCGGGAAGCTGAATAAAATAGGATTCTACATAGGTAGAAATGTAAATACCGCCGGTGTAATCACTGCAACAATTGGCACGGTGCCATCCTTGGGAGCGTTCGGTGTTAATGCGGTTACATTCTTGGGTAGCTTCACCATTCAATCCAGCGAATTGCCGGCATCTGGTGTTGTATTCAAAGAAATATCATTACCAACTTCATTGAATGTAAATTCAGGTCAGAACCTTGTTGTGCTGTTTGATACACCAACAGCAATTCCCGTATTTAAGAATACAGCTTCCTCTCCTTATTCTATCCTTTACAAGACGACGGGGAATCCGAATCAGTGGAGCTACGGCTATAGGAAGTCATCCGGGATATACCTTGCCTATGAGAATGCTGATACCAAGCAGTCGCTTAATGCAATGGTGGACAATAAGGTTACAGACCTACAGGATACATTCAAGGGATTGAAAATAGTTACCATAGGTGATAGCATTACATATCACGCTAATAGTTGGGCGAGGCAGTTATTTTCTAAGTATGGAACGGATTACATAAATCTCGCAATTAGCGGGGCAAAATTTATGGACTATCCCGATACCGTAATAGACCTGAACGATAACATATCATTCGATAGCAGGAACAATACCGCACTAAATCAGCTATTGAGATTGGCAAAAAAATTAACACCTGTGGGTCAACAAATTTCTATAACCAATCCATTCCGAGGAGAAACATTTACAGTTCCTACAGAATTCGGTGTCGGAACGGGGGAGTTTACACAGCCTGACCTTATTGTCGTGGCTATGGGTACAAATGATACAGTATATGCCACCAAGGACGAATTGTTCAATATCCTATCAACTCCTTTAAATGAGTTGGATAGGACAGCTAACATGGTAACCGGAATGAGATTCTTTACTGAATACCTAATGGCTCTATGTCCGAATGCTCAAATTATCTTCTCCACACCTATTCAGGCATCATGGATGGGAAACAGAAGATACGAGGTAACAAGACACAAACGGGATAGGATTGTCGAGAATTGCGGTTACTATTCCATTCCGGTAATTGATTCATTCAATGAGAGTGGTATTTCCGAAAAATTTGAAGTTCAAAGCTCACAGGGAAGGTATTTGTCCGACGGACTTCACCCGGACGCAAACGGCAAGAAGCTAATGGCGGATTTCTTGGGAAAAAGGATCAAGAATATATTGTTCAATTAACCAAACCAAAGCCCCTATCTCGGTAGGGGCATAACATAGGGAAGAATGAGTAAGGAGAGGATCAAGGAGATACAGCGATTGGTAGGCGCCAATCCTGACGGAGTGATAGGTAATGAGACCCTGACCAAGTTTCAGTGTAAATACGGAATTCCAAGCAAGGCGATGGTAGCACACTTCTTCGGTAACCTTGACCATGAGAGCGGAGGGTTCAGTATCGTGGAAGAAAGCGGAATGTATTCAGCGCAAAGGTTGCTGCAGATATTTCCCAAGTATTTCACATCGACTGCCATGGCAAAGCAGTACCAGTATAAGCCGGAAGCGATATTCAATATTACCTACGGTGGACGGATGGGGAATAATTCCCCGGGTGATGGGTATAAGTACCGTGGACGTGGATATATGCAGACTACCGGAAAGTACAGTTACGATCGTTTGGGCAAGTATTTGGGTGTGGACCTATTGCGAAATCCCGATTTGGTGGCAAGTAAATACCCGCTTGAAAGTGCGCTGTTTTACTTTACCGACAATAAGTTGTGGGGACTTGTGTCGGATGTAAGCGAGGATAGCATCAAACTGATCCGTAAGCGTGTAAACGGTGGCTACAACGGTCTTGATGATGTCCGGAGCAAGGTTAAGAAGTATTATAATTTGATGAAGTAAGGGGATGAACGAGCAAAAGCAAGATATGATTGATCGAAAGGTCGATGGAGTGGTAAAAATATTTGGTTTGGCCAGACAGGAAATTCTTGCTTTAGTGGCAGTGTTTTTCATGGGAACTACCGGATGGCTATTATACCTGTATATTTCAACCTACAAGGACCTTAATAATAGGATAGTTGAAGAAGTCCGCAAACAGGTGCCTACAGAAGTGAGTGAGCGCGTAAATGAGCAAGTTCCTGCGGTTGTTGACAGCAAACTTGAAGGCGTTAAAGAGGGGGTTGATAAAGCCCTAAATAAAGTGGACACCATCGTTCAAAGGATCGGAGGTAAATAATGAAAAAGGCAATAGTTCTATTGATGTTGCTATTGTGGGTAATCGTAACATCGTCAAGTCAAAACAAGCCGGTAGAGCGCATTGAACGTGCGCCATTGGTAAAGTCATTGGATAGTTTGAATAGTTCATTAAACAAGCTAAAATTAGCATTAGATGAGAGGGATTAAGATATTGGCAATGGCGTGCCTGGTGTGCGTCCTTGCTTCTTGCGGATCGCTGCGCAACAAGAGCAAGTCAAGCGAGAAATTGGAGATTATAGAGGGGGCGAAACTGCAGCAGACCGCTACGGAACAGTCCGGAAGCAAGGTAGCTATAACCGAACGTGAGGTGGATAAGGGAACAGTGGTCACCGAGAGAACGACCACGACAACCACTAACCGTGATGGAGCCAAGGGTACTGCTGTAATCCGCAAGGGCGACCTCAAGCCCGGGGAGAATACCATACCCATGGACAGCGCATTAGGACTTATCAAGGCTGTACTCGATACGCTCAATCAGACACTTACCATTGAAGTTACCACACCTGCGGCTAAATCGGAAACGGTCATCACCGAGCGGATAACGGAGCGAAAGGATGTGGACCGTGAACGCAAGGAGGAACGGCAGGACACTTCGAGCAAGCAGGTGGCAACGCAGGTCCAATCGGATAGGCGTGAGAGTGCGTCAGGCGAGGAAAACGAGAGCAAGCCAAATATCTGGGCGGTACTGGTGAGCAAGATCGGTTGGGGCATCGCTGGGGTGATCTTGATAGGGTTTGTTTTGTGGTATTTATTCCGGAGGAAGTAAAACAATCCCCAATAGCCTATATCATTGGGGATTGAATTTACATTGAACTTGGGAAGTTCGCACTTAACTATGTATTATTTAAATGTATTTTACAATTTAACAAATAAAAAGGAATTTTTAAAGGTTATTTTCTGATTGCTCTAAAAATATATAATTCTAGATATAACAGACTTTAAATTGCTTGCTTTAAAAATAAACCCCTGGAAAAGGGGTTTATTAGTAATAATTAACAAACATCAAAAGAGATGATAATCCTAGGATTTATTACAATTTAAGATGTAATTAAATAGGGGTATCCTAGGTGAATGCCTTATAGGTAAAGCATTCTAACCGATTCACATCGGGATTGAATAGGTAAGTGTAAATAAATATAAGAAATGTTAATGAATTGAAAAATGTAAGCCCTAATATCGGGAGACATTGGGCTTACGCTACCAATTATTAAAATGAAATCTAATATAGAAAATTATTATTTAGAAGTTGAATTAAATTTATTATGCTAATCCCTATAGGATTGAAGAATTTTCCTAAGTGTAAATTTTGATGACCTAATTCTAGTTTTAATAGTGTTCTCTGAAATATTTAAAGTATCAGCAATTTCTTTATAAAGATAACCGCTTAAATACATTTTAAAGGTTTTTTGATTAGTTATTGAGAGACTATTCACAGAATCAAATATATCATATAAAGCAAATTTCGTGGTAGATCCATTAAAATAATATTTTTGTCTATATAACCCAATAATTATATCATTATTTTGAACCTTTTTTCTTCGATTTATTGTTAGAATTTCATTTCGAAATGTGTTGATTAAAATTGTAAATATCCATTTTCTAAAATTTGTCCCAGGTTCAAAAGAATTCTTAAACCTGATTGCTCTCAAAAATGTATTCTGAACAAGATCTTCAGCATTGCATCTATTTTTAGTTAAATAATTAGCATACAGTAAAAGATCACCTCTTAATTCCCATAACTCTTTTTTAAACTTATCCATAATAAATTATTATTATGTTAAAATAAAAATATACGCTTTTTGTTTGAACAAAATTTATTTCTAACTGTTAATCAGATAAATAAACTTTTAAAATTATGGCACTAACGACAGCAAATGAAGATCAAGTAAGTAAAGAGATCGAAACTCAGACAGCAAAAATCCCATCAGTGGTATTTTTGGGAGCGGCCCTTTTGGCGATGGGAGTTTCTGCAGCCTTAAAATGCAGTAAAGGGCGTGATGATAAGGACGCTCTTTTCATTGGGCAATGGGCGGCCCCTTTTTTATTGTTGGGAATCTACAACAAAATTGTAAAAACTGAAGGACACGATTAATTATGATCATTATTACCAAAAAGGCCAACAAAATGATGGCCTTTATTTTTGTTGCTAATATCCCCCCATCCTCTTACTCCCCTTGCTCTTAACCTTATTCCCCACGAACCTGGTATAGAACCAATGCAAGGCACTTGCTTCATCATCATTCCGTGCGTATCCTTCGACTTCTTCACGAGATTTATCAATAAGAGTTGCCCCTATTTCGTTCAGTATAAGATCTCGGATGTTCCGTGGGTCGGTATTTTTTAAAGGGTTCTCGCATTCTTTGATTGCCTGGAGTATTATATCTATTGCTTCTTGCATAAAACAAAGGTAGGGAAATGTATTAATACCTGTATTGAAAATAATTCTCACTATTCTAATTATCCCTTGTCCTTAGAATATGGATAATCATATCGAATTCAATCTGAAGAAAATTATTTTGAGACATGCTCTTTGGTTAAAGGAAAAATATTCTCAGGAAGAAGCGGAATCATTTATTAGAGAAACATTGAAGGAGCACCCAAAGGACAGAAGGAAGTTACTGTTTTTGATTAGGAAAGTTTAGATAGCCTAACGGTTTGTTAGGCGTGTGTAAATTTTGGTTTAAAATCTTGCCATAGTTCTAAGGCAGTTTCTTGAATTTGAGGTAACCAATACTTGTTTTCAGCTCTTACACCTTTCTTTTTACCTTTTTCTATATAGGTGACAAAAGCATAGTAAGACATATTCTTCTTTGATTGATCAAATTCGTATCTCAAACTATCAAAATGAAATGTGACCTCTACTTTTATACGGTCTCCATTCTCTAACTTGTAATTTTTCTCTTTATGTGCCATATATTTTAAAGTCTTAACTATATACAATTTTAAATAAAAATTATTTACATTCTGAAAATGCCAAAATTTAAAAAGATTTTTTGATGAGTGTTGATTGCGAACCAATATGGGTGATTGAGGATAAATGTCAAACATTTATTTATATAATTTTATTATAAGGTTATCAATTCTTTTATCACCTAAATACAATTTTTTTTATAACATTAAGCACCAAAAGATACGTAATGATTAAGGGAAGATTGTGATGGGAAATTATTTTTTTTATTGATAATTGTTTTCAGTTTATTCACAATAGAGACTAAATCAATTATTTGACATTACCCTACATTAACTTTAAACAATTGGTTTGTAATTTCTAATTTAGTATATTTAAATTCTTAATAGTATGACCCCAAACCCAACTGGGGTTAGTGTGATAGCCAGTCTCTGCGGACTGGCTTTTTTAGTTCTGTGAATAGTAAATATCTAAACAAGAATTCAACTAAATAAATAAATCTCCGTTGGGAATATATTTAAAGACACTTTGCATTAATACCTATTAGATTATGAAGCCCTCACAACATAATTATGCTGGAGGGCTAATGTTCCACTAACTAGAACCCAATAAAATTCTTATAGGATATTTTAGAATGACATTTTAATGTATAACAAATTACTAATTAGCACAATTAATTCTCTGTCTACCATACGCCCTACCAATCATATTGGTTGGTCCTGAATTCACTTGTGTAGCTACAACTGTATTATTAGTTGTTTTATTCCAAACTACATTCGTATTTAAAAATGCCTGATAATAATACCTTATACTCGTTTTAAAGTCATTATTGTAAATTGGGCCTCTTTTTTCAGTCCAAACTTCAACTTCTTCAAGAGGGCCATAATCTTTTCTGCTTGCATATAATTTTATTATACCATCTTGCTGAATATGTATTCTAAAAATTGGATGGTCCTTATCTCCCTTTACAAAATATATCTCCGGGATTTCTGGAGTGGTGCTGCCATTATATTTTATACCCCATCTCTTACCGTCACTTTTAAACCGTATATTTTGAACTAAAGGAGGTACGTCAGTATGTAGATCGACAAATTGAAAGTCATATGCTTCTGTTCTATAAACTTTCTGCACCCATTGCCAATTCGGAATTATCCACCCGGTATTTTCATATCGTTCTTCCCAAAAGTTTCTTCTCAACAATGGTTGTCCATTAATTACTAAATTTAAAGAGTTATCTAAATAATGAACATCAAATATAAATCCATAGTAGGAAGGGGGCGCAGTAAAAGTCTTGGACTCACCATTACTTAAGTTAAAATTTTGAATATTTACTTCTTGTGTGCAAGGTGCATTGACAGTAATATTTAAATTGTACTTTTTCCCCGGCTCTATTGGTAAATTCTCAATTGTTAAAGGCTTTATTAATCCATTAATTTTCAGTTTTTCAATAGTTATCCTTCCATTAGTTACGGTTGGGGATATAATAATACCTGGATTACTGATTGCTTTTGCTAAATTAAATGAGCTTTCAGGAAAAGTTATAATCTTATCCTCAGTATTGGCATTGTAAGTGAGTGACCCGTCAGATAATTTTAAATTCGAAGATATTCGGGATGTAGAAAATTTTATTCCACTTACCGATTCAATTTTACCTCCAAAACTACCTGTTGACGCAACAATTGTCAATTCACTAAATAAATGTTTAAGATTGAGTTTTAAATTATTGTTACCTGCAACTAATTGGAGATCTGATTTAGTATAAACTAAATCTCCTTTCGCACCAGCTAAACTTGCAGTGGTTAACAACTCTTTATTTAAAGGGGCAGGTAGTTCCGATTCACTATTAACAGAATATGCTACAAATGTATACTTTTTCCCTGCATCAAGTTGAATTGGTGTAGATGTCGTTTCAGATCCATGAATAAAATCTTTTTCTGTTACATATACATTATTCAAGTAAACTAAGATTTTATACTTACTTTTATTTTTAAGGGGTTCTTTAATTACTACTGCCTGTTTTGAATCTTGAGAGAGATTTTTTACAGAAGTGTTGATAGAATTATTTTTATTATTCACTTTTGATAAGGATAGTTCAGTCGTAACAAAAATATCCTCGGAAAATTGAAATGTTTGCCTGTCAACAATAGATTTATCACTGCTTGTTTTTCTTGAAGCATCAGCAATTTTGCCGTCCGATTTCTCTAACTCGGAATAGTCATAGTCCGTTGATATTGTGAAATTTAATTGAGCTTCACCTTCGCCGTTATTAAGTGATGACTCTTTTTCACATGAATAAAAAAGAACTGATAGAAGAATAATTTTTATTAGTGTATTTTTCATAAGAGTGATTTTACCAGTCCCATTCATAGTTTTTGTTTTGATCATTTCCTTTTTCCCATTCAGTTGTTACATCAGAAGATGTTTGTGGCTTGACAAATGCAGATCCAGCACAAATAGAACTTTCTATAACAACTACATTACAGTTAATTTTTGGTGGCGTGTATTTTTTTTTCTTCATATTACTGTGTGATTTACTTTCGCAAAAGTAATTATACCAGAAGAGTATTGTGCGATAAAAATTGGTTATAAAATAAATTGTAGATGTTCGTTTACATACGTTTAGCCTAATTCTTGTAATAGATTCGAAAATAAAAACTTCATGATTTCTGATATTATGTCAAAATTTTTTATTCAATTATTGCGCAAAGAATATACGATAAGCTATTATTGGTAGATTAATTAAAAAAAATAATTTAGTATTTTTAAAAATAATTTGATTCATCCACTGAATTTTTCAGAGCCTTAAGATTGCACTATCATTGCACTAACTATTTTTTAGATTTGACCATTATAAATATTTGTCGGTTTAGGCCGCGGCTAGAAAATTTAATAATGCCATATTTAATGGATAATTGCTAATTATGACTGATTTGATGGATAATTTAGGAAGAGGATTGCTTTTGAATTTTACGATCTAAGGACAAGTAAGCCCGATTGATTAAAGGATTGATATGCTTCTGATCTTCAATGTTTCTAATTCCATTCATTACCGAGGTATGGTGAACGGAACATACTTTACTAATTTCGGTAAATGTATAGCCTTCCTTTCTCAGCAAACTCCAGGCAATATGCCTCGCTGTCGCAATCCTTGATACCCTTGACTTACCGATAACCTGTTCATAGGTCAGATGAAAGTAATTAGCAACAGTGCGTATTACTATTTTCATAGATATGGCGTGAGTACTGGTCCTAAAGTCCTTCTGCGTCCTTGGCGGAAGTCCTGCGTATATTAGTGGGGTCATGTTCTATTAATTAATTTGTACAAAATCCAGCTTGACAACCTGATCCTGTGCCAAAAATGAAATCTAATTGGATACCCATTTTAGATATTTCCAACAAGCTGTTTTTATCCTTAAAAGTTCTTTTCATTAATTCTTCATGGACTGCAGCCCAATACATAATTGGGGCGTGTTCATCAAAATTCTTCCGTAGTTGTTGCTCTTGTTTCCAAAAGCAGTTAAGACAATTACTATCCGAAGGGAAAATGATGTTTTTATCCTTCCAAAACTCTTGAATGTGGTAGTGAATGATCTTATCATCAACTAAAGGGAATTCACCTACCCTCCAATCAATTTCTTTCCACCTATGAATCCAGGTGTTCGACTTTTCCCTGTATTCACAATGGGTTGCATATTTCCATGATTCTGTAAATCTTTCTGCCCGTTCCATTTCATCCCAGCGGTAACCAATTCGCATTTTTACAGGTAACTCGAAGTAGATTAGAAGGAGGTCGAAAATTGCTTGCATTTTCATTATGGTAGTGCAAAATCGCTTACTCATGTTTGGAATAGCTTTCTTGTAACTCATCATCTGTTCCCATCCCATACCACGGACCCAAATAATTTCCCTACCTATCATCTGTTCTAAATCGAACATTGTCCAAAGGATTTGAGGATCTTCGGAAGTGGCAATAAATTCAGGCCAGTTAGAGCAATACTTTTGAAGCTTATCGTTAACTCTTTGAATCATCTTTTCGTCCTTATATCTTTTATGGAAATGAGCATTGGCATTATGATCGTCAATACAACACAGCGCAAATACATCCAAATCAGCTGGATAGTTAGCCGCAATATAACTTGAGGTCTTACCTCCTGAAAGTGAATTGACAGTTAACATTACGCTACCATTTTTAAAAGTTCCTCGCCTTGACATTCAGCCCAAGCCTGGACCACATGAGGAACTACACTGTTACCAATAAATTTCTTCTGATCCGATTGATTACCGTACAACTTGTAATCTTTTGGAAACCCCTGAATAAGTTTCAATTCAGAAACTTTTAGCATTCTCATACGGATATCTGATATACCGTACATAGCCATAAATTCTTTTATCTTTACCATGGTTTCGGAATCATCTTTATAGATTTCAATCCTCACGCTTGTATCAATTGAATACTGAATGAAATAAAGTGGAGCTTTGTCTTGTCGTGCAATGATTGTTGGGCAAGGCTGTTCAATATGCATCGTATGACCTCCGTGAGAAGGGTTGTATATAAACCCTTTTGCAGTCATCAAAGCGTGTTTGTCCGATGTTAAGATTGTGCCTGCCGGCTGATCGATAGATTGATGATTGTGTTCGCCTGAATACTGTTTATCCAACCAATGTGCCTGAACTAACGAAAACCTATCCTTTGTAGGTATCGTATCTAATGGATCATTAATTGATTCACAACCTTTTTCATTACCATAGTACTTAGTCAGGAAACAAGGATTAACTAAATAATGATGTTTTCTACTTGCCAAAATTGTCGGGACAGGTTCATCGACCGATTTGGAAACTCCTTTATAGGAAGATGTAATTACGAAAGGCTCAACATTTACCAACGCTTGATTTGCAGCAGTAGTAATTGTAGCTAATGGGCTGTTAACTGATGCTATCTTATTCATTGGTCTACCTGAAAAGTATTTGGTAATGAATGAAGTCTGAGCCAAAGCTAGTCTTCCTTGACAAGCTATTGTGGGTAAAGGATTATCTATTGATTGAGCTGCAACCTTTCCCTGTCGGTTCATAGAGTTATATTTTACTACAAAGGAAGCTTTACCTCCTGCCACTTCTTTGATCAATCCTGCATAAATACGTTTGAGGGAATTCTCTACTAATGGTTTTTTACGTCCAAAAATGCTTTCTCCTTCATCCTCAAAATCCAATAGGTCCTTAACGGCATTCCATTTCTTCAGATCGCTACCGAATAGGTTTGTTTTATTAGATCCTGTTTTGGAATGTGTAGGTTCTGGCCAAACAATAGGCAGTCCATTTTTGGCAAAGCACCCGAACAACCTATTACGGGAAGTATAAGCGCCAAAATCAGCTGAATTTAATTCACGCCAATCATCACGGTAACCAAATGACTTGATATGCTCTCTCCATCTCATCCAATCAATGCCCGATTTCATGCTCAAAGGTTTTCCATTTTCATTTAGTGGACCCCAAGACATAAATTCTACCACGTTTTCAATCTGAACATAATCCGGATTGATAGCAATTACATATCTGTCTAAGTGATCAGCTAAAGTCCTGGAATCTGCATCCCTCGATTGACCTCCTTTAGCCTTACTGAAATTCGTGCATTCCAAAGAAGCCCAAAGAACAACTTTTGCATTGGGGTAAAGCTTTCTATATGTTTTAACTATTTCAACCAAGGGATCGAGGTGAAGCGTTCTGATATCCTCCTCAAAGTGATATACTTCAGGATGGTTTTCCCAATGGCTACGGATAGCTTTGTGATCGTGGTTGACGCAAGCTGCAACGATGGCGATTTGATTTCCTTCTTTATCCTTTGCTTTTGCAAATCCTGTTGTTGTACCCCCAGCTCCACAGAATAGATCGACCACAATGTATCTAACGGCTTCGGGATTCTTAACCATTTGCGGAGTAAACGGTTTATGTTGAAGTATGAATGCGTTTATCATCCTTCCAACTCCTTTCCATCAATAGGTAGGGCGAGGGAGCGAGATGGCGTGCCATGACATTTTTTAAACTTCAATCCACTTCCACATTTACAAGTTTCATTTCTTCCTTGTGGCTTATCGGTTTCGGGGTTGTAGTAGCCAACAATGCGCTCTCTTTTTCCTTGTGGCATTAATGTGGCAAGCCCTGCGTAAACTGCTGCTATTGCTATACTTTTCTTTTCCATTTGGTTGTGTGGGTTATTTGACAGGATGGTTTCTGTGAGCATCACGCTCTTTCATTTCCCAATCGTAGTCAAGTAAATAATTGTGTGAATTGCCTTTAAGGTTGTATTTCTCTTTGCTGAATGACACCTTTACAAAGTGCCTAAGTATTGCGTTTCTTGATCGGTTGTAATCGCAACGGTGGATAACTTTTTCATCAAGGCGATAAATGCTGTTTGGCTTGCATTTGAGAGGTTCGGAATGATAGAATAATCTATTCATTTGATCGATACTTTCCTCGTGGTCTTGAACTAATTCAAATTCACCTGTCACGTATTCAGTAGGTATGCAATCGCACCAAATGTAATTGATGTCCTCAGTCATAAATCCATCGCAATGCCAGCCAAAACGATTAAGGTTTTCACCGCTCGGAACGTAAAGGCATTTTGCTGTTAGGTAGATGTAGTAACCATTTAAGTTTGCATCAATGTTTTTACCAAAGTCGTAGCAACACAAATTAATTATGCTTCGCAAATTGTTTAGCCTTTCGGGGACAGCGAATCTTACTGTCTCTTTTAAGTGTATAGGCAAATATTGATAGAAATACATTTCTGAATTATCGACGATAACATCTGATGCTATTTCGATTGGTTCACTTCCGTATATTTTCATGGCAGTAACTCAAAAATGTGCATACCTAAGTCCATGCCGACATGAATATCTGCACGACCAATAAATTCCAATTTGCTGACATCACCACAATCAAACTTTTGACCTGTTTTGTACAGTCTGAAATTGCGTTCTACGTTTGGCGCATCCAATTCGACTATTGCCCAAATAGCAACAAAACCTTCTTGATTCTCGCCTTTGATAATCTTTGCCCCGTAAGGCATTTCTATTGTGGACTCCTCTTTCATTGGGAGGATAAATTTGTGTATTGCTTTCATTCTTCTAATAGTTAAGTTTTACGAAGCCAATGACCTCAGTTTCTTTTCCTGTTCTTCTTTCCATGCCGACCGGATTTCCTCGTTGCTCCGGGGATCGTCAAGCTCCACGAACTTGATCGTGTTCTTGTTGTCGTACATGGGTACGGAGCGCATTGCTTTGGGTTGTTTGGTTTCAAAGATTTTTTCGCCCTTCTGTAGCTTTACATGACCTTTTTGCATTACTTCTAAAGATTGCTCCTTATCCTTTTTCTCCTTAGCTTTTGGTAGGGGCTTAGGAGTTGCTTTAGGAACACAGGATGAACCACGTTTCCGGTAATCGCTCTGTTTGAAGTCCTTCTCCAATGGATGACCGATCAATAATTTGGATAGGTAGGATGGGTCCTTACCGTATTTCTTGGCTAATTCAATCCGGGTAAGGGTTAAACGCTCCTTAGCTATCTGTTCAATGAATTGAAGTCTTTTGGTTTGTCGGGAAAGGTCCTTTAGTGGCATACCTTTGCTTATCTTTTCCGCATACCGGGCTACGGTCATGGGAGATACTTTTGTTTCTCTCGCTATATCAGCAAATGTTTTATTTGTGGAAAGCAGCTTAACAATTAAGTCTGTCTGTTCCTTAGTTACTCTTGCCATAAGAATTAAATGTTTGATAGTCTTGAATAAGAAAGTCCTAGCTTTCGGGCTAGGACTGGGTTCTGTTCGATATGTTGATGATGTGGCCAACAAAGTGATTTGAAATATCTTCGGTCGGTCAAAAGAGTTCCTATCCTTCCTTTTGCATGATGTAGTGTTACCTCCATGCTATTGCATCCGGGATACATACAAACAGGATTTTCAGATAGGAAACGAGCTTTAACTATTCTGTATTCTCGTTCTTGTTGGGTGAGCTTTTTTGACTTCTTTCGAATTGGAGCTTTTAACGGTTTCTTTTTCCAACTCTTTAACTTAGACTTCCAATAGCATTGCTGACAACGTTTAAGGGCATAGACTAACCTTAGCTGATTACATTCTATGCAATTAGCTGTTTTTCTTTTAATCGTCGTCATGTGTTAAAACTTTAAAGAAAAATGAGAGTTGACCGTAAAAGACAAATACCCATTTCCAATCAAAGCCAAATAGATTGCCGATACCATATGCAATGAAAAATCCGAAAGAGCAAAGGACGATTGCGAATATTAATTTTAATAAAAACATAATTTTAAAGTGTAATAATTTCTACTTCTGTTTTAGGTGTTCCATCTGTGTAGACTTTCAAAGCTTCGGTTAAGCAAATGCAGCTATCATCTTTCCAATAGACAGTGTTTAAAGCGTCACAAACGAATTTTATTAAATTGTCTATGTCAGGTCGAGCAGTATGATAAATCGGTGCTGTAGCCTTTAAAACCGTGCTGTTCTTTCCTGTTCCAAAGTGTGACTTTGGCCGTGGGAAACTGAAAGTAATTTTTAGATGGATCGGTTGATCGAGTGGGGCAGGTGGGGCATTCTTTTTGACTTGCCAAAGGAAGTCGCTTTTGTCATTCTTGCTAGGGTCGTAATTGAAACCTTTCCCCATCCTGTGACGTTTTAAGGCTTTCGGTTCCCCTAGTACTTCAAAGCTAATCATATTTCAAAATCAAAAGTTCAAAGAAGTAATTCAGCCAAACTTCATCCTCCTGGGGGCCCGAAGGATCCTCAATGAGCGTTAGCTGCCCTTGTTGGAAAACTAAGTAAACGTGTCCATGTGAATGGAAATCGTAGTACATATCCTTATCGTAAGGGATATTGTTTTTTCTTGCTCTAGAAATTACTTCTCCAAGCATTTCATGTCCGTATATGTGTACATGGACATTGTCTATTGTTTTGTTATCTGACATAATTTAGAATTGTTAAGATTTTTTATTTAAGAATTTTCTTTCCAAGAACTCTGTAAATCCTAGCACTTTATCGCCTAATTTCAAGAATCTTCCAGAAGTATTTTTGATACCGAATTTTGAATGCAGATTGTCAAATTGCCTTATGCATCTTTGTGTAAAAACTTCTCCTTCGGTTTTAATCCTTTCAACTTTTTCAATTTCTGGTGCTTTCTTTTCTCCAATTGCTTTTTTGATTGCTGCAATAACGTCTGGATGATAGCCTTCGCCGATAGGATTTTCTTTAATTTCCTCTCTATGTTTAGCCAATCTCAATTGTTCATACTCATTCATTCTATCTTGGGAATATTCTTCCATCCTAGATAGTATTAATTGGCCGTCTACGCTATCATAAAACTTGCCGTAATGTCCTAGCTTCATTTTGTCAAAAAAGAGCTTTAAATCGGCTAAATTGAAGTGAGGGAAATATTTGAGTATGTAGATTGACGTTTGATTGGTTTGTGAAGCGTTCATAATCTTGCCTACATTTAGAAATTCAACCAAATCCGTGATGAATTCTTGAACCACTAAGTGAGCTACTTCGGAATCCTGTTTTCTAATTTTAGCTATTGAAGGGAGATTACTCTGGATTACTTGTTGTATACTTCGATAGTCGATCGGCAAGAGCCTGTTGATTAGCGATCCTGAACTCTCGAACTTCTTCAACTCGTTCTTGTCTTGATTGAACACCGAAATTTGATTTTGATTTTCCATTGAAATTTTTGTTTTCATTTTTTGACCATGTAATTAATCTTCTGCCCACATCGAAAACTTTTTGCATTTCGAAACGCATTTTTTTTCCATTCGAATTTTTCTCAGTCCAATACCTCCAAAAATCATTAAGTGTGTCACTGGAATATTTTTCTTTGAATGGCGCTATCTGTAATCGAAATTCTTCCAATCGATCTTCAATATTTTTTTTTGTTTGTGTGGACGAAAATTTATTTTCGGCACTAACACTATTAATAGATATATCTGTATCTTTTACTGTTTCTTTAACTATATCTATTACTGTATCTGTTACTATATCTTTAACAGCGATATTTGCGACTGTTTGCGATTTTGACGTATCGCTATTATCGCATAGCGATTTGTTGCGAGAATTAGCGATTTTTTGAGCTTCTTCAAGAGTGATTTCCTTTTTTTCAAACATCTTGTACAAATCAATATGCCATCTTTTCAAATTTCCGATCACACCGCTATTGCTTCTTTCGGACTTGGTATTCTCGTATCTTTTTAGATCTCGCTTAAGTTGCTTCTTTATTGGTTCGAATGCCATGATAAGAAGTCTTTCATTATTCTCGAATTCTGGGTTTTTATCGTTGACATAAGAGAAGATGTGCTTTATTAATTTTCCTGCTTCTTCATCCGACAATAAATCAAATTGAGACTCCCAATCAGCGTAAACCACAAATGCTTTCTTGTCCTCTGCCATTGCTACTCCTTTCTTAACTTTTCGTGCGTTTTCTCCCTTTCTTCCTGGATAACCTTTGTAAGGTTTGATATAGATTGAGTGTCGAGGAAAACCAATGACTTGATAAGTTCGTAGACTTCCGTAAAGTGTTCGTACTCCATGTACTCTGCTTTATCTTCTTTGAGCCTTACAGCTTCCCCAAGGGATTTGATTATATCTTCCGATAGTTTGTATATCTGATCTCCCTTTGATGCAATCTGTGGCTTTAAAAAGTTAGTTCCTTTGATGGAGGAATAATATCCTATTTGGATGATCTTGCCAAGTATGTGAATGGTAGCTAAGTCTCTAAAAAGATTATCCCTTTTTTGCTCTAATAATAACTTAGGTCGAGGAATTGTTATTGAATTCATGCTGACCTCCTTTTTGTCCAATCAGGTGCAGTATATCCTGCAAATGTTAACTTTTGCTTTTCCACATCGACAATTGTCAATATTGATTGGAATCTATTTTCCTTGGCTTCATTTACCTTATCCAATGCCATTTCTAGCGTCTTAAATCGAAATGGTGCAAGCTGCAGCTCGGGGCAGGTAACTTTATAAGGTTTTTCACTGTCGATTTTATCAAACCTGGTGAAAACAGGTCTTGATTTTGGTTTTACTGACATAATGATAATTCGTTTTGGATTTCCTTCATTCGGTTAGTTAATTGTTCCTTTCGGGTCATGATTATCTTGGACCCCTTAAGATTGTTTTCCCATATATCTATTAGGGAATCATGAACTACTAAAAGATCATCCTGTGTTATGTGGTTGGGGCAAACGGATACGCTAGTCCAATCCTTATTTGAAGTGCAGTCGAATTGGCTACTGGAGAACACCTTGTAAAATACATGGATGTAAGATGGGTGTATTGTTAAGTTTACCTCTCCAAATCTGAAACTAAGAGGTGATTTGATATTGTCTATCAATGGTAGAAACCTAGTCTCTATCAATTGAATTATTTCCTTGATTTCCATTTTGGTTTAATTGGAATCGGGGATCTGATAATTAAGATATACAGCGCATATCCTTATTATGTCCTCGATGTAGTCAGAAAATTGAGTTTTTGTTAAATCCTTTGTGGATGGAGTGTTAAGAATGGTTTTGAAAAATTTATGCACTAATATTGGATTACTGTATCGCTCTCTTTCCCATCCGGCTTCTATGAGAGCGATTGAGGCGTGGTGGATGATTATTGACCAATAGTAAGCATTTGCATCAATTGATCTTTTAGCCATGATTTGAAAATTCACCAAAATAAATATCAGAAGCTTTTACATATGCCTTATGAGCTTCATTCGGACAATCAAATAAACCTAAGTGCTTTTGTTTTTTTTCTACATATATTGTAGCCCTCCATTTACGTTTTGATTTTTGCCAACAGACACCTTTGTAACCAGATTTGTTTGTAGATCTTATCGTTTGGTTTTTTAGATTTTCGGAATGAAAACAAGCTCTAAGATTTATTTTTCTGTTATCCGACCTGTTACCATTAATATGGTCAATTTCTTTATTTTCATAGTCTTTAACAATTAACCTGTGCATTCTTAAGGTTATTTGTTTTCCACCTTTAACTATTGTTGTTCTTGCATAACCATTATCGTAACACCAAGTGTAGTTTTTAATAATTGGTAAGTCATCAAAATCTATTAAAGCAAACTTTCCTTGTGTTAATGGTATAGATACTGTGCCATCGAAATTATCAATGTATTTACCTTTTCTATTCATTTTAACATATTTACTTAATGCTTATAGCCAATCCCATTTTACCCTTTTGAATTGGAGGTTTTATTTCCACTCCGTTTTCATCAAATATTGGTTTAGTTATGGTTTTTAAAAACTTCTCACGATCTTTTTTCTTTTTGTCCAATTCTGCAATCTGTTGTGATAGTTTATTCCATTCTTCATCATCGCAGGTTGTAAAGTCATAAGAAACCCCTGTCATTTTCTCTGTAATATCACACCCATATTTCTTATAAACTTCTCCTTTACCTAATCTTGTTTCCTGTTCGGCATAAGGTCTGATCGTCTTTTCAAGTTGAGCAAACAATTCTTGACCTTTTTTAGCTGTAATAAAGAGCTTTAAGGCATCTGTGTGTCCTTCTGAAAGGTTTCGCTTTGCCTGCTCCACATATTTACTTATATAGTCTTTATTAAGGTCTAATAGGATAGTAGGGGTTACCTGTATTTCAAATTCTTGGTTCATGATTAATTATTTTGAAGGTTTGTAATTCTTTTCTGCTGATTCTAATGTTTCTTTATAGGCTTTCTTCATTCTGAATTTTTCATTGAGTTTTGAAAGCCATTTTTCACCCTTGTTGATAAGCGATAGGTAACCATTGAATTGATCTTCTGTTAACCATGGCCTTGTATCTTCAGGTTTGTCAACTTTATTTCCAGAAGCTCTATTTGCATCATCATCTTCCTCTTGGAGATTAAGCAATGCTTTTAGGGTGTATCTTCGATAGTATGTAATCGCTGAACCTATTTTCTGTGGATCTTGTGATTGAGGAAGTTCTAATGAGCTTTCAATCTTTTCACCCGTATCTACATCAATAACTTGTGTCAATAATGTATTGCCATGGATAGGCTGTAAAACCATTAGGTTTTGATTGTGGAATAACGGATTGGACAATTCAATCAATTGATTGATGTCAGCATACTTAGATTTGAAAAATGGATTATCTGCATCCTTTGTTAACTTTCCAATGTTCTTTTGGATTTCGAATAGTTTCTTATATATCGTCATATCTTTATCTATTAGTTATAATCACTTCATACTCTCTTACCCCAACATATAGGGCGTATAAAAAGAAAAAAGCCATTACAGCTATTGCAATGACTTGAAAATAGAATCGAAACATTTCCTTAGTTTCTTCATCTAAGTAGAACCACCAGTTCTGAACTGATCGGTCTATTCTTTTAAAAAGTTTCATTATTTAGGAAATTTAAATGGTGAAATGATTTTTGACTTAGCTCTATAATCTTCTTATGTGAGAAGTATATCTTGCTATTCTTTCCGTTTTGGCTTACAGGCTTTAATAATCCTGCCTTGATCCATTTGGTTACTCTTTGCTCTCCATAAAGCCTTTCACTTTCCAATCGTGAAAGCTGTGGTTTAGATAGTGTTATATCTACCTTATCTCTTGCTATAATGGAGTGTACCAATGCTGTCAGATCCTCTAATGATACTTGAATGATTGTATTTTCCATATGTTATTAATTTTAAAATGAAAAAGCCCGACTGTTACATCGGGCTTTGTTTGACATTTACGTTATTAGGCGGCTAAAAATGTCTTAAATCTGCCTTCCTTATTTGGAGTGGAGAGAACAGGATTCGAACCTGTACTGAACATATGGGAGTCATACCCTCGCCTAAAGGCTACGTAGCGTCTACCATTCCGCCATCTCTCCATTTTAAAAGCAAGGGCAGGGATTCCATAGGGTGTCTCGACTTCGAAACCTACGCGTCGCTGTTTCCCCGTATACCTCCGCCACCTTGCTTTATGTTTTTAAACCTATCCATCCGTTAGCCTCCTACGGGTTCAAAGACCTACGCTCTGCATTTCAAAGGGCTTGCTTTGATCTTCTCATGCTTCGGTAGCTGGATAGGTTATATCTTCAAAGAACTTGCCTAGTATATAGGCTTTTCGGTAGTGATGCCGTAATTGTATTTTTTATCTAATTGGCGAATGAAAAACTTATCATAAGCATTCATGTACTTTTTGCCAAACTTCACTCTACCGAAATATTGGTCACGTCTGATTCTTATAAAATCACCTTTAACATTCCCAAAGTAATCAGTAAAGTATAATCTATACCAAGCGACAATCAATGATTTCCTTAATATTAAACCTGATAATCCAATTATTATAAACCCAGCAACATAAAGGATGCAGAATGGTAAACCAAAGAATAACATTGATACTGAATAGTACCATTTCTCGTTGCTTCCAAATGCTATTCCTGAAACAAAAGCATTGATGATGAAGTAAATGTAAATCGCGTCTTTCATTAGTATATAGGCTTTTCGGGTTTTACAATGGGTTGGTAGTGGGTGACTTTCAGCTCTGGTATGATATATTTTTTATAATACTCAAAATCGTTAAACGTCATAACACTACCATTAGAGCAAAAAGCATAATAGTTGTAACTATCCTTCGGCAAATCCCCCTCACTCTCTATCCTTATCCACCCGTTGTTGTTTTCGATGCCTTGTAGGGATTTGGGTCTAATAGTGAGCTTATATATATCTTCGTCACATGTCAAGTAGTGTGTCAATGAATAATTCTTACTCTTAGTTAGATAATCCATACTGTAGTAATAGAACCAACCTTCTTCATCTACCTTGTCCTTTACTTGCTCCCAATACTCACCATACGCCTTGCGTATAGCTTCTTGCTTTGCGGTGTTTGGCATGGTTAGTCGTTTTTAGTAATTTTAACACATACATCATTCATTACTGAATCTCCCCAACCATTAATAGCTCCTGAAACAATTAGCTCCGGATCATCGGTTTGAATAGCGCACAATAAAGCACCACCAAAATCTATTGTTACTGTGTATTTCTTTTCCATCTCTATTCTACTTAAATAGTGGTTGCTCTTGTGAGGAGGTCTTTCAATTGATCGAAGTCATAATCATTACCCCACAACCTATCGTTGTATATTTTATCCAACATCTCCAACATTTCCGGAGCGTGAGCGATTAGCTGGGCGTTGGCTTTGGCTTCTTCATTATTTCTACCTGAGATATGAATTAAACTTTCTTTGTTTTCTGAATAAACAGATGAAACAATTCTGCTTTCGGTGTTTCTGTACCAACTTCCTTTAGTTCCTTTAAATTTCATAACTACGTGTGTTTGGTTAATTAATAAATTTATAAGCACCCTATAACCGATTCGAACGGTTCCTCGCTATCCTTTATAGAATAGGGTGTGTTTGTTCGATAGCTGTCCCGATACCTCCGTTAGACACCCTTCGTTTCCTCATTGGTGGAGTCTTACATGGCGACACATCTGCAGTAGTCACTACTGTATATTACTATCCATACGTCAAATAACTTTCCGCAACCTTTGTTGCTTAGCTCCCGATCAAGGTTTCGAACCTTACTGCCTATAGCTTATCGGGAAATTTTAAACATGGCTTGCGCTAGACAACCGTGTTTTGATTGTTTAATTACCTGTAAATCAGGCGGTATTGTTTATTTGATTTTTGTTGCTATTTTTGAGTTTTAACCTTATTTATGAAAAAAAAATTTGAATGGCTCTCAAAGCATTTCTCTATTTTAGGGGCTATTACAACATTAGTTGTTTTACCGGTTTTGTATTTTTTATATCCATTTCTAATTACTTCGGTTTGTCTAGAGCTTTGGTTGATAATCCTATTTTCTTTTATTCCTTTTTTATTGTTAAAGACATACAATTTTTACTATAGCGTTAAAAAGCGAAAGTTTAAAGGCGGAGAAAGGGTTGTTTTTGCTCATACTGCTGGATTCGACGCAAATTATGTTAATGGATATTCTTTATTTCATGCAAAAAAAGTAGTTGTAAAAAACCTTAAAAACGAAATAATTACTGTTCATGAGGATTCTTTGGAGTTGTTTGATTCAGAGCGTCACGCGCAAGTTTCCTAAGTGTTTCGTTGTCTTTCTGCATACCTTCCGAAACTATTTTAAGAAATTCTTTATCCTTTTTCTCTTTTAAAAAAAGCATGCTTATTATAGCATTCCAAACAAAGAATACTATCAAAAAAACTACTTGGATGATCTCTCTTATTTCCATGATTATCTGTTTCTGAATTGGTTAATTGAATTTTTAATTACTCTTGCCGCTTGATTTGAAACCATAGCGCATTCTTCGTTTCCGTAACGGCGATTTTTTTCAATGTCCTCTTTAGCCAACATTTCAGCAAATTGTATAGCCTGGAGTTCTAAAGCTGACATGTTCTCACGGATATTTGATTTTTGAGGTATGCCCTTTTTCTCACGTACCCCACTTGCATCTTTTCCGTAAAGCTCTATGTACATTGCATTGGTACATCTTTGATATCCATCACCGGAGACACCGTGTCTTTTTAGAGTAGAGGTAAATTCGTTACGAGCCGCCTTGCCTGTTATTCTCTTTGAGATCCATTCAGGTGAATATCCTTTTTTAGTGTAAGTAGTTATTGCACGGTCAACAATAAGATCAGGATTCTTTTCTTCTTCAACTCTTTCGAAGAAAACTTCGTTTACTAAAGCGTGTAATTTTGGATCAAGATATTTAGCGTATGAGAGTGCTATTTGTCTATGAGCTTCAGTACCACCGCCTTTACCTCTCTTAGATTTTATAATGTGATTTGAAGTCACATTTAGAATTTCACTAACAGTGTGAATTAATTCTTTAACATTATCTTGTTTCACCCAAGTTCGAGGATCTTTATTCTTAGGACTGCCAGCTAATTCATATAGACCATTTAGAGAAAACATTCCGTTTTCTTTTTTAACATTATCAAGAATGTTAGTCTTTTGAGTTTTTGATAATTGGTTCATTACTCAGCCCTCATAATAATGGTTACACCTTCTTTGAATTTAGATTTAGAAAGAACAATTCTTCTGTCTGGATTAAGTTTCTGGAAGATTGTTCGCTGCGTATTTAGGTAGCTGTAAGCTTTGTCGCTCTCAACTCTACCGCCTACATCAAGGCTCTCTAAAATTTTTGTGGCTGACAAAATACATGATTGATCTTTTTGCATAATTATATCTATTTATTATTTTAATAATAGATATATATTTATACCTTTGTGTGGTATTCATTATATCTATCGTTGTTCTGATAAATCAAAAATAGATATAAATAGATATAGTTGCAAATAAAATAGATACAAATAGATATAAAATATTGCAAATGTCTGTATATCAGGGAGAAAAATTTCGCTTATTTATTGCTAAAGTGAAAAACCTTTATTCGAATTATGGTTTTCCAGCTAAACCAACTAATGAAGAGATTGCCGAAAAGCTTGGCGTTAAACCCATGCAGTTGAATAGGTATTATAAATCAGCAAATCTTCAAAAGGAAACCGTTCTAAGAATATTAAAATCCTTTAATGTTTCGGAAAGTGAAATATGGGGTGAAGTTGATAACCTCCATGATTGGTTTGAAGGCGATGTCTCCAAATTTGTGTCAAAAAATAGTAAACCTAAAACCAAACCAAAAGAAGAAATAACACCAATACCTTATGATGATTATATGATGGTTGAATATGTAGACTTATCAGCTAGCGCAGGCATGCTCGGGGGATCCAATGTGGATTTGCTGCCTGACTATAAAAAGAGACTCGTTCCAAAGGAATTTGAGAACGGAAATTATTTAGTCGTTCGTGTTAACGGAGATAGCATGACCGATGGATCGGATATTTCTATCCCAGATGGAGTAGAGATATTGGTAAAAGAACACGTTTTGGAGAACGGAGACAAACTACCGATCAGAGGAAATCTATTTGTTATATGCTCCAGGGAAGGTAACGTATTCAAGCAGATCGTAGAACACAACACCGACTTAAGCTATATCCGCTGCCATTCCTACAATCCCAAATATGAAGATTATAACATTCCAATGGATGATGTATTCCAGATATTCATTTACCGCAAGATAGTAGGGTATAGACCTAACATTCCAGAAATCAAATAAATAAAACCAATTGATATGAAAAAAATTTTATTGATTATTTTATGGTTAATTCCATTTGTTTCATTCTCTCAAATTGATTATGATACATATTTTATTAGTACAGGTGGTGCTAAAGAAGAGTTAAAGATTCAGGTTTCTGAAAAGGGAGGAACGTTAGATCAAGTTTTTATTTATGCAAAATCGTTAGAAGGCGAACATTACAGATCCGTATTAATTATCGATGCGAAAAAGCTTCCAACTTTTATAGAATATTTAAAGTTTGTTAAGAACAAATATTCGGAATGGTCCGAAACTGCAAAAAATAATAATGTTCACAATTTGTTAAAAGACATCGATGCAGATCTAAAAGATTATTACATGGTTGGATTCGCTATTGGTGATTGGTATTTCGATAGGAGGGTTAAAATCAAGGCTAAGTTTTCAGTTGATAATGAAAGCATGGAGTTATATTTATATACAGACAAATTATACAGCTCAACTAATACTTATATTGATAACAAAGGTTTGTTCATCCCGTTTTCTAATAATGAAGATTTAGATTTACTTATAAAGAAATTGGAGGTAGATGTTATTTCAAATTTCTTGAAATCAAATAAGGGGAAAGAGAGTTTGTTTAATTAGTGTTTTACCAAGTTTTTACCGAAACAAATTTTAACACTTGTAACCAACTGAATAACAGTACACTACAGATATATTAACTTTATAATTGGTTAATAGTAAAGGGAGCAATTGCCAGATTGCTTCCTTTTCTTTTTGTCTAATTTTAGAAGCTACCTGAAATCTATATGAAACATGCATGAATATGCAAAATCATAATGCTGTCCCCTACAGCAAAATTTTTTCAATCACGCCTCATTTCTTATCCTACATCAATAGCAGACGATTTCAAAAACGCTAATTTTACTTTAAAGAAAACATTCATTAACCCTTATTGTTGTTAAGCTATGAAAGATCAATTTTTGGATATCCCTTTAAAGAAGAATGAAGAAAAAAGTAGGTTTGAATTGGAAGTCAATGGCCACATTGCTTTTATCGACTACAAAGAAACAAACAGCACAATTGCTTTGATTCATACGGAGGCACCTGCTGAACTTGGTGGAACCGGAGCTGCTTCAGCCTTGGTGGAGAAAACCTTGAATTTTATCAAAGATGCCGGTAAGAGCATTTCGCCATACTGCCCTTATGTTTTTGCCTATATTAAAAAGCATCCGGAATGGAAGGAACATGTATCGCCTCGATTCCCGAAATACGACGAGATTTAGTGAGCAATAATTTTCCATAAAAAAGGGATGGTTTCATGCCTATCCCAAAAATGAAGGAGCCAGTTTTGGCTCCTTTATTTTTTAATTTGCTGTGTGGTACAGCTCTTCAAATTCCTTTTTATATTTTTCAAGGATGACCTTGCGCTTCATCTTAAGAGTTGGAGTCAGTTCCCCTTCCTCGATGGTGAATTCATTCGTCAGGATGATCGGTTTCTTGATCTGTTCCCAATTCCCGAAATGCTGGTTCGCAAGCTGCACTTCCTTATTGATTTTACGCACGATCTTCGGTTCACGGAGGAACTTCTCCTTGGATAAACCCTTCAATTCCGGTGCTTCGTTTTTGCTCCAATCCTGAAGGTGGGCATAATTCGGAACGATGTATGCCGAAGCAAACTTCTGTCCGTCGCCGATGACCATCGCTTGTTCGATATAATTGGATTCCAATAATTTCTTCTCGATAGGCTGTGGGATAACATATTTACCACCGGAAATCTTGAACATTTCCTTCTTCCGATCGATGATCTTCAAGAATACTTCGTCTTCCCAGACACCGATGTCACCGGTATGCAACCAGCCATCGATAATCGTCTTATCGGTTTCTTCCTTATTCTTGTAATAGCCCTGCATCACGTTCGGACCCTTCACCAGGATCTCACCATCGTCAGCAAGTTTGATTTCCACATATTTTACCGCTAAACCTACCGTACCGATACGAATCCCTTTGATGTAATGATTCACGGAGATAAGGGGAGAAGCCTCGGTCATGCCGTAACCTTCGTAGAGGGGAATGCCGGCAGCCAAGAACACACGTGCCAACTTCGCCTGCAAAGATGCACTTCCGGAAGCAACAGTTAGTAAGTGCCCGCCCAAAGCTTGGTACCATTTATCCAAGACCAAAGATTTGGCTACCTTCAATTTGAGGTTGTAACCGAATGATCTTTTCTCTGGGTTTGGATCGTATTCCTCCGCCACCTTCACCGACCAGTCGAATACCTTGCGTTTGAATCCGGTCAGTTCCATTCCGGTCTTCATGATTTTCTCGTATACTTTTTCGAGGATCCGCGGAACGGCAGTCATGATATGTGGCTTGACTTCGGTAATGTTCTGGCCGATCTTATCCAGGGATTCAGCGATGTGTACCGTGATCCCAATGTACATATAGGTATAGATAACCATCCGTTCGTAGGCATGACATGGCGGAAGGAAGGTCAATCCCCTATCGTATGCTTTACACGGAGTAATTTCGCGCGCCGCCAAGACATTGGATATGATGTTGTGATGCGTCAGCATAACGCCCTTCGGTTTCCCCGTTGTACCTGAAGTATAGATTAGGGTTGCCAAATCCGTATGCTTGATTTTGTTGCGCAGGTCGTGGATCGTGCTGTCGGGAATATGTTGACCTACCGTATCCAGTTCTTTCCAGTTGCGCAATCCTTCATGCTGCTCAATGCAGAAGATGTACTTGAGTGTATAGATGGAACCTGTCAGTTCCACCAATCTGTTGTATAAACTTTTCGTGCTGACAATGCAAAGTTTGATCTCGGCATCATTAAAGATAAATTGATAATCCGAATCACTGATGTTGGGATAGATGGCTACCACGACGGCACCGATCTGTTGAATGGCGAAATCAACGATATGCCATTCGATACTGCTGTCCGCAATCAATCCCACCTTATCGTTCGGCTTAACACCCAATTCGATCATCCCCTTGGAGAGGGCATTCACCTGCTCCATGAATTCCACCGTCGAGGTATTTTTCCACGCGCCATTTACCTTATGCGAGAACATGGCCAGGTTTGGATATAGATCGACCTGCCGTAAGGCAAGGTCAAATAGTCTAAGATTTTCCTCCATAATAACATAATAACCTGTCTTTCAGATATTATCGACAGGATTCTTAACCTGCATAACAGATGCGGGCATTAAGAAGTTTTGCAAAAGTATAAAAATGTAACCATCCTACGCTAAAAATTATTAGAATCCTTGGGGTTATCCTTGCGAATTTCATACTGAAAATGCTTATTATTTATCAAATGGGTTATTTTTTAAGTGTTTTTTGTTTAACTAGTTAAATCCTTTAAGTTTGTATAAACTTGAATTTGATGAGAACCTACGACAATCCCATCCTCGAAGCTTTGCCTAAGCATCTGCAGCGTTATGTTGTGGATCAGAATTACGATCGATACTCTGCCATGGATCAGGCCATCTGGCGTTACGTTATGCGTCAGAACTACGCCTATCTGAAAGATTATGCCTTCTATCCCTATATTCCAGGGTTAACCAAGGCAGGCCTAACCATCGAGCGCATTCCGGATCTGCAGGAAATGAACGATAGCTTAAAGCGGATAGGTTGGGGCGCCGTTACGGTAGATGGTTTTATCCCACCGGCAGCCTTTATGGAGTTTCAGGCCAATTGTGTATTGGTTATCGCTGCGGATATCCGCCAGATGGAGCATATCGAATATACTCCAGCACCGGATATCATCCACGAATCATCCGGTCATGCCCCAATTATCGGTGAACCTGAATATGCAGCATACCTGCAATATTTCGGAGAGGTCGGGTCCAAGGCTATGAGTTCCGGCAAGGATTTCCAATTGTACGAAGCCATTCGGCATCTGTCTATCGTAAAGGAACGCGAAGATGCTACGCAGGAAGAGATCGATTCCGCTACGAAAGCATTTGAAGAGATTGCCAATAATATGGGGGAACCTTCGGAGATGGCATTGCTGAGTCGCCTGCATTGGTGGACCGTCGAATACGGATTAATTGGCAGTGTTGAGGACCATAAGATCTATGGTGCCGGTTTGCTGTCCTCCATTGGGGAAAGTGTCAGCTGCATGCAACCGGAAGTGACCAAACTGCCGTATTCGTTGGAAACCATTACCTACAGCTATGACATCACCAAACCGCAACCGCAGTTGTTCGTAACACCTGATTTTCAGCATGCCCATGCGGTGTTGGAGGAATTTGCCGATGGCATGGCCTTCCGCACAGGCGGAATTGCCGGGTTGCGCAAAGCCATTGATAGCGGGCAGGTGAGCACGGTGCAGTTAAGTTCCGGACTTCAGGTTTCGGGCGTATTTGAACACTTTATCTCCGATACGGAGGCCTTTGCCATTAAAACAACAGGCCCCACAGCTTTGGCCTTTGAAGGTAAGGAAATCAAAGGGCAGGGGAAAAAGCACCATCCTGATGGATTCAGCTCCCCCTTGGGCGAATTATTGGGCCAAAAGAAGTCACTGGAGGATTGCACGGATACAGATTTGCAAGCGATGGGCTTGGAGATCGGGAAATTCTGTACCCTATATTTTAAATCGGGAATCTTGGTTTCCGGGCAATTGGATGCTATGGTCCGAGAGAGGGATAAGCTACTGATCTTAACATTTTCAGATTGTACCGTCGTGCATGAGCCGAGCAACAAAACACTATTTCAACCCGAGTGGGGTGTTTTCGATATGGCCGTTGGAGATACTATTTCTTCGGTATTTGCCGGCGCTGCGGATAAGTTTGCGTTTGATCCTGAAGTCTCCGTTTCTAGCACGAAAACGGAGAAGATTGTTCGTACACAGGCCCAGTTGGATCTATTCTCCATCTACGGACAGATCCGCGAAATAAGGCGATCAGAAGTTGAAACGGGAACCTTGGAGGAGCTCGTGCAGGAGGTCATCAACCACCATCCAGAAGATTGGTTAGCCTTGGTTGAGCTGTATGAATTGTCCGTATTCAACGGTGATACCGCCAATACCAAACGGATTAAAGATAGCTTAATGAAAAAGGCCGAGCAGAAACCCGACCTTCATAAACTTATCGTTGATGGGCTTCGCATAGCGGAAACCCAACCTATCAATCTTGAATTAGTGAAGTAACAACACCTGCCAAGCCAGGTCGATATCGCCCTCATCCAATAGTTTGGCAGCATGGCGTTGCAGCTCATTTCGTAGCTGTACGGGATCATCCTTCCACATGGTCAACAGGCTGAGGGTATGTTCGTCGTGAACAATCGAATCATCCTTTTCTGGAAGTGCTTCGATATTGGCGAGCAGCCCCAACTGATTTCCGGTCAGAATGGCGGAATTCCGGATATCCTCAGGTAATTGGTCCACACCGATTCCCATTTTGCGGAGCGGTTTTGGTACTTCGAACAGGTTGTCCGCTGTTACCCGGCAGTACCAGTTTCCACCCAGTCGAGCTACCAGATCCAGACCAGCCTGGTCGATGTGGTCATCTTCATCGAGCAGGTGCGATTTGATATGCATTGCCACAACCTCGGCAATGACCAAGTTTCCCGATCCGCCAGCTTCCGCGAAGGTGATCACATCCCGTACCTTACATTCCAACTGTACCGGTGATTCCGCCACCCGTGGTGGACGGATGTGCTTGGAAGGCGTTGCGCTAAATCCGGATTTCTCAAATTCATCAACCCCCTTCGGATATTCGGTACTTGATAGGGAAGTCTGTTGCACCATGTCGTAATTCACGATGTTGATCACGACTTCCGGTACTTCACGGATATTTTCCAAGGTATGCTTGTCCTTCCCATCGCGCATGCGTGTCAAGGGGGAGAACACACAGATCGGTGGCGTGGTCGACATAAAGTTGAAGTACGAAAAAGGACTCAGGTTCACATTTCCGGCTTTATCGATGGTCGATGCAAAACAAATGGGACGAGGTGCAACTGCGTATTTTATCAGCGTATCAAAGGTGCTGCCGTGTGTCTTTTGGTCAAATGTTTTCGTGTCGTTAAACTGCATATCGTTAAGATTTTGTTGGTTTTTCAGTGGTTTCAGGATCCAGGAGCACGGTGTTTTCCAATACACCGAGTGCGGTTACTTCCATTCGTACGGTATCCCCCGGTTGTAGCCATTGTTCCTGATAGGTGGGGTCCATCCGTTTTCCGGTTCCATTGAGCTCCAGGAAACAACCGGTGCCCACGGTTCCTGATCCTATGATGTCTCCAGGGTAAAGGGTGACGCCATAGGAAACCCGTTCGATAATCTCCGCAAAGGTCCAGTTCATGGAATTGAGGTTGCCAGTGGATACCAGCACATCATTTACAAAGCAGGACATCTGCAGGTTATATGCGGCTCCGGTATGTCCGGGCATCGGTTCTGTGAGGTAGCCTTTCAGTTCTTCCCGACTCACGAAATACGGACCGAACATGCTGGCAAAATCCTTCCCCTTGGCAGGGCCCAGGTTCAGCTTCATCTCTTCCATCTGGAGGCGACGAGCGCTGAGGTCGTTCAGGATCATAAACCCAGCAATATGGTCATCCGCTTCCTGCACAGAAATGTTCTTCCCCTTTTTACCAATGACGATGGCTACCTCCAGTTCAAAATCCATCCGGTCGAAATGCTGCGGTTGGCAGTACACAGGACCTGGACCCTGTATGGCTTGGTGATTGGAAAAGTAAAATACAGGGAATTGGTCAAATTCGGGAATCATCTCCAAGCCACGATTTAACCTTGATGTTTCCACATGCTGTCGAAATGCATAGGCATCTCGGAAGGAAGGGGGCTTGGGTAGGGGGGCTAAGAGTTGCACTTCTTCCAAGGTACGACCCTTTCCCGGGTGTTCACTTGTTACGAAACGCTGGACTGCTGTTTCTGCCTCGCGCATTCCTGTATCCCCTTGTTCCAGCAATTCCTGGAAACTGCTCGGCAAGTTTGGTGAAATCACTTTGCTCGGATAGACCAGGTTGTCAATTACGAAACCTAGCGTCGCTGCGTTGTTCTCTAAATAGCTTACAATCTTCATAATGCCCTCTTGCAGGTCGGAGACCTTAAATTTATGTTGGTTACAGTGAGATTATAGGAAATATTATTTCATAAGACCTCATTTATTTTCACAATATTTCTGTAAATATATAATTATAAAGCTTATATTTGAAATAATCGATTATCAGTTATGAACTCAACACCTGTACAAATAGCAAGCCTTCCACAAGGTTTGACGCCCTATATCAAGGCGTTATTGGCAGAAGTTGTGTTCGCCCAATACTAATTTTTCCTTCCCTTTCCTTCGATTCCTGACAGATGGCACTATGCTATCTTGGTCTTGTCCATTTTTTAATCATTATAAACTATTTCATTATGCCACTTTATCATCATTTGGGAAAAATCCCTCCAAAAAGGCATACCGTCTTCCGCAAGGAAAACGGCGAGCTGTATTCGGAAGAGCTGGTTTCCACACATGGATTTTCCAGTGTGTATTCTTTAGTTTACCATTGTTATCCACCGACGATCGTTAAAGAAATTCGAGAACCCTATGATGTCGCTCCAAAGATCGCGCGGGAAAAACATCTCAAACATACCAGCCTGCGTGGCTTTCAGGTTGCACCTAAGGAAGACTATCTGGACAGCAGAACGCCCGTATTGGTCAATGCGGACCTCCATATCTCCTTGGCTGCACCTCAAAAATCCATGACGGATTATTTCTATAAGAACAGTCAGGCAGACGAAGTAATCTTCGTGCATGAAGGTTCCGGTGTGCTGAAAACAGGATACGGGGAACTGAAGTTCAGTTATGGCGATTATTTGGTGGTGCCTCGTGGAGTAATCTATCAGATTCACTTTGATACACCGGAGAACAGACTCTTCATCGTGGAATCCTTCGAGCCCATCCGCACGCCGAAACGTTATCGCAATGAGTTCGGTCAGCTGATGGAACATGCTCCTTTCTGTGAGCGGGATATTCGTAGACCTGAAAACCTACAGACCTTTGATGAGAAAGGCGATTTTGAAGTAAAAATCAAGAAACAGGGACTCATCTATCCGTATATCTACGGCAGCCACCCCTTTGATTTCGTTGGCTGGGATGGCTATCATTATCCATGGGCATTTTCGATCCATGATTTTATGCCGATTACGGGGATGCTGCATCAACCGCCACCTGTCCATCAGACCTTCGAAACCAATTCCTTCGTGCTCTGTAGCTTTTGCCCGCGTATGTACGATTACCACCCCGATTCCATTCCTGCCCCATATAACCACAGCAATGTAGACTCCGATGAGGTGCTGTACTATGTTGATGGAGACTTTATGAGCCGGAAATCGGTGGAGCGCGGACAGATCACGCTCCATCCGGGAGGCATCCCGCACGGGCCGCACCCTGGAACGGTGGAGAAGAGTATCGGACAGACCCGCACGGAAGAACTGGCGGTCATGATCGACCCCTTCCGACCATTGATGCTCACCGAAGAGGCCCTATTGATTGAAGACCAGGATTATTATTCATCATGGATGAGTTAACCAAATAGCAAGAAAAAATTATGACACAGACATTTGCAGAAAAGATTGCCAAAGCGCAAGATTTCTTACCCATTAACGGGACAGATTATATTGAATTTTACGTAGGGAATGCGAAACAAGCGGCCCATTATTATAAAACGGCGTTTGGTTTCCAATCGGAAGCGTATGCCGGTCCAGAAACCGGCGTCCGCGACCGAGTATCGTACGTGGTCAAGCAGAATAAGATCCGCTTGGTCCTGACAACGGCACTCAAGTCCGAGCACGAAATTTCCGAACACGTTAAGAAACATGGTGATGGCGTTAAGGTATTGGCCCTTTGGGTTGATGATGCGGAGAAATCACTGAAAGCAACATTGGATAGAGGCGCTAAGCTTTACCAAGACCTTCGCGTTACAAAGGATGAATTTGGTGAAGTGCGGACAGCAGGGATATATACCTATGGCGAAACGGTCCACATGTTCGTGGAACGCAAAAATTATACTGGACCATTCATGCCGGGTTTTGAAGCCTGGAAAAGTGATTACAATCCGGAAGAAACAGGTTTGCTGTACGTGGACCACTGTGTGGGAAATGTGGGATGGAATAAAATGAATGAAACCGTGCAATGGTATCAGGATGTTATGGGATTCGTCAATATCCTGTCCTTCGACGATAAGCAGATCAACACCGAGTACTCGGCATTGATGAGTAAGGTGATGAGCAACGGAAATGGGTATGTGAAGTTTCCGATCAATGAGCCTGCGGAAGGGAAGAAGAAATCGCAGATCGAAGAATACTTGGAGTTTTATGAAGGCGAAGGGGTGCAACATGCTGCCTTGGCCACCAATGATATCATCAAGACGGTAAAAGCTTTGAAAGCACGTGGCGTCGAATTTTTGGGCGCACCTCCGGAGGCCTATTACGAAATGTTGCCGGAACGTGTAGGAAAGATCGATGAAGAAATCCGTGCGATCCAGGAATTGGGAATCCTGGTCGATAAGGATGAAGAAGGATACCTGTTGCAGATCTTCACCAAGCCTGTAGAGGATAGACCGACACTGTTTTATGAAATCATCGAGCGCAAAGGAGCACAGAGCTTCGGTGCCGGTAATTTTAAGGCATTATTTGAGGCGATTGAGCGCGAACAGGAAAAACGTGGTAACCTTTAATCTCCTTCGTTGTCAGATATGAAAGCATTACTGCAAGAATTTGAGCATAAGAAGCCGGAAATCGTCTTCGAATGGAAAGATACGGAAACAGAAGCTGAGGGTTGGGTTGTCATCAACTCCCTGCGTGGCGGTGCTGCCGGTGGTGGTACACGGATGCGTTTGGGGCTGGATCGTAACGAAGTGGAATCCTTGGCCAAGACGATGGAGGTGAAGTTCACCGTCTCGGGGCCTGCCATTGGGGGTGCCAAATCGGGAATTAACTTCGACCCTTCGGATCCCCAAAAACAAGGGGTCTTGGAACGATGGTTCAAGGTCGTTACACCCTTGTTGAAGAATTATTATGGAACCGGTGGAGACTTGAATGTGGATGAGATCCACGATGTAATCCCCCTAACGGAGCAATTCGGTCTTTGGCATCCACAGGAGGGTGTTTTGAATGGACATTTTAACATCCGCGAGAATGGACGAATCCACCAGATCGGCCAACTGCGGACCGGTGTATCCAAGGTCTTGGAAGATGCGAATTATACACCTGATTTGAAACGCAAATATAAGGTTGCGGATATGATTACGGGATTTGGTGTTGCCGAGTCCGTGCGGCACTTCTATCAGCAGTTTGGTGATGAAGTAGCTGGCAAGCGAGCTATCATCCAAGGTTGGGGAAATGTGGCGGCATCAGCGGCGTTTTACCTGAGCAAGCAAGGCGTGAAGGTTGTGGGGATCATTGACCGTGTTGGCGGCGTGATCAACCCTGCAGGATTCTCAGAGGAGGAAATCCGCAGGATGTTCCTTTCCAGAAAGGGAAACAGCCTGTTTGTGGAAGATATGCTGACTTTTGAAGAAATCAATGAGCAGGTATGGTCCTTGGGGGCCGAGGTATTTATTCCTGCGGCAGCGTCGCGTCTACTTTCCAAGGATCAGGTCCAACAGTTGATCGATCAAGGTTTGGAGGTGATCGCCTCCGGCGCGAATGTGCCTTTTGCCGATCGGGAGATATTCTACGGCCCAGTCATGGAATTTGCCGATGAACATGTCGCCGTGATTCCGGATTTTATTGCCAATTGCGGTATGGCACGCGTATTTGCCTACCTAATGCAACCCAATATCGAAATATCCGATGATTCCATTTTCAATGATGTTTCTACGGTCATCAAAACAGCAATTGAAAAAATACACCAGCAAGACAGCGAAAAACGGACCCATATATCCTCCAGGGCTTATGAACTGGCGCTGAAACAACTACTTGGCTAAACTATCTAACAGAAAATCCCGATTTTTAATCGGGATTTTTTATTAGCAAGTTTAGACGTATTTAGAAATAAGTAAGTAGTATGCAGGCCTATGATGGCCACTGCCTACACTAAAAAATCTTTAGAAAAATAATTTATTGTACACCCAATTAGCTGTCTCAAATCTCACATTTTATCTTATGGAACGGAGGTTCATCCGCTCACTTTGTTAGACAGAGATCGTAATGGTTTTCGGCATTTTCTTTTCTTTAAAATCATTTTACAGGGGTAACTTTATACCCTAGCGATTCCAACCGATCAAATACCGAGGTACTTTGGTTCATAACGCATGAAACATCGAAAGTAATCACGCAACTTTCTTTTGTTATTGCCCCGATTATACCTTTGACTATCAGATCTGTCCTCTTTTTCTCAATATCCGAATGTTCATATCTTGAATTTAAAAATTTCGTACTTTTATAGAGTGAGTTTATTCCCTGTATATCTTCTTTGTAATAGAATTCGGCTTTCGAAGCAAGCGTCTGCTTGATCTCTTGCTCATTATTAAGCACATAGTCAATTTCATTTGACCAATAATCATTACCATAATCATTTATAATAGAAACCGCGTCTTTGATCGACAAGAGTTCCTTCACAGGGATTCCGTACTGTTCAGCATATGCCCTAAATAGGAATTCAGTATAATTAGCATGGCTACACTCTGGATACACCGCTTTGGAAAGCACATTATACGCATAAATTGGTTTGTAGTTATTAAGTGTCCTTTCGTCTACTTGTACAATACTTAACTTCGCTCTCACTCTCATATATGTTTTTGAAGAGAGTATTTTGTTAAGAGTTGATTTCGAATCGTTAATCCGTAGCAACTTTTCAGTCTCTATGGCAGTATTAGGATTATTGATGCTTGTCTCGGTATAATAAGCTTTTACCTTATGCAAAACATATTCCATTTTACTCATTAATGAACTGCTCTCCTCACAGAGACTTGGCGTAGTTAGAACTATGTAAGAATCGTTTTTTAGACTATTACCACTTATTTTCCATAGTAAAGAATTTGCTATAGGCTCTTTGGCATAGGAGTGGCTGGCAGTTAAGGTTCCTATCATTGTTAAAATCATGCAGTAAACTATTTTCCTCATTTGTTTATTGTGTTATAATCGAGATTCAATTTTTTACTTTCTTTTGGTTAAAAATATTTTCTTTATTTTATATTCAAATTTGTATGAGGACACTTAGATCTTTAAGAAAAACGACAAAAAACCAACTTAATCAGTATGAGAATTCTGTATTTTATCATCCGTATTTTGAAGTGTTGATAATATATAAGCTCCAAAGACATATTTTTTTGTGTCCTCATCAATTATTTTTGCTTTAAAGGTCTGTGCGAAGATTTGATTCATAATTATGAGCATTGTAATAGGTAATTCCAGTAAGTTCAAAATGTGGTTACCGTACATACCCCCTAGCACTATCCTTTGTTTTGAATGTAACTATGGGTAATGATTTTTTTTATCCAGAAAACATATTAATTTCTTTTGAAGATAATATAAATTTTTAATATTATAAATTTTTCTAAAATAATTTTTTAGGCTTACGAATCCACCAGATCGGCCAACTGCGGACCGGGGTATCCAAGGTCTTGGAAGATGCGAATTATACACCGGATTTGAAACGTAAATATAAGGTTGCGGATATGATCACGGGATTTGGCGTTGCCGAGTCCGTACGGCACTTCTATCAGCAGTTTGGTGATGAAGTAGCCGGCAAGCGTGCTATCATCCAAGGTTGGGGAAATGTGGCGGCATCTGCGGCGTTTTACCTGAGCAAGCAAGGAGTGAAGGTGGTGGGCATCATTGACCGTGTTGGCGGTGTGATCAACCCTGCTGGATTCTCCGAGGAGGAAATCCGCAGGATGTTCCTTTCCAGAAAGGGAAACAGCCTATTTGTGGAAGATATGCTGACTTTTGAAGAAATCAATGAGCAGGTATGGTCCTTGGGGGCGGAAGTGTTTATCCCTGCGGCGGCGTCGCGTCTACTTTCCAAGGATCAGGTCCAACAGTTGATCGACCAAGGTTTGGAGGTGATCGCCTCCGGCGCGAATGTGCCTTTTGCCGATCGGGAGATATTCTACGGCCCAGTCATGGAATTTGCCGATGAACATGTCGCCGTGATTCCAGATTTTATTGCCAATTGCGGTATGGCTCGCGTATTTGCTTACCTAATGCAACCCAATATCGAAATATCCGATGATTCCATTTTCAATGATGTTTCTTCGGTCATCAAAACAGCAATTGAAAAAATACACCAGCAGGACAGCGAAAAACGGACCCATATATCCTCCAGGGCATATGAACTGGCGCTGAAACAACTACTTGGCTAAACTATCTAACAGAAAATCCCGATTTTTAATCGGGATTTTCTGTTAGATAGTTTAGACGTATTCAGCATAAGTTGGTAGCATGTAGACCTATGATGGCCACTACATACACTAAAAAAGCTTTAGAAAAATAATTTATTGTACACCCACCTTTCTATCTCATATCTCAATTCTCACATCTCAATGCTACCTAGATCTTTTTCCGCTCTTCTGGTTCTGATATATTCTTCGATGATCGGGAGGTCAGCGTTTGCCCAGTCGTAACGGAAGAGTTCGGTCGGGTCCACCCAGATGACCTGTTCATGTTCCAGGACTTTTAATTTCCCGGATTTTACAGAGCAGATGAAGGGGTATAGCGTTAGGGAAAAGTCGGGGTAGTGGTATTCGACTTTTGTCAGTTCTTCATGGATGTGGATGTCAAGGTTAATTTCTTCCTTGACTTCCCTTATTAGGCATTGTTCGAGGCTTTCACCTTCTTCCAATTTCCCTCCAGGAAACTCCCACTTGAGGGGCAGTTTCATACTGGCAGATCGCTGGCAAATTAAAATTTGCTGATCTTTTTCAATTAAGGCGCAAGCTACATGTATCATTATAGTAAATATAATGATTTTGCGCAATTGGAAAGAAATGTAAATAAAAAAGTACAGCCATTAACCTGCTGTACTCTTTTATATCATTTATTTTTTAGGGTAATGCATTGATGTCTATGGCAGGGGCGGGGTTGCTGTGTTCAAAGGTGAATACGGTGCCCGGTTTTTCAATTTCATTAAAGAAACCACCATTTTTCAGGAAAAAGCCCTTGTCGTTCTTGCCGCCGGTCGCATCGATGCGCTGATTCGAACGGTAGGTGTCATCCACGGAGAGGGAAGCGGATTTGACTTTAATCCAGTTTCCCGATTTATTCCGCACCCACTGGTTCTTATAGTTTGCAGAGCGCCCAAGGTGTCCATTATTCGGAATGAAGTTTTCCAGAAAACTGTGGAATCGGGTCAAGTTTTTATCGGTATGCGGTCTCTTGAAGCTGGCAATCAACAGCCAATTTGCCTGTTCAGGCCCAGAAAACCAAGCGGTATAATCCGTATTGCCCTTTCCGTCCGGTTGACCTTTCAATAGGAATTTATAGGTAGCACCGGCCTTCCAGTTGTATTTCAGGTAACTCTGACCGCCAGAACCTTCATTACCGAATTCGCCTGTATAGACATTGGGGCCTTTTTTGTTGAGTACGATTTTGTAGTCATCAGGAATCTCCCCAGGTTTATCGGTTTCATAGGGACTCCAGACAGAAAACAGCACCCTACGCTCCGTTGGAGAATTCACCTGGAAGCCAAAATATCCTTCCCCGAACCCATTCGCCATAAAGTACGAGCCAACGGCATCCTGCCCCTCGGGAACCTCAATCTCCGAATAGTAGTAACTGATTTCTTCGCCTTGCGGAACGTCATAGTTTAAATGGCACGATGGTCCTCTTCGTGACCAATAGTACATGTTTTCCCGATCGCTGAAAACCAGTCCTCCAGCTGTCGCAGGACCACTGATGCTGAGTTGCTGCAGGTCGGCAAAATAGCCGCCAGTTTTGGATACCCCCTGCATATTGATCTTGTTGTATCCGGTGGTTACGGTAAATTCACCGACTGGATATGCTCCATTTGCAGCTTTTCCCAAATCCACCGTTTTTTCAGTGCCGTTTACAGCAACCTTTACCGTACTGGTATTCCCAGCGGGTAGCACCTGTCCGCGCAAGCCGATGGTCACCTTTCCTGCCTGCTTGAAATACACATAGGTACTGATTACAGATTCACCATCTGTCCAATTCCCCAATCCGGCATTGGTAATGACTGCCGAAGATTTATCTGAATTTTTTGTCAGATAGCTGTTTCCACCTAGGGGAACAAGATAAGTGGAGTCGTTTTCCATTTGGGTTGTCGGCTTAACGCTGCCCAGGTTCTGTTTTGCACAGGAGGTCATCGCTAATACGCTCAGGAGTATAAGGGTACCCACATTGGGCAGGGTCAATTTTTTGATCATGATGAAATGCTTTATTTGAATATAGTGAAGCCTCGGGAGAATTAAAAATTATCGCGTGAAGCAAACGTTTGCTTAATTTGATATGCGATGCGAAAGCGTACTGGAATGATCTATTTTCGGGAATGTAGGTTGGAAAATTAGCGATACATGCTTTTGGAGGATATATACAAATACTCTACTAAAAAAATGTAAAAGCGCGCTGGAGAGGTCAGAATGTCATTTTCTATCCATTAGCCGAATTCAGCTATACATTCCGGATGACTTTCTGAGGTCGAAAACAGCTAAATTAGCAGCAATCAATCTAATCGAACACTAAATAATTAGACTTATGTTTTTTACCGTATCCAGACACTCTGAAGCAAGTTTTTTTGCCGATCATCTAGAAAATCCGCAAAACCCGGGTAACCCAATGGTTTTAGATTTTCAGCGGACCTATTCAGCGACTGCATTCTTCAAGACAATTTCGAAGGATTTCGCTGTTCTATATATCGATACAGTTACCAATAAGCCCATCTCAAAAAAGAAATGGACGAATGAAATGCGTGCGTTTGCAGAAGAAAATAAAAATCAAGTTCCCGCTGCGCCTTACAAAATAAAAACCACCATTGTGGGCTATATCATGATGCTGTTTGTTGTAGGACTTTTGGGCTACCTGCTATATGAGGAATTTAAACCGAATCCACAGGAGTCGGCATTGGAACAGCCGTCGGCATTGGAAGAGGCGATTACACCAGGCAGTATCTTTTTCGGACGATACACGGTTTCGGATCCCCAAACGAAAGCCCCTAAAGAAGCAGGTTTTGGCTGGTTCAAAATCGTTTCTGTGGAGGGCGATACCTATCAAGTCGCTATGGGGACTGAAATGAGCACTTCGCACCAACCTTCCCTGCAGATGAACAGTACGGATTTCAAAACGGAAACCATTCCCATGAAGATCAAGACAATTGAATCGTATCAAGTGGATCTGGTCTCTGTAGATCAGGGTACAGAAGTAACCTTCACCGAAAAGAAATAAGCTATGGGTATACTCGATGGCATGACACCGAAGAAATTAATTATATGGATTTTACTGGCCATTGGAATAGGTATTGTGCTCTTTATTTTAATGCTTTACCTGACGCTGAAGACCAAAACGACCAGCTTGGAAAGGATTACGCCCTATAAGGAGTCGCTGAAAAGAGAGCTGGTTACTTTGCGTCCGGTGCATATCTTTGAACTAATGGAGCCGACAAAATCGAATTATACCTATGCGATGTCGGATACGAACCAATACTATTTCCAAGTACTGGAATCTGAGACTGGAGCAGATATACCCCTTACGAAACTGAAGGATTCCATTCCTGCCGGTGCTACGATCTATTTTGAAAAAGCTGTCAATTATACAAATGGCGTTTCAGGCAGTTCTACACCGCGATTTTTTGGCACCATCTCCTATAAGGAGAAAAAATACCCCATTGAATTTGTCTGGGGTCGGTATACCTACAAAAGTCATCCGGAGAATCTTAGACCGGGTTTTACTATGGATTTGGCACCTTGGAACAATCGTGTGGATACCACCATCTATTACCTCCCGAGAGGTAGTTTTTAAGCCGTTGGATTTGCAACTTAGCGTACCTAACGGTGATTGAGGGCGTCGATAAAAGAATCGACATCCGCTTCTTTTGTTGCCCAGGAACATACCAGACGGACAACGGCTTTTTCATCATCCAGCTTTTCCCAGGTATAGAACGCAAACTGTTCGTTCAATGCTGTTATCACCTGGAGCGGTAGGATAGGGAAGAGCTGATTGCTTTCAGGGGTTAGGGCAAACCCATAACCTGCTGCAGCAATCCCTTCGGCCAACTTACGCGCCATGGCATTGGCGTGCTTGGCCAATTCAAAATATAGCCCATCGTGAAACAAGGCATGGAATTGAATGCCCAAGAGCCTACCTTTGGCCATTAAAGCTCCCTTTTGCTTGAGGTAGTACGGAAATCCTGCCGCATCACAGGCATTATTGAAAACGATGGCCTCCCCAAGAAGACCGCCATTTTTGGTGGCGCCGATGTAGAATACATCGCAAAGTTCGGCAAATTCCGGTAAGGTAAGATCTGCTTCGGATGAAGTCAGTGCGACCGCCAGACGGGCACCATCTATAAACAGTTTGAGGTTGTTCGCTCGACAGTAGTTGGAAATTTCCTCTAGTTCAGCACGATTATAGATACTCCCCAATTCTGTGCTCTGGCTAAGGTAGACCATGGCCGGTTTCACCATATGATGGTCCGTATGGGCTTTGATCACCTTGTCAATCCCTGTAACGTCAATCTTGCCCATGGCATGGGGGACCAGATTGATCTTATGTCCGCAATTTTCAATCGCTCCGGTTTCATGCACCTGGATGTGTCCGGTATCGGCCGCAATAACCGATTCGTAGGACTTCAGGAGGTGGCTGATCACCAGCAGATTGGCCTGCGTCCCGCCCGATACAAAATAGACTTCTGCGTCGGGATTACCGATCTGCGCGCGGATCATGTCCTTGGCTTCCAGGCTCCACGTATCATCACCGTAACCGGGTTCCTGTTGGAGATTGGTCTGCGTGAGCAGGTTTAGGATTTCAAGATGGGCACCTTCGCTGTAGTCGTTCTTAAAGCTAATTTGAGATTGCATGCTGTAAATATAAGGAAGGAACGGGACAAAGAAAAAGGCAACCTTTTTCCAAAGATTGCCTTAATCGTATTTTTTTTGTTTCTTATTTACCGAACATGCCTGCAAGGCTGTCTAGGATACTTCCTTTAGCGTTCTTGTCGTTCTTTTGGTTGAAGAAATCACCAACCAAATCGCCAAGACCACCGGTATTGGTTTGCTGGTTTCCTGCCGGCTGGCTATTCTGGGAAGCTCCGCCACCAAGAACCGAACCGATGATGTCACCTAAGCCACCGCCTTGTCCGGCTGTATTGCTGTTGCCACCGCCCAAGATACTACCTAACAGGTCGCCCAAGCCACCACCGGAACCTGAAGATTCCTGCGATTGGCGCTGCTTACCCAAGTAACCCATTACCAACGGTGCCAAAAGTGCTAAGATACCACCGATTTTACCGATGCTGATTCCCGATTTTTCTGATAGGGATTCCTTTACCGTGTCCGTATTCTTTCCGAAAATATGGTTCACCATTTTATCTTCATCTTCCGTAGGACCATCGTTGAACAGACCGGCAAGGTTATCGAAAATACCACCATTGTGCTTGGAGCTCAACGCTTGTTGGATGCCTTCTGCTCTTTCGGGACTTTTTTGTGCGTTGTAGTTCAACGCCGACATCATTAACGGAACAGCTGCTGCAACTACATATTGTGCTTGATTTTTGTCTACGCCTAATTTTTGGGAAATGCCCTCAATTGCTTGCGATCCAACGCTGCCAGAGATTAAATCTGTGATATTCATGTGTTATGCTTTTTTAGTTTATAAATGTTATTTTAGAACTCAAATATTTTGCCAATAAATCGAAGATATGAAAAAATCATTCTTGCTTTTCGGGTTTGTCGGTGCTTTATGTGTCATGGGCTGTAACCGTGAACAGAAAACCGTACAGGCACCCGAAACTGAACCACCAACTTTAACGGTTGAACTTGCCGAAACGATATTTTCCTTACCTACGCACTGCTTGGAAGTGGAGTACCCGAATAAGCTCGGGCAAACGTTGGGGAGTGCTGCAGATCTGAAGACACCCAAAACACTGCGACCTGTTTTTTATGGCTGCTATGATTGGCACTCCTCTGTGCACGGATACTGGTCCATTGTCAAATTGATGCAGAAATATCCAGCAGTGGACAGTGCTGGTCGGATTCGCGACGTACTCAATCGGCACATTACGCCGGAAAACGTGGCACAGGAAATGGCCTTTTTCCAGGATGAGAACAACCTGAGCTTCGAGCGTACCTACGGTTGGGCTTGGCTCTTTAAATTACAGGAGGAGCTGCAGCAATGGCAGGACCCCGATGCGTCCCGTTGGGCATCTGCCTTGCAACCCTTGGTCACGCTGTTGGTGGATCGCTATACCAGCTACTTACCCAAACTGGTCTATCCCATCCGTGCTGGACAGCATGATAACTCGGCTTTCAGCCTGATGCTTTCCCTAGAATATGCGAATGCAGTGGGAGATACCGCCTTTGCATCGACCATCAAGGAAAATGCCATTCGGCTTTTCGAAAAGGACAAGGGCTGTGACCTGGCTTACGAACCGAGTGGATATGATTTTCTATCCCCTTGTTTGGAAGAAGCAAACCTGATGCGGATGGTCTATGATAAAGATGCGTACCAGCAGTGGTTGAAGGCATTTATGCCAGCATTGTATAAAGCGGATTTTGCTTTGGAACCTGCCATTGTAAAGGATCGCACTGATGGTAAATTGGTGCATCTGGATGGATTGAACTATAGCCGTGCCGCTTGTCTTTACGGAATAGCCGGAACAGACCCTGCGCTTGCGCACCTCAAGGATATCGCCAATACGCATTTTCGCTTTTCCATTGGAAACCTCCATGCCAAGGACGATTATATGGGAACGCATTGGCTCGGCACATTTGCGCTATATGCCGTGGAAAAGGGGAGTGGCGGAAATTAAATCTTAGCTTTTAGATCCGCACCACAGTTTAAATGAAAATCCCTGTCGAATCATGTCATCGGCAGGGATTTTTACATTAGCATATGGGGATTAATTTGTTTTCGTGCAGTTTTACGGCCACCTGATGGATCTGCGTAAATCCATCTTCTGTGCTGATAATGGCCGAAAGATCGATGCCGCGACTGGAAAGCGCATTGATCAATGCGGTTCGGAATGCCGTTTTACTGGTGCCCCAGTTGGACTTGACCAGATCATTGTTCAATACCACGAGTTCGTTGGTGGAGTAGTGCGTAAACTGCTCCAAAAGGTGCTGTTGTAGGGGTTTTGTGTTCGACATACAATACATGTTTAAAAAGTTTAACCATCATTGCATTCAGAATAATAATTTGCTTGATTATAGTACGTTGTTTTTGGCTTGTCGCCCGTATTGGTTTACCACCGCGGTGTCTTCACTCGGTTGGTATTGCCTGTGCAATTCTGAATACTCTACAAACTTAGTGGATTATTTTTTAATTCCAAAAATATTTCAAAAAAAATAAAAATTAGCCTGCATATCCAGGTGAAATTTAAACGTTTAAAGATTTGAATAGCAAAAACTTATTGCGTATATTCAGTTCAGCGATGTCCACATTCACCCTTCCTCCATCATTTTGTAAAATCTTCTAGAATCCAGGTGTCTTCTTAGTAAAGTCATATCGACACCACGCTCTCACCTTATGCAGTTCGCACAGTTTGTTCGTTCCCATTTGCCAATTTCCAAATCCTAATGAGCGAATTATTGTCGCTTGGGATAGGTGTGGACCTTGTCTGAGGTGCGTCCGTGGTGCGTCCGTATTGCATACGAGGTGGGACCGTGTCTATAGACACGCTCTCACCTCGTTCTCAGTACGCTCTCACCACGCTCTCACCTCGAACAAGGTCCAAGCAATTTTTTGGGCTATTTGGCTTATAATTTTATGTAAAAAATTGATAATAAGTGTTTTAATAGAATTTTTAGTAGAAATGAAAAAAAAGGTGATAAACATTTATTTGGTACTTTTGGTCAGTGGTTTTGTGAATTCTCAGGGATTTTGAAAGCGAGGGATAAAGAGGGGCAGGGAAGTACCCTGGAAAGATTTATTTCGTTAGGTAGGAAGCCAGCATAGCATTTATTGATATTTGCACTGTGCTGGATACCGAACCACCATGGAAACCTTCAAAACTTCCACAAAAAAACCGGGGTTCGAGGATAAAGCAACATAGCATTGCTTTATCCTCGAACCCCGGAACAATCTTTTTATTAACCTCAAGCTAAATAGCCGCTTCCGGCATCCTAGCTGATCTTATAGTTCTTTCCGAAGTCTGGCTACCGGAATATTCATGGCCTCTCGGTATTTGGCAACGGTCCGGCGGGCGATGGAATAACCCTTTTCCTTCAGAATTTCGGTCAGTTTTTCGTCGGCAAGCGGTTTTCTCTTGTCTTCGTTGGCGATACATTCCTCTAGGATCTTCTTCACCTCCTTGTTGGAAACTTCCTCTCCGGATTCCGTCTGGATGGCTTCCGAGAAGAACGATTTCAGTAGGAACGTGCCGAATTCGGTCTGTACGTATTTTGAATTGGCCACACGCGATACCGTAGAGATATCCATTTCGATCTTATCGGCAATATCCTTTAGGATCATCGGTTTCAACATGCGGTCGTCACCGGTCAGGAAGTAGTCGTATTGGTATTCCATGATGGCATTCATGGTCTTCAAAAGCGTCTGCTGACGCTGCTTGATGGCGTCGATGAACCATTTTGCCGAATCCAGTTTCTGTTTCACGAACTGTACGGCTTCGCGCATCTTCTTGTCGTTCTTTTCGGCTTTTTCATAATGCTCGAACATCTCCTGATACGATCTGGAAACGCGGAGCTCCGGTGCGTTCCTGCCGTTGAGGGTCAGGTGCAGCACGCCGTCGTTGTTGCTGATATGGAAATCCGGGATGATCTGCAATTGCTTGCCCGCAACGGCACCCGAATCGCCAGGTTTGGGATTCAGCTTCAATATTTCGTTGACAATTTCTTTCAGCTCCTCGGAATCAACGCCAAGTTGCTTTTCGATCTTATCGTAATGTTTCTTTGTAAATTCGTCGAGGTAATTTTCAATCACCGACATGGCCTTCTGGATAATCGGGTTGGTCAGGTCCTTTTTGCGCAGCTGAATGGCCAAACACTCCTGCAGGTTGCGCGCACCGATGCCCGGAGGGTCAAAGGTCTGCACGATCTTCAGGATTTCCTCCACTTCCTCTTCTTCCACAATGACATTCTGCGAAAAGGCGAGGTCATCGATCAGGGAAGGGATCTGGCGCCTCAAGTAACCGTCATCATCCAGGGAGCCAATGATCTGTTGGCCAATGATATAATCCTTATCCGAAAGGGCTAGCAGATCCAATTGGTTCTGCAGGTTTTCATAGAAAGAATCCTGAATGGCAATGGGGATCTCTTTCTTTCCATCCTCATCGTCATGGTCATAGCCACCGCCATAATCGCGGTAATCATCTTCCTGAATATATTCATCCACACTAAATTCCTCTTCATAGGTATTGTCTTCCATACTGAAGTCATCGTCCGGGTCTTTGTCCGGATATTCTTCAACAGGGTCGTTCATATTGGCCAAGCTGCCATCTTCCAGGGCAGGGTTTTCCTCAAGCTCCTCTTTGATACGGGCGTCCAAGGACACCGTAGGAACCTGAAGCAATTTGATGAACTGTATTTGCTGAGGTGATAGTTTCTGTAATAATTTCTGCTGTAACGTCTGTTTTAACATATCCCCGATTACTAAGTCTGGTAAAAATAGGCATTAAAATTGAGATTCATTGTTGAATCTCGATTAATAAAAAGTTTAGGTACAGTTTTTGCTATTATAATCTGCGGATACCCAGTCCCCTTGTAAAGGAAAAACATCAATTGTTAAAATTCGTTAATTTTGTACAGAAGTAGCTTTTTTGGTGGAATAACTGTAGATTTTTCCAAAGTTTTGTTCATATTTACCGTATGTTTAGACGTGTCAGGAACAAATTTTTGCGTATCGCACTGATTGTTATTTACTTTCTTATTTTATTCACTTGCGCGGTACAAATCAACTTTTTGGGTCTTTTCGGGTCATCGCCCACCAAAAAGGAAATCATGTTGCCTGAACTGAATGTATCCTCTGAACTGTATACAGCGGATTCCGTTCTTCTCGGACGTTATTACAAACAGGACCGGGACCCCGTACCTTTCGACAGTATTTCCAAAAACATTACCAATGCTTTGATCGCCACGGAGGATGTTCGTTTCTACAAACACCATGGGGTGGATTTCGTGGGCTTATTCGGCGGGATCGTATCGACGATTTCCGGGAGCGATCGTGGCGCCAGTACCATCACGCAGCAGTTAGCGAAAAACCTATACCGTACGCGTTACAAGGATGCCCAAGGTTTGCTCGGTAAGATTCCGGGCGTAGGTCTGTTGGTAACAAAATACAAAGAATGGATGACTGCTTTCAAGTTGGAGAGCAAATACAGCAAGGAAGAGATCATGACCATGTACCTAAACACGGTCTCCTTCAGTAACAATGCCTACGGGATCAAATCCGCTTCAATCCGTTATTTCGATAAATTGCCTTCCGAGGTCACCGTCAATGAAGCTGCCGTATTGGTGGGCATGTTGAAGGGAACGACTTTATATAATCCAATTCGAAATCCTAAGAATGCGCTAGCCCGTAGGAATACGGTTTTGAGCCAAATGCAAAAGGAGGGTTACCTCAAGCAGGAGGAAATGGACAAGCTGGCGAAGGATTCACTGGGCTTGAACCTTAACAATCAGGAAGTGCGCAATTCCAACGATTCGTACCTCCGCACAGCGGTGGAAAAATGGTTGGAGAAGTGGGCGGCTGATAACGATGTCGATATCTATACTTCAGGTTTGAAGATCTATACCACCATTGATTCCCGCATGCAGAAAATTGCGGAAGGGGTGGTGGAAACCAAGATGAAAGAACTGCAGCAGCGGTTGGACAATGTATGGGGCAATGAGCTTCCTTGGCGCGATAAAGAGGGTAACGTGATTCCTAATTTCCTGGAAGACCATGCCAAGAAATTACCGATCTACGCCTCCCTGATGAAGAAGTACAACGATGAGGCGAAAGTCTTTGAGGAATTGAACAGGAAAAAGAGCATGGAAGTCTTTACCTGGGATGGGATGGAGCAGGTGGACTATTCGACGATGGACTCCCTGAAACATTACCTGACCATGCTGAATACCGGTATGATGGCCATGGATCCCTACAATGGGGAAATCAAGGTCTGGGTCGGCGGTATTAACCATAACTACTACAAGTTTGACCACGTGAATCAGGCAAAGCGTCAGGCAGGTTCTACCTTCAAGCCGTTCGCCTATGCAGCGGCATTGGAATCGGGCATGGCGCCATGTGATAAATATGAGGATAAACCGGTGAAGATCGAATTCATCAACAACAAGGGTGAACACGAAATATGGGAACCGAAGAATGCGGATTGGAGTTTTTCCTACAGCAACCTGTCGCTAAGGCATGCCATGGCTCGTTCTTTGAATACGGTTACCGCTCAGATTACAGAGGCTATTGGCTGGGATAAGGTCGTTGCGATGGCCCATAAATGCGGAATTGACAGCAAGTTGGAATCCGTTCCTTCTGTGGGCTTGGGTTCTAATGATGTGTCTGTACTGGAGATGGTTCGCGGATATGCGACCTTTATGAATGAGGGTAAGCGTACGGAGCCGGTTCTGGTTTCACGGATCGAAGACCGCGATGGTCGCGTGATCGCAGAATTTAAGACCGAAACCAAGCAGGCTATCACACCTGAGAATGCCTGGTTGATGGGATATATGCTTCGCGGAACGATTGAGGAGTCCGGTGGTACATCGCAGGCCCTTTGGGAATGGGATCTCTTCCAAGAGGAAAACCAGATCGGTGGAAAGACCGGTACATCTTCGGATTACGTAGATGGCTGGTATATGGGTGTAACCAAAGATCTTGTGGCCGGTGTTTGGGTAGGATGTGATGAGCAGAGTATCCATTTCAAGAGTTCGGCGACGGGGGAAGGTTCTAAAACGGCACTGCCTATCTATGCGCTATTTATGGAGGAGCTGTACAAGCATCCGGAATTGGGCGTTACTTTCGGGAAATTCCCGGAAGCGAAGGTGGAGATTACCAAACAGTACAATTGTCCGGGTCCACGCGTGCGAGCGCCACAGCGGTCTTCCGGTGATTCAGCCGAAGCTGTCGAGCTGGAGGTCCCGAGCATCGTATTGCCGAATATCGGGGGTGAGGAAGGTGCTGGTCAGGAGGGATCCGAAGAAGAAACAAATTGATCGTAATAAATTGATATAAATTATTAATTTTATTTGACTAATAATCAGTTATGAAATTTAAGAATATACTTTTCTCAAGAATTCTTTTTGCCAATTTAGTATTGTTTCTGTGCTGCACCTTTATGCCTACCGCCACCCAGGCGCAGTATTTTGGCCAGAATAAAATGCGGTACAAGAAGTTGGACTTTAAGGTTTACGATACGCCACACTTCAATATCTATTATTACCTGAAGAACGATTCGATGATGAATTGGTTGGCGAAGGAATCTGAGGTTTGGTATGAGCTGCATCAGCAGGTCTTTCAGGATACCTTTCTACGGAAGAATCCGATCATCTTCTACAACAACCATCCGGAATTCCAGCAGACAACAGCCATTTCGGGAGAAATCAGTCCTGGGACAGGTGGTGTTACCGAAGCGTTCAAGCAACGTGTCATCATGCCGATCATGCAGATCAACCAGCAGACCCGTCACGTACTGGGGCACGAGTTGGTGCATGCCTTCCAATACCGAGTACTGATCGAGGGTGGTGATTCCACACGCTTGGAGAACATTGCCAATATCCCGTTGTGGATGGTCGAAGGGATGGCGGAGTATTTCTCCATCGGGAAGAAGGATGCCTTTACCTCGATGTGGATGCGCGATGCCTACGCCCGCAATGATTTGCCTAGCTTACGCCAGTTGACCGAACAGTCGCAAAAATATTTTCCCTATCGTTATGGTCAGGCCTTCTGGTCCTACATCGGTTCGACCTATGGGGACACCGTCATTATGCCGCTTTTTATTGAGACTGCAAAGTATGGCTATGAGAGTGCGATCCGCCGGGTATTCGGCTATGATGCGCAGACCATGTCCACCCTTTGGAAAAATAGCATGGAGAATACCTACCGGAACATGGGCCGCGATACCACATCGAACCCTATCGGGCAGTTGCTCTTGTCGCGCAAGAATGCCGGTCGGATGAACGTTTCTCCGGCGATTTCACCAGACGGTAAGTATGTGGTTTTCCTTTCCGAGATGGATCTGTTCAGTATCGATCTCTTCCTGGCGGATGCCGAATCCGGGAAGGTGATACGGAAGCTCGGCAGTCGACTCACCAATCGGGATATCGATGAGTTCAGTTTTATAGAATCCGCAGGGACCTTCTCGCCGGATAGCAAGTTTTTTGCATTCTCGGTGTTCAGTGAGGGCAAGAATAAATTGATGATCGTGGATGTGGGGACCGGTAAGACGGTTTCTGTACAAGCGATGGGGGATATTACGGAATTTACGAACATCACTTGGGCACCGAACGGAAGTTTGGTCGCCTTTTCAGGCCTGAAGAATGGTCGAAGTGATATCTATACGTATGACCTCCAAACCAAGGAGCTCAACCAATTGATGGATGATAAATATTCCGATTTTCAACCTAGCTTCTCCAGAGATGGTAAGTTTATCGTGTTCAGTACGGACCGGATGTCCCTGGAGTCATCCAGCCGCAGCGTGACCATCCCAATGAGCTTGGCCGTTGTGGATGTGAATACCAAAGAGATTCGGGAAATCCCTGTGTTTCCAGGTGCGAACAACCTGAATCCGCAATTCTCGTCCAATGGCGAGGAGATCTATTTCCTATCGAACAGCGACGGTTTCCGGAATATGTACAAGATCAAGATCGCCGACTCTTCGGTAGAGCGTATGACCGATTACTTCACAGGTATCAGTGGGATTACGGAATACTCTCCGGCACTGAGTGTCTCGGCGAATGATGATATTGTGTATTCCTATTATAAGGACAATGCCTATACGGTATATAAGGCAAAGGCCAGCGAATTTGAATCTGTAGCTGTCGATGCGGCTGAGGTGAATCAGGAGGCTGCGATGTTGCCGCCGGCACAGAGCCGTGGCGTAAATGTGGTGAACACGAACTTGACTAATTTCAATGCATATGGTCGGATTTCGGATGCACAGATCAATGAGGTGCCGTACCGTCCAAAATTTAAACTGGATTACTTGGCCAACAGTGGCGTGGGTATGTCCGTAGGTTCTCGTTATGGTGCAGGTATCAGCTCGGGTGTGCAGGGGATGTTCTCCGATATCCTCGGATATAACCAGATCTTCGCTGCCCTGAACATCAATGGAGAGATTTATGATTTCGGTGGGCAGGTGGCCTACATCAATCAGCGCAGCCGCTGGAACTGGGGTGGGTCGCTATCCCATATCCCTTATCGATTCGGTTTCTACGACTTTGCGACGCGTGATTTGGGGAATGGTCCGGAGAATGTGCTGGATCAGTACCTGGTACGCTCATTCCAAACGCAGGTGGATGCCTTCGTGGCTTATCCATTCAATAGACATCACCGTTTCGAAACCGGTGCCGCTGCATCCTACAACTCCTACCGTGTGGATCGCTATACACAGACGGCTTTCTATTATGGTAACCGCGAGAAAGTTTCCAATGAAGAAGCTGCGGCAGCGATGGGCGTGAATAACTTGGATCCATTCAACCTGATGCAGGTGAATGCTGGATTCGTGGGTGATAATGCGGTCTTTGGTATTGCAGCACCATTGCAGGGATTCCGCTACCGCCTAGGTGCTGAACAGTATTTTGGAACCTACAGTTTTACGGCTTTGAATGTGGACCTTAGAAAATACCATCGGATTAAACCCGTGACCATTGCGGCGCGCGTGTATTCTTACATGCGTATGGGTACCGATGCTGATAAATTATACAACATGTATATCGGTTATCCTTATCTCGTACGTGGATATGAGTCAAACTCCTTCGGGCCGAGCAGCATGATCGGGTATACGGATCTTTCGGGATCCAAGATGGTGGTCGGAAACTTTGAAATCAGGTTGCCTTTCACCGGACCTGAGAAATTGGCAGCAGTACCATCGAACTTCCTGTTCACGGATCTAAACTTCTTCGTGGATGGCGGTCTTGCTTGGTCAGATGCGCAGACTGTCAAATGGAAGAAAACGGATGCCGACTTAGTGACGCGGACGTCAAATGGGCAGACGTATCAAATATATGATCCTATGGTGACCATGCCGGTTTTCAGTGCGGGGATTTCCTTGCGCGTCAACCTGTTCGGCGCAATGATATTGGAACCTTACTATGCTATTCAGTTGAACAATCCGACTCGTGAGAAATTCGGGACGTTTGGATTAAACTTTGCACCGGGTTGGTAGTCTAATCCAATGAGTGCGTAGGATTTAGTGTAGGGGAAGGTTGTTAAGGCCGTTGTTTATTGCTTATGCATAAACAACGGTTTTTTTATGTCCTGCTGTACGGGGCAGGGTGGGATTGAGGCTCAACCAATTTGGGTTCTGCTTGCGGATCAATCTTTCCTTGACCAATCGGCACATGCCGTTTAACTCACTCAATCTTTTCTCTGCAGCCTGCATGTTGTCGAATGCTTCCACAAGCACCATTCTATTCAGAACTGCAAATGGGAAAAGGGCAGGGTTTCCTTGGCTGATTTCCTGTTGGGTGCCATTCAGGTTCGTGGTCAAGCCGGCCTGTAAGTATCTCCGGTTGGCATCTGTTGCTATATAAGTGTAGTATTTATTCATTTTTATCGTGTTTTAGCTAAATTATTTGGTTATTTAGAATCCTTTTACTAATTTTATTGGCACAATATTACTAATAATATTAGTATTTCAAAAACTTATTTAAAATTATTTATGTCGAACATTTCATCAAATCTCAAATTCCTCAGGAAGAAAAAAGGCTTAACGCAACAGCAATTTGCTGATTTAATGGAGATTAAGCGTGCTTCAGTAGGGGCGTATGAAGAAGATAGAGCAGAGCCGAAGTATGAATTGCTAAAAAAGATAGCGGAGTTCTATGATCTAAGTATGGATGAATTGGCGAATGATGAAATCGATGAACGTTGGAAGCCAACACCGAAGAGTAATGCGTCCAACCTGCGGGTATTGAGCGTAACGGTGGACGCCCAGGATCGGGAGAATATTGAGTTTGTGCCGGTAAAGGCAAGTGCCGGGTATTTAAATGGCTATGCCGACCCGGAGTTCGTGAGTGAATTGCCGAAGTTCTCCCTGCCATTATTTAATCAAGGTACGTACCGGGCGTTCGAGATCAAGGGGGATTCAATGTTGCCTTTGCCATCAGGTTCCTTGATCATCGCAGAGTATGTAGAAAATTGGCATGATATCAAGACCGGGCAGACCTATGTGGTCGTGTCCGCAAATGATGGTGTTGTTTATAAACGCATCGGACAAAAGTTTAAAGAGGATAAGGGATTGAAATTGGTATCCGATAATAAGACCTATGAACCTTATTGGGTTTCGGCCGCAGATATTCTGGAAGTATGGAAAGCGAAGGCTTTCGTGAGTACGGAATTGCCGGAGCCAAGTCCAGAGCCTACATTGGAAGGATTATCCAGTATGATGGCCCAGATGCAGAAAACCATCAAGTCCATGGGTGATAAAAATTAGTGTGATGCGTATTTGTTTTGTGAAATAAAAAGAAATTGTGTACCTTTGTACTATCTGAAAGGAAGGGGGCATGGTATGCCCCCTTTTTTAATATCAATTTTTAAATATGCAGGTTGAGAATCGAGTAATCGAATTAATTGAAGAGAAGATTGCGGACCGCGAGGATTTATTCATCGTGAGTGTTCGTTTTCTGAAGAACGGGGTGTTGGAGATTTTGCTTGATGGGGATAATGGTATCGCCATTGAGGATTGTGTGCAGGTGAGCCGTCATGTTGGTTTCCATTTGGAGGAGGAAAATGTGATCGACAAAGCCTACCGTTTGGAAGTTTCTTCTCCCGGTATCGATACTCCATTGGTGATGAAGCGTCAGTTTGATAAGAACGTAGGTCGTTCCGTTCAAGTGAAGATGTTGGATGGCACCAAGCGTGAAGGGGTGTTGCTTTCGGCGACTGACGATTCCATCAGCATTGAAGAGAAAGTTAAAGAGAAAGGTAAGAAGGCTGTTCAAGTGGAGTCGGCTATCCCTCTCGATCAAATAAAGGAAACAAAGGTGTTAATTTCATTTAAATAAGAATGAGTACGAATATAAACTTGATAGACTCGTTTCAAGAGTTCAAAGACTTCAAGAACATAGACCGTCCGACGGTGATCACTGTATTGGAAGAGGTATTCCGCAGTATGATCCGCAAGCGTTTCGGAACAGATGAAAACGTGGACGTAATTGTGAACCCGGACAACGGTGACTTGGAAATCTGGCGTACCAGAGTGGTTATGGAAGATGGATTCTCTGAGGATGACGATCTGGAGATCGAATTGGCAGAAGCACATCAATATGACGCTGACCTGGAAGTCGGTGATGATTATATCGAGCAGATTACATTGGAAAGCTTCGGAAGACGTGCCATTCTTGCGGCTCGTCAGACGTTGGTTTCCAAGATTCTGGAATTGGAGAAAGACGAAGTATTCAAGAAATATAAGGACCGTGAAGGAGAATTGGTTGTTGGTGAGGTATACCAAATCTGGAAAAAAGAGATCTTGGTTCTGGATGAGGACAACAACGAGTTGATCTTGCCGAAGAACGAGCAAATCCCAGCGGATTATTTCAAAAAAGGAGATAGCATCCGTGCGGTTGTACACAAGGTGGATATGATGAACACCAATCCAAAGATTATCATCTCCCGTACTGCCCCTGAGTTCTTGCAGCGCTTGTTCGAGCTTGAGGTTCCTGAGATCTTCGACGGATTGATCACGATCAAGAAAATCGTTCGCGAACCAGGAGAGCGTGCTAAAGTTGCGGTTGAATCGTACGATGACCGTATCGATCCGGTTGGTGCTTGTGTGGGTATGAAAGGTTCCCGTATTCACGGTATCGTTCGTGAGCTACGCAATGAGAACATCGACGTGATCAACTTTACGACGAATCATTCCTTATATATTACACGTGCATTGAGCCCAGCTCGTATCACGTCCATCAAGATTGATGAAGAAGGCAAAACGGCAGCTGTTTATTTGAAACCGGATCAGGTTTCATTGGCAATTGGCCGTGGCGGACACAATATTAAATTGGCCGGTAAATTAACAGGCTACGAAATTGACGTTTACCGTGAGAACGGTGAAGAAGAGGAGGATGTGGATATCGAAGAATTCGCAGACGAAATCGACAGCTGGATCATTGATGAATTCAAGCGTGTAGGGTTGGACACCGCGAAATCCGTATTGGCACTTTCCGAAGAAGAACTGGTGAGACGTACAGATCTAGAAGAGGATACCATCCGCGAGATCTTGCGTATTCTACAGGCGGAATTTGAATAGAAATATTCAAAAATCATGGATTTAACATTTTGTAATAATTTGTTAAATCCATGTAAAAAAACATATTTTTGTAATACGAAATTTATATTTAGAAGATAGTAGATGACAGAAGGTAAAAGTATAAACTTGCTTAAAGCTGCAAAAGAGCTCAACATTGGTATTGGTACCGCAGTGGAGTATTTGGTAAAGAAAGGGTTTGATGTAGACTCTAAGCCAAGTACGAAACTGAGTCCAGATATGTATGGGGTTCTTTTGAAGGAATTTCAGGGTGACAAGATTGTTAAGGACGAAGCTAAACAAATAGTTATTGGCAAGATTCGCCGTGAAGAGAATCCAGCTGGCGGCAACACAAGCTCAAGCCCTGAGTCTACTGAGGAGAAGGATAGCCCGGCCGAGGTTAAGGAAATCTTGATCAAGAATGCGGCTATCGATGCTGACAAAGCGGAGGAGCCGAAAAAAGAAGAGGCTTCATCTCCATTGAAAGTGGTGGGCAAGATCGATCTGGATAGCTTAAAGCGCGGTAAGCAAGCGGCTAAGCCAGAGGCGAAAGAAGAGGAGAAGAAGGCTCCCGAACCGAAGAAAGAGGAACCTGTGAAGGAAGAGCCGAAGAAGGAAGAACCTGCGCCGGTGAAAGAAGAAAAACCAGCTGCAGAAGTGAAGCCTGAACCGAAGAAGGAAGAACCGAAACCTGTAGAGGCGCCGAAACCGGTAGCTGAACAGCCGAAGGTGGAGAAACCTGCAAAAACAGAAGCAAAGCCTCAGGAAGAGGTTAAGAAAAATATCGAAGTGGAAAAACCTGTCGTTAAAGCGCAGCCTCAGGATGAGGTTATCCGTGCGCGTTCAGAAACGTTAAGCGGACCGAAGGTGGTTGGTAAGATCCAATTGCCTGTGGCGAAGCCTCATAAACCTGTTGCATCCTCATCTTCAAATGCAGGGAACCAGCATGACAACAAACGTAAGCGCAAGCGTACGAATAAACCGAATACCCCAACGGGTACAGGTGGTCAGGGCAACAACCAAGGTGGTCAAGGCGGTCAAAATCAGAATAGACAAGATGGCAACCGTCCGCAACACCCTGGTGCGAACAACAACAGACCTAATCGTGGAAACCACCCGAACAATGACCGTCAAGGGAACAGAGGTGGTGGCCGTAACGACCATAGAAACAAACGGAATGACACACCGAAGGAGGAGCCTACAGAGAAGGAAATCCAAGATCAAATCAAAGCAACATTAGCGCGCTTGAGCGGTGCCGGTAAATCCGGTAAGTTCGCGCAACGTGCGAAACTGCGCCGTCAGAAGCGGGACGATATAGCGATGTCCGCAGAAGAGGCAGCAATGGAGCAAGAGGCGATGTCCAAAGTGTTACGCGTTACGGAATTCGTAACAGCGAACGAATTAGCGAACTTAATGGATGTTCCGGTAACTCAGGTTATTGCAACATGTATGAGTCTCGGTATGTTCGTGTCCATCAACCAACGTCTTGACGCCGAAACATTGGCGATCGTAGCGGATGAGTTTGGATACCAGATTGAATTTATCAAACCTGAGGACGAGGAAGTTGCCGAACTGGAGGAAGCGGATAATGAAGCTGACTTGGTTCCTAGAGCACCAATCGTTACGGTAATGGGTCACGTTGACCACGGTAAGACATCCTTACTGGATTATATCCGTAAAGCCAATGTAACCAAGGGTGAGGCCGGTGGTATCACGCAGCACATTGGTGCCTACGCGGTAACATTGGACGGTGGTAAGAAAATTACCTTCTTGGATACACCGGGTCACGAAGCCTTTACGGCGATGCGTGCTCGTGGTGCGCAAGTAACGGATATCGTTATCATCGTGATTGCAGCGGATGACGCGGTGATGCCGCAGACAAAAGAGGCGATCAACCACGCGATGGCAGCAGGTGTACCGATCGTATTCGCTTTCACGAAAGTGGATAAACCGGGATCCAATGCGGACCGTATCCGTGAACAACTTTCGGCCATGAACATTTTGGTGGAAGATTGGGGCGGTAAATACCAAGCGCAAGAGATCTCCGCGAAGACAGGTGAGAATGTTGATCTATTGTTAGAGAAAGTATTATTGGAGGCTGAATTATTGGAATTGCACGCGGATCCGAAGAAACGCGCTGTAGGTTCCGTAATCGAGGCTGCCTTAGATAAAGGTCGCGGTATCGTGACGACAGTGCTTGTACAAGGTGGTACATTGCGCGTTGGTGATCCGATCTTGGCGGGTTCTTACTCTGGTAAGGTGAAAGCCTTAACCAATGAGCGTGGCGAACGCGTGAAAGAAGCAGGACCATCCATGCCGGTACAGATCTTGGGTATGGCGGGTGCACCGACTGCAGGTGATAAACTTTACGTTCTGGAAAGTGAATCCGAAGCACGTCAGGTGGCGAATAAACGCCTTCAATTGCAACGTGAGCAAGGTATGCGTGCAACCAAGCACATTACCTTGGATGAAATTGGTAGACGTTTGGCTATCGGTAACTTTAAGGAACTTAATATCATCGTTAAGGGTGATGTGGATGGTTCTATCGAAGCACTTTCCGATTCCCTATTGAAACTGTCTACGGATGAGATCCAAGTGAACATCATTCACAAATCCGTGGGTGCGATCTCCGAGTCCGACGTCTTGTTGGCATCGGCATCCGACGCGATCATCATCGGTTTCCAGGTTCGTCCTACGCAGAATGCGCGTAAGCTTGCGGAAAACGAACAGATCGATATCCGTCTATACTCCATCATCTACGATGCGATCGAAGAGATCAAATCCTGCGATGGAAGGTATGTTGGCGCCGAAATTGGAAGAGAAGATCGTTGCGGAAGTGGAAGTACGCGAAGTGTTCAAAATTTCCAAAGTGGGTACCATTGCCGGTTGTATGGTGTTGGATGGTAAGATCAACAGAAACAACGAAATCCGTATCATTCGCGATGGCGTCGTAATCCATACGGGTAAATTGGCTTCCTTGAAACGTTTCAAAGATGACGTGAAAGAGGTTGCACAAGGTTACGAATGTGGTTTGAGCATCGAGCGTTTCAATGACCTACAGGAGAAAGATATCGTGGAGGCATTTGAGCAAGTAGAAGTAAAACGTAAGTTGTAATCACAACTGCGTCAAGCATAATGAGGTCCGACCCTGTGGTCGGACCTTTTTTTGTGCCGTTATAATGGCCTATCGACGGTTTCTATTTGATTAATCTGCATAATGCGCTTATCTTTGGCATATGTTTACATTTCGGATTTCAGCCATTGTTCGGCAACCCAATAACAATATTTCCATTCGTTTCGAAGATGTGTCCGGAAACTTTCCGGCTTATAAAGCAGGTCAGTTTCTGACGCTGTCCTTTGAATTTGGAGATCGCGAGGTTCGCCGGTCCTACTCCTTTTCCAGTTCGCCCCTTGTGGATGAACCCTATGAGGTAACCGTGAAACGGGTAGACAATGGGGAAATTTCGCGATTGCTTCACCACCGGACGAAGGAAGGCGATGAAATCCAGGTGATGGAGCCGCAAGGGCTATTTACCTATGAACCATCTGCGGAAAATCACAAGACGATTTTCCTCTTCGGCGCAGGCGTCGGCATTACACCGCTGTATTCTATCCTGAAGACCGCATTGGTGGGCGAGGAGCATACTAAGGTCGTGTTGGTGTATAGCAACAGCTCGCGCGAACAGACTGTATTCTATGAGGAGCTTCTGGCTTGGCAGGAACAATATCCGGATCGGTTGCATATCGAATGGATCTGGTCCAACTCCAAGTATCTGCTAAAGGCTCGCCTTAACCGGGAATACATTATTTCACTGGTAAATGAACACCTAAACGGTTCGATGGACGGTGTATTCTATATGTGTGGTCCACTGTTCTATATGGACCTCGTGCGTTTCACCTTATTGGGCATGGGCTTCCCTGAAGCTGATATCAAGCGCGAAACCTTCCATTTTCCAGAGGAGGAAGAGGATGATGATGAAAAGGAAGAAGAACCGGTGGATACGACAAGTTATGATATTGTTTTGAAATTCCAGGGCAATGCTTATCCCATGACAATTCCCTACAACAAGACCATCTTGGATGTAGGTCTGGAGCATAAATTGAAGTTACCCTATTCGTGCAAATCGGGGATGTGCAGTACTTGTATCTCCCAAGTTACGCAGGGAGCCGTTCGAATGGATTACAATGAGGTATTGACCGATCGTGAAGTCGATAACGGACGCTGTTTGATCTGTACTTCGCATCCCTTAGAAGATGGTACGACCATTGAAGTGATGTAATTCAGGCCTATCTATAAAATAAAAGGAGAGATACCACCAAGTATCTCTCCTTTTATTTTTGTCGTGTTTTTGCAACCTGCTATTTGTGGGCGATGGGGAGGTTTGTTCCCAATTCCCGATTTAGGGCAGTATTGAAATCGGTCGATAAAAAGGCTGTTTCAGCATCGATCCGTTGATGGATAAAGAAATAAACCTGCTGCAGGCCGGCAGCTTTCAATTCCTTGATGCGGCTCACCCACGCCTGTAGCCGTAGCTGATCGATCAGCGGCGTACTGGAAACAAAACGAACGAACAGCACTGGGCTTGTTAGCTGAAAAGTCAGCGTATCCCGACGGCCGGGGGTGTCGATCTGCGTGTTGGTGATGTGGTTGCTGCGCAATATATCCAGGTATTCTCCGTAAACTGCCGGATCATTGTACCATTCCGCATGTCTGACTTCAAAGGCGAGGGGATAACCCTTAGGGAACTTCTGCATAAAAGATTCCACTCGTTCCATCACCTTTGGTCTGAAGTTCTCGGGCATCTGCAGGAAAGCCATGCCCAGTTTTTCCTCGAAAAGAACCGTAGCATCAACAAAAGCTTCCACCTTTTCATCTGTATTGTTGAGTCTGGAATAGTGGCTGATGCTGTTGGTGAACTTCGGGCAGAACCGAAAATCTTCGGTGGTACGTTCCTTCCAGGTCAGGATCTGTTCCTTGCTGGGACTTCTGTAGAAGGTGCCGTTGAACTCCACGGCATTGAACTGTTCCGAATAATACCGCAATTCATCCTTGGTACCCCGCGGATAAAATCCCTTTAGATCGGCCTTTGACCACTTTGGATATCCCACAAAAACTTCGAAACCATCGGCCTCTTTAAATTTCTGGAGGTATTTCAAGGTCTCCTGAGGAATATCCACAAAGGAAAAGTCAATTTCGCTGGCATCCGCCACCTGTCCAAATTTCATGTGCTTTTGCTATTCGTTTTGCAATCCGTGTTCGATTGGCAAAGGTGGCTATTTTAGTTCATGTTTTACCCCTTCAAAAGTCATTTTTACAGGTTTTATCAATCCATTTTCATCAAAATGCATTTCGTCGATACAGGTTTCGCGCTCAAACGACGCTTTTTTACCTAACGGACGACGGTGATAGACAATGTAATATTTGTCTTCATTGGGCACCTTGATGACGGAATTATGGCCGGCACCCGTTGCGATTTCGGGGTCCTGCTCCAGGATGGTGCCTATCCGTTTGAAAGGTCCGAATGGCGAATCTGAAATGGCATAGGCCACCTTGTAGTTGGGCAAGCCCCAGCCACCTTCCGACCACATGAAATAATACTTATTATCCTTAATGAACATAAATGGTCCTTCCACATATCCTTCTGGGGTAATTTCCTTATGTATGGTGCCGTCGGCAAAAGGAACAATGCTCTTGAAGTCATCGCTTAACTTGACTACATTGCAATGTTGCCACCCGCCATAGAATAAGTAGTGTTGGCCATCTTTATCCTTGAATACAAATTGATCGATCGGTTGAGCGCCATTGACAATCTCGTTGATCAGTGGCTTGCCGATCAGGTCTTTATAGGGGCCTTCCGGACGATCCGCAACGGCCACGCCGATGCCGCCGATTTCGCCCTCGTGGACATCATTTGCGCCAAAGAAGAAATAATATTTTCCATCCTTCTCGATCACGCTCGGTGCCCACATAGCCTTATGTGCCCACTTGATCTCGGTATTGTCCAAAATCCGGGGGTGCTTTTTCCATGTGACAAGATCTTTGGAAGAATAGGCGTCAAAAAAGATCTGCTGTTCATAGGGGGCAGAATAGGTGGGGTAGACCCAATATTCGTTGTTGTAAACTATGCCTTCCGGATCGGCATACCAGCCGGGGAAAATGGGGTTCTGTTGTGCTTGGGAGATACCAGTGATGGCCAATGCGGCCCAGGTTAAAATAGGGTTCTTTGCTTTCATTCGGGTTTAAGTTTCCTGAAAATAAGAAAATTGACCTACATTATGAAATCCGTGAACCCCAATCGGACAGAAAACAAATAGGCTACACTCGGTAAAGCATAGCCCATGGCATAAAATTATATGTAAAAAATGGTCTTTATTTTTCTGGATAGGTGGCTACGATGTTTCTGATCTTCCAACCTTCATTCGTGTTGCAAAGCGTCACATATTCGTATTTACTGAATTTCTCGAATTTACTCTCTACGCGGACAATGCTGCAATCGTTGTTCTTTTCCACGAAGGTGTACGAAGTGGTAACATCCAGCTTCAAACCTTTTGTTCCTTTCAGGTGCTTGATGTAGGTGCTGCGTGTCACCTGATCTTTATTGGAATTGTTCGGTGAAGAGAATTTGAAATCTTCAGTAAATAAGTACTTCAACAAACTTGTTTCCCCATTCGTGGTCGCATCGATGTAATGATCGATAATGGATTCAGCTTTCAGGAATTTGATCGGTTCAGCCTTTGTATTGGCTAGGATCATTGAACTTAAGAAAGTTAGTACCGCGGTGCTGATTAAAGTGATTAGCGTTTTCATGACTTTTATTTTTTTAGTGTTTATGTTATATGTAATTGTTTGATTCAAAGGTATATCGAAAAGTAAAGCGCGTCCATACGGTTTAGGCGGGACAATCTGAAAACTCGGTGAAAACGGAATATCTTTCGGTGAATTTTATTCGGGTTTGTTGTTTCTCGGTGAATGAGATAATTTTTTTGCGTGTCGGTGTACTTTTTTGATCAAATTGGCGTCTATATCCAAATTGGTTACTATGCGATGGATATTAATTTTACTCCTCTGTCCTTTATTGGGTATGGGACAAACTGGGCCTTATAATCATGCGGACAGTTCCGCAATGGATGCGGCAAATACCTTCAAATGGAAGAAATTGATCATTCCCAGCGTTTTTGTAGGTTATGGTGCTGCCAGTTTATTTTCGGAGGAGCTGATCGAATTGAATACATCGACGCGATACGAGACGCGGGAGCATATTAAACCGGGAGCAACCATTGACAATTACATGCAATACGCACCTGCCGCTGCTGTATATGGGTTGAATGCATTTGGCATAAAAGGAAAACATGATCTTCGCGACCGTACGATTATTTATGGGAGCTCCCAGCTTATCCTCTCTGCCTTTATTATACCCATGAAAAAATTGGGGCTGGAGGTGCGTCCAGACGGGTCCAACAGGGCATCATTTCCTTCCGGACATACCGCTACGGCATTTTCTGCCGCGCAGTTTATGTTTCATGAATATAAGGATTCGAATCCGTGGATTGCTTTTGCAGGTTATCCGGTTGCGGCCGCAACGGGAACCTATCGGATATTCAACGATCGGCATTGGGTAGGTGATGTTGTTGCCGGGGCGGGGATCGGTATGCTCTCAACGGAAATGGCCTATTGGTTATTCCCATATACCTCAAAGCTATTTCATCGGCAAAATCATTGCGATTATCATGGTCATTATGGCCATCATGCCTCTCTGCTTGTGACCCCAACCTATCAGCAGCACGGTATTGGAATCGCCATGCTCTCGGAATTTTAGCGCATAAATGAACATAGCTGCCCGGGAGGGCAGCTATGCTACGTGTTAATTATAATAGTAAGTGTGAAATTAACCAATTTTAAATGAGGTCATCGTCAATGCGCCTGCCACGGCAGCATCGTTGAAAATTGTTAAGTCCTCGTTTTTGTCCTGTAGCGCCAGCGCATAGATCATGGGCAGGTAATGCTCTGGGGTTGGGATGGCCATCTGCCATGCTTTTCCCTGTTTGTCAAAATCAATCAGTGGCTGGTGATTTCGGTCGCGGATATACTCCTTCATCTTCTCGTTGGCTTCCGTTGCCCAATCGAAGGCAAAACCTACGGTATTGAGGTGCTGCCAGGAAACCATGCGTAGGTTATGGACATTATTTCCCGATCCGATAATCAACACTCCTTTTTTGCGGAGTGCCGCCAGTTCCTTTGCCAAGGCATAGTGGTAGGCTGCAGGTTGGGAGTAGTCGATGCTCATTTGGATGATCGGCACATCGGCCTTGGGGTAGAGGTGTTTCACCACCGACCAAGAGCCGTGATCCAATCCCCATTTATCATCCAGGTGCACTTCCGTGCCCTTCACTAAATCCTGTACGGCATGGGCCAGCTCCGGTGAACCCGGTGCCGGGTATTGCACATCGAAAAGAGCCTGCGGAAATCCACCGAAGTCATGGATGGTCGTTGGGTTTTCCATGGCGGTTACATACGTTCCGCGTGTTTCCCAATGGGCGGAGATAACCAAAATTGCCGTTGGTTTTTCAATTTCCGTACCCACACGTTTAAAGCCCTGCACAAATTCATTATCCTCAATCGCATTCATCGGGCTACCGTGGCCCAAGAACAAAACGGGCATCGTTGCACTGTTGTTCAGGCCATCGATAAATTTATTTAATCCACTCAATTTTACTGCCGCTCCAGCCAATGGTAAGGCTGCAGCTGCTGCTAAAAATTGTTTTCTGTTCATGTCGTCCATGTTATAGTTCCTTTCAAACTGTAATACAAAGATCGCCACAAACTACAGGCAAGTGGTATGAAGATTTGGTAAAAAAGTATAGATTTTAGGAAATCAACCGTTGCATCTCGTCCCGAAACTCAGTAGGAGTCTGTCCTGACTTCTTCTTGAACACGCTGGTGAAATAGGCTTTGTCGGCATAGCCGATGTCAAAACCAATCTCAGACACGGTCTTGTTGGTGCTGATCAGTAGATTCTTAGCTTCGATGAGCTTGCGCGTTTCGATAATTTCCGAAACGGATTGGTTGAGGACATGTTGGGTGATGCTGTTTAGGTTGCGGGCGCTCATGAATAGCTTTTCAGCATAGTAGTTGACACCCTCTGGCCGACGAAAGTTTTCTTCCAAAATCGACAGGAAGTTCTTAAAGGTGATATCCTGGTTCCTGTACAGGTTGCCGTTCTCAGGGCTTACCTTTTTTCGCTCGGATTCGATCATGGTGAATAGGGTGGTCAGGAGTTCCCGAACGATGGAAAGCTCCGGCGTTTCCTGTTGCATTTCTTCGCTCATCATTTCACAGATCTGGTTGATGCGTTTGAAACAGCGCTCCTCTGGAAATTGCAGGTTGGCATTATCGTGATAATACCCATACAGATTAAAGGTCGTTTCGGGAATGAATTCACTCCGGAAACGGATAACCCAGAAATCGCATTCCCCATCCTTTACCAAAGGCACGACCCGGTGAATTTTGCCCCTGGTCACAAAGCAAACAAAAGGTGATTCGTAAACTTCACTCTTGAAATCTATAAAATGCTCGATCATGCCCTGAATGCCGATGATGAGCTCCTCAAATTGATGTTGATGAGGTTCATTCGCCGTACCTTGGATTTTTTCCGCCTCAGCGTAATCGATTTTATAGATTTTAAATAAGTCTTCCATTCGTATACGTGTGATTTTCAATCCTAAATATCCGACTTTTTCAGTTAAATTCTGTAGTCGAGTTTGGATTTTGTTCGGTATTGGAGGAAAAAACCGGTTTTTAGTGAGGAAAGTGGGTAATGTTCCTCGATTTTTAAGTAAAACAGGGTCTTATTTTTAAAATTTTCAATTTTTATCATTTTATTTTTAAATAAAAACAGTATTTCTTAAAAAATATTTTGTAAAATTCATTTTTTATGTATTTTTGATTCAAATAATTCAAAATATATGGTTTTCTCTGGTAAAAAATCCTTTGTGCCGTTAGTTTTTATGGCTGGTCTGGTTCTTCTTGCTCTTTTATTTACTAAACCACCTAAAAATTTTGGTAGTTTCTCTTTGAATGACGCTGATGTTGCTTGGATGTTGACTTCTACAGCCTTAGTTTTGATCATGACCCCTGGATTAGCCTTCTTTTATGGGGGTATGGTGAAGAAAAAGAACGTTATTTCTACCATGTTGCAAAGTTTTATCTGCATGGCGGTGGTTGCTGTCCTATGGGTAGTGTTCGGGTTTAGCTTGGTGTTCGGCGAATCCATTGGTGGGGTTATCGGGGATCCTCGCACATTCTTTATGTTTAATAATGTGTTGGAGCACGCTCCTTGGGAAGCTGCACCGACGATTCCATTTGCGCTTTTTGCCATCTATCAGTTGAAATTTGCAATTATTGCCCCGGCGCTGATTACAGGTGCAGTGGCAGAACGTATTAAATTCACCTCTTATATCTTATTTATCTGTTTATTTTTTGTATTCGTCTATGCACCCTTGGCGCACGCTACTTGGCATCCCAATGGGATCTTGTTAAAAATGGGGGTGTTGGATTTTGCCGGTGGAACGGTAGTGCACATGTCCGCAGGGCTGACAGCCTTAGCTGCAGCACTATATTTAAGGAAGGGCAAAGAGATGCATATGCATAGCCCAGCTAGGATTACGTATGTGCTGCTCGGAACGGGACTGCTGTGGTTCGGATGGATCGGATTCAATGCAGGGAGTGCCTTTTCGGCTTCCGGATTGGCGGCTACAGCACTGATTACCACCTCGACAGCGTCAGGAGCAGCCGCATTGATGTATATTTTTTTGGATGCGGCAAAAGGTATCAAGCCTTCCGCCATGGGTGTATGCATCGGTGCAGTGGTCGGTTTGGTCGCGATCACACCAGCGGCCGGCTATGTGACCTTTGGCCACTCCCTGGTGATCGGTGCGTTGGCAGCACTGGTGAGCCGCCTGGTGATTGCCTGGCGGACGAAGTCCAGGATCGATGATACCCTCGATGTGTTTCCGAGCCACGGCGTAGGAGGGATGGTCGGGATGCTCCTGACCGGGATATTCGCCACACAAGCCATCAACCCCGGAATCCATGGGAACGGATTGTTCTTTGGTGAGTGGGGGCTTTTCCAAGCCCATGTGCTGGGGCTGATCGGTTCGACGGTGTTTATCCTCGTGATGGCATTCCTGATCCTCAAACTGACTGACCTCATTACCTCACTGCGCGTAACGGATGCAGAGGAGGAAGCTGGTCTTGACGTCACCCAACATGGAGAAAAACTGTGATTATTATTAACTAAACATAACCTGAATGGAAAAAGTCGACTATCCGGTCGGCTTTTTTTTTGTGATTATTCCAAACCATTTGTACTCCAGCTTGTTGATAATATAGATCAACTAAATAACTATGAAGAAATTACAATTTATTATAACAGGTTTGTTTGCCATGGGATTAATGACCGCCATGAGTTGTAACAACAGCCCGAAGGATACAACCGGTGAGGATGTGGAAGCATTACCAGATCCAACCGAGGGTGGGGATGCTGAGCGCTACAACATCAATGCTCCAGATGAGCAGGTTATTAAGCTCGATTCTACGGCAATGGATTCAACCGCAGTAGATACCGCCCAATAATCACATTCTTTTATATTTTTGTTAGTCAAAAGCCTGTTCTCTCCCAGATCGGGCTTTTTTATGGCCTATAAGGTAGTATTGGAGCATATTGATGCAGGTGTAGGGATTTCCATCTCGCTATAATCAGTATATTTACGGAAACAGACCAATATGCGAAAACTTCTCATCTGCTTCTTCTTTAGCATTCTGCTGCCATCTGCTTTTGCCCAACACCTCATTCAGGGGCGAGTGTTCGATGCCCAATCTAAAAAACCGATCGCTGGAGCTTCAGTCTATATAAACAATTCTTCCAGTGGAACAAGTACGAACAAGGAAGGGGAATTCTCGCTAACCAGTAGAAATGCGCTGATCGAACTGATCGTAACCTCTGTGGGCTACCAGAAATCATCGACGCAGGTATCCCTTCCGCTTCAGGAAAAGGAAGTTCGGATTGAACTGCAGGAGCAGTCTACCGAAATAGAGGAAATCGTGATCCGGGGTAGCTTGAAAGATGGATGGGCACGATACGGTAAATTCTTTGAGGAGAATCTGCTTGGTGTGGGGTATTTCGCAGAGAATTGTACCATTAAGAATAAAGAAGTGGTGAAGTTCCAGTACAGTGAAAAGAATAAGGTATTGACGGCCTACTGTACTGCTCCATTGGTAATTTACAACAAAGACCTCGGGTATGAGCTGACATATGATCTGGTGGATTTTTCAATGGACTACAAGACCCAGATGTTCTACTTCGCAGGTTATGCATTATTTAAGGACATCGGCAAGGGGAAGAAAAAATTCGAACAGAATCGCCGGGATGCGTATCAGCTATCCATTACTCGATTTGCAAAAAGTACCTACAATTTAAGTTGGGCGGACGACGGCTATGTTGTCCGGAAATTGGTTAAAAAGGAAAATGAAGTCCGCCGTGATGCCAAGGCAAAGTACAGTGAGGTTTTAAATACCGTTATGAAAAAATATAATGGGCAATGGGGTAGATTTTTTGCCTCACAAAAGGAATACACAGAACAAATGGTGTCGGATATGCGTAAGCAAATGTCGCAACCTGAACGGATCAGTTACCTGATGGATGTTGTCAAACCGGAGGAGGTTGTTCGGCGAGTTGATGGCCGGGATGATCTCATGTGGATCAGCTATGCAGATTTTCTCTATGTGATCAATCCGGCAGCCTTTGAGCATTCAAAGCGCAAGATGATACAGCAGTCGGCTTATGAAGTAACGGTACTCTATCTGCAGCGCCAGGAGGAGGGCGTGGTCATCGATGCTTTTGGCAGTTATTTCCCATCCGATAATTGGGTGCTGAATGGGCATGCGGTGAATTTTTCCAAGTTGGCTTTCTTGCTTCCTATAGATTATGTCTTCTCCGAAGCAGAGGGAAAGTAGTAAGGGAACCCTAGAGGGGACAATTAACAGGGCAAATCGTCTTATTTAACGAATATTTCTATTACTTTTAACATCGATTATGAACGTCATGCAGAACCGCACTAACGCAAATACCATATGATTATCATTGGTTGTATTTTGGCCATCCTGGTAGGAGTAACCTTGGGGATGATAGGGAGTGGGGGAACCATCCTCACGGTACCCATCCTGGTCTATGTGATGGGCGTGGATCCTGTATTGGCGACCACGTACTCGTTGTTTGCAATCGGAATCACCTCCCTAATCGGGGCCGGAAGGGGGATCATCCGTAAAGAAGCGGATCTCCCGAAGGTGCTGACCTTTGGGGTGCCTTCCTTAATAGTGGTTTTCCTGACCCGTTCCTTTATCCTTCCCCTTGTGCCGGAAGTTATCCATATCGGTGATTTGGTTTTCCATCAGAATGTATTGCTGATGATCCTGTTTTCCTTCGTTATGATTGCGTCCTCCCTCAGTATGATACGTTCAGGTAAGATGACCTTGAAGGCACCGGATGAAGCAGTGAAAACGCCAATTGAAGTCATTGCATTACAAGGAGCAATGGTTGGATTGGTAACAGGACTCGTTGGTGCAGGAGGTGGATTCCTCATTATTCCCGCCCTGATCAACTTCTATCACCTGCCCATGCGCAAGGCCGTAGCGACTTCGTTGATTATCATCACCATCAATTCCTTCTTCGGTGTAGTCGGTGACCTCGAGAAATTTCCGCAATTCGATTGGCCTTTATTATTGGGCTATACGGGAGCCGCAATCTTTGGTATCTTCATCGGCTTCTATTTTGCGGATAAGGTTTCCAACAAGTCATTGAAGGTAGTATTTGGCTATATGATCCTTTTGGTGGGTTGTTATATCCTCGTGAAAGAGTTGCTTTAGGTTGTAGACCCACAGGTTTTCCGCTTGTTTTTTTGCAAACAGAGCTTAGCGAAGGCTCATGTCCTATCGCTGTTCGTGTGCTCTTTTAAATAGGAATGGAGATTTTTGGTTTGGTTTTCTACCTACAATTCGTATCCTGCATTGCGCTTTCCTTTTTCCGCTTTCTTGCTTTCCTTATGGCGATAAATCAAAATGAATATCATACCCGAAATTATGGAAAGGTTGATTCGGCGTAAGGTCACAAGCTCAAACTCACCTGTTTCAGACCAACTGGAAAGAAAGGATACAATCCCATCAAAAAAGAATACACAGATTGAAAAGACTATGGCGTTTAACAGTATTTTCATGGTAATTGGTTTAATGTCTTGAAGTTACCTAATATAAATGAATAAAAAAAGGAAGAGTAAAGCTCTTCCTTAATCTTAATATAAATTTAATATGTTACTTCTTGGGTTTGGCTGTCATTACAAATTCCAATGTTCCGCCAGCCATGATATCCTCATGATTGATTTTGAAATCCTTGATTTCCTTACCATTCCACAATGCCTTGCTCACGTACATGTTTTTTTCCGATTGGTTCTTGGCAATGACCTCCAGTTTTCTGCCGTTCTGCAAGTGTATGGATGCTGATTTTACCAGAGGACTGCCTAACCAGTACACGTTTTCCCCTGGAGCAACAGGGTAGAAGCCCAAGGAGCTGAACAGATACCATGCTGACATCTGTCCACAGTCATCATTTCCACCTAAGCCTGCCGCGCCATTGTGGTATTGGTTGCGGATAATCTGGCGAATACGTTCCTGCGTCTTCCATGGACTCTTGGTCTGGTTGTACAGATAAGCGACGTGGTGCGAAGGCTCATTGCCATGAACGTAATTCCCGATAATACCTTCACGTGTAATATCTTCTGTGTTAGCAAAGTATTTATCCGGTAGGTGCATCGTGAACAGGGAATCCAGGTAGGATTCAAATTTCTGCTGTCCGCCCATCACTTCCATCAATTGTTCAGGCTGGTGCGGTACGTATAAGGAATAGTTCCAGGTGTTGCCTTCAATAAAGCCCTGGCCGTGCGTGTCAAGGACATCGAAGTTGGCCCTGAAAACGCCCTTGCTGTCCTTAGGACGCATGAAACCAATGCTTGGGTCGTAAAGATTGCGCCAATTTTCGGCTCTTTTGCTGAATTCCGCCGCGATATCCTCCTTACCCAATTTCTTGGCAAGCTGTGCGATACACCAATCATCGTAGGCATATTCCAAAGTATTTGAAACTGAAGTGCCGTTTACATCGTCAGGTACATATCCCAGATCCATGTATTCACCGATGCCTTCATAGCGGCGTGCTTTCGCGGTCTGTACACAGGCAGCCAATGCTGCTTCCGCATCGCCCTCATACGTGCCTTTCATGATGGCATCCACCACAACGGAAACAGAATGGTACCCGCTCATACACCAGTTCTCATTGGCATAGTGGGACCAGATCGGCAACATCTTCAAAACGGATTGGTCGTAATGCGCCATCATCGAGGAAACAATGTCCGCATTTCGTTTAGGATCTACCAAATTCAACCACGGGTGGAAGGCGCGGAACGTATCCCAGAGTGAAAATGACGTGTAATTTGTAAATCCTTCTGCTTTATGTACCTCTTGATCCAGACCTTTGTATTCGCCATTGACATCCATGTAAACCGTAGGCATCAAATTGGCGTGATACACCGACGTGTAGAAATTCACCAGATCTTCCTTATTGAGCATATCGACCTGAAAGCGCTGTAATTCCTTTTCCCATTCATCTTGGCCGCTTTTGAGCGTCTGCTCAAAATTCCAATCCGGTGTCTCGTAGTCCATATTTTCCAGCGCATTCTTCATGCTCACCGGGCTAAGGGCGACTTTCATCATCACCTGTTCCTGATCTTCCGTATCGAAATCCAGATGCATCTTGATGTTATGGGCAGCTAGATCAGGGAAATTATCCTCCTGATTGAATTTCCGCCAAAATCCTTTGTACTGTACGTTCTTGTCGTAATATTTAGCGCCATAATTCTTGAAAGGCTTGGACGTACGGATTGCGAAATAAACGGTCCGTGTTCTTGCCCATCCGTTGGTTTGGCGGTATCCCGTGATGGTGGAGTCGTTCAATGCCCGCACGACGGTCCATACATTCTTGCCCTCGTAATTGTAGATTCCGGCAGTAAGGTCTAGGATGAGGTGTGATTGATCCGATTTTGGAAAAGTATACCGGTGGAAACCGACACGTTTGGTGGTTGTAAGCTCGGCAAGGATCTGGTGCTTATCCAGTTTAACCTTGTAATAGTTGGGTTCTGCAGTTTCATTCGCATGGCTGTAGGGTGACCTGTAGCCGCTTTGCGGTTGGTCGGCAGTGCCTGGGTTCAATTGGACCTTACCCTGGGTGGGCATCACGAGGATATCGCCCAGGTCGGAGTGTCCCGTTCCTGAGAAATGCGTATGGCTGAATCCCACAATGGTAGGGTCGTCGTATTGGTAGCCCGCACAATACTTGTAGACATCACCCGTATACTTGCCATTTACAGCGTAGGGAATGGTATCGGTGTCCGGACTTAGCTGCACGGCGCCAAAAGGTACTGTCGCACCTGGGAAGGTATGTCCCATCTTGGCGGTCCCGATCAAGGGCTTCACATATTGTTTGAGGTTGTTCTGTTGCGCAAAGGCCAGTGTCGGCATCATCGCCAACAGCAGTAGCTTTCGAAGGTTTCGGTAGTTTCTGATCATATACGTATGGTATCGAAGGTTTACGGATCGCTTTTTAAGCGAACTAAAACGTTAATGTCTTGTTCAAATATATTCAAAAGAATTAAAAAGCCTGCCCATTGTCAAGGATTTTTCCGCGTTAATCAGCCGGTTCGACAAAATGAAGAAGTTAACCTGGATTCATTTTTCGAGGGATAGACAACGGTAACTTTGTTAAATAAAAAAGGAGGAGCTATGAGTCAAGATGCAAAATTAATGTGTGCCATTATCCTGTTTATCATTCCCACGATTGAGTTTGGAGGCCATTTTCTGCTGCGGTATATGCAAGGGAAATATAAACACCTGGCATTAACGCCATTTCAGCAGCGGATGTTCAAATCAGGCCATTCCCATGCCGGAGTTTTTACCATCATGGCCCTTATCTGCCAATTGTTGGTGGACCACGCCGGTTATGACGACTCGGTGTCGTGGTTTCTGCGTATCGGGTTCATCGCTTCCGCTATCCTGATCTCAGGCGGTTTCTTTTTTGGAGCTATGGGTCCCGGCAGGACAACCACCAACCGATGGATAGGGCTGTTGTTCGTGTCCATTTTCCTGGTGACGACCTGTCTGATAACCCTCGGGGTCGGATTGATCAGGGCATAAAAAACCGCTGCCACTTCTTTTCATGAAATGGCAGCGCTCAATGGATTTCTGTGCTTAGAGATTGGTGGATATGTCGTTCAACAGCTTTTTGGCGTTGTTCAAGTCCGTATTCCAACCCTCGTATCGGGTGTTGTTCCCAAGCTTGTCTATTGCCTGTTGCAATGCTGTCAATTGGTTACTGTCATTCTTCGCTTTCAATTTTTCCAGGACAATACGTGCTTTCTCGTAATCCTGAATGCCTTCCAACATTCGTTCGTAACGTATGGAGGTTCGGGCTTTGGGATACACAATATAGGTATCTCCGGCGGGCCAGGTTCTAAATCGAGAATCCTGGAGCGGATTTTCCACCCAGGAGTTAAAAGCCCAACGCAGTAGGCCATCAAAACCGGTCGCTAGCGCATACCAGCCCAGATAGGTGGATTCCCCCGGATCCGAAAAAGTAAACTGGTTAGGGAAGGCATCCGAACAACAGATGTAGAACGTGCTGTTCAAACCCCGTTTCTGCCGATCCAGAATGTCCTGCTTTTCATAGGGATGTCCTACAGCAATACTGATGTCCTCGCTTTCGGGGTACCGCTGGTAGGTTTTCTGATTATCGGCATAGGAAACGCCCAATTCAGGGCTTACCTTCTTCATTAGCGTTAAGGCGGCATCCATTTGTTCCCGTTCGCGCTCATCGATGGCGATGTTGGTTTTTTCTAACCAGCCCTTTGCTTTCAGGTGCTTACTAAAGTCCTGCAGGAAGGGTGTCCAGAGTTCTTCGAATACCGGAGTGCCCGGTTTGGCGACCACGTTGATGGTCTTTCCGGTCTTCGCATCCCGATAATGGATCTCATTGTTCCAAGGGATAATGGAGTAGCAGTTTATCATTTGATTGATCCCAAGGTCGGACATAAAATTAATCCATCGGTCAAAGACTTGGTAGTCATAGGACCAGGTGCCATCGCTATTTTTCGTCCAGGTAATCATATCGGCGTAAGGATCATAGGTCTGCACATTCCATGGGTCCTTGTTCACGGTGGCCGTGATAACCTTCTGTCCAGCATCGGCAAGCAATTTCATGACCGGTTCCATTGCTTTGAAGTGTGCATCGGACCACATGGCTACGCCTTCTACTCGAGCGACTGCTGAAGGGTGTTGCCATTGATCCAGGTGGAACTTCCAATCCTTCGGCTCGGGTAGGGTCTGATCGATAACCTCGACCTCAAGTGCCAGGGATTTAAACGGTTTCCCTGCAACTGAAATTTCAACAGTCCCTGCATATTGCCCTGCGGCTGCATCACGCGGAATGGCCACCTTGATCCACACCGGTCGAACCGTATTGCCTTCCATAGAATAACTTGTCAGGTTGTCCAGCATATCCGGTGATAAGGAAGCCGCGAAATTCTCCGGCTTGCGATGCCCACAGCCTGGACCGAACTCATCAGTCATCACATAACGGAGGAAATGGGTGCTCGTTGCGGTATTTGGTAGTTTATTATTTGTAGATGAAAGGGTTGTGACTTTTACTTCAATATTATCTTTGGGTTCTGTTGTCCACAGCAGGACTTGGGCATTTAGCTTCTCACCCCTCCAGCCGCGGATCTGCAAAGCGTCTTTTTGCTCGACGGTCGGCGCCAAGGATTTCGGGAATCGGAGATCGGTACTGACGAAGGAGGCCTGCATACCCGACTTCACACCGGACCAGTTGATAAGCTTCTTATCAATGGGGTCAGGCAGTTCATTGAATTGTACAGGTAAAGGGCTTTGCGCAAATAAGTGGGAAATGGGCAGATGAATGAGTGTGCCCGCAAGGAGAGCAGCAAATAAGGCTTTCTGAATTTTCATGCGTATCAAATAAGTTTCGGTTATATCGAAGATACGGCAAATATTCAGGGAATGGATAGGATTGCTGTAACGAATCCATAGAAAAACCCCCTTAACAAAATGCTAAAGGGGTTTTATTTGCTCATAATTCGTCTTAATTGTAGAATTTCGTTATTGCACTATGAATTTCAGCTTCCGTTGCATTCAATTCCATAAGGGAAAAATTAATATATCCTTTGTTGGTTTTCATAAAGGTGTCCTTCACAAAGAAGTTTTTCATGCGCTGTGCATACTTCTCCGGATTGATTACTTGCACAAACATCATGTTCCCGCTGTGATCGATATGTGTGATGTCTTCCCAGTCAATCAGTCCTGCAGCTTTGGCCACAGGTGTTGTCTTGCCCGTGATTCCCTGCGCATCGATGCGCAAGGCAACCTCATTCGGATCTTTGGGCGCCAAAATCAATTTTAAAAATGCCCCAAAGCCCAAAAGTGCCAGGAAAACGGAAGTGACCTTCCACATGATCAGTGCGCGTGTGTCGACAAAATAAACATAGTAGATAAATACCAGCCCAACGATTCCTATGACTAGGAAAAATAGCGCAATTTTTTGCTGTTGACCTTTTCCGTATTTAAATTCAAATGATTCCATAACTCGTGTTTTTTTGAAATGTTTCAGCAATCAAATTTATATAAACAACGTGTATTCCCCTAAAAAGGTTGCTTCTGGCGTCTCTACATTTTATCTACAGCATACCTTCCAGGGCCTGTAAAGGCCAATGCGGCCGAAATAAAAAGGATGGCTAATGGCGGAGTCATTGCCTCGATGGTGTCCCCATTGCGGAAATGAACCATGGTCAGTGCAACGATGAAATTTACGGCAAGGAGTCCTGCAGCCCAGCGTGTCTGCCAACCGATCAGTATTAAAAGCCCACAGATCGATTGAATCAGCACGGAAGTAACAGCAGATACAATCGGGACGGGAAAATGGAAAGATGCTAGAAAGCCGGCAAATTCCTGCATGTGTTCCCAGCTGAATAGATTGTCCATGACCCCGTAAATAATGCGGATCCCTAGGAATAGGCGTAGGAGCAGCAGTCCTATAGCGGTTTTGTCGTTCATATTGGTTATTTATCCAAATAACGCAATTCGTGTTGAATTATGATAGCTATCCCTGAAGAATCTTTGCTTTTTCAGCATTGAATTCATCCTGGGTCAATATGCCAGCGTCCAAAAGTTCTTTGAGGTCCATAAGGGCTTTTTTCTTGTCAACTCCGGTATTGGCTACGTGCTGCGGTTGGGGCGGTGGTGCCGCAACTGCATGCGAAGCTGGAGACCCGAACTGCAGCAGGAGTGCCGTAATTTCATTGAATCCTTTGATATTGGCGTAATCAATGGCCTTCTGTTCTTTAATATTCACCACTTGCGGATCAGCTTGGTTTTCCAAAAGATATTTCAGAACATCTTTCTTACCATTGGCGGCTGCATAATGCAATGCCGAATTACCGGACTCATCCTGTTGGTTGATGGCAGCGCCCCGCTCAATGAGGAGTTTCACCATGCTCAGGTGCCCATTTTTAACGGCATGGTGCAAGAGGCTCTCGCCACCCTGGTCTAGGTGCGCATTGAAATTAAACTGCGCATCCAGAGAAAGGTTGCTGTTGGTTTCCACATAGTCCAGGTAGCCATAAAGCGCTTGTACATTTCCAGTGACTGGGCGGGCGTGGTTCACATCCAGGCCATGGTCCAATAGGGTGGCAACGATTTCTTTCTGATTGTGTGCACAGGCGTACCAGATGGGAGACATGCCGTTTTCATTGCTTAGATTGACATCCGCTCCATGGTCCAGCAGCAGGTTAACGATTGCCTTGTTGCCCTCATAACAGGCTACAAGCAAGGGGCTTTCCCCAAGCTGATTGGTCTGATTGACATCTGCACCGTTATCCAACAGCAATTGGACCATGGGGATCTGCCGACTCTTGGTCGCCAGCAATAGAGCGGTATTGCCAATCTTGTTGGATGCTGCCGGATCTGCACCAGCCTGTAGCAATATTTTTGCGGCTTCGGTGCTGCGGTTGGTCACCGCTAAAAGCAAAGGGGTGTCGGTGTTGTTATTCGATAGGTTGACATCCAGGCCTTTATCCAAAAGGAGTTGCAGCACATCCGACTGGCCGGTAGAGGCCGTGAGATGAAGTAAGCTGTTTCCTTTGAGATCGTTCAAGGCACAATTGGCTCCTCGCTCAATCAGGTACACAGCCGTTTGTTTCTGCTTTTGCAAACAGGCAAAGAATAGGGGTGTTTCCCCCTGATGATCTTCATAATCAATGTCTGCACCCTCCTCCACAAGGATCTTCACCAGATCCAAGTAGCCGCGATGTGCGGCATAGTGGAGCGCTGTACGCCCCTTTTCATCGGTATATGCAACATCGACCTCCTTGTTGGCCAACAGTAATTCTGCTATCTTTCGTTTTCCGCCTTCGCAGGCGATTATAAATGACATGGACATGCTAGTTCTCTTTTTGTTGTGCTAGTAATAATAATTCGACCGTTTTGTTCTTCAGGTTATCCTCTGCGGCAATCATCATCGGTGTTTGTTCCGCATTATTGGTGAGGTTGGGGGATGCGCCAAGATCCAACAGTTTCTTTACCTTTTTGTAGGTTTCGCGAGCGACCTGCTGATCATGATTGCTGTCTACAGATACAACCTTGTGCAATAAGGTGTTGCCAGTATCATCTTGATGATCAATATCGATATCCTGATGGGCCAATACCTGTTCGAATAGGCTTGCTTTCTTTTTGGCGATCCAATCCCAACCGGACACCTCCCTTTGGTAATGGGGCGAAGTGCTGGTCAGGTCTGCGCCATCTTCCAATAGCCGCAGCAATAATTTCGGATGTTCCTCCTGCTGGCCTTGGATCATCCGTAGGTATTCATGCAAGGCTTTCACCCCATCGATATTCCGCTGTTCGAAATCCATCGTTTCGTATTGTGATAGCCTGTCGTATACTTCCAGATCGAACTTATGTGCAATGGCAATGTGGTAGGCCGAAATACCATTGCTGTCCTGAAGGTTAGGTTGAGCGCCATGCGCCAGTAAGGTGTCCACAATCGACTTTTTATTGGAGTTCAATGCGAGATGCAGCGCTGTTTGTTCCACCTTATTCGTGTCGTTGATGTCTACGCCTTCAGCAAGCAATATCTGGGTATATGTTTCTAGATTATCGGGAGTTATGCCGTGTTTCTTAATGATAAGGTGTAGTAAGTTATCCTCAGCATTGGTCCTGAAATTGACCGAACAGCCAGCTTCGATTAAGGCTTGGAATATGGAGGGGTTCACTGACTTTTCAATGGCGTAACTTAACAAAGTGTGTCCATTGACTTCATCATTGATATTCTCCGATCCGGCGACAAATTCCTTCAGGAAAACGAGGTAGTCTTCATCCGCATTTCTCACGTTGAGGAGACTGCTGAATATACTGTTGTTCCAATCGTCGAGGGCATAGATGTCGCGCTCGATGGTGCCGGCATCGGCCATCGCCATCAGGAGGTCATAGCCCTTATTCCGCAGGATAGAATCATAGAATTGGGGGTAATCGTATGATTTTGCTGTGTCGGGAATGCGTGCACCCTGATTGAATAGTAGGATGGCTTCCTCAAAATTCTTGCTTTCTACAGCTTGGATAAATGGCGTCTTTTCTAGCATGGTGAAGGGTTTGTATGGATTTCAAAAAATGATTAGGGTTCAGGGAAAATTAATCCGATCTGATCAAACGTGTCGCTATCAATCGTAGGGCAGTGGAAAGTCCAATTTTCGGCATACACATCTGGATCTGGTGACATTAGTAGGATGGCTTTGCCGTCGTTTACCAACAACAACTTGACATCCTGTGTTTTGGGCAGGTTGTCATGCATCCAGTTTCCGGTTTCCTCACTCACGGTTAACCGCAGACCGGGCATGTTATGGGCAAGTTCAAGCCCTATTAGCTGCTTGATCTGAGTGGAGGCAAGGAAGGGTTCTGCAGGAATTTTCATGTTCTGGGGCATATAGGAGTCATATCCTTCCACGACATAAATGCCATCTGGACGATCGACGCTAAAAAAGGCAAGCGGTTTTGACGGATCAGGTTGCTGTCCGTTGAGGTGTATGCCTGAGATCAACCGTGTTGCATCCGTATAAATCGCATCATAGAGGTCTTCCAGGTCGCGTTCAAATCTGTCGAATTTGTCAGGAGAGTTAGCATGTATGTCCTCAGGATTCATTTTACTGAATTTTTCAATCTCTGCATCGTTAAACTGCTTCTGGAAAAGCACGGCCAAGGTGTCCTGAATAGGCTTGCTGAAGTATTTTCTCTTGTAGGCTGCAAATTCCGGTGTGGTCTTGTTCCGGATGATCTGTTCCATGTGCGCCGGGGAATAGGCCTGCAGCGCATCGTCAAATTGCATGATAATGCCCAATCTCTCCAATATGCGTAAGGACGTAGAGTCTGGCCGTTGTTTTTCCGCACGGCAACCGAAATTTCCCATGATGATGAATATGAACAGTGTGAATTTGAATAGGCGCATCTGAAGTGCTTTTAATTTCTAGTGAATTGCTACTTGCTCTTTAAACGCTAATATAATCGGTGAGATTGTCAAAATATTTGGGTGTAGATGAATTGTATACGGGGATAGCGGATTGACTACAGCCGTAAAATACCTAAGATTTGGTATGGTAAACGAAAGTGAAAATATGTATTTTGGTAGTATTAATTTAAATATTAATTATTAATACAATTAATCTGAATTTACATTGTTTTTATTTTTCGTTTGTCGATGATGTGTGTTTTGGTTTTTAAATACATTTCCCAGATTGATCGTGTCGTGGTAAAAAGTGCCGGGGTCTTACTGCTGACGATGTGTATAGGTCTTTCAGCATATGCGCAGCGGGCGGATACGGCTCGATTTCAGGAGGGTGAAGCTGTGGATGGGAAAGTATCCCCAATGTATCACCGTGAATATGCCGTTCCGGCCGTATTCTTGACGTTTGGGATTGTATCGCTCCGCAATCCCTACATCAAACATCAGGACCGCGGGCTACGCGACGGGTTGCAACGGGACAACCATGATCGCTTTCCGATCGATGACTATACGCAATATGTACCGACGGCCTCTTTTTTGGCGTTAGATCTGCTCGGGGTCGAAGCAAAGCATAATTTTAAGTCGCGATTATTTACGGGTTTAGTAGCGCATGGACTGATGGCCGGGACAGTCAACCTGATGAAGGGAAGCCTGCCCGTCATGCGACCGGACCATTCCGCAGCTAACTCTTTCCCTTCAGGACATACGGCAACCGCATTTGTAGGGGCAGAGCTGATGTGGCAGGAATACAGGCACCAATCCGTCTGGTATGGCGTTTCGGCGTATGCAGTCGCTGCAGGAACCGGCTTTTTCAGGATGTACAATAATAAACATTGGTTTTCAGATGTCGTAATGGGGGCAGGGGTAGGCATTTTAAGCGTCAAAGCGGCCTATCTGCTGCTCCCTTTGGTGGAAGGCAGGTTGAAGGGAAAGAAACGCGCATACGTCCTGATTCCGACCTATAATGGGGAGCAATATGGGCTATCGTTGCACTGTAGCCTCCATTGAGGGGATATTTCCTATAGATTGATGCTGTCATACGCCCATTGCAACAGGGCTTGTCGCTGTTTGGGGCGACATTGCAGGTCTCCGAAATGGCAATTTCCCTTTACCTGTGCCGCATGTCTTTTCATCGCTTTCCAACGCTTGATCTGTCGCAGGTCATCCTCAGATCGTCTGCCCATAAAGTACCGACAGTACCATTGAAACCATCCGCGCGGATCTTGGGGATGAATCCAGCCTTTTTCGAGCCATATTTTACGGGGCTGCGAAGCAATGATCTGGAAATAGTTCAGCTTGGGGTCGCCAAATGGGCTTTCTCCCACGTAAAGTTTGGCGTTTGCAAACCATGATGTCGGGAACTCTTCGGTGCAATCCGTCAAGTATCTACCGCCAAAAACGCCAAGCTCCAGCATTTCCGCAGGGCTTAGTTCGGGTTGGAATTCCGGATGGAAGTCCTGGCCCATAGCTGCGGTCAGGGTATAGCTATAGTCCTGCTGCATGCGGTCATGGACGTGGATGACGGTCATGGTGCTGCTTATTTTCTTTTCTTGCTGTAGGTAAGGGCCTTGTCGTTCTTTTTGTAACGGAACATGAAATCATAGATCTTCTCGCCATGAAATAACCGCTCCACACTTCCGTGCGTACCGCCGGGGATGATCGTTAGGGTCGCATCGGCGTTCTTATCGCATTTCTTGATCGCATTGTAGATCTTTTTGGATTCGGATGCTGGAACAGCCGTATCGGCACTTCCATGCTGGATCCATAGCGGTACCTGCGTTAGGTTGCAGGCATAGCTTTTGGTGCCTCCTCCGCAGATGGCGACAGCTGCAGCAATGCGGTCCGGATACTTACCGGCTACATCCATGGTGCCGTAGCCTCCCATGCTCATGCCGCACACATAAACGCGCTGTTCATCAGCTGGATAATCCTTTAATACCTTATCCAATACTTCAATTACTTTGTCAGGGTTCCAGCCGTTGGAAGTTTGCGGTGCAATGACGATGGCGTCAAGATCTTTTCCGCGCTCAATGGCACGTAATACCCCATAGCGCTTCACGCGGTTCAGGTCATGGCCAGAAAGACTCCGTCCGTGCAGGAAGATAATAACAGGAAGTTTATCAGTGGGTTTCAGGTTGGTCGGCGTGCGAACCCAATAGGAGTAGCCAGATTTTGATTTATACGACTTTAGCTGTGCAGAACTGCCAAATGCAACGCATAGCAGCAGACTCAGCGTCAATAGGAGATGTTTTGTCATTATATTACATTAATTAATAGCGGATTAGCTCCGAATAATGCCTGTGAATTACTGTGATTTTAAAACAAAGTTCGCAAGATAGCAACTCTGCTATTTCTGTACAAATAAGTTTATTCAAGAACTTGATACTAAGTGCAATATAATTTTCATGACATTTCTATTACATTTCTGCTCGTATTTTATTATCTTGGGGTACCATTTAGAAATTGAAGAGCTATGAAAAGAAAAATAATCACACTCGTCGCATTATGTGCGATGGTGGCAGGGCTAAGTGCCTTTCATCATGCAGATCAGGAGCACCCTCGTCCAACCAACCTGAAAGTCCTGCCGAAGAACATCAGCCATGAGGAATTGGACAAGACAATGAAATCATTCAATATGGCATTGGGCGTAAAATGTAACCATTGCCATGCGCCAAAGGCGAATGGCGAGAAAGGGTTAGACTTTGCTTCGGATCAAAATCCAAAGAAAAATGTCGCTCGGGAGATGATCAAGATGACGAAAAAAATCAATAAGAAATACCTTAACCACGAACATGATGGGATGGTCATGAACATTTCCTGCAATACCTGTCATAACGGAAAAACAGAACCTTTTACCATTGAAAAATAATTGATTAAACTAGTTCAATGAAACCTTTGGTTCGTATAACATATTGTCCCAAATGTGGTTGGATGCTTCGCGCGAGTTACATGTCGCAGGAGCTGCTGACCACCTTTGTGGATGATATTCAAGGGGTGCAGTTGGAACCCAGTGAAATTGCGGGTCGTTACACAGTTTTTGTCGATACGGAAGAAATTTTCGACCGGAAAAGGGAAGGGCGCTTTCCCGAAATCAAGGAACTTAAACAATTGGTTCGCAACAGGGTAAACCCGGACAAGGACCTGGGCCACGCTGACCACTAGATGCATTTTCTTACCTGTTCTTTACCTAATCTTTCACATTTCTTAACCTTTATACCATTAAAAAATCTGTATTTTTAACTTTCACCACAACAGATTTTTTGTAAATGCGCATATTACACACTGCAGATTGGCATTTGGGTAAAAAGCTTGATTTCTTTTCCCGTTTGGAGGAACAGCGGGAGGTCATGGACGAAATCTGTCAGATCGCGGACCGCGAAGAGGTTGACCTCGTCGTTGTCTCCGGCGATCTGTATGATACCTTTAATCCACCCATTGAAGCCACAGAATTACTGTATAAAACCTTAAAAAGATTAACGAACAACGGTAAGCGTCCCGTAATCGCTATCGCCGGAAACCACGACTCCCCAGATCGGGTGGATTCTCCAGATCCACTGGCACGTGAGTGTGGGATATTCTTCTTCGGTCAGCCAAACCTGGTGACCAAGCAATTGACGGTGGAAGGGGCATTCGATGTCATCCGTTCAGATGAAGGATTTGTAGAGTTAAAGATCCCAAAGTATTATTATCCAATACGTATACTATCCACAGCATTCGCCAATGAAATGCGATTGAAACAGTTCCTCGGCTTTGAAGATAAGGCTGCGCAATTGCAGGAAGTGCTGAAGGAACGCTGGCGGAACCTAGCGACCCAATATTGTGATTCCTTCGGGGTAAACCTCCTGACCACCCACCTCTACATGCTGAAGCGTGGGGGCGAAGTCCTGGAAGAACCGGAAGGAGAAAAACCCATTCGGTTGGGCTATGCGGATCTGGTCTATTCGGATAGTATTCCGGCACAGATCCAATATACGGCATTAGGTCACCTGCACCGTTTCCATGAAATTGGTCAAGGTGATGCTCCCGTCATCTATCCAGGTAGTCCTTTGGCGTATTCCTTCTCCGAGGCTGGACAGAAGAAGCAAGTGGTTCTTGTGGACTTGGAACCCAATAAACCGGCGCAATACAGCACCGTAACATTGGAAAAGGGAAGGCAATTGCACCGCAAGCGCTTTCATTCGATCGATGAAGCGGTCGTGTGGCTGCATGAAAATCCACATGCCTTGGTAGAATTAACCCTCGAGTCCGACGAATTCCTTTCGGCAATCGATCTCAAGCGGATCCATGAAGCCCATGATGGCATCATCCATATCATCCCGATCGTCAATAGAAAACAGGAACCAGGCTGTACGGTACAGTCCGTAAACCTGGATCAGGATATGAAGGATTTATTCAAGGATTTTTTCCGTTCCAAGTATGGACAGGATCCAAATGATGAACTGATGGCCCTATTTGATGAGGTCGCTGCAAATACCCTAGAAAAAGAAGATTAACATATGCTGCCACTATATTTAAGTATAGAAGGACTATATTCCTACCAAGAAAAACAAGAAATTGATTTTACCGAGCTCACCGAAGCCGGTCTCTTTGGGATCTTTGGCGCGGTAGGGTCGGGAAAATCGTCCATATTGGAAGCGATCAGTTTTGCGCTGTATGGTGAAACCGAACGGTTGAACAAAACCGATAGGCGCTCCTACAACATGATGAACCTCAAATCCAATCAGGCGATGATTGTTTTTGAGTTCCTCAACTTCGAGCAGAAGAAATACAGATTTGTTGCGCAATGGAAGCGTCGCAAGAATTTTGAGGATACCACCACCATCGAGCGCACGGCCTATGAGTGGATCGGAGATGGTTGGATTCCGCTGGATTCTGCCGATGGTTCCCATGTGACCAATCTTTCGTACGCCAATTTCCGACGGACCATCATCATTCCACAGGGTCAATTCAAGGAATTCCTGGAATTGCGCGGCAAAGACCGTTCGGAAATGATGAAGGAGATCTTCTACCTGAATAAATTCGACCTAGGGCCGAAGGTTGGCTTCCTGCAGGCCGGCAATAACCGGAAGCTGGAAAACCTGAAGGGTGCCCTGTCGGGGTTTGAGAGCGTGTCGGCAGATGCGCTGGAAAGCAAGAAGAAGGAAGTCGTGGAGGCGAAGGAAACGCTTGCACAAACCAAGGTGTCCTATCAGGAGTTATTGGGCAAGGTGCAATCCCTTCAGGAATTCAAAGACAAGCAACTGGAGGTACAGCAGAAAACTGCCCAGTTTGAGGAGCTCAACAGCCGTAAGGAGAAGGTGAAGCAGCAAGAGGCCGAACTGAACCGGTATGAACGGACTTCACAGGCTTTCCGTGAGCCATTGAACTATATCCAATCGCTGAATACCGAAAGGGAGACATTGATCCATAAGATCGAGAACTTCCAAGTGGTCAAAGAGCGGCAGTTGCGCGAAATCGATGTGGTGGAAAGGGAGATTGCCAATATACAGGCGGATTATCTCAACATCAATGGACTCCGTGCGCAGGCTGAGGATTATAAGCTGATTTCCCTGATCAAGGAAAATGAGCGCAAAGAGGTCGAACTGCAGAATAGATTGGCGAAAGGTGCCCCCTTTGTGGAGCGCTCCAAAGAATCGGAACTTAACCTGGCCAAAAAGCTCGAGCAGGCGGAGATCAACCTGGAGAACCTCAAATCGGAGAAAGTGGATACTTCCCAACTCATTGAGATGGAAAAATGGTACCAACGGAAAGATACTCTCAAACAGCAGTTGGATGCTGCCGAAAAGGAAATCAGCCAATACCAAACGGAGTTGGAAGCCGATATCAAGATCTTTAACCAAGCAGGGTATACCGAGGACAACTGGGGACAGGTGATCCAGAATGAATTACTACTGATTGAGGATAAATACGGCAAATTACGGGAACAGGAAACCCACTTACAGGTGCAGGCGCAGTTGAGTCGCTTTGCCACCGATCTGCAACCGGGATCGCCCTGTCCACTCTGTGGTGCTTTGGACCATCCAGAGCCAACCGTCAATGCGCATGTGCAGGACGAACTGCATAAGCTGAACCAGGAGAAGTCTGTCTTGGAGCAGGAGCGTACGTCCTTCGTGAACTTGCGTGATCAGCTGACCAAGGCCTCCATAGCGATGCAATCCAAACGTGGACAGCATGACCGTATCAGCGCCATTCAGCAGCGTAGCGCGGAGGAAATGACGGTCCATGGCGGTCTTTTCCAGTGGCCGGGCTATTCACCGGACGATATCGGTGCGTTCGAATCCCAGAAACAGCAACTGAAGACCAATGAGCAGCAGACGGCAGCGATGGAGGCTGAAGTGAAATTAATCCGTCAGGACCTGCAGAAGAGCAAGGAGAACATTGCCCGCTTTGAAAAGGAACTGGATGCCATCCGCGCGGAGATTGCCGTCGTACAAGGCGTTAGCCAGCACAGCAAGTCCGGATTGCAACAGTTGAACTTCGCCGAATTTGAAGGACGCGATCTGGAGGAGGTACGCAAGATGAAACTGCAACTCGACCAGCATATCGTACAGCTGGAGGGGAATTACCTCAGCCTGAACCAAAAATTGAACACCTACAAGACCAAGTTGGCCGAAGTAGTCGGTCAGTATACCGCTGCCAAGGACCAGCTGAGTATCTATAACCAACAGTTGAAGACCCGGCAGGAGCAGATTGCCAAACTCCTGCGCGAATATGGCTTCGCCGATATCACCCAGGTGCAGTCCATTATCCAGCGCGTTATTCCCGTTGAGCAGATCCGTCAGGAGATCCAACAGTATTTTGTCCGTTTGGAAGTGCTGGAATCGCAGATCAAAAGCCTCAATGAATTCCTGGCATCCAAGGAATTTTCGGAAGAGGACCTGGAAACGACCAACAAACTGTTTGAATTCAAGAAAGAGGAGTTGGAGTTGCAATTGGCGTTGACCGGTGGTCTCGAGAAAGAACTGGCGCACCTGACCCTCGAATTTGGGAAAAAGGAAAAGCTGTTGGAAGAATTCGACATGTTGAATAACCGCGGTTCCAACCTCAAGACGCTGGAAAACCTATTCAAGGGCAATGGTTTCGTGAATTACGTGTCCAGTATCCATCTCCGGCAGATGTGCGAGATGGCCAACCACCGTTTCCACCGCCTGACAAGGAACCAACTCAGCCTAACGATCAACGATAGCAATGAGTTCGAGGTTATCGACTTCCTGAACAACGGGTTCCGCCGTTCAGTGAAGACGCTTTCCGGCGGACAGAGCTTCCAAGCCTCGCTATGCCTGGCATTGGCATTGGCCGAGAATATCCAATCGCTCAATAAATCAGATAGGAACTTCTTCTTTATCGATGAGGGCTTTGGTACGCAGGATGCTGAGAGCATCAATACCGTATTCGACACGCTGCAGTATCTGCACCAGGAGAATAGGGTAGTGGGTATCATCTCCCACGTAGAAGAACTGAAGGAGCGCATTCCGATGTCCGTTACGGTTGTCAAGGACCATGAGGATGGTTCCCAGCTGTATCCTTCATGGAAATAGAGCAGGAGACCCGAAATATGTAAAACAAGAAAGGCCCCGCATCACTGCGGGACCTTCTCAATTAAACATATAACCACTAACTAATAAAAATTTTAATATCGCTTTCTAGCTGTTTGAACTTTCTACAGTTTTCTCTTCTACTTCTTTTTCTACCGGCATCTTGCGGTCCATTCCCTTACGCTTCATTTGGCGATCTTTGAAATTGCGCTGTCCGTCGCGGTTGAATCTATCTTTGCGGTTCTCCGCCATTTTATTTTTCATGATTTCCTGCTGCTCTGGAGTCAGTAACTTCTGGAACTCCTCACGCTCCGCTTTCATCTCTCTGCGACGAGCATCGCGCTCCACCTGCATTTCCTCATGTTTTACTTTCCATTTTTTCGCTTGGTCCAAATGGTAAGCATATACTTCTTTTTTCTGAGCTTCTGTGAACTTTAGCTCCTTATCCAAACGATCGGTCTTCAGTTGTGCGATCTCTTCAGGTGTTTTCTTTTGCAAACGGTCTGCACGGTGGTGCTTGCGGTGCTTAACTTCCTGACGAACCTCTTTCTTATGCTGAACGCGAGTAGAGTCCTGTGCGTATGCTGAAATACTTAATCCTGCGAATAATGCTGCTAATGTTAATATCTTTTTCATATCTCAATTTCTTTTAATGTTTTTCATTCGTGTTTCTTACCTTTTGGAGTGTTTTGCGGTAGTGAACGTTTAATCTGCAATATGTTAAACTTTGTTAACGCTTTTCGATCAACTACCCGCTCCATTGGGTTTTAAGAATAGATAGAAAAATGCCCTTAAGGTTTATTTTTCTATCCGTTAAAAACTGTTAAGACGTGATTTTGGTGGGAAATAGGGGCGGCTTGAAAAATAAAATGGCTTAAAATCAGTTAGTTTTGTGGTAACCGTAATTTTATTTTTGGATAATAAAGGATAAGCCCTATATTTGCATCGTTCCAAAGGGAATAAGCCCAGGTGGCGGAATTGGTAGACGCGTTGGTCTCAAACACCAATGAAGCAATTCGTGCCGGTTCGATCCCGGCCCTGGGTACTAACGGTAAAGCGGGTTTCAGTGAAACTCGCTTTATTTGTTTAAAAACCCCCTTTCCGGAACGCAAACCAACCCTTGACTCGGGTAATTTATTAATCCATTTCGGAAATTTTGCTAACATCGGTGTTAACATGAATTTCTGAGTATGGGAATCGTTAATAATGAACCCGGAACTATGTTCAAGTTTTCCACCAAACTTCATGTGCACAAGCATCGTGTGAAAAAAAACGGCTATGTTGCCATTAATATTCAGGTAAATATTTCCACTCCAGGAAATTTAGATCGTGATTATTTCCCATTGAGCCTTGATTGGCCACTGGAACTAATTGATTTTGACCAAAGCATCCTGAATCCAAGATTTAAAGGAGATTCCGATGCGAATGATTTCAATATGATCATTATGTCGGAACGGTCTCGCATCAATGAGATAGCCAAAATTTATAGATTGTCCGGAAGGTACTTAAATACGGATATCCTAAAGCGTGAGCTATTCTATTTCGACACTTCCAAATCGGTCATCGGATATTTCATCAAACGTAGGCGTGAGCTAATGAGATTAAAGGTCATATCGGAACAGACTTGGAAAAATTATGGATCTACAATAAAGGCCCTGGAGGAATTTAACCAGAACCTAAGATGGGATCAGGTCAGCGTTAAGTTTATGTTTGAATTCCGGTCTTGGTTAAAGAAGAGGAGGAAGGCAAATGGCAATCTAATCAGCCATAATACTGTTTGGACCAGGATAAAGGATATAAAAGCCTTGTTCGGCAATGCGAAGGATGAAATTCAGGTTTTTGTACCTCAGGATGTTATTGATTTTCCCAACCCATACGTCGAGAGTGAATCTACCTATTTAAATAAGGAGGAGATAGTGCGTTTGATCCAGCAAATGGATGCTGATGTATTGAACCCTACACAATTTAATGTGTTGAAGGCCTTTTTATTTTGCTGCTTTTCGGGTATCCGGATATCAGATTTGTACAATTCAAAATATTCCTGGATGTTTTCCGATAATTTCATGAAGTTCACCATGCAGAAGAATTCTGAGCGAAAACCAAAAACCATAACTATCCCTTTGATTCCAATAGCTAAGGTATTTATTTATGGTACAAATGGAAATTTATTTGAGCTACCTACTATGCAGGAATATAATCGGAGCCTTAAGGATCTAGCTGGATTTGCAAAGATTGATAAGGTTATTACCTCACATGTGGCCAGGCATACTTTTGGTTATTTGATCATGAAATACGTCGGCGACATCTATCTGTTGAAAAAGCTCCTCGGACATTCAAAGATAGCTACGACGGAAAAATATGCCCATGTAGATGATGAGGATAATTATGAAAAAACCCTTCAAATTCAGGGAGATTTTGAAGGGTTGTGGAAAATGAAAAATGTTTAATAATTTATTGTGATAAAAGAATTTATCGTTATTTTCTATATTAATCCCCCTACCGAGATAGGGGCTTGGTTTGGTTAATCAAATCGTTTAAAAAACTGCAACATTTCTACCCAAGCAACCGGAATGTTATTCAGAACGCCCCCCAACTTTGTCTGAACGTTCACGAATGGGCCAGCCGTATCAGTTGTGTGGTGAGGGTCTCCGCTACCAGTTGGCATATCCCTAAACTCAAAGATGCCTCCGCCTTTCCTAGTCCATTTTTGAACGGCTTTTAAATGCTGGTAAATCCAACTATCATCTGGAGCGCAAAATGCCTTACTTGGCACATGGTCGATTTTAGTATAATTCAATGGCAATAATTGAATAGGCTTATAGCTGTCGGGGAATTGTTCTTCCGGTGTGTCCATTAATACCCCGCACCAGCACGAAACATATCCGACAAACTTTTCGGCGTGCTGCAAAAGAAATGATCTACTCCCAGCGCTATAGTAAGGTGTTACGGTCGTATCTCCATCAACAATGAATAATGGTGAAACATCGCCCTCAACTCCGAAGCTCCTCATGGAAGCTTCCTTTTCAACATTTGTATACCCAAAATTATTGCCGAATGGTGTTGGAGTCGCCGCAAGGAATACTTTTGATTTTACCGGAATGGAAGTTGTGTACTGTATGTTACCAACCTGAACGCCGCCCTGCGATTTTCCGAACAGATGCACTCCATCGGCACGAACATTGAAATTTTGAATTATATAATTATATACGCTCTGCGAACAAGCTGAATTATCCGGACATCCTGTGTATTGTGTAACCCCTGGGTATTTACTCGACCACGAGAACATATCAAATACTGCATAACCCTCATCCAATAGATACTGAACGTAAGGCTTATAAGGAGCATAGAAATCCAACAACTGCGTACCTGCTGAAGAATGCGCAAAATATATCAATCTTACTGGAGTCCCCTTTGGGTCGTAGTTCTTTGGTAGCCTGATAATACCGTGCGTGTAATATGAATTTGCGTCATACTGTGCGGGCCCATTTGCCTGACCCTGATCCAACATATCCCTGCCATTGGCGTTGGTCGTGACATTGACCATGAATGACATTACGTTATTCCCGGTCTCATTGTTGTTCATTGTATAAACATCGCCTGAGAATTTTCCGTTTATCTTCAACGATGGCAAGCTGGTAATAACGCCTGAATCCGTTCTGTTTACATGTAGCTTAACGTATTCAGTTCTGGAATCGCACTTAAACTCGTTTCCGGTCAGTAATGTTCTGGAAATAAACGCAAATCTATCGTCGTATTGATGCAGGTAGACGTTATATGCAGTCAGTTCGTTTTTATTGATGGAAAATTTACCCTTTAGATTCAGGTATCTTGGTGTCCTGAAATTCTTGTGGAATTCAGCATCCTTCCATGCTTTATCTTGCTGAACAGCAGGTAATAGTCCGGTGGAATCAACCGAACCCCTTGCCATATCAACGATAACGTTCTTGACAATAGACTTTGACTCCGTTTCGGGCATAAATTCAGGATTGAACACATCTCGTTCGATAGGTTCCGACCAAGGTTGATATGGCAATGCAACGCTTCCCGGATTAATCTGTAGCGTTTCGAGCCATGTGAATGAGCTATCCTTAACCAACGTCCTTACAAACCCTGTTATTGGTGAAATGAACGTTTGACTGACGCCTGAGCCACCTAAAATAGATGAATCCACCGTAGTGTCATTTGCATTCTTAAAGAAATACAGATTCCTACCGACTACGCTCATTGTCTTCCCTACAACGGTATATGATTCCCCCTGCACCACCGGGATGGGATGCGACATATTAAATCCATTCCTTGTCTGCAATACTCCGCTGACAACATCGTGGTTTAAGAGGATGTCAGCTTTATTGAATAGGTTATTGCTCGTTGGCTCAATATTCTTTACAATAAACGTTTCCTTTGACATGTATTTACCCAATGCCAGAATATCAAGGTCAAGTGCATTAATATCCTGCGAACTCTCATTGCTCAAATACACGCCTAAATGCTTAGCTGTTTCAGGAACTTCAACCTCATGTTCAAGGACGGTATTTCCGGTGTCATTAAGCAGGTCATGGAATTGGCTTCCCAATGCGATAGGATCATCGGTAAAATAACCAATCCTGAACCTATTGCCCTGAACACTTGGGCGTACAACCTTAAATCTCTTCTGCTCTCCAATTGCAATCGTGAACATTACACCGGTGGCAAATCCTGCTACTGCAGGTGTAGAATTTAACGTAATCCTTGTTCTCTGATAAGGCTTAGGCTCAACCAAAGCACTATAAATAGGGTCTACATATTTATATGTTGCATCACTCGTAGGAGCTAACTGATTCCCGACCTCGATGACCTGTGTTGACCCAAGAACCTCCCAGTCAGTAGCATTTGCCGATGGTGCCTGCGAAGTATCCACTTTTGCTCGGTAAATGGTAGTACCCACAGTTTTGACAGTATCCTTAGAATAATTGCCGGTAGTGAATTCTGATATTTTTGAAGAACTGTCAGGAAGCTTTATTCTTAATACACGGCTATAATCTAATCCATCAAATTGAGCGAAAGCGAATTCATCATCGGCGATAGTAATAGTTCCCTCCACAACTTTATTATAGGTTCCCGGACCAAGAATTGTCCATTCATTAATATTAAATTCTGATAGAGTAGATCCAGGGAGAGGAAAGGTTTCAGGTAATCCGGCTGTATTTGATAAACCCGTTAAATCTATTTTACTTTTAATCCACTGGTATAGTTCTTTAAATGTCACGCCTCGAAAACCATTTTCATATGCATATTGCCCTAGCAAGAATGCTGTTTCAAAATCATCGATTGGTGCCAATTGATTCACTTTTGATTCCATTTCAATTATATTTTAGTTTAGGTAATTGTTAAATATTGAGGTGTAGCACCGATCTCTGGATGGTACTGGCTTGTGTCTGCTAATCGGAAACTGAATGTGTGGCCATTTAAACTCCCCTTGATCTCTTCCGCTTTATTTTCTGTCATAACGATTGGAACCAAGTTCCCCTGGTATAAGAAATATCGAACTTTGCTGGCCATAAAATCCAAATATTGTCTGTGATCATCCTTGGTCGACATGTATCCGGAATTCTTTTCAAATTCGATTCCTAATTCATTGAAATATTCATGTTCGATTTCTTCGATTATTGCCGTCTGTGCAACGTTCTTGTGCCTAATGAGCATCTCGCCATTTAATACCAGCGTGTCCCATCCACCTAATCGATTTTGATAGAAAAATACATCCGATTGGAATTCATAATGTTCCTTAAAGAAGAACCGCTTAAACCTGACCTCCTGTCCCTTGGTATTTACTGTGAATGCTTCGAAATAGACATATTCTCCACCAAGGTGATAGATCATTTTTCCAGGATTGAGATTGACCGATTGCAGCTTATTCGCTTCAAGTTTACCCAGTGTTTTTACAACTTCACTGCCGTCCACCATCCTGGCGCGGATCCTGATGCTCTCTTCTTCCAATGGTAGCGCTGTCAGGTAAAGCGGTTGGTGGTAATATGCCTGACTGTGCTGAGGCGTTAAATTCAACCAAAAGTTTCGGAAGTAGGAGGAAATATCCTTGATTGAAGTATGCAAATAGCCTTTCAAAATTTTATAGGACCTGATTATTTCCTCTTCTCCATCGGTAAAGGTTAATTTCAGGTCTTGGATAGCCAAATCATGGACAGTAATCTGATTGGTATAGATTGGCAGGGTAAATCCCATGAAAGAATGCACCAAGTGTTTTATCTGGATATTTAAAACGCCATCCTGAGGAGGAGCATTATATTCCTCCTGCAGCAATAAACTGCCACCCAACTCCATTTTAAGCCCGATTGTTGGTTTGTCAGATCGGAACCTCAAATTGGGTAGGTTCAGAGAATAATTGTAAGCATCTGGTTCTTGTGCAATCGTAATCATTTAAAATTGAATTAGATCGTAGGATATTCCAAGCGAAGCTCCCCAGGTAATGCCCTGAGGGGTGATGACCGGCCCGGCCGTAACGCCTAATCCCCACCTGGGTGATTTGGGAATCTTATTCACATCATATACATCCGAAATAACAACCCTTGGATCACTGGCCATGATGGCCGATCGATATTGGTACCTGGAGAATATGTTCTTCCTATAGGGGGCATGAGCCTGTGTAAGGCGTATTTTAGCAGTAGGGTAGATGGAGTCGTTCTTCAGATTTACTTTAACATCAAATACAGGATCCTTCTGGAGAACCAACCATTCCGTTTTCAAAACGGTGTCAATAATTCGTTCGCCTTTTCCCTTTCCCGCTGCTGTGACCAATGCAGATGATAAACGATCGATTTCCTTGGTCGCCACCTTGAGTGCAATGGCAAGTGTATCGGCTAATCCCTTACTGACATATCCATCTACTGGCCCCGTCGTTCTCACGGTATTGTAGATATAAGTCACTTTGGAGCTATCAGCATAAAAAATAGTGTCAATAGGTGATAGTGGAACAGCACCATTCGCCTTCAGGGCATTATCATATTGTTCCTGTAGCGTCCGATTTTCCTTGTTTTTAGCATTATAATTTCGGTATAGTATAACACAGGCAACACTGGTCAAAACCAGCAATAAAATCAATGTAAATGTGGTCTTCTTCATGGCATTACTTTATTAATTTCCTTATTTGTTGATTCCCTGATCAAGGAATCGTTTGATTGCGTCTCCTTGTCTCGCATCACATAATCAAATAATCTGTTCCGGACTTCGTCAAGCTGCCGGTCTTTTACAGCGATGATAGAATCTTTCCGTTTTTCAGCTTCCAAACAATTGGCCGCTGCGCTTCTTAGTCGATGCTCTCCTAATCCGCCCCACGTGATCAATGCCACCAATAAAATAGTCAACAAGGTCAGTTTGACATTTTTATTGAGAGCGTTAAATATCGGTTCGAACAGCTTTAGAAACATGATGTAAAATTCCAATTGTGAGCGGGGTATTTAAAGGACAGCGCTAGGCCTCTAGGAAATCTGCATTAATGGGTGAAATACTCGTAAGGCCAATGGTATACTGGAGCTTTTTTATCAAAAAATTGCGTCCGCGGATATGAACCTTTTCCAAAACATTTAAGTTTTTCAGATCCACTATATTTAACTCAACAGTGGCATTCAAGCTAACTTTATCCCTTTCAATCCATTCAGCAAAATTTTTGTGATAGGTTTCAAACAAGCCGAATTCACCATCCCACGATAGTATATTTGGTCCAGTAGTATTTTTTTCCAGATTCCCTCCTAATCCCGGATATCTTTTGTTTTCATCCTCTTTAATCGATCTCCTGCCCTGGAAGAATGTTAGGTAGATTTCATTTGGCCTATTGTTTCGATCGATATCTTTGAATCCGGGAACAGACCATTCATGCCTTGGACCTTCATTAGAATATGTGGAATATAATAGAGCAGGGTACATGGGCAATGGAATAGCGTTAGAAATCATATTGAAACTTTCTCTCTTTCCCTTTTCAACAGAAAAATTAAAACCATTATCCTCAAGAGAGTAATTGATTTGGTGTTCATTAACTGTTCCATTAATTTCTCTTATCGACACCTCTTGAACTTCTTTTTTAAAGATTTGGCTCAAAACGACAAATTTATTTTCATAAAATTTAGTTTCATCCAATTGGTATGGTTCCCTCATCATTCCATACATGTCATCAACTTGCTTGGAGGCTGAAATATTAGCCTTTTCGTCCGTCTTAGATTCATACCCATATAGATATTGTTTACCAGTTTCGAACTTTAGATTCAAAGTAGAACTGATTTTCATGGACCAATCAATTGATGCGTCTGCCGATAAAATATCACTGTTGCCAAGAATTGTTAATTTTCCTTTAGTGGCCGTCATAGTCATACAGAACAGATTGAGTAATGATTTTACAAAATCGTTTGATCGTACAGAGGGAAGAAAATCATTCAATTCAATATAAGGCTCACTATAATATGGCGATTGTGGAGTTGGCCTGGGGTTTGAAACCAATGGAGGAAAATGACCTATTTTATTGTAGAACGACATGTCGGCAGATTCCCGTTTGTGCCATTCACTGAAATAATAGGTGGGCAACAGTAGGTCATAAAGATAACCCCGTCTAAATGGATTGTTAAGAAGGATATTGCCGAATATTGCATCGAATAGATAGCCAATACGGAATTGGGGAAAAATGTTGGCATGACTGTTTCTCTTGTTATTGTTGCCATCCTGATGCTCTTCAAGTAAGAACCTTCCGTTCATAGGATTGAACATATTAATATATTCTTGGTCCTGTGCTTTATATCTATCTTTTTTCTGATAATACTCGAATCTTCCAAACGGACTAATACCCTTATGAATTTCACTATAATTTGTAAATGGGTGGTTTTCATTGACAAGTACGATGGGTCCGGCAACCATATCCCCTCGAGAACCGCTCCCCAATTCATCTGCCCATCGTGCGTAGTTGTAGGCAAAATTTAAAGAGTTGTTGAAATCCACCATATTGTAGCTCCCGGGAAAATATTTTCTTCCAATGTCCAGGGTGTTCATTGGCGCCTTCAGATATTCATTGAAGTCAATGCCAATAAATTGTAGTTTGATATCGGTGAGAAACTCTAGAAATACAACATGTCCCTTCAAAATTTCAATCGAATTGAATCGTATGGAACAGGATTTATTTAATTTGCTCGCATTCCCATTTACGCCATAACTTGCAATCCGATCAGGAAATCCAAATGCCTTAAGGTTCCTCGGGGTTGGCGGAATTTCAAAATTCAAAGAATATGGCGCCGGAATCCGATCCTCGGTCATGAGTGGGTTTTCAACCGTAATTGCCAATTGTATATCCTTATGGAGGTCAACGCTGATATCAGCAATAATAATTTCAAGCATAGATTAAAAATTTCCGTTATTCTGTATGGTATTCAATTCTGCCATTTTTTCGACAAACCCTTCCTTGCCCAGTAAGGTTACCGTTGCCCTAATATTCGGGAGGGCTGCTTTGAGCTCATTTATCGCCAATAGATTCTGCTGGAGCAAATTTTCCAATGAGGTATTTCCACCGGTACTTCTATCCGAGGGTGAAACCGATCCTGAAATGGATCCACCGATTTGTCGACCCTGTATTCTGTTGCCAAGGGTATTTCCAATGATATCGCTGAGCGTCATCGTACTGATTGATCCATTGCGCTGGGCAGTATCCAGCACATCAAGAATTGGCTTAATATGTGGATTCTCTACAGCATCATTATTTGCGACCCATTCCTTTCCTTTTTCCCCGACCAGAACAGTCGGACTGGAAATGAACCCTCGTTTATTCGGATCTGATTTTGCACGGAATTTCTTGCCATCCTGTGCGCGGATGACATCCAAGAAATTTCCGCCGGTTTCCGCTCCAGGAATTTCCGGAAGGGGAGTGGCCACGATAGTACCGATCTGTAAAGCACCAACAGCAGCTATCAATGCCATAAGGAATGGATTGGGAAATGCTGAGGTGATCCCCTTGGCCGTATTGACAATGGCAGTCATCAGTGCCACATTCCTATCACGTTTCGCCTGATCACGGGCCACAATGGCCTTCTTGCGATCTAGGTCCTTATCGAGCTTCTCAACCTGCTTGTTATACTCTTCCTGGGAGATAACCCCGGAATCCAATCTCCGCTTAAGATTCTCCTTTTTCTGATTATTGGCGCGTTCATCCTGCTGCAACTGAGCATTCTCTTTCGCGGATACCAATGAATTATAAGAACTCCATACTTGACCTGCAGCACCAAGAATGCTAATAACTTGTTTAATCTTTTCAATTGTAGTATCGACATTTGAGAATAATGTTTCCCATTGGCCGATTGTCATACCTAAAATATCGACCTTTTCCCTGTCCGAGTTATCCAGGTCATCTTTTTTCTCTGTTCCAGTCAACCCTGCGAGCTGTTCCCGAATTTCTCGGATACGATCAAGCAGGACCTTTTTTTCCTCTTCAGATAGAATCTTATCGGAAAGTACCAATCCATCGAATTCTCCGGAAGTTTGCGCACGTTGGAGGACATCGGCCAGCTTGGTCAATTGACTTCTCAGCAACGCCTGTTCTTCCAACATCTGTTGATTCTGAATGAGTTTTTTCGCCTGAGCGAGAGTTTTTACTTGAGCGAGTTCTTGTGAGGTAAGGTCTTTTGATAAATACTGTTTAGCCTGACCTAGCGTCCGAATGGCGGTCAGTTCTTCCATGTGCTTAATACGGAGGTCGGTGACTATGTCCTTATTCGCGGCTATGCGGGTATCAATCTCCTTGGCGATCGCAGATGCATCAATCTTCGCTAAATTGGCTTTATGTTCAGCCTCCAATATTTCCAGGGCACGTAATTGCCGAGCAGTCATTTCCTCGCGTTGTACCCCGAATAATCCGGCCTTCGCCAAGCGTTCCTGGTATGCAGCAACTTCAGCCTCGGCTTCAGATTGTTTTTTGAGCAGGATGGCATCAATGGCTTTAGATTCTGCCAATAAACGGGAATTCAATTCTTTTTCAGCCGATTTGGTTGTATCCTTAAGTGTCTGATTGTATTTACTGTGAATCTGATCCACCTTCTGTTGGTAATCTGATTCGATAGCCGCCATTTTCTCCAATTCTTCAGTAGTCATCAGGCGCTTATCCTTCCGGAATAATCCTTCTTTTTTCAAGCTTTCCTGATAGTATTGTTCTGCCTCCTGGAGCTCCTTTTGGAACGCCTTTTTTCTGGAGGATTCGGCTTTTTTCGAATCTCCACCGGAAGCGGTTGATACCGTAACAGGATCTTTTGTAGGATCAGGTTTTTCACCTTTTACTGCATTTAACATAGATGCTTCCATATTTCCAATGAAGGAAGCTAGTTTTAATTCTTCGGTTTCGATCGTTTTAATATTATTATCGACATGTTTTTCGTAGGCCTTTCGCCAATCATTGCTTAAAAATGTTTCAGGACTCATAGCCTCCATTCTTTCTTTGATTGTCGCACCGGAGAACCCACGTTCTTTACGATCTTCTTCTTCTAACTTTGCCTGAGCCAATTTTTCAAGTTTCCCCCTCGATGCTCTAATTGTCGCTTGTTTGACTAAAGACTTGGTGTATTCATCTATGGCTTGCTTGGCCTTTCCGGCCATAATCTGCTCATCGGTATAGTCCTTAAGTACATTCGGCATTATATCACGCAGCCGTTTTACAGCTGCTAACCTAACGCCATCTGCTTGAGCTCGATCCATCGCAACGGAAATTGATTGTTCAATGGATGCCTTTTCGCCGGCAACCGCCTTTTTCCCTTCCAATGTTGCGTCGGTAACCGCCTTCTGCGCCCTTTCGGCATCCGATAATTTGGATGAATATTGGATAAGGTATGCTGTCAATCCCAAAATTGCTGCAGCAACTAATCCGTATGGATTGGCCAACATCCGGATATTCAATAATTGCTGTGCAGCAGCTGCCCGCGTGATATTACCGGTAAGAACGGCCATAATCAAGTTGAGAGATAGCGCGGCAACACGTTTTACCGCCATCAAACCAGTGGTGATGGCTTCCCATTTCGCGGCAATCTGAACCGCTGTATAATAAGCGATGATAGCTACGGTCAAACTGCTGATCACGCGGAAGTTATCGGAAATAAAGGTAATGGTGGAACTCAATAATTTTATGAAGGTCCCAAATATTCCAAATCCCTGGGTCATTACCGGCCAGAGCTTTTCTCCCAGTTCGATCCAAAGGTTCTTTACCTGCTTTTGCGCCATCGCCAATTTGGCCCCGGCAGACTGGTTTTTGATTTCATATTCCTGGGTAATGGAGCTGCCATCCTCCATCGCCTGGTTCGCCAATTGCATGGAACCCTTCAGTACATCCACATTATTGGCCAATGAGCCCAATACCCCTATTACGCGTCCACCGTCCTCACCGAGGTCACCTAAGGTCGATGCAAGTTCATTGATGCCATTCGAATTGTCCTTAACACCGGACAGCACCTTGGTAAATGCGCCCATGAAATCCTTCTCCAGCAGCTGCTGGAAATCCTTTACCTGCATGCCGGCATACTTGCTGTACGTTTCTGCATTTGAAGCCATTTTCACGAACAGCTTACTGAGCGCTGTGGAAGAAACCTCTTCGGTCTGACCGAGCTGATCAAGTGCTGCACCCAATCCCAATATCTGATCGATGGAAACCTTGGCCAATGGAGCAACCCCCGCCATCCGTCGGGCAAACTCCACCATATAACCCTCGTTGGCGGTGGAAGCCATTCCCAATTCATTCAGTGCGGAACCAACCTTTAGGAATGCATCCTCTGTGCTATAAATATCCTTCAGCTTAAAGATGTCGACCAACTTGCCAATCTTATTGACCGTTTCCTCAACATTTCCACCGAGATCCTCATTCAGGGAAACGATGATCTGATTATTTGCCCGGACAAATTCGGTGATCTCCGAAATTTCATTATAGCCTAACTTCCCGGCGATACGGGACAGTCCCAATAAATCTTCCTGGGATGTTCTCGTTTCGATTTCCTTAAGTTCTTCATTCAATTCCCTGGCTGATTCCTTGCTGAGGTTGGTGGTCTTCATCACGTCAGCAAGTAGATCATCGAAACTAGCATATTCCGTAATAGCTTTCCGGACACCCATGGTAACGGCTGCAAGGGATGCAGCTGTTGCAGCAGCAGAGGCCACCCATCCCTTAAACCGATTGGATAGGGAATCAACAGATTGTCCAGTGCGTTCAGCACCTTCTCTAAGCTCCGACAGCCTGGAGGTTACTATCTCTATTTGCTTACTGTACTGTTTATATTGCTCGGATCCTGGAATACTGTTCGCTCGCAATCGACGTAAATCGGTTAGCTCACGGGTTAATTGGGAGGTTGTCTTCTGCTCCAGTGATAAATTCTTGATCAGTCGATCCTGTTGAGCTGTCAATTCCTTCACGCGATCGCGATTGGTGCGAATCTCCCCGGAAAGTTCTCGGTAGGCTTCCGAATCCTTTTTTCCCTCCTTGGCCAGCAAAGCCTGTTCTTCCTTCAGCTCTTTGATCCGGAAGGTAGCATCGGTGATATCGCGTGCGAGATCGTTTATTTCTTTCTGTGCCTGATTGGCATTGACGATAACATCCAGGGCAAGGGTTTCAGATTTTAATTTTTTAGCCATTAAATCCTCCTTCCCATTTGGATCGGATCATATCGATGGTCTCTTGTGTATATCCAAATTGAAGACGTTCGGCCAATCCATAATAATGACCCATGACAAATCGATTATAGATCTGCAGACCACGTCCGGATGATCGCTTGCTTTGGCCCCTCCGGCTACGCTTGAATTTATTCCGGATATCCAAGAACCTGGTATAAGCAGGAACTTCAATGTGTAATTGAGCATTGGATCCAGTTCCTGTGACCGTGGCTTTACGATTTCGGATCAGATTTCCAGTCCTGCTCTTTAAAGCATTCTTAATGGCGATGCCCTGATTCCGAATAAAGCGGTTCCCTTCATCCCGTAAAGTATTCTCTATGAATTTAGATCTGATTGCATCCATGGTGATAAGTTGATGCAACGAATGTAGCGCCATACGTATGGCATATAAAGGACAGGTAAATCGGGAGTTAGTGCCGGCAATTCAGTAGAAGATCTGTAATAATTGCTTGTTATATCTTTTTTCGTTTTTACTAAAACAAAAACCGCCTTTAAGTATGTTTAAAGGCGGTTTTTTTAAAGGCTGTCATATTTCTGGAACCGTTCCTAAAAGTGCAACTGCATTTTACGGACAGGGCGGGCGGCCTGATTTTAGTGAAGGAGAAATTTTTATATATCTATTCCGTATTAATTGTTTGAAAATCAATAGAATATTGATTTTTTATTTTGCTTTGTTGAATATTTTTGGTGTTTTGAACGTAAAAGTCTTGAAAACTCTTCAAACCTTTTGAAGTCAACTTTGAGAATCTCCGCATGATTCTCATTAGTTTTTCTATGAAGGTTATATTTAATTTTCTCTTTTTTTATCATTTCTATACCAGTTGAAATCTTTTGGGCAATTCTAACATCAACAATCTTTAAATTTTGATACTTTCTCAAGGTTTTTAATAATCCTTTTAAAAGAATTAATTGGTGAATTCTGATTGATCCTTTAAAATAATTTCTTTGATATTTTATGATATAATGATCAAGAGAATGAACAAGATTAAAAAGGTCGGCTAAATTTTTATCAGTAATTACTAGTAAACCGGGAAATAGTAAGCTCTTTTTTAATAGAATTTTTAATCCATCATGTTTATAAACAATGTTTTGTATTTCTGGTAATACTTCGGTGAGATGCAGATCAGTGTCTTTAGCAATTCTTTCAATTTCTCTAGCATTCTCATCATTTTTAAGCGAAAGGGAATCTAAGGTTTGTTTTATTGATGTAACGCTTAATTTGTAATTAATTAACAATAAACGCTCCTGCTTATCAAAAGAAAGTTCTGTAGTTGCTTCCAAAAGGTCCTCAATATCATAGCGATCGAGATGATTATAAACTAAGGTGTTAAAAGTGTGGATTGCATTGAAGGAATTACTGCCAAAAAAATTTTTTCTAATTCCTTTTTTCAAATGTTTTATATGATTACAATACCCTTTGTGGATTTTTTTGTTGATTTCAATTATAGTGGATCTTCTATTTGAATTAAATCTATTTTGTTTTTCATTTTCTGATTTCTTTTGGTAGTAAAGTGTTAGAGAAACAGTCATCCAAGCGACTAAAGCTGAAAGAATGGCTCCTACAATTATTGCTGCCCAATCGGTTCCATTTTCGCCATAAAAATCCTGAATGAAGAATAAATCAAAAATCCCCAGTAGTTTCATAAATAAATAGTTTGGTGGCCTCCAATATACCAAAAAAGCCGAGAAATGAACCTCGGCTTTTATTAATTAGTAGTGCAGTGTAATTTTATCAGCTTGTATAGATGCCAGTAGCACACTATCATCCATATCTCGAACCTGGAGGACTTCTCCTTGTTTCAGAAGTCCGGTGTTCCTACCATAAACATATAGGTTCTTTAGGAAATTACTGGGGTCCTTATTTATTTTCAATATGTCCAAATAGGTATAGAAGACACCTGAATCTCCCGTTTCCAACATTTTCTGATGCTTCAACTTATCAATGAGAATAAACTTGTTGGTAATTGATCCAACAGTTTGAATAGGTTTGGCTTTCCTCTTTATTTTCTTCAATAATCCCATAATCAAATATATCAATTTTATAACTCAATCACCATTGACCAACCCAGGTACCCACCAAATACATTATATTCCGGAATAATGTTCACCGTGGAAATATCACCTTCAGGAAATAGGCGACAATACCCGGTGTCATGATCACCTTCTCCAAACAGATATTGCTTCAATTCCATAATAGCTGCCTGCGTATCAGCATACTGAGCAAGTTCCTTATCATCAGAAGTTCCTTCCACTTGCCGGGTTACCATATAGAACAGAATTTCATGCAGATCCTTATACGAATCTTCCTGACCAGAAAATGAGTAATTCGGATATACAGCGACCAATTGAATGCCGGATTTATCCTTTAATTTTTTCATCACCTGTTCCTCTGTGCTGCATAGAACATAGCCTTTAATCCCGATGGATTCTACGATATCTTTGCAAATTTTGTTGAATTCTAGTACTGTTATCATGGTGTTTTTGGTTGATCTTGATGTTTTTTTAATAAAAAGAGCAGCACATCGTATAGCAATGTTTGTCCAGTGGATGTTGCATCGCCAAAGACGCCTGATTCCGCAATATCCATCAGCACTCCAGTCCATCCTAAATTTACCCTCTGCGTATTGTTTGATGAAGTTGCTGTCTGCGGGAAGAGTATGGAAAGATTGACGTCGATGCCGTAGATATCAAGATCTTCTTCCTGGAGACATTTTATACAGAATGAAAACCAGATCGCGATCACTTGTTTCTTCCAGGTCGGGACCTTGGTGAAAATCTCCGGTTCAATAATATAATTGTGCAAACTTCTTCGCTCCCCACGCTCGTTTTTCGGCCGATAGATGGTTGCAATAAAATAATTGAGCAACAGTTCAGCTTCTTCTTCCTGATCTTTGGCCTCATAATATTGATCCAACAACGTAATGGAATTTTTGAACTCCATTAATGTCATATCGGAAATTAATTGATCAGGCCCATAATAATTTTCCAACAGCACAGGAAAGTTATTGGTAATGGTATTGTACTGCAGTTCCAGATTTTCATCTTCATTTTCCACGAATATCCAATTGCACAATTCCTGGGACAGTTGATAGATCCGCTCATTGACTGCATTGTTTAGGCCCAGTCGATTCCTCAGGAAATACATAAAGCCAAATTTTAACCCTGTCAATTTCGAAAATATCTTGATTCTGAAATCGGCCAGAGAACGGGATCCTGCCATTACTTCAAAGGCGAGCTCCAAGATAAATTCAACCTGAGCCGGAGAACATTCGTCCCAATCGCTCGGAATCTCTACGATTTGTTGTTTTGATGGAATCTCAATACTGTGCATGGCTTAAGTACTTGCAAATTTATCCCCTGGATCATTTTTCGGCAGCATTTTGTACTCCAGGAATTCCGGAGTTTGTTCAAATCGTTTCCGCTTGATTTCATCAATGCAGGCAAATGCATCCATTTCAATCCGTTTGCTGAAATAAGAGAGTTCCTCTTTATCTGCTGGCCTGCTTGCATTGGCCGTGTGACGCTCAGAGATCATCGTTTTCACAATTCCTGCAGGTAATACCTGCGTGTTCAATCTCCGGACAGCCAAGGCAATGGTCGCCAGCACCTGCGCGCGTTGGGTAATCTCCAACAATTCCATTTGGTATTGATTGAGGTTGCCTTTCTGAAATGCTTCCAACAATGGTTTATAGTCGTTGGCAAGTGCCTTCCGTAAATCCGTTGTTTGAACCTCCTGGAGCAAGGGAAGTGCTAAATAATAGAATCGTGCGGAATTGTCAATGGGATAATACTCGCCGAATGTTGCTGTATTGTTGATGAATAATTTTTTTGATGCTATTTTCTGGGTTGACTTTTCCCATGCGTCATTTCCAGACTTATCAAGGAATCCAATCAATCGGTCCACGGCACGCTGGGCACTGGATAGGTGTGCTGCATCATCCCGATCCAACATCCATTCCCATGGCAGCTTTTCGTTCTGATCATCGATCTTGATCTTTCTGGTGGATTGATCATGTGAAACTAGGTTCAGTTGGTAGAACCGAAATGTTGCCATCAAAGCTACCGGCAATTGGACCATTTTCAATAATTTCAGTTCACTGGCGCTGGCTGTGGGTTTTTCTGCAATATCGAGAGCTTGCTCCATAAGCCCATCTCCAACCACTTTGGCCAGTTCTTCCGTTTCAATTTCAATATGCTGGATGATTCTGTCAAAATCATTTGATGCATACCAGGATGTTGTCAACTTCCTTAAAGTCTCGCTGTCTTTAATGATCATAATTAAACTTGATTTTTAATCCGATTTTTCGGAGAAACTTCATCTTCCTTCATAATGACCTTTCGGTAAAAACCAATCTTTATATCGGTACCTGGCCAATTGACTTGAATAGCCTGATTTAAGGCTTCGAAAATAATACGCTCCGGAATATTCACATCAGTTAGCACATGGAATTTGGCTGCATACAGTTGCTGAGAACCACCGGAGAATGAATTGTTGGTAATAAGGTTGGCCAATGCCGGATTCAATCCCATTCCGGAGGTTGCCGCTGAATCAGCTTTTTCGGAAACCTTGATCTGGGATTCAATAAATTCTTTGATGGATTGCTCTATGGGTTCTATTTTCCATGCGCATAGGTTGCCATCCAAGTCATGGAAATCCACTGTTTCAATAAATTTCCCCGCATTCTCCTTGCCGGCCAAAGCATTGGCAATGGAACGGAACAATTCCTCTTTGACATCTTTTAACCGAGAGTCTATCTGCGCGTCGGTTTCATCCGGAAATCGTTCAGCTAATTTCTGTCGCTTATCATCCCAATAGCCTTGCGGAGAATGGATGTGGAATGCAGCTGAAATACCATTTACGGTTAAATAATTGATAATGTCCGGAATATCCGAGGCTGTGCTCAGCCATTTCAACGTTCCATAATAGGAGGGGATGGAGTAGAAGTTCCTGGAGAAGCTGTACAGATTATGGTAACTCATGGAAACGCCATAAGTAAATGGCTGATTCTTATCGAATACAGGGAATGTGGCAATTCCTGAGTGAAGGCAATTGTTTTCAAAATCCCCAACGAAAATATGTTTTACATTTTCCAGACGCTTTTCCGGATGTTCCGGCCACTCCAATCTTGCCCAGGTATTGAGGACAGGCTCCAGTTTTACAATCTTTGGCTTTCCGCCGATCCGGGGTCCCTTGTTCCGGTACCATCGGGTATAATATCCCTTCAGATGGATGAACTCCGTTGTCATGATTTCAATGTAACGATCGGAATCCCACGATTTCAACCAGGCTTCAATTTCAGCATTCCGGACGGGAACCCGGATCTTATTGTTATCATCGTCGATTTCTTCACGATATAGGAATGGGCCATCCCCATATTGAAGACCTATTTTACGTTCCAGGATGCCAGGGCCGATATTTGAATTGTCCATAACCCGACGAATAACTACCGGTAGATCATTGTTGTGTCCATAGCTCACGATCTTTTTACCCATCACGATGCTTGGATCAAGCTCCCAGGAATTGTTTGCGGAAAATAGTTGAGAAAAATGGGCATCATCGCGTCCATGTGACATGGAAACGGTATAGACGGATCCGTCCGGTAAATGGATCGCATTCGTTTTATCGGTTATCTGTTCGTTCTTCATTCAGCTACAAATTTTAAGGATTGACCGTTCAGGGATAACAGGCAGCAATGCCAGAACCTTCTGGGTTCACCGGTATTGGTATTGATATATTCTTCCTGAAGCTCTGCAAATTGGTTATACTGGATTTGTCCACGATTCCTCAATCGGGCATTATGTACTTCCACAATACCATCTGAAGTACCCCGGGATAGAGAGTACGACATAAAAGTAAAGCTGAAGGTTTTTCCCAATTTAGAAAGTCGCCTCATTTCAGTAATTGCCTCGAATATGGTCATGAGTAATGTTTGTAAGACCAAAAATCAATTAAATGGTATGGATCATAAAGGACAATTATCCAACAACCGATGATTCTGAAATATGCTGAGAAGTCCGGTGCTTCACCAGATTCCTCCATTCTCTCCGCATCATCAAATATTTAAAGCTATCGGATGGATTCGTCGATTCCATGGGAAGGCGGTGGATTGGGAATTTCTCCGACGTTTTATCCTTTGTCGTCACAGATGCCCCTCGTTTGTTGGGAACAATCTTAGTTCTCGCACCCTCCAGGGAAGCCTTTAATTGCTTGCATTCGAAGAAGTCAATATCAATCTTGGGGAGTTTCGGATTCGAGCCTGAGAATAATTCCTGCATAAAGATATACTCCTCTGCTTGACCAATATTTCCCTGGTTCCTGGACATGAGGTTAACTTTCCAACCAGTTTTCGTTCTTCCATCTTCCTGAAATTCTATGGCATTCTTGAACGCTTGGGCCAAATCTACCTTTGCATCTTTATAATTGTTGGCGGCACGATCATAATACGCATTGATGACCTTCTCTTCCTGACGATTGAAATATTCACGAAAATTCGCCGCCAATTTAGGAATCCAATCAGGGGAGAGGGTATACATAAATTTGAGGATCTTATATTCATTGTTGGGTTTGGGTTGGCCAATGGTCATGGAAATCATATTTCCGAAATCCAAACCTACTTCAATGATTTTTTTCCGATTCAAGTTCGTCAAGATCCTACAGTCTTCCTGATCATCAATACCAAAATGTTCAGCCCATCTGGCATCTTTACCATCCCGGTAAAAATGCTTTTCGCCGATATTCGCATAAAACCTATCACCTGATTCCAATGACGATTTAAGGGATAGGACTGCTGTATCGACGTCGCCTAAATCACTCTGTATTGCGTCGGAGAACCAATCAGGGGTAAGGATATCAATATTCACCAGGGAGGAGGCAATAAAGAATAATGTTTGCCCATCTTTCTGCATGCGTAATGATTTCCACCTTTCACGCCATCTTTCCTCAGTCCTCAGTTTCTTTGCGGCTTCCTCATGATCATTTTTCTGTTGAAAATAAATGCGCTCCTGGATGCATTCATTGAGCACTATTGCCGCTTTTAGGATCCGCAATATGGCGGACTTCTTCATTTTGTTCACCTGTTTCAGGATCCAGTCATGCTCACCAATGTTCTTGGTGTTCGGCATATCTGTGGTAAAGGTATGGCCACGGTAAAATGGCGATTTGCCATATTTTACAGCATAGCCACGAACCGCTTTAAGTAAGTTGGCTATTTTATGCTCAATAAAATATTTGACCTCATCCCCAATCACATGTACATAGGATCGACCTGCTAGCGACGCTGGACGATCCAACGATCCGAATGTGATATTCAAACCGGTGAAGAAGATCATCGTGTGCTTGTAGGATACCAGTCGGTTGTAAGGCTTCCAGAAATGTTCTCGGATTTCCGGTGGAAGATCCACCTTTTCCGCTTCTGAAAATTCTGGAGGTTGCTTGCCAAGAACAAAATGAACCCCTTCTTTGAATCCCTTCCGTTCCAATCCCTCCAGTACGGATGGCAATACATTCTTCTGGAGATTGGAATAGGTGTCGGATACCCAGACTATCGGCGCTCCTGGAAGATCATAAACCATCGCAATTAAGCGCTCCACTACGATTTCTGTAGTCTTGGCAGAACCCCTGCCTAGGACCATGTAAAGGAATCTTGACAGAATGAGCGCTGCGAATTGAGCGACCCAGTTTGCAAATGCTTGTGATATTTCCTTGGTGATTTTAATTTTTGGTCTCCAGGCCATGTGTGGATTAGTGGTTAAGGTGGTTTTATGGTGATTATTTCTTGAAATCCTCTTCGATTTTATCCAACCTGGAGGCAATATCCAATTTGTTGATCAGGGCATCCTGCTTGAGTGATTCCTTTACGGATTCAGGGTGATCCAGGGCATCAATCTCAGCGGCAAGTTCCATCCGGTTGATCGGAGGTAGGCCAACTGTTTCAGCATCCAGTGTATAGACTTTAATGGTTGGTAGATACATCTCTTTAGGAAGTTTCTCCACATCCGGCTTATCCAACTCAAGCATGGAGGCAGCCTGCTTGATGAGGTTGCCATATACCTCCCAATCTCTAGATGATTCGGCATTTTGTGCAACAACATTCGCAGCTTGCTCCAGTTTATCAGCAAACTTTGCTCGTAAAGATTTCTTATTGATATTTCGGTTGCCAAAGAATAGGTTCAGGGATTCTTCATACATTTCCGATGCTCGTTGATGCTTAAGGCCAAAATGTTTTACAAAGAATTCAACCGTGGCCTTGCGTCCATAGATTCCATCCATGTCGCGAATAAATACCAAGGTGTCGATGTATAATTGTTCTTCGGCCGAAATGTCTTTTATGGACTTTCCCGCTTGAATATAATCATTCAGGGATTCCAGGATTTTCTTGCTTTCAAAAGTTCCGAAAATATCCATCTTGGAAATTTTGAAAGCTCTGGTCCGTTTAATGTCATGGATCTGTTTCTGTGCCGGCACATCTCCTTCCGCGGCTAAACGATGAAGGCCCAATCGTTCATCCATATCCTGCTTAATCTTGCCAGCCTTGAGTCTTTCTGCCAGGAAAGAATCATCATCGGCTGCAATTTGTCGGAAGATGGTTTTATTGATTCCGAAATAGGTTGCAATTTTATCGATTGAATAATCTAATCCGGAAAGAATTTCCAGCTTATCCCATTCTTCATCGGATAAATTGAGGTTAGGGTGCCTTATGGGTTTGGTTTGCTCCATAAAGCAAAAATGCCACAGATAACGTGGCATGGAAAGGACGATACTAAAGCCTAATACAAAACTTTAGCATCTTGTTTGGGAAGATTGTCTGCTTTTCCAGTATTTATTAGCTCTGTAAAAATAAGATTATAGAAAGCAATAGAATCAGGACTTTGCATTTTCCTATAATCAACATATTCTGGTAATTGAAGTGTAGAATTTAAGAAATCCACCGCTTTGAAAATAACGTTGTTTAATTCGCTATTTTGGGTTTCTGTTAATGAATTTTTGAAATTATAATAGTTTTGATCTAAATGAGCAAAAATATTATTTCGAGTTGCTCGTATTGAATCGATAGCAGGTTTCAGCATATTTATCTCATTTTTCACTTGTTGAGCTTCTTCCCTATATTTTTCATTTTGTCTAATACCATTTAAAGCTTTATTAATATTGAAATGATTGTCACCGCTTGAAAGTAACTTCGATATCTCCATTACATATACATGATAATGATTTTTCATTAACATTAATAAGGCTGTTGGAATGGGTAAACTCACATTAAAATTGTCATTATAGTAAATTCCACAAAAAGCAGAGTAATTATGTTTAGCTTCAAACACAATTCTATTTATGCCAAGTACGAGCTCAGAATAATCTTTTATAGTCATAAATCAAAATTTTACTATAATACCAAATTTACTCCAATAATCTATTCACTTCAGCCAATTGCATTTTAAACTCCCTTAACTTTGATTCTCTTCCAGCAAGCAGATCTTGTCTCTTTTCAAGTTTGATTTTTGATTCCGTTCTCCAGATGTTATTTTCCAGATTCTTTTTTTTCTTGAACAAGTCCATTGTGGTCATCCCACGAAGCGCCTTAAGCTTTTTGTACTGGCTAAAGACCTCATGGTGGCCCAGTACGGATTTATTTTTATTGTAATGTTCCAGTTCCTTAAAAATCCGGTGATTATTTATAAAATTATCGACCAATCGGCTGACTGATCGTAGCTGGTCCTCGTGGGTTCCTGCAGTAAGATTGTCATATTCGGATACGCAAATAGTGTACGCAGTTATTTTATCCGATATCAGCAGCTTTAATTCCGGCGGGCATTCAGGATCCGCGAGAAATGGCCATTGATTTCTCAATCGGTAATCCTCTTTTTGCGGTTGTGAAGCAATCTTCTTTTGCTCGACAGAAAAAGTCAGTGGTAAACCGGCTGCCTTCAGCAGTGATATCCGGATGGTCTGCAGGTGGCGTTCCGGCCTCTTTGAGATCAGCCGGGAAACGGCGCTATTAGCATCTACATAATCCATAAATAAGCGAAGGCCGACCTCAGGGTCGGCTCCGCCTAATAACCAATTATGAACAAGATTTTTAACTTCCATTCCATGTCCTGGTTCTGCCGGTATCGATATGGACAAACGTTTTGTAATACCCGATTCCGCCTGATTTCTTATTGCGTTTTACGGTTTGCTTCCATCCTTTGATGTTTCCATTCAGTGGGTAAGTGTCCAGCGCATTCCCTAATTGGTGCTCACTCGAAGTGGCTCCATTTACCGACTTGTTGTAAGCTGATGACCGATAGCTGGAGGAAATTCTTACAGCAGAACCAAATTCGGTTCGGTATAGCTGGAGCTCGGCTATGATATTGGCATTTATCCTGGTGAATGTATTCGCCTTGTTTTTGGTTAGAAATTCATGCAGCTTGAAATTTTCGGTCAATTGAAAATTTGGAGCACTCGCATTGAATTCCAGATAATCCCCATCCGTCTTGATGCCATGCTGAACAGCTGCTGCTAGAATGGCTATAACCATTCCCTTCTTAGAGCTCATAACGGGAAGGGTTTGGGAAGGCTTCTTCCAAATGTTCTTTAATGGAAATCCAGCCTTTCGAATTACTATTTAAAAATTTACGTTCCTTGAATACATTATCCAAAACGTTCTTCGGAATGTCTGCCCGGTAAGCAGATGCCAACAATGAATCATTCGCATCTCCGGATAGGATTAATGGTCTCGCATCCGGATAAAGCTCATTGAAATACAAGGATTCAATGGGATAACCGTTTTCCAGGCAATTGTATTTTTCAATGATTTCCAGCAATTTATCCGCGTTGAATAACATTGGTGTATGCGTTCCGTATCTCACGCTCGGCAGCGAGTTGGCAGCCAATGCCTTGGCGGCGCGTAAATTATTCTGTGCATACAAGGATGTGCCGGTTCCTGTCTTATTCAGGTCATCACGGAATGCTTTTAGGATCCCAATGTCCTCGGGATACGTTGGAGCCAGTAGGAATATGTCGTCATTGGATAGGATGAAATTACCCGAAATAATTCCCGAGCTGATGGCAGTGAAAATTTTATGGTTCACATCGGCCTGTGGGTTCCGGATCATAGCGGGAGCTGGGCAATTGCATACCTCCTTGACCAAATGTTGTTCATGCGGGATATAAGTGATCTCAGGTGAGAACCAATCCTCCTGATCGCCAATAATGACAACCTCGAATGGCATCTTTAAATTTTGTTGCAAAGCGCGCAGTGCAATTTTTAATTCGTCACCGGCAGCTTCCGATTTGAGGTAGGGAATAAGTACCTGGATTGGCTGAACATCGTTTCGTTCCTGATTTTCAGTTTCCTGGTCATCACCTGCAACCTCGATAAATCCATTGATGCTATAGGTGTCATCTTCCTCTTTTACAATTAATTCAGATTTGAGGAGTGAGGTTAAAGTGCCAATTACGGTTCGCTTAGCTAAGCCGGTACTGGTAACCAGAGATTCAATTGAATTGTGGCCATTTTTAAGGCCGTCAATCACTTTATTTTGATTTTCGGTAAGTTGTGTCATTAGATTGGTATTATAGGTTTAAATAAAGGCACAGGTTGCCCTGTGCCTCTTTATTAAATTCCTCCAGATGCTGACCCTGTTGTGTCAGGGGCTAATGCTGGATTTGCCCCCTGGTAGAAGCCGGCAACAAATTGCCCCCTGATTTTCTGTGCAAAATTGAAGGTAGATTTGTTGGCCTCGTTATTTCGCTGATTTTCCAAGCCAAAATACAGGGGATTACATTGCCACCCATGCACCATTTTACCTTTACCATCACCACATTCATCCGTAATCGCGATAAATGGTTGACCGATCCATTTCTGCTTGAATTCTTCGATCTCCAGGTAGTTTCCTGGATGGGTAAAGGTTAAAGTTTGAATGAATCCCTCTTCATCAGTTTCCCCTTCTAAATTATCGGGTCTGGAAATTGAGGAAGAAGTGGCATATAAGCCAATTGCCGTTGCTGCAGCTTTCATTGTAATATCACCGGTTACCAATACATCCTCAATTCCTCGCGTTGGGAATGTAGCGATATCATCATAGGGAATGAGGATGATCTGAGAATTTACTGGCTTGGGAGCACCGGATTTCTTCTTTAGTGAAACTCTTTGATATGGCATTTTTTTAAGATTTAAAAATGATCGATTTGTTAAATAGGGCAGTCTAGGACTGCCCAGAGATTATGGTTGATTAATAAATGTTAGATACCACCGGCACCACCAGCCGATGCTGGCTCTTCTACAGGTGCACTTCCATCAGGAAATTGATTGGATGGTCTAAGTCCAGCTTGCGGGTCGTATCCAGCAGGCACGTAAGCAAATACGGCCTCAGCAATCTGGAAGCCTACGCCTAACCAAAATTCCCCAAACAAACGAACTTCATAATCGTGCTTCTGAACGTCGTTGATTACGTTTGGAACTTCATTCTTGTGACGTAACTTCACCATGTTTCCATCTGGAGTAGAGAAGACAATCGGAGACCCTGACATACCATCCAGAGCAACTAAAGTATTGACTGAATAATCAATTTTCGCTGTACCGAAATCACCATCTTGCCCACTGTTTTGACCCCAGACCTTCTTGTAGGACCGTTGGTATTTTCGGTAGACCTCAGGTGATACATAGATGTTCATCTTCTTGTTCTTGTACAATGGCGTCAATTTGTCCACAAATGATTCGAAGAACGCTAGGATTTGTTCAGCAGTAGCTGTGTCCCAGTTGATCGTTGCATCGGTGAAATTGACCTTGGAGGCTGCGCCCAAAGCTTTTTGGCTAACCAAAATAGTCTCGATTCCATCCATGCTGTCCTCAGGATCAGTTGGCGTATTGGGGTCTGCGTTCTCCACATATTTTCCCTTAAAGATCATTCTCAATTCAATGTCATCAAGGATCTGTGGATAGATCAATTGTTCCCAGATGTATTTTGTGATAGGCATCTGATCCGGAGATAACCGCTCATCGTACAGATGGAATAGGTAGGAATCAAGAACTTCAGCAGGAATGATAGGAACATTGATCTTGTGCCTACGGTTCTTTATCACTAAAGGCGTGAATTTTGTGTTTCCTTTAGGTGTCCACTTCGGTGTGAATTGTTGTACCACCGAATTGATCTGTGCCTGTACTGCTCTATGTTCGGTTACAGCAGGGACTGATTTGAAATATTTTGAGGAAGTAAAGCCATTGAATAATTGACGGACAATTTCAAGGTTATTTCCATTCATGCTCAAATAGGTCCCAAATTCCTGGCGAACGGCATCCACATCCATAGTTTTGCCCTGTGCCGAGATCATGGATCCTGTGGCTAGGAATCCAAATGCTGCAGCATAATGTCCCGCTTTACGCAGAACGGACATTACCTTAGGAACACCTGCTTTACCTTGGAATTCATTAGTTTCTGGATTTGGAATTTCCTCAGCGGAGGCCATCAATGCCTCGATTAGACTGTCTTTCCTCTTGTTCTCAGCAATCGATGCTTCCAGTTGAGCGGCAATGCCATTGGTTGCTTCTTCCGCCTCAGGAGCGAAAAAAGCCTTCATTGCTTCGTGAATTGCCTTGGCATGATCTTGCGGATTTTCTGCTGCCAAACCTTCCTTAAACTTTGCCAGAACATTTTCACCATAAGCTAACTTGATGGTTTCTTCCTGTTCCGCGGTAAGTTTGTTTTCAGCAATAGAAGTGATTCCTAAAGCTGTTAATACTAGGGTTTTAATTTTATTCCAATTCATTTTTTAAATAGGATTAGGTTGATAAATTTTAATTTTTTGGAGCCCAGGATTGTACCGAGGCATAGTCAATTGCATCTTTAAGGGTTCCGATTTTATCCGCTAAGCCGATGCGCACGGATTGTTCGCCGGCATAGGTTGCTCCTGATAGGATTCCAGGCGTATCCAATACAAGGGCATTCCCACGATTCGCTTTTACGGCATTTTGAAATTTAAGGGCCATTGGGTTGAGCATCTCCTCCCTGATCTGGGCATAGTCTCCCTTCATTACCTTCTGAAAGGCAAGGTTCTTATCACCGGACGGATCCGCATAAATCTCATGGAATTTGGCGCCCTGTTTTTCGTAATAAGGGATCATGTCCAGGAAGGATAGCATAACGCCTATAGAGCCGAATATGGAGGAAACATCATTATTGCAGTAGATATGATCACATGCAGAGGCCACCCAGTAGGCAGCGGAACATGCTGCATCACAATGCGCAACAATTGGTTTGCCCAATGATTTCACAAACTGAATTGCATCCAATAGGGGTGGAACGGCATTTACAGCTCCTCCTCCGGAATCGATATCCAGGACGATTGCCGAAACGTTTTCTTTGCTCGCAAAATATTTTATGTAGCTGGCAATTTCTACCATGCCGTACGTGCAGAGGGTTCCGTATTTGAGCATGGTGCCCTTCACCGGGAGAACGATTACCTTGGATCCTTCATCGCCGATATCCTCAGCATTATGTTCCTCGTCATCTTCGTAGGCCATGATGCTTATGTTATCCAGGGTTTGGAAATTGTTCTGGAACACATTGTTGGAATTAACGATCCCTTGAATCTGAGGACCCATGCCCATGGCAAGTTCCGGTCGGAGCATGAATTGCCCGCGAAGAATCGCATCGATCAGGTGATGTTGCCAGTTTGCTTCAATTTTTCTTTGCATGCTAAATTTCTTTACTGCAAAGGTGGATTTATGCGGTAGGGTGGGAAAGGACGATTTTGCAAATAAAATAGCCGCTCCAGTTAATTGGAACGGCCATTGGTAAATGTTTGAATGAAAATGTTTAAGCTATTGGATTAAGTCTGAATGGTGGTGTATTGGTCTTATGGCTGAAATCAAACTTGGTGATCCCAAGGTCGACCCTGATCCTTGATAGCACCGGGATGTACGGCGTACCTATGATCCATTCTTCTCCATTGCATAGCCTAATTTTAAGCAAGGATTCTGCCAGCGGCGAGATGGTACCGGTTAAACGTGCATTTACCGATACGCTGTAATATGCATATTGATCATTTCGATTGTGAGTATACTCCATTTCTCCAGATGCCGGTGTCATGGGGAGCTTGATCCATTCTTTAACTTCAATATTAACCAAGCCATTTCCAAGGTCAATAAATGACTTGATATATTGGGTGGGTGAATAATGGATGGATTCTATTATTTTGGGTGCCATATTATTGATATTGTTGGATTTCGAGAATTGTCTTCGATATAATGTTGTTCTGGATCTGAACCCTCCGTGCCAAACGGTTTACCATGGTTTGCAGCTGTTTTTCTTCCGCTCGATACGTGCGTTTCTTCAATTGCTCGATCTCACCGATTCTACTGATCAGTTTCCTTGACAAAATAAAATTGGTAATGACATCCTTCTGTTTTAGGCCTAAATTTTTACCCACAAAATAATACTGGATGAAATCCTGGTTAAACGTTGCGATCAGAAAATCATTGATCTTCCGCTGATCATCCGGATGGATAAAGCTGAATCGCGTAAATAGGCTGGGTAATGCGGAGGTTCGTGGCAGCCGGAAAAATACCGCTCTATCCGGATTGATCTTCTGTTCAACAGGGAAGTCTGCTTGGCGGACCATCGAACAGATAAAGCGTCCCAGTTCCGTATCGCGGAAGATGGAAAATGCTCCATTTTCCATCGCAAATTTGGAGTTTAGATACTCACGATGCATCTCATCTTGTATGTGGCAAACGACGTTCATAACACCTTGAAATTGGTATTATCAAAATTACCGATTTTTCGCTCAAAATGCGAATTTAATGTATTGAAAAATAGTAGTATTATGTAGTTTATTTAAACATATAATTCGCTTTAAATACGAATTGCGTGGGAGAGATTATTCTGGGGCAACTTCTGATCAAATATACATTGAATTAAGTTGCGAGTCAAAAAATAGCGTATTTTTTTGTAATTCTGTAATTTTGTAATTCACCTCTGATAATCAATAAGTTACACCATTACATTTTCCAATTACATCAATTACATTTTTATATTCAATTTGTAATTGGTGGGAACTCATTACAAAAATTACAAAAATTTGTAATTTGAAGATTTTCATTACAAATTTTTGTAATGAGGTATTCCGCTTATAATCAACCCTTTATCTTATTGTATTTTCTGTAATTACAAAATTACAGAATTTTAAAGGTTAATATATATAAGAGGTTAAAGGAGAATCTGCCGGACAGGGCGGGAGGGAAGCTATGGAGTGACCGGCAATACTGCGCCGGTCACGATTTTGCGCTGCTTCGCGAGCGCTGGTAAACACAATGGAGAGAAGGCGGGGTGACAGTTGGGGAATAAAAAAAGCTGCTTATTCAGCAGCTTGTATTTGGGTGATAGCTTTATTCAGCTCTTCGATAATAGCGGTCTTATCAGCATCGGTTATTTTGTTCCGATTGTTACCGGCCAACTTCTTGTTTAGGTGAAATGAATCGAAAAAAGCAAGGGAGATAACATCATTGTTACCTCCCTTGGGCATGCCGCCCGCTTGCACAGACGATATGGCGCAAATTTAATGAAAATTTTCATTGTTTATTTAAGCGGCTATTTTTAATAGTTCTTCACCTTGGCATTCAGCCCAAGCCTGGACCACATGTGGAACTACGCTGTTACCAATAAATTTCTTCTGGTCCGATTGATTACCATACAACTTATAATCTTCCGGGAAACCTTGTATGAGCTTCAATTCTGAAACTTTAAGCATTCGCATCCGGATATCTGATATTCCGTACATGGCCATGAATTCCTTTATCTTGATCATGGTTTCAGGATCATCTTTATAAATCTCAACATGCACATGCTCGCACATCTCGTACCGGATAAAGTAAAGTGGGGATTTGTCCTGTCGCGCAATAATCGTAGCGCAGGGTTGCTCTATGTGCATGGTGTGGCCACCGTGCGAAGGATTGTAGATAAAGCCCTTTGCAGTTATCAATGCATGCTTATCATTTGCCAAAATTGAGCCCGCAGGTTGGGTGATGGACTGATGATTTCTATGTCCTGAATACTGCTTATCTAGCCAGTTAATTTGGACTTTCGTAAATCTATCCTTTGTGGTCAAAGTCCCAGCTGGTTGATCGATTGATTGAACATTTTCCCCATTCCCGTAATATTTTGTCAAAAAACAAGGTGTCACGGATACAAGGGATTCGTGGGGTATTGTGGTCAATGTTGGTGCCGGGCTATCGATTGAGGATATCTTTCCGAATGGGTTGCCGGAATAATTCTTAACCAAATATGAGGTTTGAACTAAACCTAATCTATTTTGGCATGCAATGGTGGGCAGTGGATCATCTGTTGATGGAGCGACAACTTTACCTTGTTTATTCATCGAATTATATTTTATGATGAAATTGTCTTTGCCGCCTGCAACTTCTTTGATTAACCCAGCATAAATGCGTTTCAACGTATTCTCAACCAACGGCTTTTTTCTGCCAAAAATGGATTCGCCTTCATCGTCAAAATCCAATAGATCCTTAACTGCATTCCATTTTTTTAAATCACTTCCGAATAATGTATTCGTGTTGCTTCCAGTTTTGGAGTGTGTAGGATCCGGCCATACAATGGGCAATCCTTTTTTTGCAAAACATCCGAATAATCGTAATCTTGAGGTGTAGGCACCGTAATCTGCTGAGTTCAGTTTCTTCCAATCGTCCCGGTACCCGAAGGATTTAATATGCTCCCTCCAGCGTAACCAATCTTTTCCTGAGTTCATGCTTATTGGTCGACCTTTCTTATCCAGTGGTCCCCATGACATAAACTCAACCACATTCTCGATCTGAACGTAATCTGGGTCAAGGGCAATAATATATCTGTCCAGGTGCTCTGCCAAAGTTCTGCTGTCAGCGTCACGGGACTGGCCACCTTTTGCCTTACTAAAATTTGTACATTCCAAAGATGCCCACAATACGACTTTAGCATTTGGATATAGAATCCGATATCGGTCTACAATTTCTTTTAATGGTTGGGGATCAAGCGTCCGGATGTCCTCTTCAAAATGATATACTTCCGGATGATTTTCCCAATGGCTCCGGATCGCCTTATGGTCATGGTTTACACATGCCGCAATTAAGGCTATGGGATTATTGTTGTGATCCTTAGCATTTGCAAATCCTGTTGTTGTTCCACCTGCGCCGCAGAATAGATCCACGACAATGTATCTAATAGCTTCGGGATTTCTCACTATTTGCGGGGTGAAAGGTTTGTGCTGGAGTATGAATGCGTTGATCATGGGACTTGGCATTTAGTTAATAGGTCGGATATTGTAATGCAAAGCTGTGTGTCAGGTATTGCAGGTTTTTCAATGTTTAATAAGTCAATTTGTATTTCCTCCAACATTTCAATAAGTTCCCTATTCTGTTTAATAAGTTCCTGTGTTTGGGACTGGGCATATCGTACCGTTAATTGTAACCACATGCCATCGTAACTTGACATTGTGCCGTATAAAGAGCGCAATAAAACAGGCCAGTTTAATACGTTGTTTTCTTTGGCTATTTCTTGCTGAATTTGAAAAATATTCTTACTCATATCCCATTAATTTTAAGCCTATTTCAACTCTTAATTCACGTATTATTTCGGCTATTTCATAGTATCCCATTGAATCATCTATATTTAATAGAATTTCTTCTAAAACACTGGAAGCACCTCCATACATATCTGTTAAAATACTATCTACAACTGCATCGACGTTTTCAGGTTCTATGTTGTCGATTAAGTTTCTTGCGGTTTCTCTTAGCTTTTTATCTAAGTTGTTTATCAGTTTCATAGCTTAACCTCCTTTTGTTTCAATTCCACCTTTACCGCGGTGTTTCCATGTTTTTTTATTTCCTTCCAAGGAATTAGAAATAACTTTTCAGCCCAAACAATTACTTCATGTCGCGTCCATCTAATGGAATCGATAACTATCGCGCCGTCATGCCATTTAAAAGCCCATAGTTGAAGTGTTTGAATGTTTTTTTCCATAGAATTATGCCTCGAATTTAAATCAGGTAAAATTCCTAGATACCAGAATGTTCCATCCGGAAATGATTTAACCGTCATATATGTAAATATTTTAGGTCCAATTGCGGTTTCTTGTAAAGCGTCCTCAGCTTCGCCATTTTGAGCAATATAAATTCCTTCTTTGAGCATGATATTACAATTTGAGACGACATAACCGCAGATAATGTGATAATATAATAGTTCATCAATTTCAATGGGTTTATCTCCCAGATATTTAATCAAATCCTCTTCTTGGTTTTGACATTCAAATTCATCAAGTGTTTTTATTGTTTTAGTGGCTAGTATCTTGGACTTTACATCGAATTCTTCCAGATATGCTTCCAGTGCATCTTCCTTGGAGGTAGTTTCTGTTAGATTTAGCCCATACTTCGCATTGATTTCCTGCACGGGAAAATTATTGTCCATAAAGAGGTTCATAAATACAATGATTGCCTCTAATTCTTTTCTTGTCATGTTGATTGGTTATATTTTTCAATTTTTTCATTGTTCAATATTTGTTGGACCTTTTTGAATACATAGCCATTGAAGGCCATTTCTTTAGTAGTCCAGGAACATTCGTATTCATTCCAGTAGAGGGTATGAGATTCAACATCTCCTTGATTTTTGCCATGATAAACTGTTGCCTTCACTTCCTTCGTTCGAGGTTTCCACCGGCGTCTTGCATCATGGATAAACCGTTTGATATTTTCTACCTGTAAACTAAATTTCAGTTTCTGAAGCCTTGTAAAGCTCTGTTCCAATTTAGATTCGTAACTCATGATTTGAGATTTAATTTGTAAATCCGATAATTTTTAAATGTCCCGTTTTCAAGAACCGGTCGAGGTTTTCAACCGATTCATTAATTATCCTTTTTCGGTTCGAAACGTCCACAAACCCTGCAGCTGTTTGTGGATGATCCCCGAATTGAGATTTAACCATCCATCCATTATGCATTTCAACTTCATAGCCGAGGCATCCTGGATTTCCCATGGTGACAGTCACCACTTCAAATTCCCGGCGTTTGCTGTCTATAAAGCGAAGGCCCAGTGGCCAAGTTGGACGGATGATTTTTCCCATTATTTTTCGCGTATTGAAATCGATTTCAGACGTACATCTGTATCGAATATTTCTACTGGCCACTGGTTCAACTCAATGGCAGCTCTGATTTCTTGTTTAGCGGATTCCATGTTTATCCCTCTCAATTCCACTCCGCCTTTAAAGGCTCTTGTGGTTCTGGGTTTAACCAGGTCGATGATTTTCTTGATATATTCCATGTTGGTCTCGTTTTAATGTTGTTATGGCCAATTGGGGCCGTTTGTTTCTGGATCTGGCACTGGAAAGTCTTCCTGAGAAATAATTGGTTCTGTAGGGTCGTAAATGCGGTCACTGATCGATGATGATTCCGATTGGAGGTAAAACATGGATTGTGTTTTCTTCCGGTCCGATTTTATCCATCTCTTATCGCGACCGTCAAAGCGTACCTCATCCCAAGTCTTGAGTACCCTGCCGTCCGAATTCTGTACAGCTTTGGGATTCAATGTCAGTTTTTTCAGCTGTGCATATAATTTCATTTTGGCGTTAAATCCAGTAGAGGTGATGTTCTTGATGGAGGATTCCATTTTATAATCTTCCATGGCAAAATGAGAGGGGATAAAGCAATCGAGCCTATTGGATTCTGCTGAGAAAAAAACCTCTGCCCAAGCAAGAAATTGGAATCCCATGTTGTTGGTGAGTGATCGGTCCATAATGTTTTCCATAGGTGCTTCAATCCATGTTGGCCAGGAAAGGTAAAGCTGGCAGCACTGCGCCATGAAATTTAAATCCAAATTCCACTCTTCATCTGAATACTCAGAAGACCAGAATTCTTTGCCAAAATCATCAATCGGCTGACGGTTTTCCTTGAACATGCCGGATTTGTCCACATGGTAGTAGTTCGATGTGCCAAAGAATAGGATCCTACGCATGGTTGAAGGGCCCATATCATCCGGGGCAAAGTTTGTTGTGATACCCAATTTTGGGGATTCCTCAAATTTTATACTTGTCCGGGTCTTCCCCTTGGGGTTCACCGTAATATCACCGGTGGTCATGGAGAACGTGCGCTCCATGGGGAATTCGCGGGTCGCATCATCAATATAGACCACATCCGTGTTGGAATTGACCTGTTCAAATACGTGGTTATCATCAAACAGCTTGGCGTTCTTACCGTCAAACTGGAGGAGATTCTTCACCATTCGGATCCCATTGAAGAATATAGACTTACCGGTACCACCGAATGATCCCTGATCCTTTTGTGGCGTGTCATCCATACCGAACACGATCCATGGTCTGGATTGCGCTTTGTGCCGGTGCATGAGATAACCGAATGCATACATTTTATTGATCAGGTGGACAATCTGGTCATATCTTTCTTCTGGGGTCAGATTTTCGCCAGTAACGGTAAACTTGTTGCGCTGCTTGTATTCCTTGATCTCATCAGCGGTCAGGTCCTCCAAATTGTCCTCTAGCTCCTTTCGCCAATAAATCCGGGATGTCTGCATAAGAAATCGGAAGAACATCGAATCTGAATTGTTTATCTGCAGATGAAATATTTTGTCTTCGTCCTGCGTCACTTCGAACATTGGATCCAGTCGCCGAACCTTGTGTTTTAATATCTTGGATTCCCATACCATTTTATCCACCCGGCTGTTTGGGATTTCTTCGATCCCTGCACCAGTAATTCGCCAGGTCGTGTTCTGGAAGAACATGTATTGGGTCCAGGCATCGTAATCGCGAAAATCAGGATCCAGCACGGGTAGCGAATCAAACGAAGTGTTGCTCAAGGAAGTGGAACGGTGCAATACGTTGAGTAAATCCTCTGGGGCATACCTGGATCGCAAAAAATTGAGCAGGTAGGCCTTGATGTCTTCCGGCTTTACTGGTCGTACCAAGTTACCATCGATGTGGATGAACTCCATGGTTTCCTCGTTTACTTTCCTTCGCCCAAAGCCACATTTTACCAGGAAATTCAGCACTCGTTCCATAGACAACTTGTATTCGTATAAGGGTCTACCGTACCTGATTTTAGGGTTTCCGGATCGGTCAAATGCCAATTGATAATCCCAGAACCGGTACATCATGGCCACCTTGACCAAATTCTTTAAGTCAGAGGCTTTATAATGCTTCAGGAAATCCCTTAAGTCCTTGCAGGGCCGGCCGTACTGATCGCGCTTGGTCTGCAGTTCCATTGGTAGTTCTATAGTCCGGATATCCAAGAAGAAATCTGATGCATCAGACTTGCACAATCGGTGGTTCTGCAATTGGCCGGTTGCATCCAGATCCGGACAGGTCATAACTGATTTGGCCTTCTGGAATAATTTAAAGACTTGATCCTTGGATAGCCTGAAGTGCTCTGAGGATGGATAAACCACGTGATAGCCAAGCGCACGCAGGTTTAGTGCGTCAGAACCACCCGTACAATAAATGATTTCTTCCAGTTTCGGCTTTTCCTTCTTGCTCTCATCCTCATCCTTGGAATCTTCATGGTCTTTAACCACCTGCTCATAGGCACGTTTTACCTGGGCATACCCATGCAAGAACTGCGGGTCAAACTTGCCGTCATAGAAGAATCGCCTTTCTTTTTTTGCGGATTTTGGTTGGTAAATTTTTGAAAAGCGATCACCGTTCTTTCCCTCTTCTTCAATGCGAAAAATGGGGTAAAATTCCGTAGCGGTAAATGTAATCGCTTTACGTTCCTTGATGATGGTATAGCTATCCAGTGCATGCCAATGCTGTTCTTTAAGTACAGCCCTCAGCTGTTCCAGAACAGCTTTATGGCGTTCCTCTTCCTTCCGGTTCCGGTGCTGATATTCGATGTTGCTCCAAACCTTGTCCGAGAATAGGATGCGTAAATGAGATTCCGAAACTTCCTCGGCATGTACAAAGAATTTCTCTTTGTCGTTCTGATCCGGTTTAGCATCCGCAGAGGATACCTCTGCCTGGTACATGGATCTAATTGCTTCCGGTGATCCTATACCGTGTCGTTCAGCAATAATGGCAATGGCCTCACCGTATTCGCAGTTCTCCCGCTTCTGGGTGTACGTAATGGCATTGTGCCATTTACTGACGGTATCACCGAAATCACGAACGATATAATTCCCATCTTCCGTTTGCTTGATCATGGAAGATGGCGTCTTTTCATTTCGAGTTGGGTCTACAAAATGTTTTTTCTTTCCGACGTACTGATCGATATCAGCTATATAGAATCGGAAAATATCCAAACCGCCATTGGTCGCCGTAAATATGTCATCCTTGGTTATCTTATACTGCGCCATTCTCCCTACACGATTTATTTGAACCGGTGTTCATGATGAAGATCAATAGCGCCAGGAATAAGATCAGGCACAGGACGATTAGGAAAATATTGATTGCTGTCAGGAATTGAATTTCCTGGTTCTGCTGGATAAGCATAGCAGAAGATATATCGGGATGCATAGTAAAATAAATGAAAGGTTATAAATCCGTCCAGTCAGCAGGACGGAATGATTGAGCAATAAAGAACGTACTGACTTGCCCATGACCTTGACTCGGTTTAATTCTTCAGGTTGTTCTCATGGATCGCTGTACAGAAACTGAGAATGGGGACAATGTGGTTATCGAAATGGGTTTTAGCCGGCGAGGGTTTGATGGGCATTAATTCAGCGAAACTTACCCGTGCATTGGCCAGCTGGCTCGCCAAGATCTCCAAGCGACTCTCGGAATAGGTATCTATGATATGCCTTAGTTTGCACAGCGCCTTCTGGCGTTCCGCTGTGAAGCGATTGCCGGCCGTATAGGCATAACAGCGCATGCTTATGAAATTACGGATCTCATTGGTGATGAACTTAATGGTCCGGATCCGAATAATGGTGTGTGCCTCAGCTGAACTGCGGACGGTAATCTCCACCGGTTTTATCTTCGTAAAATTCGGATAGGAAATAACGATTTTTCGTTGTTGCGGAATTAATAGTGCTGTAATCATGAGATTGGTTTTTTAGGATTCAATGATATTTCGTTTCACGGCCCAGGTGGCCATTTCTATTTTAGAACTTACCCCAAGTTTCCGTTGAATATTTTGATTGTGGGAGGACACCGTTTCTTCCGAAATGGATAGTTCGTCGGCGATGATCTTATTTGGCTTACCCGCTGCCACTTTTTTAAGGACAATAATTTCCTGCTTGGTTAGGTGGTCATCTCCGACCTTAATGGCAGAGCATAATTTTCCTTCTGATGCACATTGGCCACGGCGGCCACATTCAAAATATTCGACATGCTTTATCTTCCCATCCGCCTCCATATCCGCGTGGCCATCAAATCCGCCAAATCGACAGATGATGTATTGTCGCATGGCTTCTTCCCTCTGGATGAAATCCCAAGCGACCAATGCCCGGAGCGCTTCCGGATTCTCCAACATATCCTGTTCAATCCTTTCCATTATCCAGACGGGAAAATCTCCCCATAAATAAGTCTTACCCTGATGAAGGCATTTGATGTTGTTGTTGAATACATAGAATTCCACATTGTCATCTTCCAATCCGGGAGGGAGGGCTTGTTTGACTTTATTCAGATCGATCATATTCGTTATTTGGTAGTTAGATGGGATTTTAACTGTAGTTTAAATCCTCTTAATTTGAGAGTGAATAATGAAGTGTTCGTTATTTGCCATTGTATTCAACCTTGGAAATTGCTTTGAGCAATTCTCTGGACTTAGCAATGATCCGGTGATTGTACTTATCCTTGATGGTGTGTAGTTCTTTATGCACAGTCACTCGGGATACGGGGTACCCATCCTGGGAGAGTGCTTCGGAGACGATCCTCGCGAAGGCGGTAGGAGCATTTTTGCGGATAAATTGAAGTTCGTTTCCGCTAACTTCAATAGTGCTTGAAAGATGTGTTGTATTCATTTGTTCTAGTTTTTTGTTATTATTGTTCGTTACTGCATTTTGTTACTGCAAATATGTAAACAAGTTTTAAATTATGCAAACATCTTTGAGTGAAAATTCTTCTTTCTTTGAAAGAATTATTCAAATAATTGATTATAAGGGTATTAAAAATGTAAACATTTTTGCAACAAAGTGTTTAGGATATGATGCTCCTCAAAAGATTAACAGATTAAAAAAACCTGAAAACAATCCTTCATTCGAAATTTTGATTGACATAGTAAACAAGTTTGAAGAAATTGATGCTAATTGGCTCTTGACAGGTAGGGGAGATATGTTAAAAAGTTGCAAACAAGATTCAAATGTTGTAGCTCTCGGAAAAGATTTTCCTTCCAACTGCGAGGAATTAAGGGATAAGTACATTAAATTATTGGAAGATTATAATCAGCTTCTTAAATCAAAGTTGAACGGAGATTCTTCAGCAGATAAGAGTGTTAGCTAAGCCGATACTTAAAGTGGTTTGGAGGAATTGGGATAATTGAGTAAATATTTAAAAAAAACATAAAAACCAAATCAAATGAAAAAGTTCATCCTATTTATTTCAATGCTTGGAATTAGTTTTTCATCATTGAGTCAAGAAAAAATTACTGAATTAAGCAAGGAAAAGGCTAAAGAAGAATATTGCATGATTCTCGCAACTGCGAAATTCTTAAGCACCAAAGTCACTATTGATATTGATTTTGGTCAAGAATGGTCATTTTGGAAGGATAAAAGAGGCCTTCGAGATGAAAACGGGAAAAAGATAGTATTTAATAGTGTAACTGACGCCCTTAATTACATGGCATCTGAGGGCTGGGAGTTTGTTAATGCGTATGTAATAACTGTAAGTGGCCAAAATGTATATCACTATGTTATGAAAAGAATGTTAACTGGCCAGGATAAGTTGAAGGCAAGCGCTATTAGTTAAAATCAGGATACCAATATATAAAATATGAAATTTTTGAAAATTTTAATCGGTGCTATTGCATCCATTGTTCTTTTTGTCGGGTGCCATGATGAAAAGAAAGAAGAGCAACTTAGCAAGAGAATTTTAGAATTAGAAAATGAGCTTGAAAACTGTAAATATGGTGAAGAAAAATTAACTGGCTTAATAATAAATACCTTTGAATCTAAAGATTATAATAAGGTCATAGAAACCTTTAATTCCTTTTCAAATAAATTCCCGGGATCAGCTCGTTTAAATTCAATGAAGGAATTAAATGACGCAGCTCAAAAGAAAATTTCCGAAGAAAAGGAATTAAAAAAAGCAAGTGTAAAAAAATTAAAACTTGATTTTGATGATGTAAGAGGTATTTCTTGGTATAAGCAAAAATATTTTAAACATTATTCAAATACGAATAGGGCTTCAATTTATATCGGTAAGGAGAAAGATAGCATGCCTTTTTTAAGGCTTCAATTGTCATATACGGGCGATGACTGGATTTTTTTTGAAAATGCATATTTGTCCCATGATGGAGATACTAAACAAATTTTCTTTGATGAATATCAAGAAAAGGATTCAGATAATGGAAATGGAGCGGTATGGGAGTGGATCGATGTTAAAATTGATGATTCTCAAGTATCCTGGTTTAGGAAATTTGCTGAATCGAAAAATGCCAAAATGAGATTATCTGGAAAGTACACTAAAGACAGAAATTTAACACCACAAGAAAGGCAAGGTATTCTCGATGTTTTAAATGGGTATGAATATTTAAAAGAAAATCCTTAAAAGATAGTCTATAGAAAAATTTAAAGAATATGTTATTAGCCCAATAGAAGCAGGATTAAATTCGGCAAATATTTATGTCAATATAATGAATAAAGTTGCGAGTAAAATCTGCAAACATCGTTGTTAACATTTTGTGTAAACCATTGATTTTCATGATAGTAATTATATCGGCCCTGGGTACGGAAAAAAGCTCATCTTACGATGAGCTTTTTTAGTATATAGTAATTAGTATTTAGTAGGTAGACCTATGGCGGCAAGGCAGGGTGGCTAGGCAGGAGAGCAAGTTTTGGACGGTTAAAGCACCCCTGGAACCCTTGATGGATTTTATAAACCTATACCAAAGTCCCTAATAACACGTTGGTGCAAGTCTTTTGTTGTGGTCCGAGCGATGATGGAATTGTGCCTAAAAACCTTTCCAAATGCACCTGAAAATCAACCCCAGAGGGGTGTCACTATTTTAGAAACATGATTGAAAAATTTTTAAAACCCCAGAGGGGTGTAACTATAAATTTTTGCCTATCCACCAATTCTTGTTGTTTGCTTTAATCTCTGCCATCAAATAGCTATAATAAGCATTTATATTCACCATTACTTTTCTATTTGTTTAAAATATAAAATATTGATTATAAATGTTTTATGTGTAATTCTATCTATTTCCTTCCATATCCACTGTCTGGACCTTGTCCGACATGAGAGCGTGGTGAGAGCGTACTGAGAGCGAGGTGAGAGCGTGTCATAGACACGCTCTCACCTCGTAAACACCACGCACGCATCTCGGATGCATGTCGGACAAGGTCCATATAGCCTTGAAACGCGATTTTACAAACTACCTGAGCAAATGTTTTGTCAACAGAATTATTGATGTGATGCAAATATCACAAGGCGAGAGCGTGTTGGACGTATGAAATTCTTAAAAAAAGAGAAATACTATTGAAAATTGACGAATCTGGAGATCAGATTGCCAGAGTGTAAGACTTTGGTAATCAGCTTGTTTAAATATAGGAATTTATTTATAATAACTGGCAACTAACCATTGTTTTAAAGGGTGAAATTTTTGGGAAGGCTTTGGATCTGGGGTATTGTGCTAATACCTATATTTTTTCTTGGGAAAAGGGGGCACTCCAAAAAAAAATCAGCCGGGGCATTACCCCGGCCAATTCATATATCTTTCTTTAGCTAACCAGCTCCTAAACTTGGCTGTTTAATCCCATAAATACCGCACCACCGATAAACACGATTACCATCAGAATATAGAAAACAATCATAATAACCGTCATGATTCCGATAAACTTGTAATGTTTTTTAAGGAAGTTGAATGCGCTATCCAAAGTTGCTTGGTCCTTGATTTCCAAAGCAATTTTAAGATTGGTGCTGAATTTATAGAGCCACCAGATTGGGAGTGCGTAAATCACCATAATTAAAATCAAGATGATGAAGTAGGGGATGGAGAAAGCTCCAAACTGATTTGGTAATGGACCAAGACTGCCCGAAGCTGTCGTGAGCATCATGAAGATCATAGCCAACACATAAAATCCGATCCCGATCAAACCCAAGATGGATAGAAATTTAGTCCATTTTGCAGCTTCACGAAGGTATATTGCTGTCTGCCCGGTGATCTTTAAATCACGGTCTTCGTAATGGTATTGGTCGCCCGTATTCAACGGTGGTTGATAGGAAGGATTGTCTTGGCCAGGTGTGTTTTCTGTATTTTCCATTTTTATAAATTAATTGGTTAAGTATTCTGTAAACTAAAAATATAGAAAATTTTGATATCTATTCGATAATTTTTTGACTAAATGCTGTTGGATACTGTTTATCGGTAAAAATGTGTCGAATGCTTCCTATAAGGAGCTTGGACTAAGTCATATTATTTGGGAAAAGGTTGAGGCAAGTTAAAAATATTACAAAAGGCAATGAATTAAGGCCCTCTTTTCCGAAAAAATAAAATCAAAGGAAATAGATTTAGTTGACTTGGCAGGTTTTTTGTATTTTAAGGGAGAGATAAACCTTTTTTTATGATGATACGTACATTATTAGTGGCTTTTATTGCGCTTGTATCCACGAAACTGCATGCACAGAGTTTAGATATGACTGCCATTCGGAATGATTTCAATAAAGGCGTGAAGGATGAAAGTCTTTGCCAGAAGCACTTACAGGCACTGAACAAACATGCGGATAGTCCCGTCGAACGTGGGTATGCCGCCGCTTATCACATGTTCATGGCAAAGCATACGGGTAACCCCTTTAAAAAGATGAATATTTTTAAGGAGGGAAAAGCAAAATTGGAGAAAGAGTTGAAAGGCAATCCCAATAATGTGGAGCTGCGGTTTATCCGATTGAGTATACAGTACCACATTCCCAAGTATTTAGGCTACCATAACGACATCGAAAAGGATAAGGATTATGTGATGAACAACCTGTATAAACTGAATGATAAGTTCGTGAAGGATAAAATTTATAATTATTTAAAGGGTGCAAATATGTATACTTCGTCAGAATTAGCGTTATTAGGACGATAAATACACAGTATATATGAAAATAAACAGCAAGTACATTTTAGTTTTAGCCGTAACCCTGTTTTTTGGGGAGTTGAAAGCCCAGATCAAACAGACCGTATCCAATTTTGATGTTTTGGAAGTCACCGATCGTTTATTGGTGAGTATTGTTCCGGCGGCCGATGGCCAACAGGAGATGGAAATCAAGGGAGACCTGGCCGACAAGGTCGAAGCGGTGTATTCCGGGAATACGCTGAAGTTAAAGATGAAAGGGGGCTATATTATGCAGGGCACACAGGCATCTGTGATTTTGCATGCACCTTCCATTTCGAAAATTGTGGCAAAGAAAGGATCTGAAGTGAACATTGAATCCGACCCGATGGAAGTGAACGCCTTTTCGGTGGTAGCGAATGAAGGTTCGCGTGTCCGTTTGAACGTGCATGCCGTGGGTGTGGATGCGATTGCGAATACCGGTTCGGTCATTGATATGCTGGGTTCGGCAACCAAGCTCAATGTAAGCACAACGGCGGGCGGCTCTTTCTACGGGAAGGACCTGAAGACGGAGATTGCTTATGTGCGCGTGAATGCTGGTGGCAAAACGGAAGTTTATGCTACGGAGTCTGCGGATGTGGAAACACGGGCAGGCGGGACAATCGATGTATATGGCAATCCGGCACAGACAAAGCACCGGAAAATCGCCGGCGGAAAGATATCTTTCCATAAATAAGAAATACGAAATTAGGGGAGGCGCCAATCCGAGAGGATTGGCGTTTTCCTTTTTGCTACAATTAGTTTAAAATCCTGAAATAAAATCAATCTTGATTTGTAACTTTGCGGCATGTCAGAAAAAATTATCATTCTCGATTTCGGATCGCAATATACCCAGCTCATCGCGCGTCGCGTTAGGGAACTTAATGTCTACTGTGAGATTCACCCGTTCAACAATCTTCCAGAATTTGACGAATCGGTAAAAGGAGTTATCTTTTCCGGTAGTCCATACTCTGTACGTCAGGAAGATGCGCCGCAGATTGACTTCCAGTCCATTCAGGCTAAATTTCCGTTGTTAGGTGTTTGTTATGGTGCGCAATATATCGCGCAGCATTCCGGTGGTGAAGTTTTGCCGTCGGAAATCCGTGAATACGGTCGTGCGAACCTTCAGTTCGTGGATCAGGAGAATGATTTATTAAAAGGCATTCCGACGCAATCGCAAGTATGGATGTCGCATGGCGATACGATTAAGGAAGTTCCAGCAAACTTCAAGATCGTTGCCAGCACGGATAAAGTACGTGTGGCGGCTTACCAGGTCGAAGGAACCCGTACTTACGGTATCCAATTTCACCCGGAAGTTACACACAGTACCGATGGACAGGTATTGTTGAAGAACTTCGTGATCGATATCTGTGGCTGTTCACAGGATTGGACCGCAGATGCATTTGTCGAAACTACCGTTCAGGAATTAAAGGAGCAGTTGGGCGATGATCATGTGATCATGGCGCTTTCCGGCGGTGTGGATTCCACTGTGGCTGCCGTATTGTTGCACCACGCCATTGGCGACAAATTGCACTGTTTCTTCGTAGACCACGGTCTATTGCGGAAGGATGAATACGAACAGGTATTGGCATCCTACAAGGATATGGGCTTGAACATCAAAGGCGTGAACGCGAAAGAATTGTTCTATTCGCGCTTAGCAGGAGTTTCCGAGCCGGAACAAAAGAGAAAAATTATCGGTGCATCCTTTATCGACGTGTTTGATGAAGCTGCCAAAAGTATACAGAATGAATTGCCTGAGGGTGTAGAAGCGAAATGGTTGGGTCAGGGTACCATCTATCCCGACATCATCGAATCCATTTCCGTCAAAGGACCTTCGGCAACCATCAAGTCACACCACAATGTGGGTGGTCTGCCTGATTACATGAAATTGAAGGTGATCGAGCCGTTGAAAACTTTATTTAAGGATGAGGTAAGACGCGTTGGAAAGTCCCTGGAGGTTGATCCAGCGATCTTGGGAAGACATCCTTTCCCAGGTCCCGGCTTAGCAATTCGTGTTCTTGGTGATATTACGGAGGAAAAGGTACGGATTTTGCAGGAAGCAGATGACATCTATATCCGTAACCTAAAAGAATCGGGTTGGTATGATAAAGTATGGCAAGCAGGAACGATCTTTTTGCCGGTACAATCTGTTGGGGTCATGGGCGATGAACGCACCTATGAACATGTTGTTGCCCTGCGTGCAGTAGGCTCCCTGGATGGAATGACCGCCGATTGGATTCACTTGCCGTATGATTTATTAGCGAAAATTTCAAATGAGATAATCAATCATGTTAAAGGAATCAACAGAGTCGTGTATGATATCAGTTCAAAACCACCAGCAACCATTGAGTGGGAATAAAGTAAGAAATAACATTATCAGGGGAACTTTTTCAGCCCTTTGTTTAGGGGCCATCCTTGCGGTAAGCTCATGTTCACCTAAAACAACAGGTGGTGTGCTTCGGAACCCGGATGTTTACGGCGGCAAGATCCGCCCGGAAACTGGGAAGACAACACCGGAGGAAGGGAAAAAGGAAACCGGAAAGAATAACGAAAATGTAAAAGCAGCGGATCAATCAACGAATATCGCGTTGCTTTTACCTTTTCAGCTGAACTTGGTTTCAGGGAACAATGTCGTGGAAGCCGATGTGAAGCGCTCCGCGCTGGCATTGGATTTCTACCAAGGGTTCCAGATCGGCGTAAATGAAGCGACCAAGAAAGCCGGTGCCTACACGGTAAAGGTGTTGGATTCCGAAGACAGCGAAATGAAGAACCTTTCCTTGGCAGCGTCCAAGGATGTGGAAACGGCCAGCCTGATCGTCGGCCCAATCTATCCCAAGGAAATCAGATCCTTTTCCAAAGGAAATAAGAACAAGAAAGTTTTACAGGTGAATCCATTGGCTGCAACCATGCCGACGGAATTCAATATCGGAAACCTCGTTTCCATTACGCCACCGATCCGCATTCACATGCGTGCCATCGCCAAGGAAGTTGTGGACAATTACCGCGAAGGGGATGTGATCGTGGTATTCGATGCCAAGGATAATGACCACCGTCAATTTATCGGAGGCTTTGATGAGGAAGTGAAGAAATTAAATCCAAATGCCAAGATCGTCCATGCGGCGACTATCTGGTCCCTGGGCCAGGCCTTGCCGGATTTGAACACGGCGTTGGTGGTATGCGGTACGACCGAAAAGACCCAATTGCGTGCATTGGTTGCCGGATTGGATGAAAAGGTAGGTGAGGGGTATGCAGTCCGTTTATTTGGCCATCCGAACTGGAGCAAAGTGAACTTTGGCAGCTACGATAATTTCTACCGTATGGATCCGACCATCACTTCCGAAAGCCACCTGAAAGCTTGGAGCTCGGACGTGCAGAACTTCCAGAGAACCTATAAGAATGCCTATAAGGTCGATCCGACAGATTTCTCCTACAAGGGATATGATGCCGGTAAATATTTCGTGAGCCTATTGAATAAATATGGCGAGAACTATGCGGAGAAAGTAACGGAAGAGCGTTACTCCGGTTTGTTCAGCGATTACCAATTTAATTACAACCCACAATGGGGTTATGTGAACCAGGCGGTAGCTTTGAAGACGTACCGTAACGGTTCATTCCAATAAGCAACCGTTTTGGAAAAAAATACCAAGAGAGCCTTATTTCAGGTTCGAAATTTCGAGAGAACAATTCAAGAATATTTGTTTAAGGAACCTTTTGCGAGGTTCCTTACGCAGTTTTATAAGAACAACAAACAGATGGGTTCTTCCGATCGCCGGATGAATACCCGCTACTGCTACAACTATTTCCGTTTGGGAGGTGCTTTCAGCGATCTCTCGGCAACGGAACGCCTGGCGATAGCGGAATTCCTGTGCGAGACGGAAAGTGCCGTGGTGGAGGCTTTCCGCCCGGAATGGACAACTATGCTGGAGCATCCTGTCGAGGAGAAGGTCGCCATCGTGGAAGAGCTGGATCCTGACTTTTTGCAACGGGTATTCCCGTGGACAGCCCAGCTGTCTGAGGCCATAGATACGCGTGCGTTTCTGATTTCGCATTTCGTACAGCCCGATTTGTTTATCCGCCTCCGCCGTGGGAAGGAAAAGCAGGTTATGGATGCGCTGACGAAAGCAGATGTTGCCTTTACAGTTTTGGGCCCGCAGACCTTAGCCCTTCCAAATGGAAGCAAGCTTCAGCAGGTCCGTGGTATCGATGGCCTGTATGAAGTACAGGACCTTTCCTCACAACAAAGTTTGAATTTGGCTACGATCCGTGCAAAACAATCCTGGTGGGATTGCTGTGCCGCATCGGGTGGTAAATCACTGTTGCTGCTGGATCAGGAACCTGATATCAAACTGATGGTATCGGATATACGCATGAGTATCCTGCGCAACCTGGATGAACGCTTTGCTGCTGCCGGTGTTCGTACCTGTTACCGAAAGAAAATAGTAGACCTAAGCGATTCTGTTCAGCACATCATGGAAAAGGAATCTTTTGATGCCATTCTGCTGGATGCGCCTTGTTCAGGGTCAGGAACGTGGGGGAGAAGCCCCGATATGCTCAGCAAGTTTACGACAGCGGAGATCGATCGCTTTGCTGATCTGCAAAAGAATATTGTCCGCAATGCGGTGCCTTACCTGAAAGATAATGGGCAATTGCTGTATATCACCTGTTCTGTATTTGCTGCCGAGAATGAAGAAGTGGTGGCATTTATTGAGAAGGAGTTGGGCCTCACGCTACAGGCCAAGGAAAATATCCTGGGTTATGGCAACAAGGCCGACTCGATGTTTGCGGCGGTATTCCGGAAAGCTTAGTCGCAATTCAACGGAATCACCAAAACTGGGCAGTTTGCCTTGCGGATCAACGACTCGGAAACACTGCCGGAAAGGAAATGATCGAAGCCCGTACGTCCATTTGTCCCCACAATGATCAATTCTGCGGTCCACTCTTTGGCTACCTGTAGGATTTCGTCGCGGATGTCACCGACGCGGTTGAACGTAAAAGTTTCCGTTGCTCCGGTAAATTCATGTGCCAGTCGGTTCAGGAAATCCTGTGACGCCTGTTGCTGTATTTCCGTGACCTCCGGTACGATAATCGGCTGCTGCCCCAATAAAGGGTCAACGCCGTAGGAAGTCGGTGAGGTGGGTGGTACGACGGTTACCAGCGCCAAGGCAGGTTGCAGGTCGGCCACTATTTCTTTTGCATAATTGATGGCCCGTTCCGAACAGGGGGTTTCATCAACCGCTAATAATATTCTAGAGAATCTTCTTGATGCCATGATATTTAGATTATAATGTCTATCTAATATAGAAAAAACGTTTAAATTAGCCGGAATGTTTTATAAAACTCGATAAAAATGGCGTTAGCAGTATGTACACTTAGCTCGATTTCGGTCTATCAGGAGCCGAAAATAGCAGCAGTCCGGGTCTATGAATTACTCTTTGGGGAAGGCCTTCTCGTGTTGGAACGCGCCAAGGAATGGGTGTATATACGTGTGCTGGAAACGGATATTCAGGGCTGGGTGATGGAAGGTCAGTTTGAAGAGGTGGATGCAGTGCCAACTTATGACTTCATCGTGGATGACGTCGGTGGCTTTGCATTGGGCGATGAACAGGCGACGATCGCCTTATTCCATGGAAGTCCGATGCCCGAGAATGGTGTGCTGACGACAAAGGTCAACACCTACAATTTCCTGAACGACCCCTTAAAAGTAAATTTTGGTTTTGAGGTTGAACGTGATCGGGAAACATTGGAGAATTTTACAGCAACTTATCTGAATAAAACGGTTGCCCATAAAGGTCGGACCGAACACGGGTTGGACAGCATTGGCCTCTGCGGCTTGTTCTACCGCCATTTTGGCTTTGAATTGCCGAAAGATTTGGAGTCCATGCTGACTTTGGGGAAGGCCATTGACTTTATTTCGGAAATTCAGGATGGTGACCTGGCCTTCTTCGAGAACGAAGAGGGGATCGTGGACCATGTCGGATTAGTAGTGAGCGAGGATGAAGTGCTGCATGTCCGGGAAAAGGTGCGCATCGATCACTTGGATAATGAAGGCCTTTTCAATAAGGACCTCAATCAGGTGACACATAAGCTGCGCATCGTTAAACGAATCTTTGATTAGAAGAATAATATTAATCTATATAAAAAAGAAAGGGTTATCAATTTGATAACCCTTTCTTTATGTGAATATTGTCTCTATTACTTAAACATTGAAACGGAAGTGCATAATATCACCATCCTCCACGATATAGGTCTTTCCTTCTACGGATAATTTTCCGGCTTCTTTCACGGCAGCTTCGGAACCGTACTGTACGAAGTCGTTGTATTTGATCACCTCGGCACGAATAAATCCTTTTTCGAAGTCGGTGTGGATGACACCTGCAGCCTGAGGTGCTGTATATCCTTTTTCTATTGTCCAAGCGCGAACTTCCTGTACACCTGCGGTAAAGTAAGTCGCCAAATCAAGTAGAGAGTATGCTGCGCGGATCAATTTATGAACGCCGGATTCTTCAAGACCCAAATCTTCCAAGAACATCTTGCGCTCTTCGTAATCCTCCAATTGAGCAATCTCCGATTCGATCTGCGCGGATATAACCAATACCTCAGCATTCTCGTCCTTTACGGCTTCTTTTACGCGATCAACGTAGGCATTACCCGTATTCACGGAGCCTTCATCCACATTACAAACGTAAAGCACAGGTTTCACCGTCAGGAGGGTAAGGTCATCGATGAATTCAAAATCCTCAACGGAAATCGGAGCAGTACGCGCGGATTTACCGGCTTCCAGATGTTCCTTCACAACAGAAAGAATTTCGTAGGTTTTCTTCGCATCCTTATCACCGCCGGTCTTTGCCATTTTTTCCACCTTCTGGATGCGTTTTACAACCGTATCCAAATCCTTAAGCTGCAATTCCGTATCGATGATCTCTTTATCACGGATCGGATCGACCGAACCATCAACGTGGATCACGTTTCCATCGTCAAAACAACGCAATACATGGATAATCGCATTGGTGGTTCTGATATTCCCCAAGAACTGGTTACCAAGACCTTCGCCTTTGGAAGCACCTTTTACCAAGCCCGCGATATCAACGATCTCGATGGTATTCGGAACGATCCGCTGTGGATTGACCAATTCGGCCAGCTTATTCAAGCGGTGATCCGGCACGGTAATAACCCCCACATTCGGTTCGATTGTACAGAATGGGAAGTTTGCTGCTTGCGCTTTAGCGTTTGATAAACAGTTAAATAAGGTTGATTTACCTACGTTCGGTAGGCCTACGATACCACATTGTAATGCCATATTGCTATTTGTTAAAATTGCGACAAAGATAAGAAAATGAAGGTATATAAAACAGCCCTGCGATGGATAATTTATAAACCGTGAAAGAGGACGGTTTACGAAGATTTCATGACATTAAAATGAAAAATAAACTATTGATAATTAGTGGTGTAGCGTAAGATTTACAATTTTTAACAAATTTCGGTTAATCCTTTCTTTGGAAATGGATGTCAGAACAATAAACAACGCGGGCCGAAAAGGTCCCGAATGATAAGGAGGTTATATGAAAAAGTTATTTTACATTACGTTACTATTAGGGGGAATAGCCTTAGCGAAACCCGCGGAAGCACAAGTGAGTGTGAGTTTAAATATCGGGATCCAACCACAGTGGGGACCTGTCGGATATGATTACGCCCGCTATTATTATATGCCGGAAATGAATGTGTATTACGATGTGTCCAACAGGTATTACCATTATTACGATGGCCGCAGATGGCGCTCGCACCGCAGTTTACCAAGCCGTTACAGACATTATGACCTGTACCGGACCCATAAGGTGGTGATCAACGAATCGAGTCCTTGGCGCAACCATAGCCACTACTACGATCGCTATCGGAATTATTCTAGAAGTTCTCGCCAGGTAGCTATCCGTGACGGAGGACGTCATTACCGCCACGATAGAGGTGACTACAAATACAACCGCAAACGCGAAAAAGAACATTACAAAAGATATAAAAAAGCAGAAAAACGTCACCATCGGGAACACCGCGGAAGACATTAAAAGACATAAAGCAGTACAGTATAGTTAGTGAAAAACGGGGGCCTTGTAAAGGTTCCCGTTTTTAGTTTTGTCGATTAAAATTCTTACTTTTGTGAAAAATATTTTGTAGATCATATTGGGTTATGTGGAAGAAAACTTTTGCCGTTGGGATTGCTGCCGTTACTGCCTTATTATCAGTTAGTTCATGCAATTCTATCGTTGGGAATACTGCGGCACAATCGACTGTGGATTCATTGGGAAATCCTATCGATAATGAGGAAGCGCTTGTGAAGAAGGATACCGTACGGTTAATGGATTTGCTGGACTCCCTGAACAAGGGGAAAATCCAGTTTCCAGCCATGGATTCCATCAATAAAGTTGATCCAAAGGTAGCCAAGCGCAACATGCGCGATTCCATCTACCGCGAGTTGAACAAAAAAGATAAACACATCTATCTAACCTTTGACGATGGACCATTGATTGGTAGTTCGGCTATCGATTCCATTACCACGGCAAAAAATATCAAGATCAGTGCTTTTTTGGTTGGCAAGCATGTCAATATGAGCAAACGTTTGAAGCGTGACTTCGACCGTTACATGAACAATCCGTTGGTGGATTGCTATAACCACAGCTATACCCACGCCGGAAACCGGTTCCATGCTTTTTACAGCAATCCGGATATGGCAACTGCCGATTTTGAAAAGGCAGAAAAAGACCTTGGCCTGAAGCACAAGATCATCCGTATGCCAGGTCGTAACATTTGGTTGTTCGATGATGTGCGCCGTATCGACTTGACATCTGGGCAACAGACTGCGGATATGCTCGGGGTGAACGGTTACCGGATCTATGGTTGGGATGTGGAGTGGAAGATCAATGGCCTTTCCGGAAAACCGGTGCAGTCCGTGGATGAAATGTATCGCCGGATCCGCAATATGCTCGGCAACAAATCCACCTTGAAACCCAACAACATCGTCTTGTTGATGCACGATGATATGTTCCAGAACAAAAAGGGGCAGCAGTTATTGAGCAGCCTGATTGATAGCTTAAAGCAGCATAAAGACTATAAATTCGATTTTATCGCAGACTATCCTGTAAAATATTAGGAGATGGTCTGCGTTTAAACTTTTTTTCGAAAATAGCGTTTAACACGTATGACCATTACCCAGTTATTCAAGAAAGTTCTTCCTTTTACCAAACCGTATAAGAATTTAATATTCTATACCCTTGTGCTGACCGTTGTGGGTTCGTTTGCGGCCCAAGTCAATGCGTTTATCCTGAAATATACCGTCGATACCATCAGCGAGTTGTTGGTGAATAAAACCCCACTTCGGCAGGGCCTTTACCTGCTGGGCGTTATTTCCGCGATCCTCTTAGGGAAGGAAATTCTCTACTCCATCGTGCAGTTTGGGCAGAAATATTACGGTGAGAAATTGCGGATCATGATTGCGCGGGATTTCTCCCAAGCGATTGTCGATCGCATTTTGACCTACCGCATGGCCTTCTATACCTCCGGGGTCAATGAATCCGGTAAATTGCAAACTCGTATCGACGCCGGCATCAGCTCCCTGACGCGTTTGGTGCAGAATTTCTTTATCGATATCCTGCCGTTGTTTGCCAATGCCATTGTCGCCCTGGTCTGTATGTTCCTAGCGAATTTCTATGTCGGTCTGGTCGGGCTTTTTATCATCCCCATTTATTTCTATGTCTCCCAACTGCAGGCCAAGCGGCTATCCGGTTTCCGGAGGAACATGCGGAATTACCGGGAGAACAAGAATAACCAACTGATCAACCTCATCGATTCCATTACGGTCATCAAGTCCTTCGTAAGAGAGGAAACAGAGGCAGAACGCCATAAGGAAATCCAATATGAGATGACCGAAAACCAGATGGCAACGCGCAAGACTTCCTTTATTTTCGAGAGCATTAAAGGTTTTATCGAGCAGATCGGCATAGTCATCGTTATTATCCTCACCGCCTATTTTGTACTGAACGAGCAGATGACCATTGGTGCCATTATGTTCCATATCATGTTGTTCAACAACGTATCGGCACCAATCCGTCAATTGCACCGCATTTATGATGAGGTCAACGATGCCTTGATCTATTCCGAGAGCTTCTTTGGCATTTTGGAAGATGAAGGGCAAAAGGAACCATCCGGTTCGTATAGGCCCGATCGGATCAAAGGACATATTGAAATCCGTAATGTTGATTTTTCTTATCCGAATGGCCACCAGGCCTTAACGGATGTCAATATGCGGATTTGCCCGAACCAGAATACGGCGCTGGTCGGTCTTTCCGGTGCAGGAAAAAGTACCATTATCAACCTGCTGGATAAATTCTATGAACCTACTTCCGGACAGATCCTGTTGGATGGTGTTGACCTTCGTGAGTATGATACCGAATTCCTGAGGGAGAATGTCGGACTGGTATTGCAGCGAAACCATATTTTCAAGGGCTCAATTGCCGACAATATTCTGTACGGTCGCCCTGGTGCCAATATGGACGATGTGATCGATGCCGCCAAGAAGGCTTCTATTCACGACCAGGTACTGGAGTTGCCAAATGGCTATGATTCGGAGGCACACCTGTTGTCGGGTGGGCAACAGCAACGTATTGCGATTGCGCGTATGTTCCTGAAGAATCCACCGATCATCTTCTTGGATGAGCCTACTGCCAACCTGGATGCCATTGCCACCGAACAGATCAAGAACAGTTTGGATGCGATCAAGGTGGGCCGGACAGTCATCATTGTCTCGCATAGCATTTCGCAGATCATTGATGCCGAACATATCATCGTCATGGAAAAGGGGAGGGTTGTGGAAGATGGTACCCATGAGGAACTGTTCGATATGCACGGTACCTACTATAAAATCTTCAGTGCGATGGCTAATAGTCTCAATATTCATAAAATTACCGAGTCCATGCGCGAAGATTAGCCCCTTGCGCGGATTTAGGCGTGTTTTTTGTTATGTGGTAAAAAGATGTTAAGAAGCGAAGTATTATGTTTTACCCAGTCCTAAAATTCGTTGTTAAGTTCGGCTTGCGGTGGTATGTGTCCGAATGGCGTTTGCAGAACCTGCAACAGGCCAACGCCAATGTTCCGGCCTTGATTATTGCCAATCATCCAAATTCATTTTTTGATGCCCTGGTGATAGCCGTCCATCAAGAATCGGAGATTCATTTTCTGACCCGCGGTGATATCTTTGAAAAGCCCCTGGCCAATTGGACACTGCGGACCTTCTTTATGTTGCCGATCTACAAGAAATCCGACGATGAGGAATCTGAGATCAAGAATGCCTTTGTTTATGATGAATGTGTTAGCCATTTGAAACAGGGTACCAAGATCCTGATCTTCCCGGAAGGCGTTTCTCGAAATCACTTGGGTATAAACACCTTTATGCCGCAGGGGACCAATGCGCTGATTCAGCGTGCAGTGAAGATGGATATTCCCATTCAGGTCCAACCTTATCTATTGCGGTATAGCTCCTTCGACCATATTCCGAAAGCAGTTTCCTTACAGGCATTGGAACCGATCGATTCTACGGACTTTCTACAGGATGGGCAGGTGATGAGTACCGATGTGCTGTTCAAAGCGAAAAGGGCCATGGAAAACGAGTTGATCCAAGAACCTCTGGAGTCCAATCCTGATTTACGAAAGGAAAAGGAATGGATGCGCTTGCCTGCCAAGTTGGGCTATTATACGCACAATTGGCTCTACCAGCTGGTGAAGAAAAAGGTTCGGGAAAAGACCGACGGCACCATATTCTTTGACTCCCTCTTGTTTGGGGTGCTGTTGTTCGGATATCCGTTGCTGATCTTCATACTCAGCCTTATTTTGGGTAATATATTCGGTTTCTGGTGGGGGATGCTCTTTTTTGTCCTGCTACCCTTTCTATCGTATTGCTGGGTTCAATATGAACCTATCCGCGTGATGTCGGATGAGATGGAAGACCGAACAAATAGGCTGAATGGCTAAAGTTGCTCCTGCGTGCGCCTACCTTTAAATTTCTGGAAAATGCGTTTGCCATATTTAATGGCGAGAAAAAGGATAATGATGACCAATATGCCGGCTAGTATCGGCAGGAATATCGCGAACACACTCATGATCGTGGATCCTACGGTTTCTACGGTGGATATGATGGGATTTCCCAGGCCTGCCGTTGTTCCTGAGGAGGCTGCACGGGTTCCGGCAAGGACGGAACTAATGGTGGCTGCCGTTCCACCACCAGCGATGATCGCCAAAGGCCATTGCGCCCAATCGTTCATTTCCGTAAACTGGGAAGCAAACAAAATTGACCCCGCAACAGTTGCCAACGGCACGGTAATGCTGTCCAGGATATTATCTACGAAAGGAATATAATAGGCGAGGATCTCGATCACCGTCGCTATGCCCGTCGCGATCACTGCCGGCAATCCACCAATCCATGCGTAACTGGAGTCCAATGGAATCCAACCCATATACGTCCCGAAACTCAGAAAGAAAATGGGTAGAAAGACGCGGAAGCCTGTAGCTGCGGCTAAGCCAATGCCTACAAATAGCGAAAGTATATACGGTAATATTTCGGTCATGGTGCTATTGATCTGTAATAGCCTTGGTTGGTCAAGAATTATGCCGATTTCATGACGGTATGTAGCTGTATGTTTATCGAGAAAAAAATAGTGATACATCGGAGATGGCATTAAAAAAGCCCCATTCTTATCATTCAAATGAGGCTTCTTTGTATTTTCTTGTGGTTTGAGAAGGTAGATTACCCTTCCAATTCCATGATTTCTTCCGCGAGTGCTTCCCAATCGGCTTGCATCTGCTCGAACTTCGCTTTCTCCGAATTGTAATTCCGGGTATGTTCCTGGAGTTTCTGCGCGTCAGCATAGATTTCTTCTTTGGCCAGCTCAACCTCGAGACCCTTCACCAGCTGATCCTGTTTTTCGATCTGCTCTTCCAAAGTAGCCAATTCCCGGTTCTTTTTCTGGATGATCTTTTTGGTATCTTCCGTTGGCTGTACTTTTTCCTTTTTAGGTTCTGCCTTCGGTTTCTTTTCTTCTTTGGTCTCCGGCTTTACCGTACGTTTGGAATTCCACTCCTCAAACTCTTGATAGGTGCCCGGGTATTCCTTGATTTCTTTGTTCTCGATAAACCAAATCTTGTTGGCAATGTTGTCCAGGAAATAACGGTCGTGGGAAACGACGATAAATGTTCCTTCGTATTGTTGGAGTGCCTGGATGAGGATGTTCACGGAAGCCATGTCCAAGTGGTTGGTAGGCTCATCGAGCACCAGGAAGTTCGCATCGGCGGTTAAGGCTTTCGCGAGGGCCACCCTTGATTTCTCACCTCCGGACAGCACTTTGATCTTTTTGAATACATCGTCACCTGTAAAGAGGAAGGATCCCAAGATGGAGCGCAGTTCCGTTTCGGTATGTTTCGGTGCGAAAGCGACCAACTCGGCAAGAATGGAGTTCTCCAGGTGAAGGGCCTCCAATTGGTGCTGCGCAAAGAAGGTTTGGGATACATTGTGTCCCTTGGTACTGGTGCCTTCAAAATCCTTATCCGCATCAGCTACGATGCGTAGGAGGGTGGACTTTCCTTTTCCGTTGGCACCGATCAGTGCAATTTTATCGCCCTTCTCGATCAACCCATGTGTATTCTTGAGTATCTCCACATTCGGGTAAGACTTGGAAATATTTTCCATGGTCACCACGTGCCGACCCGAAGGCTTGGAGAATTTAAAGCTGAAGTTCACTTCCGGATTGTCATCATCGACTTCATCGATCTTTTCCATCCGATCCAGTGCTTTAATACGCGATTGCACCATTTTGGCCTTACTGGCCTTGGAACGGAATCGCTCGATCAGGCGTTCTTCCTGCTTAATCTTCGCTTGTTGATTTTTGTATTGATTGCCCTGCAATTCCTCGCGTAGGGCTTTCTCTTCGAGGTAGAAACTGTAGTTTCCAGCACAGAGGGTCAACTTTCCTTTACGGGATTCCACAGTCTTGTTGATGATGCGGTCCAGGAAGTACCGGTCGTGGGAAACAATCACGATGGCGCCATCGAAGGCCTGCAGATATGTTTCCAGCCATTTGATGGAAGGTAAGTCCAAGTGGTTGGTTGGCTCATCCAGGAGCAAGATATCCGGAGTCTGTAGCAGGATGCGTGCAAGCATGACCCGCATACGCCAACCACCGGAGAAGGTCGCCAATGGGCGCTGCTGCTCTTCTTCGGAGAATCCCAGTCCGGCTAGGATTTCATGCGCCTTGAACTCGATGCTATAGCCATCCAATGCCTCGAATTCCATCTGTTTATCGCTCAGCTTATTCAAGATTTCCTCGGAGTAGTCGGTTTCCATCTTCTTGAGGAGATTCTCGATCTCGACATGCAACTGGTTCTGGCGCTCAAAGGCTTCCATCGCCACATGGAGTATGCTTTTCTCGGAATGATAGGATAGGAGATCCTGGTTTAAATAACCTAGTTTGAGGTCCTTGGCCATGGAAATGGTCCCGCTGGTCGGGGAGTACTCGCCAACGATGAGTTTCAGCAATGTCGATTTTCCGGTACCATTGGCACCGATTAATCCGGCTTTATCACCCGGCTTGATGTGCCAGTTGGCTTCATCATACAGGGCTCTGGACCCGATTTCAAAGGTTAAGTTATTTATAGATATCATTTCGGTTGCAAAAGTAATAAATATTTCTCCATCTTTGGCTACCTTTGCAGGCATGTATAAGCTAGTTAAACCGATTTTCTTCTCCATGAACCCCGAAGAGGCACACCATACGGTGACCGGTGGGTTGAAGTTCTTCAATAAGATCTGGGGCTCAAAGGCCCTGCTGAATTCCCTCTATAACGTGGAGGACCCCCGTTTGGAAACGAAGGTATTTGGCTTGACCTTTAAGAATCCCGTGGGATTGGCGGCAGGTTTTGACAAAAATGCGGAATTCATCGAGGACATGGCGCGATTGGGATTCGGATTCATTGAGATCGGGACTGTAACGCCGAAGCCTCAACCCGGAAATGACAAACCACGCATGTTCCGCTTGGTCGATGATGCTGCGCTGATCAACCGGATGGGATTCAATAACAAAGGTGCGGATGTCGCAGCCGGTAAGTTGAAATTCCTGAAAGAAAAGAATGGCGTCCTGATCGGTGGAAACATTGGAAAGAATAAGGTTACGCCGAATGAGGAAGCGGTGAACGATTATATCTATTGCTTCAATAGCTTATTCGATTACGTGGATTATTTCGTGGTGAACGTGAGTTCTCCGAATACACCGGGATTACGGGATCTACAGGAAAAGGAACCTTTGATGAAGATCCTCAATACCCTACAGGAGCTGAACACGAAGAAAAGCAATCCAAAGCCTATTCTTTTGAAGATCGCTCCGGATTTAACATTTACGCAATTGGATGATATCGTGGAAATCGTGATGGAAACCAAGATTGCCGGTGTGATAGCTACAAATACAACGATTGCCAGAGAAGGCCTTCAGAGCCACCGCATGCTGGTTCAGGAGCCAGGAGGTGTGAGTGGTAAACCATTGACCAGAAGATCAACAGAGGTGATCCAGTACCTTGCCGATAAGTCAAACCGCGCATTCCCGATTATCGGGGTGGGAGGAATCCATTCGGCAGCGGATGCCATTGAAAAGTTGAACGCTGGTGCAAGCTTGGTACAGGTCTATACGGGTTTTATCTATGAGGGTCCAGGATTGGTTGCTGATATCTGCAAAGGCATCCTAAAGGAAAGATCGAAGTAACGGAAGCCCAGAATAGGGCGTCATTGAATATAAAAAATCCCCTTTGAAGCAATTCAAAGGGGATTTTCTGTATGTGTTAGTTTTCTTTGGTTAAGATATAATGATCTTTCAAAGGCCCTTCAATCGGATTGCCTTCTTGATCCAATGAAATCAATTGGTTTTCGCCAACCTTCAATTTCATGTTCACTTCTTTACCCATTAGGTGCACTACACTTCCGTTGTTGTGCCACATAAATTTACCCGTATCTTCCACTTTGGTATCTCTTTCCTGATAAACACCCGTATAGGTGAAAGTAAGATCAGGATTTAGGACCACAGTGGTTTCGATCCCTGGGCAGTCCGCACAAGGGATAACCCCTTTGTACGTTCCGTTCCAATCCAATGAATTTTGGGATGTATGAACAGTATCTGTGACTTGACTATCCAAGGCTGTAGTCTCTACCGAGTCCTTAGATTCAAGTTGTTTATTTGCATTCGAGGTACAGGCACCGAACGACATAAGCGCGATGGAACCTGAAAAAAGCCAAAGGTATTTCATGAGCGTATTTATTTTTGTCATGATTTACCCAAAAATTGAGCCAAATGCCCTCATTTATTGGGTATTAAGATAATAATTAATAATTCTTTAAAATAAGTAGGTTATAAACTAGATGTTTAAACATATATATCTCAAAAAATTATAAATTTTTTAAAAAAGTAAGATTAGCGATTTGCCAGCCATTGTCTATTTTGGTAGGCAGCATCCCAGAACATAAACTCCAATTCCGAGGCGGTAATGAATGCCTGCCTCATGGCTTCCCGGATTTGTTGCGTCGTATTTTCAGCAAGTTGATCCGTATAGGCTAAAGCTTTTTTAACCCCTTCGGCAAATTCCTCACCACTGTACGTATCGATCCAGTTTTTGTATGGATTTGCATCACCGGTCTGTTGGCTGAGGATATAATCCCCGACTTCTTTATAGATCCAGAAGCACGGGAGGATGGCGGCTGTTGCCACTTCAATGGAATCGAAAGCAACGGTGCTCTTCAGGAAGTGGATATAATGGTGGCAGGTGGGTTCGATGGTGATTTCCTGTTGCTGTTCCAATCCGAATTGCTGGAAATACGCCTCATGGAGTGCTTTTTCAACGACCAGGGCATTTTTTCCGAATTCAAAGAAATCCAATGCCATGTCGATATCCATCGCTTTGGAACCCAGTGCAGCTAGCGCTCGGCCGTAATGTTCCAGATATTTGGCATCCTGCAGCATATAAAACTGAAACTTTTCGAGAGGGAGTGTGCCGCCTTTCAATTCTTGAATGAAGGGCATGGCTAGGATTTTATTATATAGGGGTTGGATATCTTTCCAAACGTGTTCAGTCCATTTCATATGTAATTAATTTTTGAGGGTTAAAAAAATGATTCAAGGGGCCATTCCCTTTCCCGATGGTAAGATCCTTTCCGGCTATGATCGCTTGGTTTACATAGGCGAGTCCCTGTTGGGTGGACGAGGGCAGGTCAAAGCCCTGCGCCAGATAGGAAGCAATGGCCGAGGAGAGGGTGCATCCCGATCCGTGTGTATTCTTGGTGTCCACTCGTGCAGATTCATAATAACGGACAGGCTGGTCCTTTTGGATCAGGAGGGTGGTGAGGGTTTCTGATTTCAGGTGCCCACCTTTCAAGAGGGCTGCCTGACAGCCCAGGTTAAGTATCTGATCGGATACCTTTTCCATGTCCTCCAAGGTGGTAATGGGCTGCCCGGCCAGGACGGCGACTTCGTCCATGTTCGGCGTGATGAGCGAGGCTAAGGGGAAAAGTAAAGATTTGATGGCCGAAATGGTGTCATCGTTGATCAATTTATGCCCACTCGTAGAGACCATCACCGGGTCGAAAACAAGGGGCCCGGTAAAGGATTCCAGTTTTTCTGCGATGATCTCCACCAGCGCCGTGGAATGCACCATACCTATTTTGATGCTGTCGGGATAGGTATCCTCGAAGATACAATCCAGCTGTTCGCGGATGGCCTGTGCAGGAATGTCGAATATATTTTTTACGCCCTGGGTATTCTGTACGGGCAAGGCTGTCAATACGTTCATGGCATAGCAGCCCAGGGCGGAGATGGTCTTGGTATCGGCTTGGATACCAGCGCCACCACTGCCATCGAACCCTGCGATGCTCAGTACGGTCGGGACATGGTATCGGGATGTGTTGTTCATGATAAGCTATTTTTAAGTTCTTCAGCTGCTTTCCGGGGGTCCAGGCTGGAGCAGATGGCCGATACTACGGCGATGCTATTGGCACCGGCGGTGAAAGCTTCGTGTGCATGGGCAAGCTGCATGCCACCAATGGCAATCAGGGGTTTGTCGGTTTGGGTCCGAAGATCCCGGATGCCATGCATTCCCCAGGCTGTAATGGTGTTGGTCTTGGTCGGTGTCGGAAAGATCGGGCTGACGCCGAGATGCTGGACAAAATCCATGTTGTGGTCCTGCAGTTGATCGAGGAGCTCCAGCGACCAGCCGATTTGAAACCTATGGCCAAATTCCTCGTGGATCTGTTGCGGTTGTCGGTCGGTTCGGCCAACGTGGATACCCCAGGCATCCACGGCGGAAGCGACTTCCACATTGTCGTTTATGACCAAGGGGATGCCATACCTGTCTGTTAATGCTTTGAGGGCCATTGCTCGTTGGATAAAAGTTGCTGTATCCAGTTCCTTCTCCCGCAGTTGGATGATATCCACTCCACCGCGAATCGCTTCCTCCGCGACTTGCAGCCAGGGGAGATGCACACAGTCTTTTTCCGAAATCACCAAGTATAGGGGATAGGGGAAATTAGGATGAATGGGCATACCGGCGCATTTTCAGGTTTTCCACGATCTGTTCCTTCGAAAGGTTAAAGAGGATATCATACAGGTTGAGCTGCAGTGTGCCTGGACCCTTTGCCATGCTGGCTGCCATCTCCCCAGCCAGACTGGTAATGGCGACCCCTGCAATGGCTTCATCGAATGGCGATGTTCCAAGCCCCAAGAAGGCACCCGTTATAGCCGTAGCTGTACATCCAAGTCCAGTGACCTTGGTCATCATCACGGACCCGTTCACCACCTCAGCAATTTCCTGATCCGAAATGATATAGTCGATTTCCCCGGATATACAGACAACGGAACCATATTGCCGGTTAAGGAACTTGCCGGCACGTACCGCTGCACTGCTATCCGCAGTGCTGTCGACTCCTTTACCCTTCGTGTCGAAATGCTGCAAAGCCAAGATTTCAGATGCATTCCCACGGATGGCCGTAGGGCGTAGTGCCAGGAGCTCTTTTAGAATATCATTTCGAAGTGTGGAGATGCCAGCCCCAACAGGATCTAGAATCCAAGGTTTATGCAAGGCATTTGCTGCGCGTGCCGCCTTCAGCATATTTTCTGCCCAAGGTTTGCTCAAGGTGCCTATGTTGATGACCAAACTGTCGCACAACTGCAGAACCTCTTCGATTTCCTCCTCGGAATGCACCATAATGGGAGATGCTCCTAAAGCCAATAGCGCATTGGCGGTGTTGTTCATGACCACGAAATTGGTGATGTTCTGCACGAGGGGAGTTCTTTCGCGGACTTGGGACAATAAATGATAAATGTCGTTTTCCATCTTTCTTCTTTTTAACGAAATAATGGCTTGAGGGCAGGAGAATAGCAGTATAAATCGATCACGATCGTTTGCTTTTCCCTACGGCGGTATGATCCGCGTCAGGTTCAAAGGGACTCTCTCAATTCTTTTCAGAATACCCCTAAAGCCAATCAAATATAGGCCAAACTATTTGGAATTTCAAATGCAGCGCACTTACCCTTTCAAAAGGCTCTTGATGCGCAAGATTGTGTCCCGATCCTTCTGCTTTTCACTTTCGCTCAGGATTTCCCAAGGCACCAGTGAGGGGTGAAGGAGCAGTTGATCGTCCCGTTTTTCGCCGAAGGCCCAGCCATTGAGATAACGGTGTGCCATCCAACGGTTGTGCTCAATAATGGCAAGGGTCTCCACCTCAGCTGCTGTAAAGGTGATAACTTCCTTTTCCGGAACGGGCCATTGCCGTTGTGTCAGGATAAATTTATAAGGGATGTGATCGGCTTGCGCGCGATTGGCATCCTTGGCGTCCTCGCGTAAGGTCGGCCAACTCGAGGTGTATCGGGCACTCTCCGAACTCGCTCCGGAAAGCAACGTGGTGTAGTCGTCGTGGATGGCTCGCGCCAGTCGATCTTGCTTCTCACCAGTAATAAATTCCCAATTGGATATATCCTCCAATTGACCGAAGAAATTCAGGCTTTCGGTATCCGAGGCACTCCGCATGATCTTACGGAGACCTTTGCCTTCAGCATTCAGCACATAGATCGGCAGCTTGGATTCCTGTGTTTTATTAAGGATTTCCAATGCAGCGTTTAAATTGCTCTGGTCATCATCGAAGGCACAGACCAGAAGGCTGCTTTCAGTTTTTTCTGTTAATCCTTGATCTGTCAACAGCGCATTGTATGTGCCATCAAAGACATGAAAATGGACCGGAAAAATATGATGCGCCATGGGATACTGTTCCGCGAACAGGCGTTGGTCACGATCTGCCTGCGGACTGTAAATATGGATTTCGGTATTGTTTTCGATGGCCACATGGAATACACGTAACGCCTGAATGACCATGGCTTTTGCGAATTCCCCAAATCCCAAGAATACCAATCGGTTGATATGGGCAACGGATTTCCCCTGCTTGGCAAAATCCAGTGGCAATTGGGCAAAGAACATCCTGGCCATCATCTTGTGAACATTGAAGAAATGGAGTTCCAGCTGTTTGTCCTGGAACTGTATTTCCGCATTTTTCACCAGATCGACCAGTCGTGGGTTGCTCAGGTGCAGAAAGCAACGGAGCTTGTTCGTGCAATTTGACTTCTTATAGATATCTTGAACCGTTTCATAGGTTTCGATGACAGTTTGTTCATTTTCCAGAAAGAGAATCAGGCTATCGGCACGTTTGATACCCGCTTCCAGCAGGGTGTTCTCTTCATCCGCATTGCCGATGATGACCAGATGGCCCATTTTGGTGACTGACTTGATATCCGCATGGGCTGTTTCCTTTTCAATCGCGATGCCCTTTTTGCCGTAATCTTCCTTTAAACTCTTCATCAGCTGCCTTCCTTTTTTCGAAATACCAACACTGATGACATGGTTCTTTTTAACCGATGCCTTCAACAGGTTGATCTGTTCGGAGAACACCTTTTGGATGATCTTGTAGGCGCCGAAGATCAGAATGCCGATAGTGCCGATCTTGGCAACGATCAGTTCCCAAGGTACATCCTGCTGTTCCAAGCCCGTACCGGAAGGATCTGACCCGAAGACGATCTTGATGAGTCTATAGATGCGGTCCGGGAGATACCTTAGCGTATTGCTCTCCGGAAACATCTTGGATAGTCCAATCCAGGAGAGCGCCAGCAATACCACCACGAACAGGATCCCTAATAGTCCTTTCTGTCTTCTTGTCAACTTCATCTATTTTAATTTTGATTTGGCTTCGTTGAGGAGTTTCTCCACCTCAGCCTTCAATTCGTTGTTTTTTATTAAAAGTAACTGTTTTTCTGTAACCTCGACCAGACGTTGCCCAATATATTGCATTTCGGGCTTGCTGCTGTAATGGTTGGCCACCATAGCGCGTGCCAATGGATGGTAGATGTGCGTCACGGCCAATAGCTGCAGGTTCGCGTCGGTTTTGATCGGATAATTTTGCCGAAGGATTTCCAGGATACTCGTTTTCGAACTCGGGGAAATACTCCGCAGGAAAGGATCATCAAAATACCAGGTACTGTAATTCCCAGTAGTATCCACGAATGGGAAGATCGCTCCTGATGCATTGTCGTATTTCTTGCCGTAGAATTTCTCCAGATCGCGAGCCACCTGCTCATTGGACATATCCACCTGTCCCGGTACTTCCCAGGTATTCACCGTTTTCCCGAGCACCAACTCCTCAATGGTCATCAATTTTTTATCGCCCGGAAGCACGAAGATATTCGAAAACTTCTGGTTCATAAATGGCATCGTCAGGATATTTCCTGTACGGGCATCGACAATCTTGGTCACAAATTGCAACCCATTTCCATCATCCTGAACAAAGATTTGCTTGTCATCTTCGGAGAAGTGGAAATATTTGGAATATTTACTCACCCGGATGCGCTGTCCAAAGGGTTTCCCTGTTTCGATGTTCCAGAGCCGCATGTGGTCCGCATCATCCGAGATGGCCAACACATCATCCGCATTATTGAACATCATGAACGGAAATTCAATGGTCTTCAACGAAAAGACTTCCTTGTAATCCGTACTGTTCAACAGCTTGGTACTTCCGTTGTTATCCGTCAGTACGAGGTATTTTCCGGTATTGGAATATCGGCCACTGCTCAGTGTTCCTTTTTCCTCTTTCAGCACCTTTCCACTGTGCGGGTCGACAATCTTCCACGAGCTTAATCCAACGAGGATAGCCTGCGTAAAGTCCGGAGATATCGTGAATCCGGGGATTTCTGCTTTCTCTTCATACTTGAAAATTTGCTTGCCCGTAGCAATATCCCAGGCAGCAAAGCTATTCTTTCCGGTACGGGAAGCGACCTCTTTCTCATCCACCTTGAAGATGTACAATTTGGGTTGAGCATCGATCGCCTTTCCAATTGGTTTGCGGCTGGTGAGATCATAGAAATATGTTTTACCACTCTTGCCTTTCACCAACAGGTTCTTGGTTTTATGCAGCACGATAATAGTCGCGATGTTCTCAGGTGCGGTAATGATATTTTTCGTTTTTGTTCCGTTCTCGAGGTTGAGCTCATCAATGGATTTACTATCCTTATAGATGGTGTAGGCTACATTTTCGGTAATTCCCGGTACAGCTACGATAAGTTCATTGGGTTCAAAGTACTGCGCCAATTGTAAGGGTGCAGCCTTGACATTATCGATAAAAGTTTGGTTATCCGAGCTGACCAGCTGTTGATTCCAGTTTGGCGAGTTATATTGTAAAGCCATATCATCCTGTTCCAACATCTTCGTTAGTGGGCTGATAAAGAAAACGTTTCCCGGCAGTGCCGTTGATTTGGCAACTGAACCAGTCGTGAGGTTAAGCTGTGCGATCTGTTCATTATTTCCGGCATGCAGCTGACCATTTGTTGTAAACCCGACGTATTTGGCTGTATTTACCTGCGTATTGGTCCATTCTTGGCCTGTCACGAGATTATAGTAGTTGATGCCGAAATTACCGAACAAGGCAACCTGCTTTCCATCCGGACTAAATGCTGGTGGTTTTGAAGTATACGGTGTTTCTTTACGTAATTTCATTGTTGGTGTAGGAGTGGTGATATCAAAGAATAACCATTCATTTTTTTCCTTATGGGCAATCCCTATAAGCAAGAGATCCAATTTTGGCGAAAAATAAGAGGTCTCCAATGGATATCCCGAAAGGGTATGCAACAGTTGTTCCTGCTTCGTTTCGGTATTCAGGAGGTATAGCTTTTCCATTTGTTTGAAGAGCACCATTTTTCCGTCGCCGGAAACCGCGGAGATGGTCAGAAACGTGCTGTCCGGATTGGCGCGAATGGTTTCAAGCTTATCTTTGTCGATATCATACCGTACAATCGAATTATCTACTGTGGTAACATACGCCCGATTGGCTTGATCAAAAGAAGGATAGCGCGCCTGTTTGGTCTTGACCTGTCCCAATTGCTTGATCGGTTTTCGGTTGATGGCGTCCCAGACTTGGAGCACTTGTGTGAAATCACCGGAACTGGCCCAACCGACCAGCCATTTTCCATTGGGAGAGAACCGCAAGTTGCCGACATTGATATTCGGCATCAGGGTCATATCATCCTGAACGGCGAGCATGGAATGGGCAAACAATTTGGCGTCATCATCGCCTCGGCGGGTGGCTTCGGCAATATAGGCCGCACCATCGCCATATTCGCTTTCCGTGAGTTTATTGATCCCTGATGCATAGAGCGACTTGGCGAGGTTTCTTACCGCAGAGTTCCGTTGGTTCCAAGCGAATATTCCGGCAATGACCGCCAAAATACCCAACACACCGATTACGGCGGCAATGCGTTTGATATTTCTGTTCTTCTGTTTTATTTTCTCGAGCTGGTAAGCCTGGTCGCGTTTGGTCAATTCCCCGAGCGGAACCCCAAGGATTCCAGAAATAATTTTTAGGAGCGCCAGATCCAACCGTTGTTTATATTCATCCACCCGGGATTTGATTTCCTGGTGGGAGAGCCCCTGCTCGTGCAGGTGCATACGATAGGCCTCTGGAGAGGTGAATCCTTCGTCCTGTGTATGCGGAATACGGACGTCTGCCGCCAGCACCTCCTCAGGTTTGGACTTGTCCACCTGCCCATCACCATCGACATGATAGCGTAACTCGTCAGGAAAGCACTGTGCCTCGGTAATTGTATCACCGTATTCAGGCTCCCCCTTGAGGATTAATGCCATGATTTGTTGGGATTTTCCACTCTGCTTGAAATAGCGGAGCTCATCCCGAACATAGGTGGACCGGGCGGATTTCGGGGAACTGAGGTAGATCAAGTATTCGGAGCGATCCAATGCATCGGTTAGGGAGCCACTTAGGCTGGAACTTGCGGAAAGCTCCTTCTCATCCTGAAAAACGGGATAGATTTGCCTCGGGATTTCCTTACCTGCGGTATTTTTCTTCCCGATCAGGTCCTGCGGGATTTCGTAGGTCTCCAGGGCATGGTGCAGCCAATCGGCCCACTTTCGCCCTTCACCTTGATTATCACTATGGCTGTAACTGATAAATGCCTTGTACTGTTTGGCCAATTCCTTGTTTTGCTCTTCCATAAGAAGGATTTTTTAATGATGTAACCGTTAAAATTTCACATGAAATCCATACCGTAGCCCACAGCACCGGGCCAAGCTGCTTCGAGTAGGGGGCAGCTAGGCAAACTTTCCATAAATAGGTTCCCTTTCCAAATCCGAAAAGAAACGACATCGTGGTAGAATATCAATTTTGTTTTACAAAAACCAATCCTTTTTTAATTAAATGTTTAAACATCTGTGTTTTAATTCGCGTGAAATAACTTTTAGTAGGGTTAGGGCAAGATTTTAGCATATTAAATTTTCATGAATTCTTATAGACTTTCCACTGTTTATTGAATTTCGATACCAAACCTTTTGTAAAATATTCTTGATGAATCCTTGTTTTCTGAAATCTTTTATACCTTTAAAAACCTTTTTTAGAACAAGCGATTATTTACTGAGCAGGAATTATTATTCGTAATTTGATCGTTTTACATGTATAAAAACAAACACAAGCTCTTTTGGGCATTGGCGTTGCCGCTGATGCTTGGAGCACCCACTGCCGTAGCTCACGGTGCAGAACCAGCCATGAGCCAACAGCGTGATACATCGGCTGTAGTAGCGGTAGCTCAAATCAATCCCACCACCGTTGAAATCCTTTTTCAGAATCAGCAACGTTTGGTCTTGGATTTTTATGGGAAGAATATTTTCCGACTATTCCAAGATCCAAAGGGAGGAATCCTACGGGATCCCGAAGCTAAACCTGAAGCACAGATCCTGGTCGATCAGCCTCGGAGGGAAGCGGGTAAGATCAATATCTCAGCGACTGCGGATTCCTATGTCATCTCCACGGCAGAAGTTGCCTTTTCCATTGCTAAGAACTCCGGCCTGTTTCAGGTGACCAATGTGAAGAACAAGCAGCTGGTCCTGGAAAATACCGATGCCATTTCCTTTGGTAAAAAAAGGGTTGAAATTCAATTTAAGGCGAATCCTGATGAATATTTCTATGGTGGAGGCGTGCAGAACGGTCGTTTTTCGCACAAGGATAAAGCCATAGCCATTGAGAACACCAACAATTGGACGGATGGCGGGGTAGCATCGCCCACACCTTTCTATTGGTCAACAAAAGGGTATGGCATCATGTGGTACACCTTCAAGAAAGGGAAATACGATTTTGGTAAATCGAACTCCGGCCAGGTGTCCCTAGGCCATGATACCGATTATCTGGACCTGTTCCTGATGGTGAGCGATTCGCCAGTGGGCGTCCTGAATGATTTCTATCAATTGACCGGAAACCCGGTACTATTGCCGAAGTTTGGCTTTTATCAAGGTCATCTCAATGCATATAACCGTGATTATTGGAAGGAGGACCCCCAAGGGATTTTGTTTGAAGATGGCAAGCGTTATAAAGAGAGCCAGAAGGATCAAAGTGGCGTCAAGGAATCGCTGAATGGCGAAAAGAATAACTATCAATTTTCAGCGCGTGCGGTCATCGACCGATATGAACAGCACGATATGCCTTTGGGGTGGATCCTGCCGAACGATGGCTACGGAGCCGGATACGGGCAGGAAAAAACCTTGGATGGAAATATAGCGAATCTGAAGAGTTTAGGGGATTATGCGCGTTCGAAAGGGGTAGAGATCGGTCTCTGGACCCAATCTGATCTGCATCCCAAAGACAGCATCGATGCATTACTGCAACGCGATATAGTGAAGGAAGTTCGGGATGCCGGCGTGCGAGTCCTGAAAACGGATGTGGCTTGGGTTGGCGCCGGATATTCCTTTGGCTTGAATGGTGTCGCGGATGTGGGGCACATTATGCCATACTATGGACAGGATGCACGGCCATTTATTATTTCCCTGGACGGTTGGGCGGGTACCCAACGGTATGCAGGCATCTGGTCGGGTGACCAAACTGGAGGACAATGGGAATATATACGCTTCCACATCCCGACATACATCGGATCCGGACTTTCCGGACAGCCCAATATCACCTCCGATATGGACGGCATCTTCGGCGGCAAGAATACCCGAGTGAATACCCGTGACTTCCAATGGAAAACCTTTACCCCCATGGAACTCAATATGGATGGCTGGGGATCCAATGAAAAATATCCACATGCCCTCGGTGAACCCTATACCTCCATCAACCGACATTATCTTAAGTGGAAATCGGAATTGATGCCGTATGCCTACAGCATCGCCAAGGAAGCCATCAACGGGAAACCCATGATTCGCGCCATGATGTTGGATTATCCAAATCCATATACATTGGGCACGGCTACACAATATCAATTTCTTTACGGGCGGTCACTGCTCGTTGCACCGATCTATCAGGAAACTAAAGTCGATGCGGAGGGGAATGATATCCGGAATGGGATATACCTGCCTGAAGGGCAATGGGTAGATTATTTTACGGGAGAATTGTACCAAGGGAATACCATCATCAATACCTACGATGCGCCCATTTGGAAAACTCCGGTATTCGTCAAGATGGGAGCCATTCTTCCGTTGGACAACCCCCACAACAATATCCAGCAAATCAATCCGAATCAGCGGATTTATGAAATCTACCCTTCAGGAAAATCGAATTTCTATGCGTATGACGATGATGGGATCACCCAAGCCTACCTGCAGCAACAAGGTGTTAGCACCTGCATCGAATCGGATGTGAATGATAAGGGGCGGGTAGAGATCGTTGTCCATCCTGCGGAAGGTGATTTTGAAGGATTTATAAAGGAGAAAGGGACGGAATTCAGGGTAAATATGACCCAAGCCCCCAAAAAGGTACTGGCGAAAATAGGCAAGAAAAACATAAGGCTCCGTGAAGCAAAGTCCAAGGCAGAATTTGACAGCCAGGATAATGTATATTACTATGAGCCGCGCCCAAATTTAAATCAATTTGCTACGAAGGGGAGTCCTTTTGCATCAGTGGAGATCATCAAGAACCCCATGCTTTACGTGAAGGTGGAGAAAACCGATGTTTCCCAGGATGCCGTAGGGTTGACCATCGAAGGATTCGCTTACAATCCGCCAAATACGTATAAGAAATCCTCGGGACAGCTCGCTGCGCCATCACAGGTTGCAGTGGCTCCAGATCATATCAAGGCCTATACGCTACGACCAAGTTGGACTGCAGTTCCCAACGCCGATTATTACGAAATCGAATTCCAGGACATGACGTATTCCCTCATCCGGGATACGAGCCTGTTGTTCGAGGGCTTAAAACCTGAAACGCAATATGCTTTCAAGATCCGATCGGTCAACAAGGATGGCCATTCCGATTGGCAGGCTTTCCAACAGCAGACGAAATCCGATCCATTGGAATTTGCAATCCGTGGTGCAAAGGGCCAAACATCCGTGCCTAACCAAGGTTCCGAGGGTGTGAACAACCTGTTTGATTTCGATGAAGGAAACATGTGGCATACGAAATGGGGACAAAAAGCGGTTCCATTTGACCTGATTATCGACCTGAACAGCTTCAATGATCTCGACAAATTCCAGTACCTGCCACGGTCGGGTAGAGGGAATGGTATTTTATTGGAAGGCAAGGTATATACATCCAACGATAAGGAAAACTGGTCCGAAGCAGGTTCGTTCACCTGGGAAAATACAGATGCCATGAAAGAATTTGTCTTTGCAGCACACCCCAATGCGCGGTACGTGAAACTGGCGGTCACAAAAGGGGTTGGTGACTTTGGTTCCGGACGGGAGTTGTATGTCTTTAAGGTGCCAGGCACAGAAAGTTACCGACCTGGCGATATCAACAATGATAAACTCATCGATAGCAATGACTTGACCTCCTATTCCAACTATACCGGTTTGCGGCAGGGCGATGCTGATTTTGAAGGCTATGTCAGCAATGGCGACATCAACAAAAATGGCTTGATCGATGCCTATGATATTTCCGTGGTGGCCACGCAACTGGAAGGTGGGGTGGACGCCGATGATAAGGATCAGGTCTCCGGGAAAATGAACCTTACTACCGCTAAAGCAACTTACAGCAAGGACGAAATAATGGAAGTACTCCTCAAAGGCGAACAGCTGCAAGGCGTCAATGCCTTCTCCTTCGCGTTGCCGTACAATCCGCAGGATCTGGAATATTTGGGTATGGAGAAAGTTGCCGCCTTCCCGATGGAGAATTTGAGCAATGACCGTCTGCATTCCAATGGGCAGAAAGCATTGTACCCGACCTTCATCAATATCGGTGATCAGGATGTGCTATCAATTCAGAATGAGGTGATTGTGAAGATACGATTTAAGGTGAAACGGAATTACAAAGTCAATTTGACGGTTAAGGACGGCATCTTGGTTGGTAAGAATTTGAAAACCGAAAAATTCTAATAGAATAGGAGCACTATGGGTCGACTTCCAGATTTTGATTGAACTTACGTTATCTGCTTGTATTATTGATTTGGCAATATATAAATTTAAACAAGCTTTTTTAGATACGTTGTATACTAACAAAACACCAAGCTCATAATCTGTTCCTAACCCAAACCCTCCTAAAAATAAGAAGGACCGCATTGCTTGACCAGATGGCCAGGCTTTGCGGTCCTTTGTATAATTAGGCGTTATTACTTATGCAAGTACAAACTGTAAGTCAGCTTGGAATTTAACATCCTCGCTCACCATCACACCACCAGTTTCCAAAGCAGCATTCCAAGTCAATCCGAATTCGTTACGGTTGATTTTACCTTTTACGGTGTAACCTGCTTTCTGGTTACCCCAAGGATCTTTACCAATACCACCGAATTCTACCTCAAAGGTTACCGGTTTGGTCACGTCCTTGATGGTTAAATCACCGGACAGTTGATATTCGTCGTCGCTGGTTTTCTTGATCCCAGTGGATACAAACTTAATTTCCGGGAATTGCGATACCGCGAAGAAATCCTCACTCTTCAAGTGTTGGTCACGCTGACCGTTTTTCGTGTTGATGGAGTCCGCTTTGATATCCACGGATACGTGTTTTGCACCGTCCAATGCTTCATCCGCATTATCCACTACCACGTTGAAGTTCTCAAAATGACCTTTTACAGTAGAGATCATCATGTGTTTCACTTTAAATTCGATTTCGCTGTGTGCAGCGTCCAAGTTCCAATTTGCCATAATATTTTTTTCTATTTTATTTTTCTATTGTTTGTTGCAACAAATATCAGGGTAAAAATGTTTGTGCACATTGATGTATGTTAAGAAATGTTTTTCTCCTCTGGGGCAACCTTTATAATATGCGGTTTGGAAAAAATAATCAGTTGATACTGAATACATGACAAAAAAATTACGGTTAAAATCTGTTAAAGGTATTTGATGAATTGATTCTCGTAGTATATTTGGCAACGAAATGAAAATGATAATCACACTGATGTTATTCTTTGCCTTCCTGCTCATCAGGAGCGGCAATAGCCATGAGGTTATCAATTCATCGACCCGACCGGCGATCAGCTTTATGGAGAACCATCTCCATCATGACCTAAAGCTTGATCAGCGGCAAGATCAACAAATTTTAGTTTCTTCAGCAAGTAGCCATGGTGCGCATGGTGGTGATCACGTCATCATCAGTGAGCAGGAGGCCGAGGATTTCCAACTTTGGAAAGACTACCACCTTTCGATGGCTTTCTATGCCTGTTTGATTGCTTTTACCTTTTTGGTATTTGGTACCCAACGTTGGGTACCCGCACTGGTAGACCGTGCCCACTTAAAGGCCGGCAACCCTTTATTTATCTCCCTGCGTTCCCTACGTATTTAAGATTATCCTATTATCAATAGTCATCGCGTAACCGTATTGCTGTTGTAATGGCATAGCTTTGCCCATTCCGACCATACCTGCTTCATGATGTACTATTGGATGTCCATATCCCTCGTATGGCTCATTTCCCATACTACATTCAATTTTAGTTTATACATAGCAAATAATCATGAAGAGAGTTCTTGTACTCATGGGTTTGGCGGCTGCATGTAGCCAGTTCGCCTGTTCCCACAAAACCGAAGAAAAACAAGAGGGCGTAAAATATACTGCGACCTCACCTGCCGAATTGGATACCAGCTTCAACAGGGAGTATGTATCCCAGATCAAGTCCATCCGCAATATTGAGCTCCGTGCCCTAGAGAAGGGGTATCTGGAGCAGATCTATGTGGATGAAGGGCAAACGGTGCGTAAAGGGCAACTGCTGTTCCGCATTATGCCCCGCATGTACCAGGCCGAACTGAAGAAGCAACAGGCCGAAGTCAGCGTGGCACAGATTGAGGTAGAGAACACCAAGAACCTCGCCGATAAGCAAATCGTGTCGCCGAATGAACTCGCGATGGCCAAAGCCAAACTGGACCGTGCTAAAGCGGAGGCCAACATCGCTGCGCTGCATCTTTCCTTTACAGAAGTGCGGGCCCCTTTTGATGGTACCATCGACCGGATCCCCTTGAAATTGGGGAGTTTGGTGGATGAAGGTGAATTGCTGACCAGTCTATCGGACAACAGCCAGATGTTTGCCTACTTCAATGTATCCGAACCGGAATACCTCGATTACCAACGCAATGTTGCCAACCGTGGCGATAACCACGTCAGCCTATTGCTGGCCAATAACGAGCAGATGGATCAGAAAGGTGTGGTCGAGACCATCGAAGGTGAATTCGATATAGAAACCGGAAATATCGCTTTTCGAGCCAGATTTCCAAATCCCAATAAACTGCTGCGCAATGGTGAGACGGGCAAAGTCCTGATGACCATGCCTATGAAACATGCGTTGATCATCCCACAGCGGGCCACTTATGAGGTACAGGACAAGAAATATGTCTACCTGATCGCAAAGGATGGCAAGATCAGTTCCAAACAGATCAAGGTCAAAGCGTCACTACCGGATCTGTATGTCATTGCAGAGGGCATTACTGCCAATGATAAGATCCTGCTGGATGGTATCCAGAAAGTAAAGGACGATGACAAGATCACCTACACTTTCGTACAACCTAGAGCGGCCATCTCGAACCTCAAGTTGAAAACAGAATAAGCAGTATTAAAGGATAGAAGAAATGTTTAATAGATTTATAAATAGACCGGTCTTATCGATCGTAATCTCCTTGATCATTGTTTTCTTGGGGGTATTGGCGATGACCCAATTGCCCGTGACCCAATTTCCATCCATATCCCCGCCTAAGGTGAATGTCACCGCGGAATATCCGGGAGCGAATGCGGAACTCATGATCAAAGCGGTGATCATTCCCCTAGAGCGCGCAATCAATGGGGTGCCCGGGATGAAATATATGGCGTCTGACGCCGGAAATGATGGTGAGGCCAGTATACAGGTGGTCTTTGACCTGGGGACGGATCCCAATCAGGCTTCCGTCAATGTACAGAATAGGGTAGCTTCGGTGGTCAATAAGCTGCCACCTTTAGTTGTCCGGGAAGGGGTGAAGATCACGCGGGAGGAGTCCAATATGTTGATGTACATCAATATGTACAGCGATGAAAAGGACCTGGACGGGAACTTTATGTTCAACTTTGCGGATATCAATGTGGTCTCCGAGTTGCGCCGTGTACCGGGAGTGGGTGTTGCCAATATCTTGGGTAACCGGGAATACGCCATGCGCATCTGGTTGAAACCCGATCGCATGACCGCTTACCACATCTCTTCTGAGGAGGTGATGAAAGCCCTGGAAGAGCAGAGTTTAGAAGCATCGCCAGGCCGTGCTGGGGAATCCTCCGGTATTGAATCCCAATCTTTTGAGTATATTCTCAAATATTCGGGTCGTTTTACCACGGAAGAAGAATACGGCAATATTATACTGAAGGTGAGTCCGAACGGCGAAATTCTCCGCCTGAAAGATGTGGCGGATGTTCATTTCGGCTCTGCGATGTACGACATCTATTCCACTTTAGATGGGCGCCCTTCGGCGGCAATCGTCCTGAAACAATCTTACGGTAGTAATGCATCCCAGGTCATTAAGGACGTCAAGGCGAAGATGGAAGAGCTGCAGCAGAACTTTCCAAAGGGGCTGCATTATGAAATCAGTTATGACGTATCCAAATTCCTGGATGCCTCCATGGAAAAGGTGGTGCATACGTTGGTGGAAGCCTTTATTTTGGTTGCCATTGTGGTGTTTTTATTCTTGGGCGATCTTCGCTCGACCTTAATCCCGACCATTGCCGTGCCGGTTTCCTTGATCGGTGCCTTTCTGTTTATGCAATTCTTTGGTATTTCCATCAACCTGATCACCCTCTTTGCGTTGGTGCTCGCAATCGGGGTGGTGGTTGATGATGCCATCGTGGTGATCGAAGCGGTACATAAAAAGATGGAGGAAGATCATATTTCGGCATATAAAGCCACGAAGCGGGCCATGCACGAAATTGCTGGTGCCATTGTGGCCATTACCTTCCTTATGGCTGCAGTGTTTATTCCCGTGGCCTTTATGTCCGGTCCGGTGGGGATCTTCTATCGGCAGTTCTCCATCACCATGGCCACCTCCATTATCCTTTCGGGTATCGTGGCCCTGACATTGACACCGGCATTATGTGCCATTCTATTGAAGAACAATCACGGCAAACCCAAGAAGAAATCCCTAATCGATAAGTTTTTGGGAAGCTTTAACCGAGGGTTCGATAAGATGCAGAACCGGTATGTCCAGTTGCTGAGCAAGATGGTCAATAAACGGGTGCTGACCTTCCTCATCCTGATCGGGTTCTGTATCGGGGCCTATTTCCTCAACAACAGCGTGCCTGCGGGTTTTATTCCCAATGAGGATCAAGGGATGATCTATGCGATTATCCAGACGCCTCCGGGATCGACCTTGGAAAGGACCAATAAAGCCGCCATGGAATTGCAGAAGGAAGCCGAAAGTATCGATGGTGTGGAATCTGTTTCTTCATTGGCAGGTTATGAAATCCTGAACGAAGGTACAGCTGCCAATACGGGAACCTGTCTGATCAGCTTAAAAGGTTGGGAAGAGCGTAAGGAATCTGCGCATGAAGTGATCGAGCAATTGGAGAAATGTGCAGAAAATATACCGGGCGCTTCCATAGAATTCTTCCAACCGCCGGCCGTTCCTGGGTATGGTGCCGCAGGTGGTTTCGAATTGCGCCTGCTCGACAAAACCGGGAACAATGACTTCCAGAAAATGGAACAGGTCAGTAAGGATTTTGTACGGGAGCTCAACAAGCGCAAGGAATTATCCTCCGTATTTACTTTCTTCAGCGCCAGCTTCCCACAATACCTGCTAAAAATCGATAATGAAGTGGCCCAACAGAAAGGTGTTTCCATTGAGAATGCCATGAGTACGCTGTCCACGTTGGTAGGGTCAAACTATGAAACCAACTTTATCAAGTTTGACAGGCAATATAAGGTGATGGTGCAGGCCTTACCGCAATACCGTGCTCTTCCGGAAGATATCCTGAAGCTCTATGTTAAAAACGACAAAGGGGATATGGTGCCATTCTCGGAATTTATGCACATGGAGAAGGTGTACGGTCTTTCTGAAATTACGCGCCACAACATGTACTTGGCTTCCGAAATATCGGGGTCGCCGGCATCGGGATACAGTAGTGGCGAGGCCATCAATGTCGTAAATGAAGTCGCCCTCAAGACGCTCCCTCGCGGTTATGGCATTGATTGGGCAGGTATTTCAAAAGATGAGGTGGCCCGTGGTAACCAGGCCATGTACATCTTCCTGATTTGTTTAGGGTTTGTGTACCTGATTCTTGCGGCACAGTACGAAAGCTTTATCCTGCCATTGGCGGTCATCCTATCCCTTCCAGTCGGTATTTTTGGAGCTTTCTTTTTACTCAAGGTGCTGCATCTGGAAAACAACATCTACGCACAGGTAGCCTTGGTGATGCTGATCGGTTTACTCGGAAAGAACGCGGTCTTGATCGTGGAGTTTGCAGTCCAGCGGAAACAGGATGGACTCAGTATATTGGATGCGGCGATGGAAGGGGCGAAAGTCCGTTTCCGGCCGATCCTCATGACGTCTTTTGCCTTTATTGCCGGCCTGATTCCATTGGTCATGGCGTCCGGGCCGGGTGCTATTGGGAACCGAACTATTGGTACTGCGGCGGCAGGAGGGATGCTCTTCGGTACCATATTCGGTGTCCTAATTATTCCGGGGCTCTATTACATTTTTGGAACGATCGCTTCCAAGCGTAAATTAATTAAACATGAGGACGAAAACCCGTTAAGTGAAGAAATCGATGGAAACAACTAGAAGAAGAATCATCAAGGGCTTGCTCCTCACGGCAGCTACCACAGCAGTGGTCGCCTGTAAGGCTCCGCAAGCTACGCAGATGAAAGAAAATAAAACATTGCCTACGGCATTTGCGGAAAATACTGCCGTTCAGGATACCACCAATTCGGGCAATGCGAAGTGGCGGGAATTCTTTACCGACCCAGACCTGATTGCCCTATTGGATACGGCCGTAAAAAACAATCAGGAATTGAATATCACCCTACAAGAGCTGGAGATCGCGAAGAGCGATATCCAGCTCCGCAAGGGGGCATTGAAGCCGATCGTTGGGGTGAGAGCCGGTGCTGGGTTGGAAAAGGTCGGTCGCTATACGTCGCAGGGGGCCGGTGATGCCAGTACTGAAATACGTCCGGGCCATGAAATGCCCGATCCGTTGGGTGACCTGACCGTGGCCGCCTTTGCCCGTTGGGAGGTGGACATCTGGAGAAAACTGAAAGACTCCGAACAAGCGGCGGTTAATAGGTACCTCGCAACGGTGGAAGGCAAGAATTTCGTGTTGAGCAGTTTGATCGCCGAAGTGGCCAATTCCTATTATGAGTTGCTGGCGCTGGATAACCAGTTGGCCATCATCCAGCAGAATATCATCCTCCAGGATAAGGCCCTGGAGGTGGTACGGGCGCAGAAGGAAGCCACCCGGGTGACGGAATTGGCGGTGAAGAAATTTGAAGCTGAAGTCGCCAAGACCAAAGGTATGGAATTTTCTACCCGTCAGCAGATCAAGGAAACCGAGAATCGGATCAATTTCCTTTTGGGACGATATCCGCAAGAAATTGTGCGGAATACAACAGGATTTATGGATTTGGTGCCTGCCAGCGTAAAAACCGGGATTCCAAGCCAACTGTTGGAAAATCGCCCCGATATCCTACAGGCGGAGCATGAGCTGACGGCTGCCAAACTGGATGTGCAGGTCGCACGCAAGGAATTCTATCCTTCGCTGGACATCTCCGCTGCTTTCGGCTTGCAGGCCTTTAAACCTTCGTACCTGTTCCGGTTACCGGAATCGCTGCTGTACAATGTGGTCGGCGATCTGGCAGCGCCATTATTGAACAAGAACGCGCTGAAGGCCGAATTCAATGCCGCCAATTCCAGACAGATTCAGGCCGTTTACAATTACCAGAAAACGCTGCTCAATGCGTTTACGGAAGTGTCCACGCAGCTATCCAATATTGAAAATCTGGAAAAGGGATACCAGTATCAGGCTCAGGAAGTGGAGGCCTTAAATAAATCCATTTCCGTATCCAATGACCTCTTCCGAGCGGCGCGAGCCGATTACCTCGAGGTTCTTATGACCCAACGAGATGTGTTGGATGCCAAACTCGAATTGATAGAAACCAAAAAACAACAATTGAATGCTGTTGTTAATGTGTATAAAGCTTTGGGTGGAGGTTGGAAATAACCACCACGAAATTGGATGAGGTTAGTTGGTAAAAGAGGACAGGAAACTGTCCTCTTTCCTTTTTGGGGATAGGCTTGACCTTGTCTGACTTCCGTCCGTGGTGTTCCCGTAATGTAGGCGTGGTGCATACGTGTCATAGACACGCTCTCACCACGCTCTGACCACGCTCTCACCTCGGACTCACCTCGGACAAGGTCTGTCTTGTCCTTATATAGCTATACAAATTATTGGATTAATTCTGAATTGATTATACAGGCAAATTTGGTAATACTATATGTACTATACAAACTCTTTCTGCACTATTGGATATTTTTTCGGTCTCCATCTCTTTCTCAGCGCACCTGACCTCTTATGTGCCTGTTCAGGTGTGAGGTAATCACAGCTCGCGTGGGGCCTCAGGTTGTTGTATACCCTGATGTTCTCCCGGATCTTTCTTGTGGTCTCCCTCAGGCCACTCTGTGATGCGTAGAGGTCGAACTCCGCCTTCAGTATGCCGTTCACCCGTTCGGCTATCGCATTCTCGTAGGGATCCCCGTTCTCGGTCATGCTGACCGCGATCCCGTTGGTGCGTAGGATATCCACATAGCCTTTGCTACAGTACTGCGAACCCCGATCGGAGTGGTGTATCAGTCCCTTTCCCTGATACTGCCTCTGCTGCAGTGCCATCTGCAGGGCATCGATACATCCCTGTGCCGAGAGGTCGCCCCTGAACGCCCAGCCCACTATCTTTCTGGAATAGGCATCGGTAACCAGGCTCAGATATCCCCAGCGCCGGTTGAGCTGTACATAGGTGATGTCGCTTACCCAGACCTGCTCGGGACGCTCGACCGCAAGTCCCTTTATCAGGTTTCCGTACTTCTTCATCCAGTGCCGCGAATCGGTGGTGACCGCCTTCCTCTTCCTGGTCCTGATCTGTAGGGAATGCTCCCTCATCAGGGCGAAGAGATAGTCGCGGCCGATCCTGATCCCATGTTCCTGCAGGGGGCCGGCGAGCATATGGAGCAGCTTCCGGGTACCGATCCTCTTCTGTTCGCTGCGTATCCGCAGCACGTGCAGCAGGATGATCTCGTCCTTCAGTCCGACATCCTGAACCCGCCACTGGCGGTCATAGTACGCATGCCTTGTTCTGCCAAACAGTCCGCAGATCAAACGGATCCCCATTGCTGGGGATTCCTGTTTGATCTTTACGACCGCTTGGCACCAGACTTTTTTCTGATGTCGATCTTGAGCTGTTCCTCGGCAATATCGATCATGGTATCCAATGCCCTGATCTTCAGGTTTGCATATTCCAGGGCCTTCTTCAGGGCCAGGATCTCTGCCTCTTTGGGGTCTACGGGTTTCTTGTTGGCCATATCATCGGGTTCTGGGGAACTAAGTTCGGTATTTTCCCCCTTATATTCCCTGACCCATCTGGAGACCGTACCGGAGGAGATATCAAAGGTGTTCCCCGCCCGGTAGGCGCTCATCCCGTCCTGGACCGCCCTGATCACTGAACGCTTCAGCTCGGTGGTATACCGCTTTGGCCCAATGGGCTGTCGCCCGAACTTCTTCATCCAGCGGATCAGGCTCACTTCGGAGACACCGTACTGTTCCATCAGGTCCCGGCGGGGGACCCCAAGTTCGATCTGATCCAGCATGTGGAAGATCAGACGCTTGTCGAATGGCTGCTTCTTACTGGTCCGCTCAGCGAACTCAAACTCTCTTTCTATTGTTTCCATACACTTTGTTTTTGTGTATAGCTTTTTTAGGATTGGACAGTCCACTGAATTCAAAGCGCAAAATTTTGCCTTTGAACAGTGCTTTCGGACTAAAAAAGTGCTTTAAAAGGCTATTTAACCAGTTTTATTGCGCAAATTTAAGGTAAAAAGCGATAGTCTATAAAATAGCAGTAATGGGATAAAATTCGGTGCATTGTACCCTTTGAAAATGGGTGAAAAACTCGGCCATTTTAACGGATATTGGAAAATAATTTGTTATAATAAGTTAGGATTTTATCTTTGCGGGAGAATTTCAAATAACCTTTTAAAAGGAAACTTAATTTATGTTTAAGAAACGAAGCTTTTTAGCACTATTTGCCAGCACGAGTTTATTCTTTACCTCCCAAGCGCAGGAAAGTCCATTCTCCGTTGGGGTCCATATGGATTGGTCCATGGAGTCCCCATCTTTTGAAAAGTACATCGGTGTACAGGGAAAATATGATCTGACGGAGCGCCAATCGCTGCAAGCGCAGCTTGGTGGAAGTACTTACGATGTGCGCTATATTGGTGTGGATTATCTTTATACGGTATTCCCGTTGAAGCGCATGCCGAGTGTTTTTGTTGGGGGAGGAGTAGCCTATGAGAAAGTCGCGGGCACAAGCTATGATGACATCACCTTTAATGGTCAGGCAGGCATGCAGTTCGACATTGGCCGATTTTCGCCTTATGTCGGCTATAAAGCACGTTTTTTCTTTGAGGCTGAGGGAATAGATCCAAGTTACCTTATGCTCGGTCTTCGGTTCCGCCTATAGAAGTAAGAAGATATCAGGTTGATTTCCTGGCAATGATATGCGATTTCAATTTGATGTTTTCGAATTCCTCCACGGGATATTTCGCATGGATCAACTGCAGCAACTTTTCAACGCCGATCTTGCCCATCTCTACGGTCGGCTGTACCACCGTGGACAATGCCGGGTTCAACGAATTGGGGATATGGATATTCGAGAAGCCAATGACCGCAATTTCTTCCGGGCAGGCAATGCCCAAAGTTGCCAGGACACCCAGCGATAAGGTGGTGATATCATCCGTTGCACCTAGGATAGCATCGATAGGAATATGCTTTTCCCGCATGGATTGAATATGATTCTTGATGGAGTTTTCGATCTCGTTATGTTTTCCATAGTCGCATTCCAGGTACAATTTAGGATCAAATGGTAGGTTGTGATCCATGAGGCATTTCTTAAAACCATTCAACCGCTCTTCGGTAATACCAATGTTCTTGGCGGTGATGTGGAGAATGTGTTTCCTTCCCTGGTCCAAGAGGTGCTTGGTGGCTTCATAGGCCGCCGCCTGGTTATCCGTACCTACTTTGTGGGTCTGTAAAGGATGCTGCACCCGATCGAAAAGGACAACGGGAATACCAGCCTGTTGGAGATCTCGGAGAAGCTCCACATTGGAGTTGTGTGCAACGGGAGAGATCAATAAACCGTCGATTCCTCGCATGCGCAGGACTTCGATGGCGTTGCGCTCCTGTTCAATGTCATCCCGGCTCTGCATGATGATGATGTCGTATTTCTGTTCATGGGAGGCGATATGGATCCCATTCAGCACTTGCGAAATAAAGGTATTGGAAATGTTGAACACGATGACTCCGATGGTATTGGTCTTCCCGGTCTTGAGGTTTCGGGCGACCTTGTTCGGTACATAATTGTGCTTCTTGGCATAATCCTGAACCAACTTCTTGGTGGCATCACTGATTTCGTAACTGTCAGATAAAGATTTTGAAACAGTAGATATGGACAGATTGAGATCTTTCGCTATATCCTTCAATGTTTTACGTTCCATAAATCGCTATACCCTCCTAAAGTTAGTTTTTAATAATTCGATGTGTATTAAATAAACAGAAATAAATTGGAATTATCAATCGTTTGCACAAAAAAATATTGTCGCTTTTATTTGCATTAGCCTTGTAGGGTGGGACGTGCCGTCGCAGTGGATCCCTATAGCAAATCGGCTACAAATTGCTTTTTTGGCTAATATTCAGGAATTTTTATGTTGAAGCAGAATAACTGTTTCTAAATTATTGTTAGCCCATGCTTTGCGAATTTAATTGTTGTACTGGTTAATGTTTGTGGGTTGTTGACCGTTTTTGGGCTTAAACAGTTGTTTAAACACCTACACAGATTAGGCAAAGTGGAATAATTTTCGTTCGTGGTTAAATGGATATTAATCATTTGGAAGAAGGAGTCATGCAAAAGCTACATGTGATAATTACGGGTGCTACGGGAATGGTCGGCGAAGGTGTGCTTCAGGCATGCTTAGCCAATGAGCAGGTGGAATCGATATTGCTGGTAAACCGAAAGCCCAGTCAGTACCAATCCGAAAAGATCAAGGAGGTGATCCTTTCCGATTTGTCGGATATCAGCCAACTGGGTGCGGCATTGAAAATATACAATGCCTGTTTTTTCTGCGCTGGTGTATCCTCTGTCGGTATGAAGGAGGAGGAATATTATCAGAAGACCTATACCTTGACGATCAATTTCGCGGAGGCTCTTTTGCGGGAACAACCGGATATGACCTTCTGTTATGTGTCGGGCACCGGAACGGACAGTACCGAACAGGGACGCTTAATGTGGGCGCGAGTAAAAGGGAAAACTGAAAATAAACTGCTGCGTTTACCCTTTAAGGCCGTCTTTAATTTTCGGCCAGGCTTTATGCGGCCCTATCCGGATGCCAAACATATCAAAGGGTTCTTTAAATTCCTGCGCGCCATCTACCCGGTGCTGCGCCCATGGAAACCATCCTATTTCCTGACCTTGGAGGAAGTCGGAAACGCGATGATCAATGTATCCCTTCACGATTACAATAAAGACATCCTGGAACCGGCAGATATTTCTTTTCTGGCAGCGAATAAATAAAATACTATCTTTAGGTAATATACACGTTAACTTATCTGGTTTTCGCTCACTTAACCGCTATTGTTATGGTACATAGATCAACACGTTTTTTTCTCTTTCTATTTTTTATTCTGCAGGTTTTCTGTTTGCAAGCGAACGATGGTGCTTTTTTCGCACGTGGCAATCAGCTTATTCCCATCCAGGAAAAGGATATCAAGGTGACCAAGGAGATCCTTAAATTAACAAAGCTGGAAGGTGGGATGATCGAGGTTTCGGTATATTACGAATTCCATAATCCAGGAGCCGCGAAAAAGGTATTGGTGGGGTTCGAAGCCATGTCTCCAGAGGGTGATGTGGACGGGACGCCAAAGAAAGGCCAGCATCCGTACATCCATGATTTTACGGTGGATTTGAACGGAAAAAAGCTTCCCTATGCGGTATCCATGGTTGAAAAGGATGGCTATATCCGTGATGGAAAAATTGCCTCTTTGGACATGAAGAAATATAAAGGCGAAAAAGGTGGCAATTATGTAGATTTTGATTATGTCTATCATTTCGATGCCCATTTTCAGTCTGGGAAAAATAAGATCAAGCATACCTACCGATATGATGTTTCGGGTTCCATAGATTATGAATTCAATTTCGAATATGTGCTGACAGCTGCCAACCGCTGGGGAAACCAACAGATCGATGATTTTACCCTCATTTTGGATATGGGCAACTCTATTAGCTTTAGCATGCCAAAGACGTTTTTTGGCAAAGCCAGTAATTGGACGATTACGGGTGTTGGAAAAGCCGTTGATATGCCTGCACAGGAGGGGCTAAACGATAAACCTTATGTCGAATTCCAAGTCCGGGAAGGGGAAATCCAGTTCAAGAAGAAAAACTTCAAACCTGCCGGTGAACTGTTCGTATACAAACAACGGATTATTCAGAATCAGGAAGGTGCAGGCGCAGTGAAGCCATTCACCGTGCCGTTCACCCACTCCGAAGACCAAAATTGGCGGGTTTTCAAGAATCCTCCAAAAGAACAGATCAACAAATTATATGACCAGCGCTATGCGCGAATGGAAGCAATCTTCGGTGATCCCATACTGCAACGCTTTTATCCAATCTGAACACCTTTTTCTTAAGCTCATCAAAGAATCTTTCAAAAGCAGTCCTAGAGACTGCTTTTTTGCTTTAAAGTTTAGCTTCTTCCATTAAAAGGCAGAATTAGCTACATCCGCTAAGGGATATTAAATGTTGTAACTTCCATGATACCCACTGTTTTTAACTAACCTCTTGTTAGTTAGGGTTTTATTCAAATAAATTTTAACTCAAATCCGTTTATTTTCCTAAAATTTTTCAAAAAAGTTACACATATTAAATTTTATTCTGTTAATTAGTAGTACAACTAAAAAAACTGATAAACCTATTGCAATTATAAGAGAGACCAAAATTAGGATGACCCTTTTTTTTAGCCAATTTTTTAAATCGTTTTAGCATTATTAATTACTAACAATAAATCTATGTGGAATTCTGACAATTTTACTCGGAAAGGAAGCAGGAAGTGGATTATTCCATTGGTTCTGCTTGCAACAAGCTATGGTTCAGCACAGGCCCACACGCCTTTTGGATCTGTTGCTTTTCCCTCTGTAAAGGTAGCTTCCAACCAACAGACCGTTAGCGGTAAGGTTATGGACGCAGGCACCAACCAACCTATTGGTGGTGTTACGATTACCGTAAAGGGAACCAATGTAGCTACACAAACGGATGACGCCGGTAACTTTACTATTGAAGCGGCATCGGGAACGGTATTGGTAGCGAATTTCTTGGGCTATAAGTCCCAGGAGAAAACTGTGAGTTCCGGCACCATGAATTTCTCGCTGGAGAGTTCGGAGCAGGAAATTGAAGAACTTGTCGTTGTCGGTTATGGTACGATGCGTAAATCGGACGTAACAGGATCGATTTCGATGGTGAAAGGGGAGGACATGGTCAAGGCGCAGAACTTTAGCCCGCTAGACAACCTTCGTGGTAAGGCAGCAGGGGTAAACATCTACTCCAACTCCAGCCAACCGGGAGCCTATGCCAACCGCGTGGTGATCCGGGGTACAAACACCATCAACTCGTCTTCCAATCCACTCTATGTGGTGGATGGAGTCGTAATGGAAGATTTCCATTTGTTGAACCCGAATGATATTGAACGTATCGAAGTATTGAAGGATGCATCTTCTGCAGCGATCTACGGTGCGCGTGGTGCAAATGGTGTAATCTTGGTGACCACCAAACGTGGTCATAAGGATGGCAGTAGAACCGTGAGCTACCAAGGTTCCGTAAGCAGCAATTCCGTGCAGCGCTATATGGACCTGCTTTCCGGACAGGAATGGGTAGATGCCTTTATGATCGGTTTGAAAAATGAAAATGAATGGCAAGGGAAAAAGTGGTCATTGGATAAGAAAACGTGGTTCAACGATCCAAACTATTTCGATGCCAGCGGTAACCCATTATACAATACAGATTGGCAGAAGGAAGCAACCAGAAACTCCATCTCCCAAAACCACCAGATCAATATCCAACAGGGTGACGAGAATTCATCCGTGGGTGCTTTCCTGAACTACTCGGATAACCAAGGGGTAGTGAACAACACCTATTCCAAACGGATCAACGGTAAGATTTCCTACGATGCGAAAATGAAAGATTGGTTATCGACCAGCATCAACTTGACAGCAAACCATACCTGGGGTCAGTATACACCAGAAGATGGCGGTGGACAGGATGCACGCCGGACGATGATCGAAATGTTGCCTTGGTTGCCGATCTATCAACCGGATGGACAATATACCGTATCCTCATCCTCCACAATCTCCGAGGTGTTGGGATTCGAAGGTATGGCCAACCCGGTTTCCATCCTGGACTTGCAGACGCGTAACCGATACAATACCCAGATCTTTGGTAATGCAGCCTTTACGTTCCACTTAATGGAGGGATTGGATCTGAAAACCCAGATCGGTGTGGATAACCACCGTAAGGAATACCGTGGATACTCGTCCAAAACCCTAAATAACATCTCCAGACCGAACGGTTGGGCAGATGTGAACAACTGGAACGACCTGTACTGGCAAGAAGAAACCTACCTGACCTACAACAAGGCATTCGATAAGCACAGAATCAATGCAATGGCCGGTCTATCTTGGCAGCAGCGTACGTATTTCGGTGCGAACGTACATACGGAAGGATTCTTAACGGATGCGTACCTGTACAACAACCTGGGTGCCGGTTTGATTCCTTCTCCTCCATCTTCTGGATACAACAAATGGGCGATGAACTCTTATTTCGTCCGCGGAAACTACAGCTATGACGATCGTTATTCATTGACCGTTACGGCCCGTGCGGACGGTTCTTCCAAATTCGGTAAGAACAATAAATACGGTTTCTTCCCATCGGCAGGTTTTGCATGGAATGCTTCCAACGAAGAATTCCTGAAAGGCAATGAGACGATCTCGAACTTGAAATTCCATACAAGTTTCGGTATCACCGGTAACTCGGAAATCAGTCCGTACACATCATTGGCTTTAATTTCTGCTGGATCGATCCTGATGGATAACAACCGTGTCGGTACAGGATTCGTCGGTAACTTGGCGAACCCAGATTTGAAGTGGGAAAAAACAAAGACGTACGATGCGGGGATTGAATTGGGTCTCTTCCAGAATCGCTTGAACTTTGATGTGTCCTACTACAACAGAACCACTTCTGACCTCTTGTTATTTGCTCCGGTTCCGACCAGTTCTGGTTTCTCCAGTGTGATGAAGAACATTGGTTCCGTAAGAAACTCCGGGGTAGAGATCCTCGTGAATGCTTCTCCGGTTCGCAATGACAATTTAACCTGGAACATGACCTTGAACGGTAGCTACAATAAGAACGAGGTGTTGCAATTGGGCGAGAACAATGCAGATATCTACCTGAATGGTTGGGTAGGTGGTCCGAACAGTGTGATCCGTGTTGGCGAAAACCTGAACAGTTTCTACGGTTACAAACGTAACGGCATCTATACCGTTGAGGATTTTGAGAACGGCACCATTACCAAAGATAAGATTGGTAGACCGAACCGTTCCACTACGCAGGAAATCCTGGGTAAAGGTATGCCGGATTGGGTAGGTAGTTTCATCAATACCGTAAACTACAAAGGGTTTGATTTCACCCTCGATCTACAGTTCAACTACGGTGTGGAAACCATGCAGCAGTTCTACCACTCAACGTATGACCGTTTCGGTATCACCAATGGTTTGAAGGAGATCTTGACGGATGCATACAATGGTACAAACCCGGGTGGCATGCAGCAAGCCATCTACCTGACAAACAACGGCCATGCTGGTCAGGATACGAATGTGGATTCTTCATGGATCGTGGATGGTTCTTACCTACGTGTAAACGTGGTACAATTGGGCTATTCTTTCACGTCTGATCTTGCTCGCCGTATGGGATTATCCGCATTGCGTATCTATGCAAGTGCAAACAACCCTTGGTTGATCACTTCCAAAGAATTCAAAGGATACGATCCGGAGAGTACATCATTGGGCGACGGTAATAAATTCGGTCAGAACATGACGTTCTTCTCTTACCCAAGAGCGAAGACATTTACCTTCGGAATTAACTTAACCTTATAATTTTAAATACTGATTATCATGAAAATCAAACATATAGCAATAGCCCTGATGCTCACCGGAATGATGGGATTAGGCTCTTGTACGAAATTTTTGGAAGAGGAGCCAAGGTCAAATGAGAAATTTGAGGCCTTTTTCAAGACGAGAGAACAAGCGGAAAGTAATGTAAATGCGCTGTACCGCCGAGGTGCGCCTTCGCGCTATGGTGTTGCGCCTAGTGCCTACCTAGGGCCAACGGCTTCCATTCCTTCCATGCTGACGGGATATTTCACGAATTCCTATGAAGGTCAGGAGTTGGTGTGTTTATATTCCAAGCAGTTGACCAGACAGCAGAACACACGTGTAGTCTCCAATACGATGAACACCATCTGGGATCAGAGTTACCAAGCGATCAATATCGCCAATGCAGGGATCATGTATATCCCGAACATTGCGATGCCGGATGAAGGGGTGAAGAATAGATTGATTGCTGAATCGAAGTTCTTCAGGGCATTCAACTATTTCTACCTTGTGAAGACATTCGGTGACATTCCACTGCCAACAGAACCTTATGTTGATTTGACGAAGGATTTCTTCTTGGAGCGCCAGCCGAAAGCAGCTGTGTATGCGTTGATCGAGAAAGATTTGAAGGAAGCGGTCGAAGCATTGCCAGCCAATACATTCTCCGCAAATGGAAAGCGGATCACGAAATATGTTGCGGCCATGGCGTTAGCCAATGTGTACCTGCAACAGGGTAAATTCGCAGATGCTGCGCAATACTCCAAAATCGTGCTGCAGTCCGGCCACAGATTGACCCAGAATGATGATTTGGCAGCAAATAGTGCCTACAACAAACTGCGAACGACCGATAACCTTGAAGAAAGTATCTATGCCTACGAATTTGATGCAACGATCAGTAACGGCGGCTGGTGGCCAACCTACGGTTTCAACGGTTCGGCAACTGCGGTATTTGATAAGTACTCCATTTTCGAACGCGTTTATGGACCAACAGATAACTTCTTGAATGTGTATGCGGCAGACGATCTGCGCATTAAGCCTAACCAGTTTTTCCATTGGGAATATAAAAATCCGAATACAGGAAAGGTTTGGAAATCGGAGCAAGCGGGTATTTGGTACTATGTCGAAGAAAATGCACTGTTGAATACCGGACGTGCGACCAAGGATTGGAATATTTACCGTTATTCTGAAGCGTTATTGATCGCCGCTGAAAGTTTGGTGAAAGCTGGCAATGCAGTGACTTCGGAAGCTGCAGGGTATTTGGCGCAGATTAAAGCGCGTGCCAACACGAAAGGAAAAACAGTTGCGCAGTTTACGACCGAACTACAAGCTTTATCGGCTACGGCTTTTGTAGAGGAAGTATGGAAAGAACGTTTGCGTGAGCTACCATTGGAATTCAAGATGTGGGATGACTGCTTGCGGACAGGCAAATTCCCGGTGATTTCCACTACGCAAAAAGGATCGGTGACTTTCGTGAACTTGGTGGGTGCCAAGAACGGTTTTGGTGCTACATTCAAAGAGTCGGATCTCTTGTGGCCGATCTCCATGGATGAGTTACAGCGAAACCCGAAACTGGAACAGAATCCAGAATACCAGAAAAATTAATACGTTAGTAGCATATCTAGTGAAGGAAGGGGGCAGAATTGCCCCCTTTCCTTTTAACGGTATTTTAAAGCGCTTCCAGGATAAAGTCTATCCGGTCTTCGACGGTTCCCGTCGGAACTTCAATAGGGGTGTAGCCATGTTGGATATAGCATTCCTTGAGGGCATTATAGGTAATAACCGCTTCCTGCCAAGACTGCTTGCGCTCGGAGTCCTGTTCAAAAATCTCGATCCAGGGCGGGAGGATAAAAACCTTTTTGTAGGTGATCGAATTCAGGACCTTGATGTAATTTCGGGGAAACTGTAGGTCCTCCATGATCATGTAAGCAATGGTATCTAGGATCCCCCGGTCAAAAAAGCAAGCTTGATCGGCGTAATCAATCTCCGCTAGGCTATAGGCATCGATGGATTCCTGCCACATCCGATCGGCATACGCCTGTTTATCCGCCCAGGGCAAAGCCAGACCTCTGTTGGCTACCTGGTCCTTAATTATCCGTCGAGCAACTTCTTCCACAAAGGGATATCCTTGTTGCTCCAGTCCTTCTAAAAGTGTTGTTTTTCCGGATGCCGGTCCTCCGGTTATGGCATAAAAATGATGGTGCATAGGCCTGTGTTATGTCTATGGTTCGGGTATTTCCGTTGTTGATTATAAATTTAATTCCAAAATTTCTCCAGGCAATCCATCCATAAGCAGCACCTCGATACTGACAAAGCCATTGTTCAGCAGGATCTTACGGGAGGCCAGATTATTTGGATCAATGATCGCAAACAGCTTCGACACTTCCGCCTGTTCCCGAGCATGTGCAATCAACCCCTTGGCAATCTTACCCGCAATGCCCTGTCCCTGCCTTTCGGGGATAATGATGTATCCCAGTTCGGCTGCATCGGCTTGCTCTTCACCGAACTCCAATTTTCCCAACCCGATAAAGGCACCGGAATCCCGGTCGAGGATCTTGAAATTGCCAAATTGGGAATGCTTCCCATTGATGTGGAGGAGTTTTTCGTAATCCGACCGTGCCTCATCGGCAGGCAATGCCCGCTCGGTTATCATGGCCATAACCGCTGCATTGCCCACAAGTTGATAGTAGTGGGAGAAATCCAGCTCATTATCCACGAATGGAGTCAATATAAATTCCTCGATATTAATCATTGCCTAAAATTTTATTGTTTAAAGATAGTTAAAATCAGTCGAAGGTCTAAATTTGCTGCAAAATCATCACATAAAAAAACCTGAAGCTGGGAACTTCAGGTTTTTTACCAAACCAATTATTAACCTAAATTATGAAATTATTTTACTCTTATTACTCTTTTGCTTTTCTCTACAACTATAACGAGGTCTTTTCGGGTTTCGTGTACGGGGATGGTTATCTTAACATCTTTTAACACATTGATTTGTAAAGGGATGAAATAGGGGGTGGGTACTATGGGAGAGGTGCTTTTCCCTTTTTTGTTGGGCTGACCAGCAAATCTGAAATTAGCCCAGCAACGCAAAAAAAACCACCTCACCAAACTTATTATTTTTTATCATGTTCTTATTGCAGTTTTCTACTTACTATGGAGGGTGGTCAACGTGCTGTTGGAGCTTGGGGCTCAAATCTTTAGATCCACATATACATCTACTTTTTTACGGGAAATTTACAAGAAATGAATGAACGAATCGCTGTTATAGGGTCTGGTTTTTCTGGACTGACCGCTGCGGCTTATTTAGCAAAATCTGGACGGGAAGTCCATCTTTTTGAAAAAAATGCCGAGGTGGGAGGCCGTGCCCGGCAATTCAAGACCGATAGTGGGTTCGTATTTGATATGGGGCCCAGTTGGTATTGGATGGGGGATATACTGGATCGAATGTTTGCCGATTTTGGGTATAAGCGGGAAGATTTCTATGAATTGATAAACCTGAATCCACAGTTTGAAATGGTTTTTTCGGATCGAAAGATTGATGTGCCACAGGATATGGACGGGTTGCGGGTCCTGTTTGAGGAATTGGAACCCGGGTCCGGTATACAGTTGGAAAGATTTATGCAATCTGCAAAATATAAGTATGAGGTGGGCATGCAGGATTTTGTCCTTAAACCCTGTCACAACTGGATGGAATTTATGTCACTGAAAATCGCCAAAAGTGCAGTACGTTTGGATCTCTTGAGCAATTTTCGAGACTATGTGGGCCGTTATTTTAAAAGTCCATATTTACGGGCTCTGATGGAATTCCCGGTGATATTCCTGGGCGCTTCCCCCAAACAGATTCCGGCCATGTACAGCCTGATGAATTATGGAGGCTACGCTTTAGGGACACATTATCCCATGGGTGGATTTTACAGTGTCGTGCGTGCCTTGAAGCAGATCGCAGAAGAACAGGGGGTAGTCTTTCATGTGGGATCTCCTGTCAAGGAAATTGCTGTTGAAGATGCAGGACAGCTGGCTCTTCAGGTGCAGGATGAGAAAAGGCAATTTGATAAGGTGGTATGCTCTTCGGATTATCACCATACGGAAACTTTGCTTCCGCCGGCATTGCGGAATTACTCGGAAGAGTATTGGGAGTCGAGGACCTTTGCACCATCCAGTCTGATATTCTATCTGGGGATCAGTGAAAGGATTCCCAACCTGAAGCATCACACGCTATTCTTTGAACACGATCTGGATGAACACATCGAAGATATATACGGGACTAAAAAATGGCCTGAGAACCCGCTATTCTATGTGTGCTGTCCTTCAAAAACCGACGATTCCGTCGCTCCGCCAGATAAGGAAAACATATTTATCCTGATGCCGCTGGCAATCGATATCGATGACGATGACGCCGTGCGGGAGGAATATCTTCAGAAAATGCTGAAACGGCTATCGCAGCACACAGGTGTACAGGACCTGTATGAAAAAATTGAATACAAGCGCAGCTTCTGCGTCCGTGATTTTAAAGCAGATTACAATGCCTATGGTGGTAATGCCTACGGCCTCGCCAATACATTGAAACAGACGGCGGTTTGGAAACCGAAACTCCGGAATAAACATATTGAGAACCTGTATTATACAGGGCATTTAACCGTGCCGGGACCTGGCGTACCGCCGGCGATCATTTCCGGAAAAATAGTAGCCCATGAAATTATCAAATCTAAAGAAACACGCGCATGAAACAATTATTTGATGAACTGTCATTTTCCGTGAGTAAAATGACCACCAATACATACAGCACAAGTTTTTCTTTGGGGATCCTTGCGCTGAAGCCAACGATTCGCTCCGCGGTATATGCCATCTACGGATATGTACGGCTTGCGGATGAAATCGTAGATAGTTTCCATGGGTATGATAAACATCGCTTGCTGCGCAGGTTGCGTATTGAAACCGATGAGGCTATACAGGAGGGTATATCGTTAAATCCGATCATGAATGCCTTTCAGGCTACGGTCAATAATTTTAAGATTGACAGGGAATTGATCGAGCAATTTCTGCACAGCATGGAAATGGATCTGGCTAAGATCGATTACAATTCGGACCTCTATAAGGAGTACATCCACGGGTCGGCTGAGGTAGTCGGACTGATGTGCCTGCAGGTTTTTCTGGATGGCGATCGCGAGAAATTTGCTGAATTGAAGCCATACGCCATGAAACTGGGATCCGCATTCCAAAAGATTAATTTCTTGAGGGACCTGAAGGATGATTACCATATCCTCGGACGTACCTATTTTCCCAATATTGATATGGCAACATTTGATAATGCCGTGAAACAGCAAATAGAACAGGAAATAGGAGAAGAGTTCCGTCAAGCGTTGATCGGCATTAAAAAATTGCCGAGTTCATCCATTTTCGGTGTTTACCTAGCCTACAAATATTACCTCTCGCTATTCTATAAAATTAAGCGTAAATCTTCGAAAGATATCATTAACAATAGGGTTCGGGTGGCGAATACGGAGAAGGCTTATGTGGCATTCAAAAGTTATGTGCGGTATAAAACAGCATTTCTCTAATGAAGGTATTTCTATTGGTTATGGCGCTCCACATCTTCCGAATCGGCGGAATGAACGATCCTGTTTTGGATCGGGTTCGCTCGCATTATGGCGAACTGGCATCGAATAAGGCCATCTGTATGGAATTGAATCAGGCATTGACAGTTTCCCAAAGGACATCAACTATCCACTTGGGCTATCTTGGAGCCGTGCAGACCATTATGGCCAACCATACCGCAAATCCGATCAATAAATTGAAGACCTTCAAAAAGGGACGGCAGCTTATTGAAGAGTCTATTCAGCTGGATCCGAAAAATGCAGAATTGCGCTTTATCCGGCTATCGATTCAGAAAAAAGCACCATCTTTTCTGGGTTACCGAGGGAATATTGCAGAGGATGTGGCATTCCTTCGGAAATATAAGGAGACTATTGCCTCCCAGATGGTGCGAAAGAACGTAAATGAATTATTGGCAGAAAAATAAGAGTAGGGAATTATGAATATTGTTATCATGCTTATCACATTTCTCCTGATGGAAGGCGCAACCTGGCTGATTCATAAATACGTCATGCATGGATTTCTCTGGCTACTCCACAAAGATCATCACGACCATAGTAATCCTGGCGTCCTGGAAAACAATGACTATTTCTTCGTCATATTTGCCATCCCGACCATTATCTTGATGTATTTTGGATCACTTCGCGATTACAATTACCTGTTCTTTATCGGGCTGGGGATCATGCTCTACGGTGTTGCGTACTTCTTTATTCACGATATTTTTATCCATCAGCGGATAAAGATTCTTTCTGACACAAAGAATCCCTATTTCCTGGCTTTACGAAGAGCGCATAAACAACACCATAAACATTTGGGGAAGGAAGAAGGGGAGTGTTTCGGATTTCTCTATGTGCCGATGAAATATTTTAAAATGTACTTTAACAACAGCCGAAAATGATAGCGTATACCTATATCCTGGTTTTGTTTTTTACGGTCATTATCTGTTTCATTGCCTCTTTTGATCGTCGGATTCGTTTTGATAGGCATTTTCCAGCCTTTCTCAAAGCAGCCATCATCGTGGCCATTCCATTTATCCTATGGGATATTTGGTTCACCGACCATGGGGTTTGGTGGTTCAATCTGGATTATACGCTGGGTTTGACCATCGGTGGTTTACCGCTGGAAGAATGGCTATTCTTTATATGCATACCGTTTTCCTGTGTGTTCACCTACTTCTGTTTTGAACGCTTTTTTAAACTGGATTGGGCAGCTGGATTTAACAACATCGTGGTTTTTATCACCGTGATTGTTTGTGCGGTGGTGGCACTGTTGCACCATGATAAATTATATACATTGGTAACAGCAAGTATTACCGGGTTGTCGGTTATTTACCTGCATTTCGTGGCGCGTAAAGAGTGGATCGGTAAGGCGTCCTTGGTCTTTACGGTATTGATGCTTGGATTTTTTCCGGTCAATGGCGTGCTCACAGGGACGGGTTTGGAATCGCCCATCGTCAATTATAATCCGAAGGAATTTCTGGGAATCCGCTTGGGCACTATTCCCATTGAAGATGCGGTATATGGGTATACCCAATTTCTATGGGTTTTATTTTTCTTCAAAAAATTTATGCGGCAAGATGAACGCAGGGAACAACATCATTTACATTAAAAAGTAGGTAAGGGAAAAGGATATGGATAGGAATAAGGTGGTTTTGGTGGATGAAAATGATCGTCCGCTACAGGAGATGGAGAAGTTGAAGGCGCATGAACTCGGGGAATTGCATAGGGCATTTTCCATCTTTATCTTTAATGATAGGGGGGAGCTCCTGCTGCAGCAGCGAGCTGCAGCCAAATATCACGGTGGTGGGCTGTGGACCAATACCTGTTGTTCCCATCCGCAATGGGGAGAGGATATTCTACACAGTGCCACGGAGCGGTTGGATTTTGAGATGGGCGTGCAGTGTCCTTTAAAATGGATTTTTGCCTTTACCTATCATGCTGAAGTAGAAAATGGATTGATCGAACATGAATTCGATCACGTCTTCTTAGGTAACTTTAATGAGGATCCCATTGTCAATGTCGATGAGGTACAGGATTTCAGATGGGTGGATTTAGAAACGTTGGAAAAGGAAATGAAAGAATTTCCAGACCGCTTTACAGCCTGGTTCAAAATGGCATTGCCAAGAGTAATCGGACATTTAAAATGCAGTTGATTTGCCTTCATAAATAGAATCGTTTTCATCGAAACTATTTGATTTATATCGTGTTCTATTAAAAAGGAATATTATGAACGACAATAAATTTGATCTTACAGAAGGTAGAGAAAAACTAAAGGAAATTGTAGATAAAATCGATGTAGGTATGATCTGTACATTTCCAGAAAATTCAGATTATCCACATGGTGTGCCAATGAGTCGCCAGGAAGTCGACGATCAGGGCAATATCTGGTATATCTGTTCTGCAGATAGCGATACCCACAGGAATATTGAAAAGAATGACAAGGTTAGTTTGTTCTATGCTGATGCAAAGAACTATACTTTCCTGAGCATCAACGGTACGGCCACGCTTCTGCGTGATCAAGCCCGCATCGATAAATATTGGAACAAGTTTATGGAGTCCTGGTTCGAAAAAGGTAAAGACGATCCCAATATCCGTTTGTTGCGTGTGGATCCGACCGATGCCCATTATTGGGATTCGGATTCCTCTAAAATCGGTACATTCTTTACCATGGTCAAAAATATGGTCACCGGAGACCATAGCGACTTGGGTAAGGAAGGCGATCTGAACGTTTAAGAAAAAAAGCAAACTTCTTTTCATTTTAGAAGGTTAATAGGTCGGTGCTGTACAGCGTGAAGTCCCGTATTACGGAATTCTTAGCGTACATCTCCGGCCTTTTTTCATGGGCAAAATATCTTGTCTACTTGCATCACAAATTCGCTCGATCATTTCTAAATATTCTCATTCCGTATGACCATACAACCGGATGAAATCTTAATTTTCTCTTTCGTGAATCGTTTGATTAACAATAGTTTATTAAATTTAGGTGGAATAACACGAAACATTCACATAACCGATATGTCATGCATGAACTCTTGATTGCCAAAATTTCAACATACATCGACCTGAATGATCAGGACAAGCTGCTTATCCAAGAACTCTTTATTCCCAGGAAGATTCTAAAGAACGAGTATTTCCTCGTGGAGGGAAAAGTGTGTCATGAGGTTGCTTTCATCAATTCCGGTCTGTTCCGGTATTTTATCGATGTGGATGGCGATCCGAAAACCATTGCCTTTTCCAAGGAAAATGAATTCATGAGCAATTACGAAAGCTACCTGCCCAAGGAGCCTTCCACAAAGTATATTCAGGCATTGGAGGATGCCGAGCTATTGATCCTCCATCGTGATAATTTGGATAGGTTCTATGCGCAGGTTGCAGAAGGCGATCGCTTTGGCAGGAAGGTAATGGAGGAGCTTTTTGTGCATTACCTGAAAGCATTGGGAGCATTTTACACGGCAAGTCCGGAGGAGCGTTATCTCTCCCTGGTCAAGGATCAACCGGAGTTGTTGCAACGTATTTCCCAATACCATATTGCATCCTATTTGGGGATTCAACCACAGTCCCTTAGCCGAATCCGTGGAAGAATCGGCCTCTAATTTCCGTTCTTAACTTGGGTGAATGAATAGGAACAGCTTTCGGGCTAACTTGCACCCATGATAGCGAATAAGACAAAAGAAAATATTGGGGTGCAGATTCTGCAATCCGCAGCAATGGGGGGTGACAGCGTCCTGGAATTTGTGATCAAACCTGGAGAGAAAACCCCAAAACATTATCACCGGATATTTACGGAATCCTTTGAAATTCTTGCTGGCAGTCTCTGCATAGGTCTTGGAAAGACTGTACAGACCTACCACATAGGCGAAAAACTGGATATTCCACCTTATTGCGTCCATTACTTCCATAATGTGTCGGAAGAAGATTGCCTAGTTCGGGTTACCGTGCAACCCGGAAACCTGAATTTCGAACGGGCCCTAAACCTATCCAAAAGCTTGGCTGCCGATGGTTTGGCGTCACCAGCGGGTACTCCTAAGCGGTTTAAGGACCTGGCGCTCTTTGTATTTCTCAATGATTCCCATTCGGTAGGGGTGTTGGGGGTGGTACAGCCTGTGCTGACTGCTGTAGCCAAGTGGCAGGTGAAGAATGGGTATTTGCAAAAGCTTCTCGATAACTATAAAATTACTTAAGTTAAATAGTCTATTATCAAGTAATGTTAAGTAGAATTTAAATAAATATTATCTTATTGATTAATAGTAAAATTTTTAACAGTTAAAATTTACATTTAAGAAAACAAATCGTAACTTTATAAGGCATTTTGGGTGGTCTTAAAGTTTACGTTGTGGATTATTTCTATATCATTGGTGGTTTCCTGTTAATTCTAATTCTCTTACGGTTTACTAAGCTTCGTCAGCTTTTCTGTCACCATAAGTTTGTCGCAAGACGCGTCAATGGGCGGTACCCTGTCGGGGTATGCAAGAAATGCGGAAAGAAAACCTATAATTAGAGGATTAACAATGTTAACCTGTTTTGTTGGGGCATATAAGAGGCTAAAAATTAAACTTAGTTGTAAATTATAAATTTTTGTCCCCAAATCTCGTTTTTACCTTTGTCTTCGGCTCTCTAAATACAGCGCATATGCCGTGTTTGAATTGTCGTAATTTTCTTCCAAATACCATTCCAGTCGCAATTTTGTGATTGTCTGATTGTTGAAACTTTCCCCATATAAGGACATGCTTTGATCATTTTCTTTGGACAGCCAATCCGCAAACTCTATTGCTGAGCTCCACGAAGCAATGGTTTTATTTGCCCCCCAACCATCGTATACATCAGCCAGGAGGAAAAGACCATCTTTAATGAATAACCCCAATCCACAATAGTCTCTATGCGAGTAATAAAGTCCAGCCATCTCCGTTGGATTAAGCTTTAGCTTATCCGTGATCTTTAAGGCTAAGGTTTGTCCGTAAGGAGTGTTGTCCAATTCCTGATAGTAATCCATTTCTCTTGCTGAAAGTGTTTCAATTTCTATTTTGGGGATTATGAGGTTCATGTGTTGGGTTTTTGGAATGTTAGAAATGAAATGATAAAATAGATCTTGGCCAGTGTGTCCCTTTTATACGTTATATAAACTAAAACATCCGTAGTCTGTCCTTACACCTAATTTTTCTCCCACAAACTTAATTTCACATTTTTTTCCAAGATGTTCAATCTTAAAACTGCTTAAAAGCTTTCTATTGGTAAAGTCAAAAACGTACGCAGTTACCCGTTGTAAAAGAACCAATTTTGTTTGGTCGGTATTGAAACAAAAGGCATTTACCTCCTTTGTAAATTCAGGAATTTCAAGTTCTTTCATTTCGATTTCTTTATTTGTAGAAAGGTCAAAATAGCGCATTCCCCAAGTTCCATATTGTTCTCTAACCACCAATAATTTGTTATCATTCGCAAATTCCAATTGAAAGACCATTTCGAACTTTCCATTTATTTTACTTAAAAGGTTTCCGTTCGTTGCGTCGATAATCTGAATTTCGCCAACCTGATTATGAAAGGCCAATAATTTTCCATCGTCGGATAACTTTCCGCAGAATGGCGTTGTTCCTTTTATCACTTCTACTTCGTATCCTGATGCGTGTATAATTTTGTTCAGATTATCCAATATGCACAGTTTTCCTAATGTTGCAAACGCTATTTTGTCTTTTGCAACGGATATAAAACTGTCAACATAACTTTTTTCCTGTCCTAAATTGTTAAACGTTCCATTTTCGATATCAAACTCATATATATAGTGGTCAAGATCTAAGATTAAAGAGTTCCTTTCTGCGCTGTATTCCATGTTCCAGGCTAATGACTTTGGTAATGCTATGGTTTTGAGGAGGGTTCCAAAGGTATCAATCAGATTAATTGTGCCAACAGATTCAGCATTTTGCATTTTGTCTTCATAAACAAATATGCCAATCGGCGAATTCTCAAGAGCCAAAGCTCCAGTATACGCTCCGCCAATAAATTTATGCAGCGTTGGCTGTCCTATTTCGGCGTTTTCATTGTTTAAGACAAATCCTTTTTTCAAGGCTTCCCATTCCTTTTTGTAAAAATTCTTCAAAGCTTCATCACGGCTTAAAAATTCCTTTTCGGTAGTTTTTAGCTTATTATCTTTTCCAGTTTCAGAAATAAGAATTTTGTCTTTTAAAGTGAGGTTTATTAGCTTATTTGAGTGCTTATCAATCAGTTTGTGGGTTATTTCTTTCATCTGTTTTGATTTTTCGGGTATTGGGAAATAAGGGGAAGTATTGTTAATTGCTAACCTAATGTACAAAAGTTTAGGGAATTAAATGGGGAAGGGGTGGTTTGGTGGAATTAGGATAGGTTTTAAGCGGAAGAGAACTTTGTGTCTAATTGCAGGTAGGCTTGAGGACTTTTCTGTTGTGGAGTAATTCAAAAAAAAGACTATAAAGAATTTAAGGTATCGACTCCAGTTTGAACTCGGTTTTAGCGGGCGGGATTGCCTACGGCGATCCCGAATGGGGGGAGGCTAAAAGATAAATTAAAACCACGCTCGCAGGCTCGCTCGTTTTGTTGTTTATAGGGATTTGCTCAAACAAGTTTGGCAAACCCCTATAAACAACAAAAACCCGACTTAACAGTCGGGTTTTAATTTATCTTTGCGGAGAGGGCGGGATTCGAACCCGCGGTACCGTTTCCAGTACGACAGTTTAGCAAACTGTTCCTTTCGGCCACTCAGGCACCTCTCCGGGTTTCGACAGTGCAAACATAACGCAAAAAAATCATTTCGCAAAGTCGATTTACGTAAAAATTGGCAATTTCTATGCTTTCCAGAGCAACCTTCTGACTACCAATTTGTTTTTTTAGCTATCCTTCTTCTTGCTCAGGTCGTAATCGATCCTGACGTGATAGATGCTCTTGAGCATCGACTTGAAGATCTTGGCAGATTCCGAGATTTCGCGCATCGTGATATCCGCATTCTGGAACTGCCGCTGCATCAACTTGTGGTCAATGATTTTATCGACCAGGTTGTTGATGGATTCCTCGGTCGGTTCCTTCAGGGCACGGGATGCAGCCTCCACAGAGTCGGCCATCATCAGGACAGCGGTTTCCTTGGAAAAGGGCACGGGGCCAGGGTATTTAAATGTCGATTCATCGATCACCTTATCCGGGTTTGCCTTCACCGCCAGGTTGTAGAAGTAATCCACTTTGGTCGTACCGTGGTGGGTACGGATAAAGTCGACCACCACCTCAGGCATCTGGTTCTTGCGGGCCATCTCGATACCCTTCAGGACGTGCGAGATAATGATCTGCGCACTCTGTTCCGGTGTCAGCTCCTCGTGTGGGTTATCGTTCGTTTTCTGGTTCTCGATAAAGTACAGCGGGTTGATCATCTTCCCGATATCGTGGTACAGCGCTCCTGCGCGCACCAATAACGGATTTCCACCGATCTTATAAATTGCGGCCTCCGCCAGGTTTGCCACCTGCAGGGAGTGCTGGAAAGTGCCTGGTGCCTTAAGCGACAGCTCGCGTAATAACCTAGAATTGGAGTTGGTCAGTTCCATCAACGTCAGGTCGGACACAATACCGAAAAGTTTCTCGAAGGCATAGATCAGCGGATAGGCGAGGAGGGTCAGGCCGACACTCACGGTGAACGGTAGGATGTCCTGCCAATAGATCGATGCAAAGGTTCCGTTCCGGGTAAGGACCAAACCGACATACGCCAGGATGTAGGTCGCCAAGATCAGCACACTCGATACAAGGAACTGCTCTCGCTTAACCAGGGTCCGGATGCTATAGATGGCCACCATGCCGGCGGTAAATTGCAGGAATACGAAGTCGAAGCTGTTCGGCACGAACAGTCCGGCCACCAATACCATCAGGATATGGATATTGAGGGCAATCCGCGTATCGAATAACAAACGGAAGATAATCGGTACCGAACAATATGGAATGTAATACAGGCTCGGGATCTTGATCTTGATTGCCCAGCTCAGTACACCCAGCATGACCAGGATAACGATGAAGATAATGAACAACAACCGGTTGTTGTTGAAGATATCCCTCCGGAAGAAATATAGGAACACCATCAGGAGCGCCATCGCCAGCGAGATCAGGATGAAATGCCCAAAAGTCACGAGGTTCTGCTCGCCACTGATGCGGGATTCGTCCTCAAATACGCGGCGCAACGATTCAAGTTTCTGGTAGGCATCGTTGTTGATGATCTTGCCCTGCTCGGCAATGAGCTCATCCTTCTGCACCATCCCGCGCGTGGTGGAAATATTGGCCAGCGCCGTCTGTTCTACCTTATTGGTCTGGCTTTCGTTGAAGACATAGTTGATGGTAATGTAATTCTTCAGTACTTCGGCCAACCAGCGCTTTCGCGAGATCAGTTTGTTCTTTTCCAGCGCACCGACAATGTAATGGGATGCCGATTCAATCGTAAAGCAATCTACGGTATTCTTCTGCTGGGCAATGTTGTCGTGCACCAGCACAAAATTATATTCGAGGGAGGTCGGGTCGTTCTTGGTTGTGTCGCTGCCCTTGTTCTGGTACCTGTTGTTGAGGGAGATCACGCCCCGCTCATAAATGTAGGTGAGGAGTGCAGTTCCGACCTCGCGGTAATCGGTGATCTCGCCGGATTCGGTCGAGTCCAATTGGCTGGCCTGCCATTTCTCGTTCAGGTCCGTATTGAACTGGTCGATCTGTTCCTTGCTGGCAACATCGTTCAGGTTGTAGATGGGCTGTATGGTCTTCAGGATAAACTGCCTGTCGCGTTCCATTTCTTCGGCCGTCTTCAGGATGGCGAAGTTATAGGGCGAGGTCAGGTTCTCATGGTTCCAAGGCTTTCCTTTCTGGTATTCATAGCGGAAGCGGGGCTGCTTGGGCAGGAATATACAGATCAGGATGATGGTCAGCACGACCATGCCGTATTTCCATACGGTGGAGTTTTGTTGAATCTTATCCTTAGGGTAGTTTATCTTTAGTTTAGCCACAGTTCGATTTTAAAGCGTTCTATTCAAACAAATGTAGGGAATTTACGGCAAAACCAGTTCTTTTTAATGGTCTGCTGGGGTTGGTTTTCGATTTCGGTGGCTTCAGTACGAGCAGTTTACTGCAGTTTTGTTAAAGGAATGTAGCAATTCCGCTGAAAACGGCTCTATTTTTCAAATAGCGCGGAATTACTGTTATCTTTGCAAAAAATTAAAGAAATGTCCACACACTCCCATTTAATTGCCCCATCGGTTTTGGCTGCTGATTTTGCGAATCTGGAAAGAGACGTGAAGATGATCAATGACAGCGAAGCGGATTGGTTTCACATCGACATCATGGATGGTGTCTTCGTGCCGAATATCTCCTTTGGATTTCCCGTGATGAGCGCCATTGCCAAACATGCCAAGAAACCTTTGGATGTACACTTGATGATCGTTGATCCGGACCGTTACCTGCAGGCTTGCAAGGACAATGGTGCCGAAGTCATTACCGTGCACTACGAAGCTTGTACGCACTTGCACCGCACCTTGGCGGCGATCAAGGAATTGGGATGTAAGGCCGGTGTTGCGCTGAACCCGCATACACCAGTTTCCCTGTTGAAGGATGTGATCCAGGATATCGACCTGGTCTGCTTGATGTCGGTAAACCCGGGATTTGGAGGACAGAAGTTCATTGAGCGTACCTACGCGAAGGTGAAGGAATTACGTGCGCTGGCGGTGGAGAACAATACGGATGTACTGATCGAGATCGACGGGGGAGTAGGCTTAAGCAATGCGGGCAAATTACTGGCTGCGGGTGCCGATGTGCTCGTTGCGGGGAGCTTCGTGTTCAACGCTGCTGACCCGATTCAGACAGTAAAGGATTTAAAAGCGGTAGACCCTACAGTACAAGCGGTTTAGGGCGCTGTTTAGAATTTTTCCAAATTAGCTTAGGGTGGCAGAAATGCGTATAACGCGATGTTTTTTTTGTATTTTTGCGTAGCGCAGATCAACTTAAGCGCATGTGAATTGAATTTAATAAATCATCATTAAACTAAAAATAAATGGCTTTTGATATAGACATGATCAAAAAGGTTTATGCACAATATGATGAGCGTATCAATGCAGCTCGTCAGGTTGTAAACAAACCATTGACACTATCTGAGAAAATTTTGTATGCACACCTTTGGGATGGTAATGCAGCTGAGGCTTATGAGCGTGGAAAATCATACGTTGATTTTGCACCGGACCGTGTAGCGATGCAGGATGCTACCGCGCAGATGGCTTTATTGCAGTTCATGCAAGCAGGTCGTCCAAAGGTTGCCGTTCCTTCCACTGTACACTGTGACCACTTGATCCAAGCGCGTGACGGAGCAGCAGAGGATTTGAACCGTGCAAAAACAGAAAGTTCTGAAGTATTCAACTTCTTGAGTTCTGTATCGAACAAATACGGTATCGGATTCTGGAAACCGGGTGCAGGTATCATTCACCAAGTTGTCTTGGAGAACTATGCTTTCCCAGGTGGTATGATGATCGGTACGGATTCCCACACCGTGAATGCGGGTGGTTTGGGTATGGTTGCTATCGGTGTTGGTGGTGCGGATGCATGTGACGTGATGGCAGGATTACCTTGGGAGCTTAAATTCCCGAAACTTATCGGTGTAAAATTAACAGGCAAGCTTTCCGGATGGGCAGCGCCTAAAGATGTGATCTTGAAAGTTGCTGGTATCCTTACTGTAAAAGGTGGTACTGGTGCTATCGTTGAATATTTCGGTGAAGGTGCAGAGTCCCTTTCTTGTACAGGTAAAGGTACGATCTGTAACATGGGTGCGGAGATCGGTGCTACGACTTCGACATTCGGTTACGATGCGTCTATGGAGCGTTACTTGCGCGCTACGGACCGTGCAGAGGTTGCTGATGCGGCTAATGCGATCAAACAACACCTTACTGCTGACCCTGAGGTTTATGCTAACCCTGAACAATACTTCGATCAATTGATCGAAATCAACCTTTCGGAATTGGAACCTTCTTTGAACGGTCCATTCACTCCGGATTTATATACGCCAATCTCCCGCATGCGCGAAGAGGCTGGTAAGAACGGATGGCCTACACGTGTAGAGTGGGGATTGATCGGTTCGTGTACAAACTCTTCTTACGAGGATTTGTCTCGCGCTGCATCCATCGCTCGCCAAGCGGTTGAAAAAGGATTGGTAACGAAAGCTGAATTTGGTATCAACCCAGGTTCTGAGCAGGTTCGTTTCACAGCTGATCGCGACGGTCTATTGAAAACTTTCGAAGACTTGAACGCAACGATCTTTACCAATGCATGTGGTCCATGTATCGGTATGTGGGATCGTGCAGGTGCGGACAAACAAGAGAAGAACACGATCGTTCACTCGTTCAACCGTAACTTCGCTAAACGTGCCGATGGTAACCCGAATACGTTCGCATTCGTAACATCTCCAGAGATGGTTGCAGCGATCGCGATTTCCGGAGACCTAGGTTTCAACCCATTGACGGACACATTGACCAACAAAGATGGTGAACAAGTGAAATTGGATCCACCTACAGGTGATGAATTGCCGGAAAAAGGTTTCGCAGTTGATGATCCAGGATACCAAGCACCTGCGGCTGACGGTTCTGATGTGGTTGTCGATGTATCACCAACTTCTGATCGTCTTCAATTATTGGAGCCTTTCAAACCTTGGGAAGGTACAGACCTTAAAGGCTTGAAATTATTGATCAAAGCGAAAGGTAAATGTACAACTGACCACATCTCGATGGCAGGTCCTTGGTTGAAATACCGCGGTCACTTGGATAACATTTCCAACAACATGTTGATCGGTGCTGTAAACTACTTCAACGAGAAAACAGATAACGTGAAAAACCAATTGACAGGTGAGTATGGACCAGTTCCAGCGACTCAGCGTGATTACAAAGCGCAAGGCGTCGGTTCGATCGTTGTAGGTGATGAAAACTACGGTGAGGGTTCTTCCCGTGAGCACGCAGCCATGGAGCCTCGTCACTTGGGCGTTCGCGCGGTATTGGTGAAATCTTTCGCTCGTATCCACGAAACGAACTTGAAAAAACAAGGTATGTTGGGATTGACTTTCGATAACAAGGATGATTACGATAAAATCCAAGAAAACGATACCATCGATATCATCGGTTTGACAGAATTCGCTCCGAACAAACCATTGACGATCGTTCTTCACCACGAAGATGGTACCACAGAAGAAATCTTGGCAAACCACACATACAACGAACAACAGATCCAGTGGTTCAAAGCTGGTGGTGCATTGAATATCATTCGTGCCAATCAGAATTAGTATTTAGTAGTTAGTAGTTAGAATTAAGACTGACTGCATACGGAATATATGGAAAGCTGCCCTTGGGCAGCTTTTTTTGTAGGATGATTTTTCTTTGGGGGCTTGGGGTGCAAAGGAATGGGAATTATAAGGGTAAAGAGGATTAATGTTTTTTTTTCTCTTTCTCAAAACCAATCCGCGTATATAAATATGTGACGGAAAAATTCCAGTCAAATCTATGCAAGCATTATTTCGTGCTATTTTGCGCCATGCAACCCCGTCAGGGGTGTAACTATTTTAGAAGGTTTAATTATATGCGCAATGGATACATTTTCTTTCTTCCAAACTCCACCAAATGTTCCTTTTCCGACTTTTCCCGCGTTTGCGGTAATCACGCTGACCAGAATACCATTATAAACGCTTATTGCTCATGTTGTTTTTTGGTCAATAATCGCGCTATATGAAGTCTCAGGGGCTATTTTTCCTGATTTCCCCTTCTTTTTCCTTGAAAGACAGGTCTGGACCTTGTCTGACATGAGAGCGAGGTGAGAGCGTACTGAGAGCGTGGTGAGAGCGTGTCCATGGCACGCTCTCACCACGGTAGCACTTCGAACGCATCTCGGATGCACCTCAGACAAGGTCCAGATAAGCTGACAGCGGTTTCCGTACCGGCAATTGATTTCGGATATGGCAACAGTGGCCGTACCCAAATTGCGGAATGCATATGGCGAGAGCGTGGTGGGCTTATGGATTCGATAAAATAATGGATAATTTGCGATGAAAATGGTAGATTGGAGTGAAGCAGGTGTATCTATGATTGCTCGAATGAATATAAGAAATATAACCTCCATATGGATAGATTTAAATGCTTAATATGGATCACCATTCCATCTCCCAAAAATCATTACTTATCCCTACCTTTATGTTATAATCAATCTATGAAATGCTGAAATCGATCTATAAACTCGCTTTGATGGCCGCACTAACGACAACAACTATGGAAGGACTTGCCCAAAAGACGCCCTATGAACTCGATAAGAATGGAAATACAACCGTCACGTATGCGGAATTGCGTACCTATTACGATAAATTACTGGCAGGGCGTACGGATGCCAAGCTGATCGATATCGGTCCGACGGATACGGGGAAGCCGCTGCAGTTGATCGTGCTTTCTAAGGATGGGGATTTCGATCCGCAAAGCATCAAGGCAAAGGGTAAGGCCGTGATGTTCATCAACAATGGAATCCATCCGGGAGAACCGGAAGGGATCGATGCATCGATGATGTTTATCCGTGATATCCTGAAAGCAGAACATTTGCCGAAGGACCTCGTACTCTGTGTAATCCCGGTCTACAATATTTCGGGGATGTTGGATCGCGGTGTCACCCGAGCAAACCAGAATGGCCCCGATGCCTATGGTTTCCGCGGATCTCGTCAGCATTATGACCTCAATAGGGATTTTATAAAAGGCGACACCCGCAATTCAAGGCTCTTCCAACAGGTGTTCTCCACCTGGGACCCGGATGTGTTCTTTGATACCCATACCAGCAACGGTGCCGATTACCAATATGTCATGACGTTGATCGAGACCCATAAGGATAAATTGCATCCCAAGCTTGCGCCCTATATGAAGGAGCGCTTCACCGATGTGCTCTACACACGGATGAAAGCTGCCGGATTTCCCATGATCCCGTATGTGGATTCCAAGGGCGAAACCCCCGAGTCGGGTCTGGTGTCCTTTCTGGAAAGTCCGCGGTATTCCACGGGCTATGCCGCCCTGCATAATACTATCGGTTATATGCCGGAGACGCATATGTGGAAACCCTACAAGCAACGGGTGGAATCGACGTATCTCCTAATGAAGAATTTATTTGAGGTCGCCGTTGCGGAAGCCAAGACGCTGGTAGCCCTACGGAATGATATCAAAGCGGAAGTGTCCGAACAGCAATCTTTCCCCATCAGCTGGGAGTTGGATGAGGAGCATGTCGATACCATTTCATTTATGGGCTATGCCTCGGGGAAACGTGCAAGTGCCGTGTCAGGAAAGGATAGGTTGTTCTATGACCGCACGAAACCGTTTACCAAGCAGGTTCCGTACTATACGACGTATAAGCCAAAGGTTGTTGTGCAAAAACCGAAAGCGTATGTCCTTCCCCAAGGGTATGATCGGATCGTTGAGTTGATGCAGCTGAACGGAGTCAAGATGGAGCCGTTGGCAAAGGATACGGTTCTGACAGTGGAAATGTATTATATTACAGGCTATAAAACGTATCCCAATGCGTATGAAGGGCATTATCCGCACCATTCGGTTGAGGTGTGTACGGAAAGGATGGAGATACCTTACTATGCCGGGGATTGGTTAATCGAGACGAATCAACCAATGAACCGCTATATCATAGAAACCCTGGAGCCCCAAGGAATGGATTCCTTTTTCAACTGGAATTTCTTTGATGCCATCCTCTCGCAGAAGGAATATTTCTCAGCCTATATCTTCGAGGATACCGCTGCAGATTTGCTTGCAAAAGATGCGGAACTCAAGAAACGTTTCGACGATGCCAAACGCGCAGATCCTAAAATGATGGAGGAAGCGCGGCTGCAATTGGACTGGATCTACAGGCAAACACCGGCATACGAAAAAACGCACTTGCTATATCCGGTAGGGCGGATGTTATAGATGAAGTGAATGCTGTTGACAAAGGGTTGTCATCACTGGCCATTACCTTTGGTATAAACAAAATACGAACGATTATGAGCACAGCATTTATGACCCAAGAGCAGTTTCTGAATCATTGGCAAGGCCATAGGAACCTGACTAGAAAAACAATCGAAAAATTCCCGGAGAAGGATCTTTTTGAATTCCGTATCGGTGGGATGCGTACCTTTGCCGATTTGATCAAGGAACTCCTCAGTATTGCCCTTCCGGGGTTGGAAGGTATTATCGCCAATAAAACAGACGGATACTCTCATGACCTCCCGCAGGCTACAAAAGCGGAATTGCTGGCGGAATGGGACAGACAGACGCCATTGATCACTGAAGCGTATAAGCAATTGAAACCTGAGCAGTTCCCCGAAAATTATAATCTGTTCGGCCAATTCAATGCACCAATCTATGAGAATCTCTTGTATTTTATGGACAATGAAGTCCATCACCGGGCGCAAGGCTATGTGTACCTGCGGGCGCTGGGCATCGAACCGCCGATGTTCTGGGAACGGTAAAATATTTGAAAATAAAAAAGTCTCCATCAATTTTGGAGACTTTTTTATGCGGTCCTAATTTATCAGCTTTGTACAAAGCTACCGCAGAAAGGCTGTATAAAATGAATTCAATTATTTGGACTTAAAAACGGAATTTACTTCCTTGATTTTCCATACGCCGGCATCCTGCACCATGGTTAGGTAATCTGTACGTTTAAAGTTGCCGAAGTCCAAAGTTACTTTGGCCAAGCTGTATTTTCCCGATTTCTCCACCACTTGTGATTCGACGTCACAGCTGTACGTAACACCTTCATTTCTCTTCAATTGTTGGATGAATTTTGATCGAGAAAGCGCCGGCTGATCGGTTTCGGTATTGAATTTCTGTGTGAAGCCCTCATCGAACAATTGATCTACGAAAGCGACATCACCTCTAACGGAGCTGTTTACATATTCCTCCACAACATTCTCTACAACGGCATTGTTCAGTTTATCCTTGTCAATGGCAAAGGCGGTCAATGAGGAAGCGAATAATAGTCCTGCTACTGCGAAAGTTTTTACTAGATTTTTCATGATTAAGTTCTTTTAATGTTATCGTTTAATTGTTATTGTTTATTTGATACTCCAAAGGTAGGGTGGTATCAAAGGTGATAACAGGCTGTTTAGGTCAGAACTTGAACTTTCTCGGTCAATCTAGGTGTTTATTCGGTGAAAATCTGCAGGTTGGTTTTCCGGATTTTCACCGATGTGTTCATCGAAGGATTACGCCTGTAGGAGGTGCTTCCTGTGGTTTTTGCCCCATTCCACCAGGTAATTGATGATTTCTTTGGAACTGCGGCCGTATTCGCTGATGCTGTATTCCACAGTCTTGGGTTTGCCGGGCATCTCTTCCCGCACGATGAGCTGATTTGCCTCCAGGTCTTTCAACTCTTTGGTCAGGACCTTGGCAGAAATGCCCAGAATCTCGCGTTGTATCTTCTTAAAGGTATTGACCTCCTTTTCCCTACTGATCAGGTAATGCAGGATCAGGAGCTTCCATTTTCCACCCAGAATTTCCAGGGTATCGCGCATGGCCAATAAATTTCCGGTACATTCTACAGGATCGTTCTTTAAGGGTTGCTTCATGGATTGTCTTTTTAGCTTTTTTTATTTTCCGCCCGTGCCCAGTTCAACATGTGTGTGTAGAGGCTGTCCATACTGGCGGATCTGTTCTCGTTATATTTCTTCAGTAATTCGTTGTTAAACCTTCCAAAGTTGATGAACCCACGGCTTTTCTCCATTTGGTTCACCATTTTCGGGAGGTACTCGTCCAGGTCTGCCTGGCTGTAATGGTCTGCCAAATATAGGGAATAAACAGCCCAGGTCATATATTCGTTGAAAACGGTGTAGGCTGTGGAATAACCACTGGTGATGCTGCCATCGGCCCAAGTCTCGCGTTGGCTGAAAATTTCGTTGACAGCGTCAGCAAAACGATCCGTAGTGGGATTTACATAATTGTGATCGATTTCCGTAAAGACGACCCTGCCGGCAAAGATTTCATTTTGGGCCTGGCTTCTATCTGGTAGGGCATTGGCCTTCTGGATGTACATGACCGTCTGAGACAAACCATTATCTGAAAAACGTTGCGTGGAATGTGCCCCGCCGATCAATGGTGAAAAATAGATCATGTAGGAACCGTAGCGCATATTGAATTTCTTATCTAACCAGGCCTGCATCTTATCAATGTGGTTCAGCTGGTTGTATGTCGTTAACAAACTATCATAATAGGGTTTGTTGTCGGCATAGAATTTTCGGAAATTCGATTTCTTCGCAAAGTCCTGCATCAAGGCCAGGTCTTTCATCGGATCGAATGTATACCAACCCGCAGCGGCCTCCCGGATAATTCCGTTGTTCTTTATCGTTCCCTGCTTATCGAAATTGTAATTCACCGCATTCATCTTCAGGGCGTAGTAGTATCCATAATTGTCGTCGGAAAAGATATGCAATTTATGTTGCTCCAGATAGCGCATATCCCCAATGTATTTGTGAATGGTGTCAAGCATGGGATGGTTGCGGTAGGGAGCAAAATGCGTTTTCAATCGCTGGTAATAGTCCGATTTGGTGTCGAACATATTCCCTTCCTTTTCCGCATCTTGATGTAGTGCCATCAGGATATTGACCAGTTCGCTGACCTCAGGAATGGCAACTGTGGTTTTATTCCGGTGGTTTTTGACGTATTCATCAGTAAAATTTACATTGGGTACCACACCGACGATTTGCTGCCTCGCTGTGTCATTCTTGCTGTTAACAATGATTAAGTCTACCTTTTGACCTACCTGGATTGGAAAGGATACGGAATCCTTGCCATCACTATAGGTAATGGTGTTTTTCTTGGACTTGCAATCTGCCTTGAATACAGCTAATGGAGTTTTCGGGTCGACGCGCCATTGTGCAGTTTTTAGTTCGCCATTTACGGTGATCCGTAAATGATCGGCATCCGTTTTAAAGGTCTCCTGTGCAAAGCACGCCTGTGCCGCAAGGAGTAAAGTTGACAGGAGGGTGGTAGCTGTTTTCATAATTGCTGCGTCGTGTGATTCTCAGGACTAAAATAAAGGATTTGCTGTGGAAATTAAAACGTTTCCACATGTATTCTGTCCGCCTTTATCCGGACAACGCGGTCACTGAGGAATTGGAAAAGCAGATCATCAGTAGGAGTAGGGATCGCCTGATCGATGAGGGCATTATTGGTTTGCCGATCGGCAGAAGGATAAAAGGTAATTCCATCCAACCTGCTGTCCTCCACCAGGAATTCCAGGTTCGGCTCCGTGATAGCTAGATAATTCACTTTGAAGGCGGTGAAAAATAGACCTTTGCAGGATTGGGGTTGCCCAGCGTTACTGTTCGATCGAAAATGCAGTTTAAGAATGCTTCCCTGCATTTGGATCTCCTGGGCTAAAAAATCAAAATCATTATGCAGATCGAACAACGTATCCCCGATGCGAATATATATCAGATCCCGAATTTCAAAATTTACGTCCATACTAGGTTTTTATCGAAAATAAGGAAATTGAAGTAATTTTTGTACTGGCTAATAAAAAAGCCGACGATCCGTTAATGAATTGGATCCCCGGCATAAAGTATAGGGAAAGAAATTATATGCTTCTAAAAACTGATGGCATACTGGGCATAATTTTCCCAATGTCCATTAGCATCATGTTTTAACGTGATGTTACACACCTTGGCTTCCTTGCCTTCCAATAGGGATTTATCGATATCGAATTCCGTTCCAGCGGTAATTCCGGTTTGCATTTGCTGACCGTCAACAAATAATGTGAGCCCTTTTTCCACTTGATCACCCGTCACTTTGAAATGCATTTTGTTCTTGTCGTTGCAGGAAGATAAAGCTAGTTCGCCATGGTAATGCAATCGGTCCATTTCGATGCGCTTTTGCTCGTTCGCTAAATTGGCATCGCCCTGAAATGGATTCCCAAAAAATAAACCTCCTATAATCAGACTTGAAAAAAATAATTCATTCATATGTACTCCTTTTATATGTTTAATCTATTGTAATAACGATGTTACAATTGCTAATATTGTGCCAAGTCGGCAAAAATGAGGTTTACATGCTATATTATTTCAATAAGATCGGAATGAATCGTAAAGCCGTGATACTGGACGACTGGTCCCATGGAAGCTTTAAAAAAAATCCCGAAGCGGGGAACTTCGGGATTTTCTAACTAACCAATTATTAACCTAAATTATGAAATTTTACTCAATTACTCTTTTGCTTTTCTATGGGATATATTACAAAGCCCATGCCTAAAATTTCCCGTTGCGATACCTTAACATCTTTTAACAGAAGAACTGTCGATGCACAAAAAAAGCCCGAGCTGGTAGCCGGGCTGTATACGCTGGATGCTGATTGAATCAATCCGCCAATTGTTTTGCTAGATAGGCCATTGGGAAATAAGCCAACGCAAGATCGACGATGGTAAACCATAGCGGAGAAGGAATCATAAATACGGCTGCCAGTCCTCCCAGAAAGAAAAATACGGCGATTCCCATGGCGAATGCCAATTTGCTGGTTGGGGCAATTTTGGCAGCCACGAATGCACCGACGAAGGTGCCCAGGGCATGTGCCAGAAATGGAAACAGGAAATGCTTCGGTTGGAATAGGTGCATGGCTTCCTTCAGTCCCTCGGCAGTAGTAACATCGGCATCAATCGGCGGTGGAATAATAGTGCCGGAGATATTCACGAGAAACATGTTGACTAAACTACCGATAACAATCCCCAAGAGGATAGCCAGAATTTTGCGAAAGATGGGTTTCATGTGTGCAATAATTGATTTGGATATAGGGGCAAATGTAGACTATTTATTGTAATATTTAACCCATTGGAAAATAAAATTTAGCCTATTGGAGTGCTTCTTCGAGGTCCTTCACAAAACGAACGGTTCTTCCCCTGTTGCTTTCGGCAATAAACGCCTGAAGGCTAGGAGAGGGGGTAGTTGCGAAGTCTCAAATAATGCGGAGCTGCATCCTATAGTTGGCGAATTTTTGAAGTATTTCCCCTGCCATTCCATTCTTTAGATCGAAGAATTCGGCATGTATATTTTCCCGCTGTAGTATGATGCGATCGAACCCTTGGTAATAGCAGTCCACCATGAGCTGGAGGGCTTCCTCGTTGCTGCCCATGAGGATCTGATCGGAATCCAGGTGTGCGGATTTTATTGCTGCAGTGAAATAAGGTGTAATCGTCATCTCCCCTAAATGTAACGCTATTTTCTTGAATATGGGTAATTGGAAAAAAAGAGACCTCGCTCAACTGGCGTTAAACGAGGTCAGGGGTATATAGATAATAGTTAATGTGACTTCTTATATCGGCCATTTCACCATGGGCGAAATGGAGAAAGAAAAAATCCAATTACTGTGTGGAGGGCTTTTTTTTCGTTGAGATGCCCAGCAGGCTGTAAATTGGGCATACACCAATGAAACTGGTAAGCACAAAGATGCCTGCTATGACCAAAAGTACAATCGCCAAGGTGCCGGAAATAACTTTAAAAAGATATAGCGCGATGATAATTAGAGCAACAACGATTCTGATCGCTTTGTCTATGGTTCCCATATTTTGCGTCATAATATAATAGTATAGGTGATTAACTATACAAATATGTACCATATCTTCTTGTTTTTCAGTGATATTTATCACATTAAGGATAAAATTTCGACTTTATTGCGAAATAATTTCACCTGACCCCGTTGTTCCAGCTGTTTGAGCATACGGGAAATCACCTCTCTGGAGGTGGCCAATTCATTTGCAATCTCTTGGTGGGTGATAACCAGTTGGTTGCTTTCCAATACTTTCGATTTTGAAATGAGGTAGTCGATCAATCGCTCATCAACGCGTTTAAACGCTACGCTGTCCAGGGTCGAAATGATCTCATCATAGCGAGTATTCAATGTTTTAAGCACGAACATTCTCCAACTGGGGTATTTGTCGTACCAGATGGTAGCATGGGATGCAGGGATAGCAACCAATTCTACATCATCCTCGGCAACAGCTTTGATATTGCTGAGTTTGTTCATGAGGGAAGTTGAAATGGACACGGCACAGGATTCTCCAGCTCGAATATGATAGAGCAGGAGTTCATTCCTTGCCGGAGTCTCCCGCAGGACTTTGATGGAACCTTTCAACACCAATGGGATTACCTTTATATACTTGTGGGGTTCTACAACGGTTTGACCAGAACTAAACTGTAGGGGTATACCTACATCCTCAAACTCCAAGCGCAAATCATGCTCCTGGAGGAAGTCGAATTTACTTAGATTCATCTTATATTAATAGTAGTGTGTGACTGTAAATTTACTGTTTAAACATGGAAATCATACATTGATTTCCATTTATTTTGAATCTTAAGGAATTACCAGTTGAGATCTTTAATTAATTCAGTGATCAAGGTTCGTGCATCCCGATGCTTTACCAATGCCGCTGCTTGCCCTGCCCAGAGCGATTTTAACTCCGGGTTGGAATCAATATTGGCGGGGTAGGCGCCAAGTTTTCCGATAATTTTACCCTGAAGCGGATAGGGTGCCATCTCTTCCTGATAGTTTTTTAGCTCCTCGGTCAGCCTATTGGCCAACCCCCTGGATAATCTGCCGGTAAAAACTTTGGTGAGCGTCGTATATTTTGCTTTATCGGTGAATAGGATATCCTTATGGCCCTGACTGGTTCCCGACTCCTGTGTAGCCAAGAAGGCGGTGCCGATCTGTACGGCATCCGCTCCGAGTTGAAGGGCAGCGCCTACGCCACGTGCATCGCTGATTCCCCCAGCAGCGACAACTGGAATCTTCACGGCATCCGCAACTTGTGGTATCAGGGAAAAGGTGCCTACTAAGGAATTTTCAGGGGTATCCAGGAAGGAGACGCGGTGACCACCTGCGTCGGCACCTGAGGCAACGATGGCATCAACGCCAGCATTTTCTAAGGCAATTGCTTCATCCACCGTGGTAGCAGTGCCTAAAGTAAGGATGTTCAAGCGCCTACAGTGTTCGAGAACATCGGAAGATGGAATGCCATAGACAAAGGAAAAAACGCGTGGCTTAACGGCAAAGATGGCTTCCAGCTGATCTGCATAGCGGGGAGCCTGAGGTAAAGGATAAGTGGGGAATTCCGCACCGACCTCCTCGAAGTAGGGTTTCAGGATGCTCAGGATCCGGTCCAGATCGGAAGAGCTGAAAGTATGCGCAGCCTCATCGTAATCATTGACCCATAAATTTAAATTGAACGGTTTATCCGTCTGTTCCCTGATCTTGCCTGCAATTTCAATGATTTCCGAAGCACTGTGCGGTTGGCACCCGTAGGATCCCAGACCGCCCATCTCAGAAACAACTTGTGTTAGGGCTACAGATGAAGCGCGACCACCAAAGGGGCCCTGAACGATCGGATAGGCGATATCGACTAGCTCTGTAAATCTATTTCCTTTCATCTCTATTGTCTATTAATTTATTCCATAACTATTTAAACCACTTACAGTTAAATCTTCACTGTGTTGGGTAAGTTAAATTAAGATAAATCATACTAGGAAAGATTATTCAAATGTCATATTTAATTGGTTGTAGTATTAAATCTGCTTTCAAGTGATTTGGAATTGCCCTGATGATATTGTTAAAAGTTGTTAATCTATACATGGCGGGACACGAAAGGCAAATGGTTTGCGTTTCTATAGTAACAAAAGCAAAAGAGTAATTGAGTAAAATTTCATAATTTAGGTTAATAATTGGTTAGTTAGAAAATCCTGAGGTTCCCCGCCTCAGGATTTTTTTATTCGGAATTTCGTGATTTCAGAAACATACAACATTCGAATTAAAAAGCGCGGTTGACCAGCATTGTTAAAAGATGTTAAGGTACCGCAAGGGATAAATTTAGGCATGGGGTTTGTAATATTACCCATAGAAAAGCAAAAGAGTAATTGAGTAAAATTTCATAATTTAGGTTAATAATTGGTTAGTTAGAAAATCCTGAGGTTCCCCGCCTCAGGATTTTTTTATTCGGAATTTCGTGATTTCAGATACATACACCCTTCGAATTAAAAAGCGCGGCTGAACAGCATTGTTAAAAGATGTTAAGGTATCGCAAGGGATAAATTTAGGCATGGGGTTTGTAATATTACCCATAGAAAAGCAAAAGAGTAATTGAGTAAAATTTCATAATTTAGGTTAATAATTGGTTAGTTAGAAAATCCCGAAGTTCCCCGCTTCGGGATTTTTTCATTTTACCTATACCTGAACACCGAAGAGATACCCGACCAGGGCGGAAAGGCCCATGGCAATAGTCCCCCAGATGACAATGCGTATGATGGCTTTCCCTATCGGGGCCCCGCCGGTCTTGGCAGAAACTACACCCAAAACAATGAGGGAAATAATCGTGAATACGTAGAGGTAATATTCCATGTAGGACAATGGTGCCAATAAAGTAACCAAAAGTGGCAGAACCGCACCTGCCGTAAATGCAGCTCCGGATGCCAAAGCGGCTTGAATGGGATTGGCCTGGCTCATTTCCGTAATGCCCAATTCATCGCGCACATGCGCTGCGAGGGCATCTTTCGCAGTGAGCTCTTTGGCGACCAACATCGCCGTTTCTTCCTTAAGCCCCCTTGATTCATAAATCTTGGCTAACATTTGCAATTCCATTTCCGGCATTTCCGCGAGTTCTTCCGCTTCCCGAGCGATATCGGATTTTTCAATATCTGTCTGTGAACTTACCGACACATATTCACCAGCTGCCATGGATAGGGCACCTGCCACCAAACTGGCCATGGTGGCCAACAGGATGGGGTCGCGCGACGTGCTCGCCGCCGCAACTCCAATGGCCAGACTGGATACTGAAATAATACCGTCATTGGCGCCTAGCACAGCGGCTCGCAACCAATTGCTGCGGTGCACATAATGGTTGTCGAGGTAATTGTCTAACGTGGGTTTTCTGGAAGGATGGGACGTCATGGTGATCGTGTTTGATGTATGCATTAAAGTTAAGCATTATCAAAGTGGATACCATGGCTTAGCGCAAATCATGCTTTTCTTTGCAGCTTGTATATTAGGCTCTTCTCCAAGCCCGGGAAGTCATCCAGGTAGCCGACATGGTCAAACCGACATTTCTCCAGAACATGGATCGAAGGCTTGTTCGCTGGCCGGACAATGGCAAATATCTCGGGTTTATTCAACGTATTGAACCCATAGGTAATGGCGTTATTCGCTAATTCGGTCGCAAAACCCTTTCCCCAGGCGGCTGTATCCAACCGGTACCCAAGATTCAGCCGATCTTCCAAGATATACTTCTTCCAGGACAGTCCACCAAAACCAATTGTACGGTCAGGGAATTCCTTTGTTTTAATCTTCCAGAGGCCAAAATCATGGATATCCCAATGGGATAATATTTCGGGAAAGATCGTGTTCGCACGTTCATAACTCATGCCACCGTAGGGGTTGAACGCATTGGTCTCAGGATCGCCATAGATTTCATAAAACCGTTGAAAATCAGCAGCTGTAGGCTGTTCAAGAATTAAACGCTCCGTAGTTAGTGTCATGAAATGAAAGTTTTGTGGCCGTATAAGTAACGAAAGGTGTGCGGTTAAATTGTGTAGGGGGGAGGGGAATAAGAATTAGCCTAGACGATATCCACCTAGCATAAAAGTTTGGGTAATATGAAGATTGCCATTTTTATTCCGGTATTTCCGCTTCGGGTATATTGACGTAGAAATATTGCCAAGCGAAATAGATGGCAAGGATAAGGATAATGACGACGGCGATTAATATTAACGTCTTTCTAAGCTTAACATCCATGAGTTCCTGATTTTATGTGATCGAATAAAAATCCCAAACCTTCCTTAACTTCTTCCGTGGTTTTCCAAAAGGCAGAATACAGAATGTACACCAATATGACGGCCAGAATAATGATAATTAGCCATACCAATGTTCCGTTGAATTTTTTGTCCTCTAGCATAAGAGATTTTGTGTTGATCCAATAAATGAACACATGAGTTGACAAAAAGTTAGGCATAAAAAAAGCCTTCCAAGAACTTGAAAGGCTTCAAAAAGAAGTACGCCAATTAGGGTTCGAACCTAAGACCTACGGTTTAGAAAACCGTTGCTCTATCCAGCTGAGCTATTGGCGCTTGATTTTGTTATGCAAAAGTAGGCTTTTGGAGTTTAAAAGCAAAATAAATTATCTATTTTTTGGGTACATCGGAATAACTAATTGCAATACAAGTACATATTTTTTGCAAATTTCAAAATAGGATAAAATGCTATCCTATATGATGCAGAAAATGCAGTTTTGGTTTTTCAATATGAGGCTATAAAGAATTAAAAATCAGTTTCTTTGCGCTTTAGGGCTGTTTTCGAGGTATACTATTTTCACTTTTAATTTGGAGATCAACACAGATTTTGTACTTTTGTCGCGGAGAGTTGGCAGAGTGGTCGAATGCGGCGGTCTTGAAAACCGTTAACTGTCACAGGTTCGGGGGTTCGAATCCCTCACTCTCCGCTGAAAAAGCTTCTATCGAAAGATTGAAGCTTTTTTCGTAAATCAGCAATCCTTTTCCTTTCATTTGGTAATTTGACTATATGTTGTGCTTCGTAGGGATCAAGATTACGCTTCACTTTACCCACCTTCCCGAAAAAAAGAAGGCAACCCTTTCGGGCTGCCAACTCATGTATAGGGGTTTTCAAATATGGACGAACTAATTTTTACGTACGCAACGCACCGACGTATAGATTCCTGAAAGTCCAGGTGCTGGTGTTACGATTAAGGACGGAACCGTGGTGTAATTCATTACAGCAAACATGGTTGGTGTTTTTGTCCGCCAATACCCTTTGGTTGACGCATAACTTAGTGAAGAAGGGAAGAACTGCAGAATCGGCCCTTCAAAGATCGATCTGTAACCTACCGGTACAAATTCCAATAGCTCATCGCGGTAGAATGGCCAGCCCTGTACGGCATCATCTGAAGTGAATTCCACATCCCAGTTGTTGTTGAGATCTCGATAGATTTCCTTATTGGTATGTGCTGCTAATTCCTCAAATTGAGCAACAGTAGGGAGGTCCCAGGTATCTTCGGGGTACACCAGTTCACAGATATTCTTTCCCCGATCGACATCGTAAATATCGTCTGTAAAATAATCTGTATAAGGAATTACCAATCCTTCAAATAGCGGGTTGTCAAATCGGAAGAAATATTCACTGATGCCTGTAATGCTGCCAGGGCCATCAGCATCACGGTATATATTTCCGCGCGCCCAATATGTTGTTCCGATACGGATTGCCGATTCGATGATCTTAATGGAAACGAGGTACGATTTTCCTGCTTCCGGTGTAAAAGCTGGAAAGGAGAAGGATTTGTTGTACACTCCTCGAATTATGGATTCCTCTTCGCCGGTAATTTCATCCAACCTATTTGTCTGTGCACGAATAGTATCTGTCGTAATGGTCAGAGCAACAGGGGAAGTACCATTTACAGGGCTAAAAAAAGCAAATCGGTGCTTTGAATTTGGAATGGTAACAGAGTCTGTCCCAACCGGAACACGATAACTCCTTCCGTGATTATTGTAGACCGATAATCCCGATAAATCGCTGGAGAAATTCAGCAACGTACTATCTTTTAGGCGGAAATTTGCTTTCTGCATGCCGTTATTGCTTTCAAATCGAGGCGTTGCCATGGTAATTCCAGAAAAAATTCCCCGGCTGTTATATTCAATGACGAAGCGTGCCGTTTTACGGGTGAAGACGATGTCGGAAATGAGATTCGGTTGGCTATCGTCCATATTGGTGGTGATGACACCTGTAGCATAACCGAAATCCTGACGCAACACATCATTGTTCCCTGATGGCATGATCGGAATTATTCCGGTAGCATCATTATAGGCTGGGATTTCGCCTTCGCTGTTATAGGTATACGCATACCAACGATATTTTTTTCCTCTATCGGCTGCGATTGCCAATTTATTGGAACCTATTGTTCCCTCAGCCTGATCATGTATCGTTGTTGGGTTTCCACTTTCATCTGCATTGTACAGTACAACGCGGTATTTGGTATCTTCAACTAAGGTGGAAACGAACCGTTCAGCGCTATTTTCGCCCGAGGAACGAGCGGCAACACTGCTCCTGATCCCCGTCCTTGGGTTTTGCATCAGGTCGTCTGTTGTCTCGGTTATGGTCATTTGGGCGTCCAATTGACCAAGTTTAACTCGTTTACTGGCAATAATGCGTGGCCCTTTTGCCCTACGGGCACTGGTGCTCAATTTTTTTTCGGATTGATCATCTCTGCTTGCCATGCCCTGCACGGAAAAGGAAATTTTACTGTTGCCAGTCCCTGCAATTGTTCCGCGTGCGTCCGACGCTGCGGTATCCTTCCGGCAGGAGTAGAATGTCATCGTTGCGAACAAGGCAAGTAGGGAGATAATTTGTATATGTTTCTTCATGTGCTGTGAATTGTCTGTTGATTAAATTTCAAAATCCTTGTAATGGTTATCGGGGGTATCATACCAATCTTCCATCAGGGGTTCATTATCTGCTCCACCGGTTTCAATGTTAATGGAACCAGCAGCAATGGATTCCTCCATTTCAATGAGGGCGACCGTCAGCATTGGAGCGATATAGGTCTTTTTTGATTTGGTTTGTTTCATAATCACTTTCATTTAGGAAGGTTTTAACCTTATATTTTTCATATGTTTTCACCAAAATTATCCCTTAAGAAAATAGTGTTGAAATAAATAGGTGTTTATAACAGGTAATGCGGCAAAAAATTCAGCATAGTGATTTTGATTTCTTCGCATTGGTAAAAAAAGGAGGTTAAGGATTGTTTTTGTTAATTGAAATGTGAGAAGGGATGGAAAATTTGTGAATTATTTGGAAAATACTGATGGTTTTTGGTATGATTATAATGGTTAAGCAATTTCAAGTTTTTCAAAACAATGATTTTAGGGCTCAAAATGCTTTATTTAGAGAGAATATTCTGGATAGTGGGTAATTCTACGTTATTTATTGCATGTTCCCGTAGGGGAATATTAATTTTTGGCGTATTCAGAATTAAATTTTTGTTAAACATCTATTGGTATCGGTGATAGAAAGTGGGAGAGAGGCATTCCACTTTTACTTGATTTTCGTTATAGTTTAGGGAAAATTGGTGGTAAAATGGAAATTATTAAGAAGCTACACAGCACTTGATGGGTGCTGTGTAGATTTGAATTATTTTTTACGGATGCACCTTACAGAAACTCTTCTGTTCGGTTGTCTAATATCAAAGCTGATGATGTCTTGCTGGTTATGGGTATGTTGTAGCAGGGCAATTCCGTTATCGGTACTTTTGTACCACATAAAACCGAATGTCAGATAGAAAAAATCGGTGTGCTGGAAATAGGATGCACTTATGGTAATGCCAGGTTCCTTAATTCCCATGGGTGCAATAATCAATCGGTCTGAAGGATAGGATGGAGGGCCAAGTACGGGCACATCGGGATTTACCCGTATATACCAACTCTGCAATCCATCTTCCAGCACTTCTTTATTGGTATAATTTATCAATTCTTCATATTCCGCACGACTGGGAAGATCCCATAACCCTTGTGGATACATTGCTTCGCAGACATTTAATCCATTCGGCAAGTATAATTCCGATCCTAGGATATATTCTGAAAAGGGGATGGTATTTGGCTTGTACATGATATTATCATACCGAATCTGGTATTTTGAGGAGGTATCGTTTGGAAATGCAGAATTGGTATAAATATATGTGTTTCCACGTGCCCATTGTGTCGTGCCGATTGGAATGGGTGATTCCAATAACTTAATGGAGATGAAGTAGCTCTTTCCTTCCGTAGCGACGAAATCTGGAATTTCAAAGACATTATTCCGGAAGCTACGTTGGACTTCCTTGGGCTGAAGTTCTTCGTCCAGTAGTTGGGAAGTTACCATCAAGGTGTCGAGACTAATTTTTAGCTGAATTGGGGTGACCCCATCGGTTGGAACATAGAAGGTTTGTCGTACTTTGGTGTTTGGAATAACCACCGTATCTACACCCATTGGGACAGGGATGCTTACACTTTGATCATTCACGGATTCCAATCCTGCCGTATGTGTGGTGAAGTTTGTGTATTTACCAGTTTTAAAGTTGAAATTTCCCTGTTGATTTTGGCCGGATCCATCGGACAATCGTGCCTTGGCCGAGATGATCTGAGCAAAAAGACCTTTCGTATTATATTCGATGACCATCCTCGCTGTCTTTCGTGTAAGAATAATCGAGCGGATAATGTTCGGCTTTGTTTGATCTGGAAAGGTATTCAGGACATCAGTGGCGAAGGCAAAATCTTTTCGATAGGCATTGATGTCACCCGATGGAACAATGGGTAGTTCATCAAATCCGCCGAACGGTGGTATAGGAGATTTGCTGTTAAAGGTATAGGCATACCATCGATACTCCTTTCCTGCATAGGCTTGGATCTTAAGTGGTTCTGGCCCTACGACACCTTCTACTTCATCGTGAAGCGTGGTCGGATTGCCGTGGCCATCTGTATTGAAGAGCAAAATTTTGTATTTGGTTCCAGTAGCGAGTGTACTAAAGTCCTGTGCCTTTATTCCAGGGTGGGTAGCTTTTGATGCTGAAGCTGTTAATTGATAGTGTACAGGCAATTCATGGATGCTGAGCATGGCATCTATGCCGTTCAAGGATACGATTCTGGATTCAATGGGAGCCTGTTGATCATTATTCGTTGATAAGGCATCTGGGGATTTTGCCATGCTGCCCTTACTACGGCCATCAATGCTATTGGATAGCCCTTTAATTTCGAAAGTTATTTTCGTGTCCCCAATACCGGCATGCGTTTTTTCCTCCTCCTTAACTTTTGCCTCCTTTTTGCAGGAATTAAAAAGTAGGAATAGGGAAAAACATAGTATTATGCTGATAGAATATGTTGTTGATTTAGAATACATGATGAATTAAATTTTGAGGTTCTTGTTAAGTATTCCAGGTGATTGTAATGATTTGTCTTCCCAAATGTTCGGGTCATCTGGGTTTGAAGCAGCTAGAGATCTACATCTTTGTATCGATCGTCATTGGCATCCTCCCAATCATTTACAAATAAATCCTGATCGGTTCCACCCGTATCTATTGTGACAGATCCAGCCATAATAGATTCTTCAAGTACAATGAATAGGGATTCTATCTTCGGTGTACTGTACTTGATGTTGTTTTTTGGTTCTTTCATAACTTACTAGTATTTAATTACTTGTTTTGGATATGATTAGCGAATCAAAGCTACTGCAATAAATACCTGAAATTCGAAAAAAACAGTCTTGATAATTGGTAAAACTACTTGATTTTCAGAATTTTATGTTTGTTTTCGTTAAATCGAGAACGATAATTGGAATTCACCATTCTGCTTTAATTTATTTTAATATGCGTTAAGGTTGTTTGTTATATGCGGAGAAATTAGTGCGGGTCGGGCAGATTCCGGGTAGGTGAGTACGAAAAAATCCCCGTTCCTAAGAACGAGGATTCCCCATAGTAAATAAATGCACGGATTTATTTGGTCTTGTCAGGTGATATTATTGTCTTCTTACGCAACGGACCGGCGCGTAAGTGTAAGAATTTCGGCTTACATTTTGAATGATTTGGGCCTGAGGATTATTTGAATATAAGAATTGTGCGAATGTTCCCATGGTCCTAGTTCTGTAATATCCTACAGTAGAGGGATAATTCGTACTGTTTGGGTAGTAATCATAGACATATCCCTGCAGAGTCGTTTGGTAACCAACGGGTACAAAATCAAGGAATCCATTTGGATAGGATGGAGCACCCTGAGCTGGAACGGTAGGGATTACGCGTAAAAACCAGCTGTTTCGTAATACTATTACAGATTTGTTGGTATAAGCGGCCAGATCTCTAAAATCCTGTTGCGTTGGTAAATCCCATGTGTCACGTGGATAGATCAATCGGCAGATATTTCGTCCATCTACTACATCATAGATATCATCTGTAAAATAATCGGTGAACGGTACGACATACCTGGATTCGTATAATGGGTTATCGAACCGAATCATATATTCATTGAATCCTTCTGGTGTAACAAGTCCATCGCCATCGCGCCACGTATTCCCGCGCGCCCATTTGGTATTTCCAACAACAATGGGTGATTCGATCAATTTTAGTGAAATCCGATAGATTTTTCCGGGTTCCGGTACAAAAGATGGGAAAGGGAAAGATTTATCGAAGAAATCGCGAGCTGAATTTAGCTCCAATCCATCGCTTGCCTTAACCTGGATGCCAAGTAGTTTGATCGTATCGGCAGAAACGACCAAAGAACTTGCGGTCTGCCCATCTGCAGGACTGTAAAATTTAAATCGCCACTTGGTGTTTGGGGTGACTACAGAGTCGACTCCCACGGATACATTATCTCTATCCGACGTATAATTCTTTATCGATCCTCCAGGTAAATCGCTGGAAAAAGCAGTATGTGTACTGTCCAGTAATCTAAATTCGGTTCTAAATACGCCACTGTTGCTCTTGATCATTGGACTGAATCCTCTCAACTGCGAAAACATCCCTTTGCTGTTCACTTCGACTTCGAATAAAGCAGTCTTTCGGGTGAAAACGATCCGCGTTATATTATTATCTTCAGTTTCTGATGTGGTAATGAGGCCGGATGCATAAGCAAAATCTTGCCTGCCCGATTGACTGTCTCCCGAAGGTAGGACAGGAACGGTACCCGATGTAGCATTGAATGCCGGAATAGTTGAAGTGTTGTTGTAGGTATAAGCATACCATCTGTATTTGCGATCCGCATCGGCTTGGATCTGTAGGCTGGTATTTCCCACCGTTCCTTCGGCTTGCGCGTGGACAGTTGTTGGGTTGCCCTGAGCATCCGTATTGAAAAGCACGATACGGTAAGTTCTGCCCTGACGTATGTTTTCAGTATTCCTAATAGCGGAGGGTGCTCCTGAGCTGTGCTTGGATCGGCTGTCGACCGTCTTCCTTCCGGATCCGGTAGTGTTCTTTTCCGAGATGGTTACTAGGTAATCCATATCCCCAACACTGACAATTTTGCTATTTGCCAAGATTACCTCACCGCCTGAGGTGACTCCCTTTGATGACTTCGCAGGTGCCTCCTTTGAACTTTCTATCCCATCAATGATAAAGGCAATTTTGCTATCGCCTTTTCCAGCTGTGATAATTGTCTCAGTAACTGATTCTTTGGTATCCTTGTTACAGGCACCCAGAAATATCGTTAAACTAAGGACGCCAAATTTTAGGTATGTTTTTAAGATGTTGTTCTTTCCCATTTGCTTTGTTGTTTATGAGTTGATAATTGGAATGAAATCGGTTATAGGTCAAAATTTTTATATTTATCCTCTTCCGAATCTTCCCATTCTTCAATTAGGGGGTTATCGCCCAATCCACCTGCCTCTACGGTGATGGATCCAGCGGCAATGCTTTCTTCAAGTTTGATGATGGTCCACAAAACTTCTGGGGAAACGTAGGTTTCCTGTAAATTTAAATTTTTCATTTCGACGTTTTTAAACAGCTAGACGCTTGTATGTTTTTCAAAAAATATGAACAAAAGTATACCATCGAAAATTCATAATATTAACTTAATGTATTGATAATAGGAATTTTTAAGAAAATTTCTTAAAACAAACAATATAGAGTTGAAATGCGTTAGGATGTTACCAATTGTTGATTACAGAATGTAATTTGAATCGTAACATAACGAATAGCCGAGTTAGGAACCTCAACACTAGAAAGGTAATCCGGCTCAGGATTGCAATCTTTTGCAAATCCCATCCGATGCTGTAAAAACGCTGTTAAAACACTATCCTATTCGCTTCAATATTGGTATCTTTGTTTCTTATAACCATTAAAGGAGGGGTAATTTGATACATATTGGTGTAATCGGTAGTGGAAGTTGGGCTACTGCAATGATAAAGATGTTAACGGATAACGCCATCGAGAAGCAGATTCATTGGTGGGTCCGTAAAGAGGAAGATATTGATTACATAAAGCAGTATCGCCACAATCCATCTTATTTAAGTGCCGTAGAAATAAAATTGGAGAAAGTTCAATTGGTGGCCGAGGTGAAAGCAGTTTTTGCCGCATCGGATATCATCATTCTTAATACACCAGCTGCCTATTTGGAGGATGCCCTTAAGGACTTAACACCAGAAGATTTTAAAGGAAAGCTCATGGTTTCCGCCATAAAGGGGATCGTACCATCCATAAAATTGATTGTCGGTGAATATTTGAACCGCAAATTTGATGTTGGCTTGGGTGACACCGTCGTAATTGGTGGGCCGTGCCATGCTGAAGAAGTTTCCTTGGAAAAACTTTCCTACCTGACTTTTGCCTCAAAGAATACCGCAAATGCCGCAACGGTCGAACAATATTTCCAGAGTCATTACATCAAGACCGTTGAATCCAATGACCTATTGGGGGTGGAATATGGCGCCGTATTGAAAAATATCTATGCCTTGGCTGGTGGTATCTGCCACGGTTTGGGGTATGGAGATAATTTTCAAGCCGTTCTGATTTCAAACGCCATACGGGAGATGGAATATTTTGTAAATGCAATCGATCCGCAACCCAGGGAAATCAATAAGTCCGCTTATTTGGGTGACCTCTTGGTTACGGCATATTCCCAGTTCAGTAGAAATAGAACTTTCGGGACAATGATCGGAAAGGGCTACAGTGTCAAGTCAGCGCAATTGGAGATGAACATGGTGGCGGAAGGCTACTTTGCGTCAGATTGCATCCAGGATATTATTCTTCAGCATCAATTGGAGATGCCCATTTGCAATACCGTCTACAACATATTATACAAACAGGAACCGGCCGCATCTGCGGTTCGTAAATTGACCGATAAACTAACATAATGATAAGCAAGGAAATCATTGCCGAAAAATATAAGGAAATCCAGGATGAGATAACACAAGCCCTGGAAAAATTGGATGGGAAAGCGACCTTCCAAGAAGAATTATGGGAACGTGAAGGTGGAGGAGGGGGAAGGACCCGTGTCATTCAGCATGGAAATATCCTGGAAAAGGGTGGCGTAAATTTCTCTGCAGTACATGGACAGTTGCCTGCGCCCATTAAAAAAGCGTTTGGTGTGGAAGAAGACGAGTTTTTCGCTACAGGAGTATCTATCGTTATTCACCCCAACAATCCATGGGTACCCATTATTCACATGAATATCCGGTATTTTGAGCTCAATTCGGAGATCCGTTGGTTCGGAGGTGGGATTGATCTGACGCCGCATTATATCCAACAAGAAGATGCCCAGTATTTCCATAGGGAGCTTAAAGCTGTATGTGATCGCTATAAGGATAGTTTCTACACCGATTTTAAAGCATGGGCCGATAACTATTTCTTCATTAAGCACCGGGAGGAAACACGTGGGATCGGCGGTATCTTTTATGATAAGTTGACCCCCGAGAAAGCAGGCGTTTCCGAAGAGGAAATCTTCAACTTCTCCTGCGACCTGGGTCGATTATTTCCGAAAGTATATTCGGAATTGGTCAACCGGAATCGGGATAAAGCCTATTCCGAGCGCGAGAAGAATTGGCAATTATTGCGTCGTGGCCGTTATGTTGAGTTTAACCTGGTCTATGATGCAGGAACAAAATTCGGTTTGGAGACCAATGGCCGAATTGAATCCATTTTGATGAGTTTGCCGGAACAGGCGAATTGGTTCTATAATTTCCAGGTCGAGCCAGGCTCCTTGGAGGAGGAAACCCTATCCTTATTGAAGAAGGGCGTAAATTGGGTTTAGTCTTTTACCTTAGAACACTACATGATAAAATTTGAAAGATTCACTCTTGCAAATGGACTTCGCTTTTTAGTACACGAAGATCCACATAGCCCGATGGCCTGCATGAACATCCTATATGATGTCGGCGCGAGAGATGAACAGGAGGATAAAACGGGATTTGCGCACCTTTTTGAGCATTTGATGTTCAGTGGGTCGATGAATATCCCGAACTATGATCAACCCCTGCAGCGGGTTGGCGGTGAGAACAATGCGTTCACCTCAAACGATATCACCAATTATTACATCACCTTGCCCGCCAATAACTTGGAAACAGCATTTTGGTTGGAATCTGATCGCATGATGGGTTTAGCCTTTAATGAACAGGGTTTGGAGGTGCAACGAAATGTTGTGATCGAAGAGTTTAAACAACGCTATCTGAACCAGCCTTATGGTGATGTGTGGCTTAAATTGCGCGAATTGGCGTATAAGGTCCATCCCTATAAGTGGGCGACCATTGGCAAGGAGATCAAGCATATCGAAGATGCGAAGATGGAAGATGTCAAGGCGTTCTTTGCGAAATTCTATCGGCCGAACAATGCCATAGTAACCATTGCGGGGCATGTGAAATTGGAGGAGGTGAAGGATTTGGCAGAAAAATGGTTCGGCGATATCCCTAGTGGCGAGCCTAATCTACGTTCTCTTCCTGTTGAGCCTGCGCAGACAGAAGCTCGTTTGAAACATGTCCATGCCGATGTTCCTGTGGATGCCCTGTATATCGCCTTTCATTCCGTGGATCGTTTGCACCCGGATTACCAGACCATCGATCTGATTACAGACATCTTGGCCAGAGGAACATCCGCACGATTGTACCGACGATTGGTCAAAGATCAGCAGTTATTCAGCGAGATCAATGCCTATGTGGTGGGAAGTTTAGATCAGAACCTGGTCGTAGTCGAAGGTAAACCTATTGAAGGCGTGTCTTTGGAAGATGCCGAAAAGGCAATCTGGAAAGAGCTGGATACACTCAGCAAAGAGGAAGTCTCCAGGGAGGAACTGACCAAGGTAAAGAACAAGATCGAATCGACATTGGTTTTCGCAGAGTTGTCCATTTTGGATAAAGCCATGAATCTAGGATACTATGAGTTGTTGGGCGATGCGGAACTGTACAATCAAGAAGTTGATAATTATTTAAAGATCAATGAATGGGATATTATGCGTGTGGCAAAGGAAACTTTCCAGCACACAAACTCCTCAACATTATATTACCATGCCAAAGAAAGGGTAGAAGATGCTAAATAGAAAAGAAGCTCCTGCACTGCATGGGATCGATATTATGCAGATCGAAAGACCGGAAGAATTGATTTTCGCCAATGGATTGCGTGTATTTGTGTTCCGCGCTCCGGAACAGGAACTCATCAAGGCTGAATTTGTGTTCAACAATATCTTCGGACAACCTGAGAATCCAGTAAGGAATACCGCATTGAGTTCGATGCTGAAGGAAGGGACACCAACCTATAACAGCGCGCAGATTGCCGAAAAGATCGATTTTTATGGGGCATACCTGGTGCCTGAGTTTAGTTTTGACCAAAATGCACTGACGTTATATACGCTCAAGAAGCATGTGGATGCCGTTTTGCCGATTGTATTCGATGTGCTGAATAATAGCATAGTCCCGCAGCAGGAACTTGATACCTATATTCGGAACAATAGGCAGAGCCTGCAAATCTCCTTGGAGAAAACAGACTTTATAGCTCGCCGAACATTTTATAAGGGTATATTCGGGGAAACCCGCTACGGACAGTATGTTACGGATGAACTCCTTAAAAATTTAGAGCGTGAAGATATTCTACGCCTGTACAAACAACAGATCCAGCCAACCAATGCAACCCTCTTTCTGTCGGGTAATATTACGGAAGAAGTAATGCATTCTTTCCGAACCTACTTTGAAGAGCAATGGCAAGTTGAATCAACAATCGAAACAACACTTTATATTCCACAGAATTCTCCAGCAACGGGATTGGTATACACCGCCAAAGCTGGCGCCTTACAATCCTCCATCCGCATGGGGAAATTGGGGATCCAGAGATCACATGTAGATTATCCTGCCCTGCAATTCACCAATACCTTATTCGGCGGGTTCTTTGGTTCGCGATTGATGAGCAATATCCGTGAGGATAAGGGATACACCTACAGTATCGGTTCCATGGTGGCGAATTTAAACCATGCCGGATTTATCTCGGTGGTAACAGATGTCGGTGCTCAACATACTGAAGATACCCTACATCAGATTGCCTTGGAGTCCACACGCCTGCAACAAGAGAAAGTTAAGGAAGCTGAACTTGAATTGGTACGGAATTATATGCTGGGCGGTATGCTGGGGAGTTTGGAATCAATCTTTTCCCATGTTGACAAATTCAAATCCGTTTATTTCTCGGGGTTAACCCTGGATTATTACGATTATTATGCACAGGTAGTTCAACATATCCAAGCGGATCAAGTGATGGATATGGCGCAGAAATACCTTGGGACAGAGGATATGCTAAAAGTTGTGGTGGGCAAAATGTCCCACGAGCAACTCGAAGGGTAGATTTAGCATTAATGACATAAGAAAGCGGGGTTGAACACGTTCAACCCCGCTTTCTTATGTTTAGTTTTGACTAATTTTCTTTTGCCATTAAATCTTGAATGGCCACGGAGGCTAATGCACCACCGAATGCAGCAGGCAGGTAAGACATCGTGCCATAGGCAGATTTCTTATAGTTGCTGCCATCTGTATACAAAAGGGATTCCTTATCGGGTAATTCGGTGGAAAACACCACTTTGACCCCTTTACGAATGCCATGTTTTTTCAGTTTTTTACGGATGTGCTGTGCCAGTTTGCAATTGAAGGTTTTGCCAATATCGGCGATCCGGATTTTCGTAGGATCTAATTTTCCGCCTGCACCCATGGAACTCACAAATGGGATTTTCGATTCTATCGCGCGACGGATGAAGAACAATTTTGGCGTGATACTATCGATAGCTTCCACACAGTAATCCGGTTGCAATTCCAGTAACCCGGGAATGGACTGTGGCATTACAAATTCCTGAACCACGTTGAGCTGCAGTTCGGGATTGATGGCCAAAAGACGTTCTCGCATGATTTCAGCCTTGGCAACACCATGATTGGTCGCCAATGCCGGTAACTGTCTGTTTCTGTTGCTGGGATCCACGGTATCACCATCGATAATGGTCATTTTCCCAACTCCGGAACGCGCAATAAATTCTGCGGCGAAAGACCCGACACCACCTAAACCAAGAACCATCACATGTGCGTTTGCTAATTTTTCCAATGCCTCTCTACCGACTAGGGCTTCGGTGCGTGAGAGCCAAGATAAATCCATCATTCTTCTATTGTATAATTAAAAACCTGCTTGAAATTCAGCATGATCTGCTGCTTCAGTTGCTGCAGAGGCAGCTTTCTGACGCGGCAAAAATACGCATAAATTTCAGAGATTTTTGAATTTTTATCATCGCTCTCCAAGAAGATGCGGTCCAATGGAACCGCTTTGATGAATTCATCCATTCCACCTTTGAGGATGTGAGACCCAACAGAAAGGTGAAATCCATTGCTCAAGAGCGTTTTTGCGAGTTCCCAATGCTTGGCATAGCCATGCATCATTACAGGAACTGCATTGTGTTTTCCCAGTAATGCGGCCAATGTTTCGCTATAGGAACGGACCGTATGCAGCACCAATGGCTTCTTCAATCTATTGGCCAATTCAATCTGCCTATCAAAGGCCATTTGCTGCCGTTCCCATGGGGTAGCCGTCAATTTATCCAGCCCACATTCCCCAACGGCCAGAACGCCGGGTTTATTTGCATACATTTCCAAAACCTCAAACTGCTTCTCAAAATCAGTATCGATATACCAAGGGTGGATACCCGCAGTACACGGCGTGCGCGTCATGTAATCTTTGGAAACAATGACATTGGGCAGTGTAAAAATGCCCTGATCGGGAACCGCATGATTATGGGTATGGATGTCGATATACACTAGGGGAATTTTTAAGTAAATGTAACGGAAATTCTGGGTTAATCCACAATTTCATAGGATCCGAATTCCAAAACTATTATTCCACTGGTGGTGTCGATTTTGAATCTTTTCCGCGAGTGGTCTATGTCAAAGTTTTTATCAATATCCTGTACCTCCTCGGAGATTTCCAAGATCACAGGATAGCCCTCATAACTGATTTCAGAACGGGAGTAATGGGTCACTTGATTGAATTGCAAGCGGCACTCGTTGTCCTGTCCTTCTACATCCAGCAAAAGGGTAACATATAAAGTCTGAGTCTTTGAATCCTCTTCTGTCCTAACAATTTCGGCTCCCAATAATGAATCAATGTCGATGGTCATATGCTGTTTTTTCTAAATGGTCATACAATAATAACAGCAGTTTGCACTTTTCGTTTTCAATTCGAATCAATTGTTGCTAAAAACGAAGTTATTAACCTTCAAGTCGTTCAGAACGGCCTGTAGAAGACTGATCTTCCGAACAGCACGGCTCTGCGCTTTGATTCGTTTAATAAATGGATGCGCCTTTCCCGATGGGTTTGTTTGGCTTTTTGAGGAGTTGTTTCTTTTATGGAACATGATTCCTCCTTTTCAAAGTTTATAATGGTAGACAGCAAGTTCTGTCATATTAAAGATAAGTTAATGAAATGAGAATACCAAGAACCTGATATTTTGGATTCCCGATTCCGAATTGAAATAGGATTTCCATATCTTCGTTTCAAAATTCAGTCCTTGTTAAAAATAGCACACCATACAGCTTATATCCATCCTTTACCAGAAGGACATCGTTTTCCGATGTTGAAATATGAGTTGATACCAGCGCAATTGCTCTATGAAGGATTGGTCACAAGGGATCAGTTTTTTGAACCTGGTCTGGTCGACAAGGAAATAGTCAAGCTTGCGCACGATGCCACCTATGTGGAGGATATGTTGGGTCTGCGCTTGGATCCGAAGATGCAGCGTAGGATTGGTTTTCCCATGTCCGCCAGTTTGGTTGATCGGGAGCTCTACCTCATAGACGGCACCATTCAAGCCTGCTTTGCGGCGATGGAACATGGTGTTGCTTTTAATACGGCCGGAGGGACCCATCATGCTGGTCGCGATTTCGGGGAAGGATTCTGCCTGTTCAATGACCAAGCGGTTGCTGCGGCATATCTCCACCATCAAGGGATCGCCAAAAGGATTTTGATCATCGATCTGGATGTGCACCAAGGGAATGGAACTGCCCATATCTTCGCCGATCATCCGGATATCATTACTTTTTCCATACATGGCGAGCGAAATTTCCCTTTTCATAAGGGGAAGTCGCATGTAGATATCGGGCTGCCTGATGGCGTGGCAGATCAGGAATACCTACAACTTTTAGCGCGTGAACTGCCTCGGTTATTCCAGGACTATGCGCCCGAATTTGTATTTTACCAAGCCGGAGTGGATGTGCTGGCGACCGATAAATTGGGGAAGTTCAATATGACGCCGGAAGGTTGTCGGAAGCGGGATGAATTGGTATTTAGAGCCTGCAGGGATTTTCAGATTCCCGTGGAGGTCAGTATGGGCGGCGGATACTCTGTACATATCAAGGATATCGTCAATGCCCATGTCAACACCTACAGGACAGCAATAGATTTATACGATTTTTAAAATATTATTATGTTATTTCATCAAGACGCAGATTTCAAACATTTGATCATTCATCATGTCGGCAATAAAAGCCAGGACGAGTATTTTACCCTTTCGGAAGAAGAAGTGGATGTACATCGGGACGAAATTCTTGCTGATTTACTGATGCAGTATTTTATGAAGCCTTTTTCGAAGGCCAATGAGGTTTACCGCTTCTATCACCCCAACGATACATTGGACCTCAATGAAGTATATTATTTCGCACGTCAGTATTTTGCCGGTGAAAAGCCATTCATTGATTTTTCAAAGGATATCGCGAAATACCTGTACGAGGTAACCGAACATCCGAAGATCAAATCCGGAGAGCTCTATATTGTGGCATTGGATAATATACAGATGGAAGGAGAGGACCATAAAGCGATCGGTATCTTCAAATCGGAAAATAAAGAAGCTTACCTCAAGGTGTATTCCGAGGCTTCTGGCTTGGATGTGAATTATGAGGAAAAAGCCATCAATATCAACAAATTGGACAAAGGAGTGGTCATTGTAAATGTAGAGGAAGAAGAAGGCTATAAAGTACTCTGTGTTGACCAGACCAATGGTTCTGAGGCCGTGTACTGGAAAGATGATTTCCTGAAATTACGAACGCGCAATGATAATTTCCAACAAACGGGAAACATCATGAAGGTGTACAAGAACTTTGTGAACGAGAAGATCGATGAGGTTTTCGATATGGATAAAGCCGATAAGATCGACTTGTTGAATCGGTCGATGAACTACTTTAAATCCAAGGAAACGTTCGATGAAGAGGAGTTCAATACGGAAGTGATCGGAAATCCAGATGCAGTTTCTCTCTTTAAGGATTACAAGAGTAATTTTGAGGAAGAATTCGATACCCCCTTTCAATCCAACTTTGATATCGCGGCACCTGCGGTGAAGAAAATGGCATCAAGTTATAAATCTGTGTTGAAATTGGATAAGAACTTTCATATCTATGTGCATGGCAAGCGGGAACTTTTGGAGAAGGGATATGATGAAGATAAGGGCATGAATTATTACAAACTATATTTCGAGAACGAAGATTAATGTGGCAGCGGAATAGGACATTGGTCATTTGGCTTATCAGCATTTTTATATTGCTGATAGCTGTTAATTTGATTCAGGGAAATCCCGATTGGATTGAATATGGTTATAGCCGATCGTTCTATCCAGTATACGCCTATTTACCGAAGATCCTTTTTGGCTGGTTGCCTTTCAGCATTGGCGATCTGCTGTATGTATCGCTCGGCGCTACTTTATTAATCCTTTTCCTGAAGCCGATTATCCTATTATTTCGCAGGCAGGGGAGGTTGGCGATGCGGCGATTCTTGGTGTTCTTAGGCGTGCTCTTTTCAGTCTACCTGTTTTTTCAGGTGGCATGGGCCATGAATTATTACCGCATTCCTGTCAGTAAACAGTTGAAGCTTAACGTGGATACGGTGTATCTCGAGGATCATCTTTCGATATTAGCCGACCATATAGCCAAAGCCAATCAGCTTCGTGCGCAAGTCAATATGCGTGAACAGAAACGTGATAGCGCGAATATCGAGGTAGAACAGCTGATGCGTGAAGATGCGCAATTTCCCATGTTGAGCAAAACACAGGTCAAAGTGAAATACCCGCTGGTCGGTGTAATGGCATCCTATTTTGGTGTCTCGGGATACTTTAATCCATTCAGTAACGAAGCGCACGTCAATGGCAATATGCCATTGCATAGCTATCCCTTTACGGTAGCCCATGAGCTATCCCACCAGATGGGGATCGGGTTTGAGGATGAATGTAATTTTATAGGTTTTGTGAAGTTGCAGGACCATCCCAATCCATGGTATGCTTATGCGGCATATTTGGAAAGTTCCACCTACCTCTTGCGAAGTCTCTATTTGGTCGATAAAGGAAAGTTTGAAGAGTACAAATTGAAGTTTTCAGCAGCTGTTAAAGCGGATCTGCAAGCGGATCAAGCCTATTGGCAGCAATATACTGGCTGGATCAATACACTATCGGGGATGTTTTACAACCAATACCTGATCCATAACAATCAAGCCGAAGGCATGGCACGCTATGGTATGGTCAGCCGGTTGATCATTGCCTGGGAGAAACAAAAAAAGGCAGCCAACTAGGCTGCCTTTTGTGTCTTATATGTCGTCTTAAACGGAGAAACTTTCGCCACAGGCACATGTCCTGGACGCATTGGGATTGTGGAATTCAAATCCCTTGCCGTTCAATCCGTCGGAATAATCCAATTCAGTCCCTGCCAAATACAGGTAGGATTTGATATCCAAGCAAATCTTGACACCGTTATCTTCGAAGAACTGATCGCCCTTCTTTTCCTCATTATCGAAATTCAGTTTGTAGGAAAGACCTGAGCAACCGCCACTTTCCACGGCCACGCGTACGAAATAGTTGCTGTCGTAGTTTTCATCCCTCATGATCGTATCGATACGTTCCTTTGCTTTATCTGTAATGGTAACCATGCGTAACTCCTTTGATTGTATACTTGCAAATTTACATAAAATCTTAACAGCTTCTTTGAAAAATCATCTGACTTCTGTCATATTAACCCGTCTTTGTACATTTCCCAGATTGGGGAGTGCGCTCGGATAGCTGCTACGGCCTCTTTTAGCTGTTGGATGGCGGAATCCACTTCTTCGCGGTCCGTATATTTGCTGAAACTGAACCGCATACTGCAATAGGCATCTTCAGCGGAATATCCCATTGCCTTGAGCACATGGGACGGATCCCGATCACCAGAGACACAAGCGGATCCTGAAGAGAAGGCTACTTGAGGTAGCTTGGTCATCAGTTCTGCTGTCTTCACATGCTTGATCAGGACATTGCTGGTGTTCGGAAGGCGATTCGCTCCTTTTGTTGGGATACTGCTTTCCTCGACAGCCTTTAGCAATTCCGCTTCAAAATAATCCCGAAGGGTCGCTATTTCAAACTTTTGCTGCGCTTGATGTGCTGCTTCTCCCAACCCAACAATTTGATGTACAGGATAGGTTCCGCCACGCAAGCCATGTTCCTGTTTACCACCTGAAATCAACGCAGGAATCTGTATGGGTTTTGATTTTCGGCGAATATACAAGGCGCCAATTCCTTTCGGCCCATGCATTTTGTGGGCACTAAGGCATAAGATATCTATCGGGGTTTCCTCCACGTTCAGCGGTAATTTGCCGATCCATTGGGTAGCATCACAGAAAAACAGCACACCTTTACGTTGGCAGATTTCAGCAATTTCCTGCAAGGGGTGAATGACCCCCGTTTCGTTATTGGCTGCCATCAGGCATACCAACACCGTTTCCGGTCCTATGGCATCTTCCAAGGCCTGGAGATCTATTTCCCCCAGTCCATTGACCTTCAGCAAATCGATGGCCATGCCTTCCTTCGTAAGCTGCTCACAAGTTGTCAGGACAGCCTTGTGTTCCGTTCCGCAGGTGAGGATGCGGTTGCCTATCGTTCGATAGGATTTGCTTATACCACGCAGTACGGTATTGATGGCCTCGGTTGAACCCGAGGTAAACGTGATTTCCTTGGGGTTAGCATGAATCAATTCGGCCACCTGAATTCTTGCATGCTCAACAGCGTGGCTTCCCTGACGACCTAGTTTATGTTGAACGCTGGAGGCATTGCCATATTGTTCTTTCAGATAGGGCAACATGGCTTCCAAAACAAGGTCATCAATCCGCGTGGTGGCATTATTGTCGAAATAGGCGATTTTCATGTGTTAAAGTTATCTAAAATTTTCAGGGCAAATACGCTAATATTGTCCTTTTTTATAATTTTGAAAATTAAAATTACACACTATGAAGTTTGCAAATCTGGAGAGTAGTTTGGAGAAACTATTTGATTCCATCCTGTTGAAAATGCCGAGCATCGTTGTCGGCTTTTTAATTTTATTTATCGGTCGTTATGTGATCAAGTTCCTGTTGCGCTTCATTGATCGCCGGTTTGAAAAGCGAAATGTGGATATGTCCATCCGTTCGTTTATCAAGAGCATGGTTAAAATTACCCTATATGTGCTGCTGTTATTAACGGTTGCCAATACCATGGGTATACAGACCACCTCTTTTATTGCCGCTTTATCTGCCTTTGGTTTGGCAGTGGGTATGGCCTTGCAGGGCAGTTTGTCAAACTTTGCCGGAGGTGTCCTGATTTTGATGTTCCGACCATTTGACGTTGGCGATTATATCTCCAGTGCCAACGGATCTTCTGGATCGGTGGAACGTATCGACCTCCTGTATACCACGTTGATCGACGATGACGGTATCCGTGTGTTCAGTCCGAACGGCACATTGGCGAACTCTGTTATCAAGAATTTCACGAAGATTGCTTACCGCAGAATGCAGTTCTCATTGGTGATTTCCTACGATACCAATATCAAGCAAGCCCGTGAAGCTATCCTTGCAGTGTTAGCTGCTGATTCCAGGGTACTGGAAAAACCTAAAGCAGAAGTAATCGTAGGTGATCTTAAAGAATCCGGCATCACATTGACGGTACGTGCTTGGGCTAATCGGGAAGTGTATTGGGCGACCAAGAATGAAGTAGGGGAAGAGATCAAGAACGTGTTGGATGGCAAGAATGTCGTATTCCCTTCAAATATCGTAAAGATTATCGGTGAAAGTCCGAAAGGAACCAATCCAGACCAAGTGCAAACTTAGTCCTTGGAATGGATCAACACATAATATCGGTAAGCTACAACAGCCTGTTGTAGCTTACTTAATTTAGAAGGATCCTCCTTGCTATATTTTGGTAAAATAGCCTGATTGATTTTGTTCAATATCCTAAAGAATCCCTTTTTCATTTCTTTTTAGTGTATTAGTGTGTTTAAACCTACCGCTAAAAGTGCGCCAATAATTGGTCCGAGTACCGGAACCCATGCATATCCGGCATCAAATCCAGCTTTATTCTGAATCGGTAGGATCGCATGCATGATACGTGGCCCCAAATCTCTAGCGGGATTGATGGCGTATCCTGTTGTGCCCCCAAGGGATAGGCCGATCACCCAGACTACAAAAGCAACAGGGATAGCGCCAATGGATCCCAGGCCGACAATGGAATCGTCAGACAACTTCGCATCCGTAAAATGCAGGATGGTAAAGATCAACACAAAAGTAGCAATGGTTTCCGAAAACAGGTTGATAGGTAAGTTCCGGATGGCAGGTGCGGTACAGAACACCGCTTGTTTAGCGCCGGCATCATCTGTTGTATCAAAATGGCTTTTGTAAAATAACCAAACGCATGTGGCACCGATCATGGCTCCCAGGAACTGGGCACCCATATACGATAGGGAAGTGGCCAAATCCATCTTACCCAGTGCGAGGTTGGCAATTGTCACGGCACAGTTTAAATGCGCTCCGCTATAGGGACCTGCGATGGTGACCCCAACGAAGACGGCCAATGCCCAAGCTGTGGCAATCACTATCCAACCGGAGTCATTGCCCTTGGTCCCTTTCAGGACGACGTTGGCAACAACGCCGCCCCCCAGTAATATCATTACGGCAGTGCCGATCAATTCTGCAATAAATGCTGTCATAAGTGGTTTATTTTAGGTTGCTTATCTTAATTCTCTTTAAGGGTTTTGTGACCAATATTTTACGGCATTGATGGCACGGTTCCATTCTGCCAGATTCTTGGTCAATTTATTGGATTTATCTGCATCAATGCGTTTATCTTCTTTCCAAATGGCTTCCAATTCTGCGGTATTCTCCCAAAAACCGACAGCCAAACCTGCTAAGAAAGCAGCGCCCATGGCGGTGGTTTCTGTGATTTCCGGCTTGACAACGGTAGACTTCAGGATATCTGCCTGAAATTGCAGGAGGAATTTATTTTCCGTAGCCCCGCCGTCCACACGCAGTTCCTTGATCTTCGTCTGTGAATCTGCTTCCATCGCTTTCAGGATGTCGTGGGTCTGATAGGCGATACTTTCCAAGGCTGCACGGGCAATATGGGCGTCTGTTGTCCCCCTGGATATCCCGAAAATGGTACCGCGTGCATTTGGATCCCAATGCGGCGCCCCAAGACCCGCAAATGCAGGGACCAGGTAAACTCCGTCAGTATTCTCTACACTGGTTGCAAGTTTCTCAATATCGCTGGATTTCTTGATGATCTTTAATTCATCGCGCAACCATTGCACAACAGCTCCTCCGATGAAAATACTGCCCTCCAGGGCATAGATGACTTCCTTGCCGATCTTCCAGGCAATCGTCGTTACCAGTTTATTCTCTGATTTGACAGGCTTCGTGCCAACATTCATCAACAGGAAACAACCTGTTCCGTAGGTATTTTTCGCCATACCTTTTTTCAGGCACATTTGTCCAAATAGTGCGGCCTGCTGGTCGCCTGCAATACCGGCAATAGGTATGGACTTCGACCCCAATTCCTTGGAGGTCTCGCCATAGATCTCCGAAGAGCTCTTAACTTCCGGAAGGATGGATGCTGGAATATCAAAAAGCTCCAACAAGTCTTTATCCCAACCGAGGTCCTTAATGTTATATAGCATGGTGCGGGAAGCGTTCGTCACGTCAGTCACGTGCTGCTCACCATTGGTGAGGTTCCATATCAACCACGAATCTATGGTGCCAAAGGCCAATTCGTTGCGCTCCGCCATTTTGCGGGCGCCTTTGACATTATCCAGGATCCACTTGATCTTGGTAGCGGAGAAGTAAGAATCGATCAATAAACCGGTTTTCTCCTGCACGGTTTCCAGGTGTCCCTCTTTTATCAACTGGGCACAGTAATCCGCTGTCCGACGGTCCTGCCAAACAATGGCATTGTAGATGGGTTCGCCCGTCCGGCGATTCCAGATGACAGTAGTCTCCCGTTGGTTGGTAATACCGATACCTTTGATAGCATCCAATTTGGTTTTATGTTTCGCCAATGCTTCCGTAAAGACGGCAAGCTGCGTTGACCAGATCTCCCGAGGGTCATGTTCAACCCACCCCGATTTTGGGTAGATCTGTTGAAATTCTTTCTGTGCGATATTGACAATTTCGCCAGCCTTATTGAAAAGGATGGCGCGTGAGCTTGTTGTACCTTGATCTAAAGCAACAATATATTCCTTCATTCTCTATTTGTTTATATTGGTTTGAATTACAACAGATAACGATCTGCTAATTCATTGAATTGATTAACTTCGTTTTGTGCCCATTCTGATGATTTGCCCAATTCCTGAGCCATCAATGATGCAACTTTTGGTGCAGCTTGTTTTGCAGCTTTCGCATCCAAGAGGAGCAGCCGACAGCGTCTTGCCAGAAAATCTTCTACCTTGCGGATCATCTCATAGCGACATGCCCAAACTACCTCGGCAGCATTGTATTCATAGCCTTCCACCAAATGCTCACGAAGGCTCTCATTCTCCTGGATAAGCTGTTGGATCGCTTGATAATCCTTGCCGTATAAGTTCCAATGTTCATGGTAGACATCAGGCGTTGAACCATGGATAGCCAAGTGTTTGGTTCGACAAGGGACTTCCTTCAGTTTTCCTACAGAAATGGCCATATTAACCGTTTCTTCGGCCATCTTACGGTAGGTTGTCCATTTCCCACCGGTGATCGTAATCAATCCCGATGCACTGTGGATGAGTTTATGGTCGCGTGAAATCTCTTTTGTGCTTTCCTCATTGTCCTTGGGAGCAGCTAAAGGCCGTAATCCTGCATAGATACTTAGGATATCTTCCCTTTTTGGTGCCGGATTCAGGTAATTATCTGCTGTAGTAAGGATAAAGTTGATTTCATCCTCCATGGGCCTTGGCTCTATTTCATGTTCGTTAATTGGAATATCGGTTGTACCTAACAGCACTTTCCCATGCCATGGCACGCCAAACAATACTCGTCCATCACTTGTTTCTGGAATCATTAAGGCATCATGGCCATCGAGGAACTTCTGATCGATAACGATGTGGGAGCCTTGACTTGGTCGAACCAGGTTCTTGTGATTTGGCGTATCCAATTTTAAGATATCATCCACAAAGATTCCTGTGGCATTGATAACCGTTTTAGCTTGAATGGTATAGGTCTGTCCAGTTTCTGTGTCCCTTACGGTAACACCATTGATTTTTCCGTCTGCATTTTTATGGAAATCGCTTGCTTCCATATAGTTCAGCACAGTGGCTCCATGCTCTACTGCTGTCTGACCCAGGTTCACGGCAAGGCGCGCATCATCAAACTGTCCATCATAATACAAAATCCCACCCTTCAGTCCATTTTGTTTAATATGGGGCAACTTTTCTACGACCTCTTTCTTGGATAATAGGACTGATTTGCCTATCCTAAGGCTTCCGGCCAACCAATCATAAAGTTTGAGTCCAACGAGGTATTTTAACTTGTCAAAAGTAGAGTAGAGGGGAATAACGAAAGATTGTGCAGAGGAGACGTGAGGTGCATTTTTAAAGATTAACCCTCTTTCGCGTAGCGCACCGATCACCAATTTAATATCGCCATTGGCGAGATAGCGGACTCCACCGTGCACCAATTTGGTACTTTTGCTACTGGTGCCTTTAGCAAAATCATATTTTTCAACCAATAAGACCTTAAACCCGCGGCTGGCAGCATCCACTGCCGTTCCCAAGCCTGTCGCGCCACCACCAATGATGACCATATCCCAAACCTGGGAGAGGGTCAATTGTTCCAATTGGTCTTTCCTATTTATTTCAATTAACATTTTTTATTGTTTTATATCCTTAAATGTAAGAAATTTCAGGGGGATTAATCAAGGCGTTACCAATTCTTTACCGTAAATTAATATGAAAAGAAAAATTAGCAATAGTTATAGCGAAGGCGGTTTTCGCAGGCAGAAAGATTAGTTTTGGAATTTTTATTTCCATAAAGGAGATATCAATGAGCTTTCAAAAGCTTTTATTACCTTTTTCCTAACTACCATATTTACGTCCTTATTTGGGCATAAATGGGAAATTTGCTATCCTAATAAGAGAGTGTCAATTAAAATGTAAGGTCAGCTTCGGTGGTTAATATCCTATTAGGATTAGCAGTTGAGGTGGGGATATTGGCTTTTACTTCATTTCCGTAATAATTTACTTACGCAAACGGTTGTTTAAACCTTTTATAATATTTTTAAATTTATATGGCATAAATTAGTAAAGATTTGACCGATTACAATAAGTCAAAACGCGTAACTTTTTATAGAATTGTAAAACTAAATCTGATAATACAATTTATAGGAAGATAATTTGTGTTTTAGGAGTTTCAAGTACATTAAGAATGATGGCAGGACTTTTAAAGCATGCATTTGTCATATCCAAATGAATCTTATCCATTATGAAAGAAACAAATAATACTTCTAGGCGCGATTTCATTAAGAAATCGTTGATCGGGGCGGCAGCATTTACCATTGTTCCTCGTTTTGTTCTTGGAAAAGGGTACTTGGCGCCAAGTGATCACCTGACTAAAGGTGTAATTGGTGTTGGTTCCATGGGGCGTGGACATTTCAACTATGCCGGTACGAAAACCGTTGCTATCTGTGATGTCGATACGCGACATTTGGCCATTGCCCAAAAAGCACTTGGTGGTGGGGTAAAGGAGCACCATGATTTCCGTGACTTGATTAATAATCCAGAAGTTGATATTGTACATATTGCTACACCGCCACACTGGCACGGATTGATGGCTGTAGAAGCTGCCCGTTCAGGAAAAGATATTTGGTGTGAAAAACCAATGACCAGAACGATCGGTGAAGGTAAAAAAGTAAAAGAAGCTGTAAAACAGCACGGTAATATTTTCAGATTGAATACGTGGTTCCGTTTTGATGCCAATTTCTACGGCATGAATGTACCGGTTAAGAAAATCAAGAAATTGGTCGATACAGGGATGTTGGGCTGGCCGCTTAAAGTGACCATCAGTAAACATACTGGATTCGATTGGAAGTTCTATTGGGTTGGGAAAACAAACCTTCCCGTTCAACAGGTCCCGAAGGAGTTGGATTATGAAATGTGGTTAGGTCCTGCCCCATACAAACCGTACAGTGCACACCGCACGCACCTCACTTTCCGCGGCTATTGGGATTATGATGGTGGCGGATTAGGGGATATGGGTCAGCATTATTTGGATCCGGTTCAGTATTTCTTAGGCAAGGATAGCGAAAGCCCGATCAAGATCGAGGTAGACGCGCCTCAACAGCATTCCGATGCCGTAGGCACATGGCGTAAGATCACCTATACCTATGCGGACGGTTGCCAAATTATTTTGGATGGCGAAGGTACAGAGGTAGGAAAGGCCTACATCGAAGGGCCAAAAGGAAAGCTTTATCGTGGCTTTGTTTCCGATATTCCGGATATGGAGCGCAAGTTAGCGCAATATCCTGATCCAGCGCCACAGGTGACCGATTTTGTGGAGGCCGTACGTACGCGGGAAAAATTCGCGTTGAATGAGGAAAATGGTTATTATTCTTGTACACTGGTCAATTTAGGACTTGCAGCCCTCCGTCTGAACAGGACCTTGCATTTTGATTCCAATACGCAAGAATTTGTAAATGATGAAGCTGCTAACCGATTAATTAACCAACCGATGAGAGGCCCTTGGGCATTCTAAACCGACAAATCATGAAAAAAGTATTTAACACCATAACCGCTCTATTATTTATCCAGGTAGCTGCCTATGCTCAACAACCAGGCAACAGGACCTCGGCTACAAAAATTGCCGATGTCTTGGCGCAACAACCTGCCGAAGAACAAACGAAGTTCTTGCAGGCCATGAAAGAGTTGGAAGGTTTTACCGCCGATGATGTATCAGCACTGTTGATCGGGTTGAAGCCACAGGGCGGAAATAATGCGCCAGTGGAATATGCGACGAATTCCTATGCATTTTATGTGATGCAACCAGGAATGGATGGTCAACGGGCGACTTATGTGCAAGGCTTGTTGCATGCCTTGGATAAATTGACCGATAAAAATAACAAAGGCTATGTTTTCGAGCTTTTGAAATTCTGTGCGAAGAATGATGCCATTGAAAAAGTGGCTCCATATCTTTCCGATGAAGAGCTTGCTGAGAAAGCCGCACGCGTGCTGAATGCTATCCGTACGCCTGAGGCTGCACAAGCGTTGCACACAGGGCTCCAGAATGCGCCTAGCGAGAAGATCGCCATGGGTATTACTGCTGCTTTGGGAGACTTGGAGTACGCAGAGGCTGAGGCTAAGATTATCGAACTTCTCGGGAATTACAATTCCGATAACTATCAATTGACCGGGCTAACGGCCTTGAGCAAGATCGGTGGGACAGCATCGGCTCCAGTTTTCCTGGAGAAGGCCAAAGCGAAGAATTTTCAATTCGATTCGAGTAATGCTGCTAGCTTAGCTGTCGATTATGCACAGACGCTGGCACGAAAGGAGAAACATAAAGAAGCAAGCACGTTTGCAAGTACGCTATATAAGCAAGCAGCAGGTGCGAAAGCTTCAACGATACAGGCAGGTGCTATTGCTGTTTTAGCTGATATCGCCCCCGCAAAACAGAAGAAAGAACTTTTGAAATTGGCGTCTGGTGAAGATAAATTACTTCGTCAGGTAGCCCTAGATCTATTGGCTGAAGATGCTTCTGCAAAAGACCTAGCGAAATTAGCTGGTTCATTGCGCAAGCTCGATGGAGATGCACAAGAAAGCGTTTTGAATTTCTTAGCAGACAAAGAAGCTACGGTAGCCACAAAAGCAATCGAGAAAGGTTTTTCAAGCCTAAAAGATGAAGAGGCAAAGGTTGCCGCATTGCGTACCTTATCGATTCTATCCAAAGGAACAAACACCGAATTCCTGATCCAACAGATCCCAACGGCATCCGAAAAGGAATTAGCCGAGATCAAGACGCTGCTTCTTACAGCTCCAGAGCAGTCTACTATTGGGCAGGTCAATAAAGCTTTAGCTTCGGCGGATCCAAAAACGCAGGTTGCTTTATTGGATGTGCTGTCCACACGCACCAATGCCGAGTCAGCTGCTGCTGTATTGCCATTAACCGCGTCTACAGATCCAGCAGTGAAGTTAGCCGCCTATAAAGCATTGCCTACCGTTGTCAATAGGGATAACTTGGAAGCTGTAATCCGTTTGATGGATTCGGCATCTCCAGAGGAACTTGTATTCGCTCAGGAAGCCGCAATCATCGCCATCAATTCAGGAGCGAACAAGGATGCTGATATCCAACGCTTGGCAGGTAATATTTCCCGCTCGGCAGCACCGTCAGCAGGAAAATATTTCCCTATTTTCGCCGGTGTCGGTGGTCCTGAAGCATTACAGGCTGTACAAAACTATGTCGGTACTGAAGGGCCGTTGAAAGCGGAAGCCATCAAGGCGTTAGCAAATTGGACGAATGCAGAATCCTTACCGACGTTGATCCGTCTGTCAAAAACAGAAAAAGACCCAGCAATCTTTGAAACGGTATTCAGCGGATTGATCAAGCAATTGAATGCCAGTGAGGTGAATCCCGAACAGAAAACATTATTGCTACGTGATGCCTTTGCATTGGCACAAAATACAAAGCAAAAGCGCGCAGCACTTAATAACCTGCAGTCCACAGGGACCTATAATGCCCTGATCTTTGCTAGCAAGTACATGGATGATGCGGAACTGGGTGGTGCGGCAAGCAACGTTGCGATGAATATCGCGATGGACCATAAAGATTATGTGGGATCAGATGTTCGCGCGATCTTGAATAAAGCGGCAGAGAAACTGTCCGGAAGTGAGAGTTCGTATCTGAAAGAGGCCATTGTTCGTCATTTGGCCGAGATGCCAAGCGAGCAGGGCTATGTTTCCATCTTCAATGGCAAAGATCTGACCGGTTGGAAAGGTTTGGTGGAGAATCCGATTGCCCGTGCGAAAATGTCAAAAGCTGAACTTGCGAAGAAACAGGCGGAAGCTGACAAGAAAATGCGGGAGAGTTGGTCTGCCATCAATGGCGACCTGGTGTTTTCTGGCCACGGCGATAATATTGCCACGGTGAAGCAATACGGTGATTTTGAAATGTTGGTTGACTGGAAGTTGGATCCGAACGGAAAAGAACCGGATGCAGGTGTATACTTGCGCGGAACGCCACAGGTGCAGATCTGGGATATCTCCCGTACCAATGTCGGAGCGCAGGTTGGTTCCGGAGGCTTGTACAATAACACGAAAAACCCGAAAGACCCATCCAAAGTAGCAGATAATGCACTTGGGGAATGGAATAACTTTAAAATCCGAATGGTTGGCGAGAAAGTCTCCGTTTGGTTGAATGGTGAATTGGTTGTTGACCAGGTTACGTTAGAGAACTATTGGGACCGTAATCAATCGATTTTCCCAACGGAACAGATCGAATTGCAGGCGCACGGATCCCGCGTGTGGTACCGTGATATCTTTGTGAGGGAAATTCCACGCCAAGAGATTTCCACATTAAGCGATCAGGAAAAAAAGGAGGGATTTGAACTTTTATTCGATGGAACCAACCTCGATAAATGGACGTCATCTCCGGCTTATGAAATAACGAAGCAAGGTTATATTCGTTCGAATCCGGACGCGAAATTCGGAAAGAACCTCTATACGAAGAATCAATATGGCGATTTCATCTACCGTTTTGAGTTCAAGCTAACGCCTGGAGCGAACAATGGTATTGGCATCCGCACGCCATTGGAAGGTGATGCAGCCTATGCAGGTATGGAAATCCAGGTTTTGGACGATACGGCAGATGTATACAAGAACCTAAAACCCTATCAGTACCACGGATCAGTTTATGGGATTATTGCGGCCAAGCGAGGTGCATTAAATCCTGTCGGTGAATGGAATACTGAGGAGATCCGCGTTCAAGGCAACAAGATCAAGGTGACGGTGAATGGAAAGGTCATCGTTGACGGCGATCTGCAGGAAGCTAGCAAGAATGGGACAGCCGATGGCAAGCAACATCCTGGACTGCAGAATGCTACCGGTCATATCGGATTCCTAGGCCATGGCACGGAAGTATTTTTCCGCAATATCCGTATTAAATCATTATAGGGAAATATACATTCAACATACAGCGTCAGTAGTTATACTGACGCTTTTTTTGTTCGTAAAAAAGAGTTGACACAACGATTTATCAGGTTATATTCTCGTATTATTGTTCTGAAAACCTTATTAATTTTGAATTGCATGCAGAAAAAAAAGCTCATTGTCCCATTCCTTCTGTTTGGGGCCATTTCCGTTGCGCAGGCACAGTTAGCACCCCTGACTGTAGACAAAATCATGCGCGATCCGAAATGGATGGGAACCTCGCCAAGTAATTACCGTTGGTCCGATAACAGTGCCTATCTGTTTTTTGATTGGAACCCTGAGGGAAAAGATAAGCCAGATGTCTATCGATTGGATGTCTCCACACAGAAATATACCCTGTCCACTGACAGCATTGCGAAATTGGCGTCAGCACCACGCTATATCTATTCCAAGGATAAATCATTAGCCGTATTTGAGCGGGATGGGGATCTGTATGTCAAGGATATCAAGAAAAATAAAATAGTACGCCAAACGGAAACAGCGGCTTGGGAAAATCCGTTAACATTTTTGAACGACAATTCCATTGTATTCCTTCGTGAGGAAAATCTCTACAGCCTCAATCCGAAGCATTCGACCTTGAAGCAACTTACGAATTTCCAAAAGGGAAAAGCTAAGGGCGAGAGTAAATTGAGTGCCCAAGATGCCTGGTTGAAAGAAGACCAAGAATCGCTTTTTGAGGTATTTAAGGAAGAAGATCGTAAAAAAGAGAAATCACCGAAGAAAAGCGGATTGAAACCATTGTATCTGGGAGATGGTTTTTTGGCAGGCGCTTCTGTTAGCTCCGATGGAAAATACATCACCTACCGGTTGGTTTACCCTGCAAAAGGGAACCGGAACACCATTGTTCCTGATTTCATTACCCGGTCGGGGTATGTGGAGGATCTGAACATGCGGACTAAAGTGGGAAATGAACTGAGCGGTTATAAGACGTTTGTATATCAAGTGGATCGGGATACCGCACTGGAGCTATCTGCATCAACTATTCCTGGTATCAAGGATCTTCCGGCTTACCTCAGTGATTATCCGGAACGCAGGAAAAAACTTCAGGAGGCCAATTCGGATCGTGCCGTGTATTGGGGGATTCCTTCCTGGTCTCCAGACGGCCAGATTGCAGTAGTAACGGCCAAGGCGCAGGATAATAAGGATTTATGGTTATTGAAGCTCAATCCTGCTGATGGGACGGTTAAGGTACTGGATCGCCAGCATGACGATGCGTGGATCGGAGGTCCGGGTATCGGTCGGGAGGTAAAATGGTTGAACGACCATATATGCTATTTTCAGAGCGAAGCAACCGGCTATTCCCATTTGTATAGCTACGATATACATACGGATCAAAAGAAACAATTGACCTCGGGGAATTGGGAGGTGCAATCTGTGGAGCTTTCCAAGGATGGAAAACAGTTTTATATTTCCGCGAACAAGGAGCACCCCGGAATCACCCATTATTATTTGTTGCCCGTAGCAGGAGGGGAGCTAACGCAAATTACAGGGATGAAGGGTGGAAATGAAGTAACGCTGTCACCGGATGAAAAATGGCTCGCCATCAACCATTCCACCATGAATAAACCTTGGGAATTGTACCTACAGCCTAATCGTCCGGGTCGCGAGGCGAAACAGATTACCAAATCAACTACTTCCGAATTTGATAGCTATGCGTGGCGGAATCCGGATTTGATTTCCTTCAAGAACCGCCATGGGGATGATCTCTATGCGCGGGTATATCCGGCCAAGGATCCACATCCGAGCAAACCAGCAGTTGTCTTCGTCCATGGTGCGGGCTATCTGCAGAACGTCCATTATTGGTGGAGCCAATATTTCCGGGAATACATGTTCAACAACATGCTCGCTGATAACGGCTATACGGTAATCGATATTGACTATACAGCAAGCTCAGGCTACGGCAGGAACCACAGAACCGGAATCTATCGGCATATGGGTGGTAAAGACCTTACGGACCAAGTAGACGGTGTAAAATACCTCGTTGATCATTATGGAGTCAATCCGGCAAATGTGGGTATTTATGGTGGATCGTACGGCGGATTCATTACCCTCATGGGTCTTTTTACAGAACCCGATGTCTTTAAGTCCGGAGCTGCCCTGCGCTCCGTGACCGACTGGGCACATTACAACCACGGCTATACCTCCAATATCCTGAATACACCGGTGGAAGATCCAATAGCATTCAAGCGGAGCTCGCCGATATATTTTGCCGATAAACTGAAAGGAAACCTGCTAATGCTCCATGGCATGGTCGATGTCAATGTTCAATTTCAGGATATCATTCGCTTGAACCAGCGGTTGATCGAATTGGGGAAAGACAATTGGGACCTCGCGGTTTATCCCGTAGAGGACCATGGTTTCGTACAGCCTAGCAGCTGGACAGATGAATACAAACGTATCTATAGGCTCTTTGAAAGAACCTTAAAGAATTAAAAATAACGATTGGCTAATTGGTAGTATATCCGTAAATTCGTTATAACCACCAATTAGCCAATTGATTATGCATTATAACCAAATTCTGTACCTGCTTATTCTGGTTTTTTCCCTGTTAACAACCATCGTATTCTTTCTTGACGACAATGCCGAAAACAATAGGGTAGGCTATATCGCTCTAGCCATATTTTGCTTCGTCAACCTATTCTATTACTTCATGTCCACCTACAAACGAAAAAACTAAAAATACAAGCACCCATCCAAAAAATAACTCCTAAAGCCCAACACCCAAAAATGACAAAAGACGACCCTCAAGCCGCCTTTCATCTATTTTATTATTTTAAATCTCACATCTCGCATCTCATTTCTCCCACTTAATATCACACATCTCAAATCTCACATCTCACTTCTCCCCCTCACATCTCGCATCTCATTCCTCCCCCTTAATATCTCACATCTCACATCTCGCATCTCATGTCTCCCCCTCACATCTCCCTTAGGCTACATCCCGCAAATCCACCGCGACAACGCGTGATACGCCCTGTTCGACCATCGTCACGCCATAGATAATATCCGTGCTGGCAATCGTCCGTTTATTATGCGAAACCACGATAAACTGGGATTGATTGGAGAATTCACGGATGATATTATTGAATTTATCGATATTGGTATCATCCAAAGGCGCATCAACCTCATCGAAAATACAGAACGGTGCTGGTTTCAACAGGTATAGCGAAAACAGAAGTGCTGTTGAAGTCAGGGTCTTCTCACCACCGGAAAGCTGATTGATGGAAAGCGGACGTTTCCCTTTTGGACGGGCAACGATGTCAATATCCGACTCCAAAGGATTGTTGGGATCGCTCAGAACGATATCACAGGAATCCTCCTCATTGAATAGCGAGCGGAATACTTTAATAAAGTTTTCACGAACAGTCGTGAAGGCATACATAAACTTATCGTTGGCCGATTGGTCAATCTCCTGAATGGTACTCATCAGCGATGCCTTGGCTTCCAATAGATCGGTCTTTTCCTTATTGATAAAGTCATGGCGCTCATTGATCTCATCGTATGCTTCCTTCGCCATAGGGTTGATCGTGCCATAGTCATCCAATTGCTTCTTCAGTTTTTTGCACCTGATCTCCAACTCCGACAATTCAGGGCGGTTTTCAGGGATTTCATTCTCCAAAAGGTCCTGTAGGTCAATATTGAATTCAACGGATAAACGTTCCTTCAGCGCATTCAACTCGATCTGTAGCGCTGTACGCTTATCCTTCAATTCCGAAATCAATGCATCGGAAATATCCTTGGATTTGCGGAGCTGATTGATTTGCTCCTCCATGTCGTTGACAGCTTTACGAGATTTGAAGAAGTCTTCTTCCATTTCCTGCAGCCCTTTTTCCAACAGTTCCTTCTGCTCGTACATGGACCCCAGGTCCGTGTCCTTGTCATCGACATGGCTTAGCGCTTCTTTCAGATCTAGTTTAACCTGTTCCGCTTCCTGGGTAAATTTCTCGATGCGCTCGCTCAGCGTATCTTTTTGGGTTTCACGGTATTCCAAATCCCGGAGGATCGTATTGACCTTATTCTGTTGCTGGTGGAATTTGATGTTTTCCTGGTTGAAAATTGTCGACTTCTCGTTCAAAGATTCACTGATTTCCAGGAAGGCCTCCTCCAAGCGCTGCAATTCGGTTTGGTTACCCGCAGCATTTGCTTTCAACGCTTCCATAGCCGGTTCAGATTGCGCCAATTGCTGGATAATGCCGGCAACTTTTAGCTCAATATCCTGTTTTCGTTGTTGGCTATTGGTAATGAACGTTTGGTACTGTTCCTGCTTGGTCTTAACCGACGTCAATTCATTTGTTAAGCGATTGAGTTGGATCCGATGTTCGTCGATAAATTCTTTTTGGGAACTGCCTTTCAAACTGATGGATTCGGATTCTAGTTTTTGCTGATCGACCTGCAGGTCCTCAATCCGCTTTTGTAGGGTCTTAATCTCCTTTGCTAGGTTTTCTAAATTCTTCGCCCGACCAATACGCTTCCCTTCAAAAAGGCCTACTGAACCACCGCTTAATCCTAATTTATTTTTGGAAAACCTACCTTCACGCTGCAAGATAATACGCTCATCTTCAGGTAATGGAGATTCCAAGTTGATCTCCTCTTCAGACTTTAGGAGATAAACGTTGTGCAACAGGATGTTACATAACGGTTTGTATTTATCCTCAACGGAGATGATTTCCATAGCTGAAATCATCCTGTGATCATCCTTTGGTAGGGTGGTAGCTCCTTTTTGGCCATTCAGTGCTTCCAGGACAAAGAAGTTTGCTCGACCGCGAGATGCATCGCTCAGCAATTGAATCGCCTGTACGGCATCTTCCTTCTGCTCAACAACGTAATGATTCATCACGGGCTCTAGGTAATTTTCGATGGCCACGCGGTAATCCTCCTTACAGAACAGGATATCCGAAAATAGGGGTGGAGTCTTTTTCCATCCCGCATTTTTTTTCAGAAAGCGGATGGATTCTGGAAAGCCCTCCAGGTTATCGACCAAGGATTTCGTTAGATTATATTCATTCTGTTTGGCATCGATGACACGAACCTCACGATTTAACTCCTCATTGGTTTGCTTGATGCGTATTTCGCAATCTTGAATTTGTTGTTGCAGCGCCTCCTCGGTTCGCATTGCACTATCGAACTGCTCCTGTTGGATATGTACACGTTCTTCCAGCTCGGCAACAATTTTGTTGAATTGGTTCAATTCCACTTCTTTGGATTCCGTATCTGTTGCGGTACGGAGGGATTCCTGCTCCAAGGCATCCTTTTGGATCCCTAGCACAGCAACTTCCTTCTCCAAGGCATGTATCTGATCTTGCAATGCCCGCGCATTACGGCCAAATTCATCGAATTTGCCTTTCGCATTCAATTGTTGTGCGCGCAATTCTTCCACTTCCACCTTGTTGCTGTCCAAATCCTGCTGAACAGTATCCAAGATCTGCTGCTCCTCAAAAAGCTCTTCGTTCAATCGCTTTACCTGATGCTCGATATGCTGCAATTGTTGCTTGTCATGATTCAGATCGTTCGCCAGGCGTGTTTCCTTTTCCTGAAGGTGGGATAGCTGTGCATTCTTGATCTTTTTCTCCGACTCATACGACCTGATCTTATTGATATATTCCTGAGTCGCCTTTTGCTGGGCCGAAAGATGTTGTTCTTTTACTAGGATATCATTCTTCGAAGCCTGTACGCCCTGTTCCTTACTTTCCAGTAGCGAAACGACTTCCTGAAGTTTTTCTTTCTGTCCTTCTTCCTGCTCGTTGATGCGCATCAGGTCGGTGTGGAAATTTTCCAACTTATAATACGCCAAATCGATGCTGGATTCCTTGTATTCCTCCTTTAACTTGAAATATTTTTCTGCCTTCTTGGCTTGATTTTCCAGGGTCTTCAGGTTTTTATTGATCTCGAACAAGAGATCATCTACCCGGGAAAGATCAGCTTCCGTATCGCGCAACTTTGCAAGGGTTTGTTTCTTGCGAACCTTATATTTGGATATTCCAGAAGCTTCTTCGAAGAGGTTTCTACGGGAGTTGTCCTTATTGGCAATAATTTCATCGATCATCTTCAATTCGATGATGGAATAAGTGTCCGATCCAATACCCGTATCGAGGAATAGATCGGTAATATCCTTCAATCGACATTTCACATCATTCAAACGGTACTCACTTTCTCCAGTTCGGAAAAGTTTTCTAGTAATGGTCACGGTGGTAAATTCCGTCGGCAGGATATTTTTGGTATTGTCGAAGGTCAAGGAAACTTCGGCGAGGTTGGCTGGTTTGCGGTTCTTGGTTCCGTTAAAGATAATGTTCTCCATCTTATCGGAGCGTAGGTTCCGGGTGCTCTGTTCACCAAGGACCCAGCGCATCGCATCCACAACGTTAGATTTTCCACAGCCGTTCGGGCCAACGATAGCCGTAACCCCTTCATTGAAATTGATGGTTACCTTGTCCCCAAAACTCTTGAATCCTTTGATCTCTAACTTCGTTAACTGCATGAATTGTTTCAAAAAATGTTTGCGAAAATACGGAATTCCAACTACTAATGGAACAGTAGAAAGGGATCCGCTTGACAACTAAGGAATTAGCCTATGCGAGGATTTCCTGCAGGTAAATAAACTCCGCGGTGTCGCCATCTGCAATCCTAAAAACGCCTTTTGCCGTCCTTAAGTATGCCGCGATGGCTGTAAGTGCCCAAGCGATTTGCTGGCTGGCACCAAAAGTAGGTTTCGTCAGAAATGTGAAATCATAAAAGTCACCATAATTCTTGATGACATCCAGATTTTCGAGTTCCTCGGGGGAAACATCGTTAGCGTCCCATCGCCACGACCATTGCTGGTTGGCAGCTTCCAGCTTTCCTACAGCCTGAAACCGAAACGATAGGGAAGTGCCATCTGCATTGGTAAAGGTGATGCTTTTATTTTCCCGATCAACGGTATATTGGTCAAACTGTCCAAATCCATAATTTGCTTCCAAATATTCTTGCTGATCGCTGATGAATTCATGTGCCCGCTGGTGCAGCACACGGAAAGCATCATCGATTTTAATCTGATCTAGGCTCATAGTCCACAATATAATGAATCTGTAAAAATAAGAAAAGCCCGAATAAATCGGGCCTTCCAATTATGGATGTATTATAAAGCTGCCTTAGTTGTAATTTACGGTAGAAATCGTCAGTGGGAAATCGTTATTTCCTTTTGTGCCGAACAGGACGAAATTGTAATGTTTTCCAGCTTCGAAATTCACTGATTCCGTTTTGGCAAGTGTATTTCCAGCCTCATCAACTGCTGTAACCTCAAACTTACCTGAGTTGCCAGCGGTGAATACCTGCGATTTAGAAAGGGTAGCAGGCGTCTCCATATTGCGGTTTTTGAAAGCTTCAATATCGAGGTCACCAACTTTCAAGGTCACTTTGCCTGTATTGGCGCCCAAATGGATAAATCGGTATGCTGATTTGGTGCCTAAATTCTCAACTGCCTCATCCACGACGCGAACAAAGGCAGGCTTGGCTGCTGTGCCAAAGACATAGCCACTGTAGTTTACACTGTCCTTAAAGGTTAACGTGGTGTCGATCATGGCTGTTGAAGGTGCCGTCCGATCGAAGATTTCAATTTTCTTATTGCCAGGAATGGCATAGAAAAATGTTCCTCCGCGATAGGCGCCATTGGATTGGCTTACTCCACTGCCATTGATCCGCAAATGTATTCCGGTTTCTTTAGGGTAGTAATTGAAAATACCGACAATGGGTAAGTTGGATTGTGGTGTTGCGTCTCCATCTTTCAAGCAACTGCTTAAGGTAAAGATGCTGGCGATTATCAAAAGTAATAGATGCTGTTTTTTCATGTTGTTCAGTAAAATCAATGTTGTAATTTGTTTCGATGAACGTTCAATCAAAAAGACGGCATTCGCAACAGTTATGCTACACCTGGCATGAAAAAAATTAAAATGCTTTCCTTTTGGGATTTTTTAGCTGCGGTCTTATTTGGGTTAAAAAGCGTTCCAGACCCATTTTTTGGATGGTTAGCACCTCCTGTTCAAAAATGGGAATCAGTTGCATAATATGGATGGGAGACGCCTTTTTGCCATCCCGAACCTGTGTTTCTGCTGATTCTTCAATCGCTGGTACAACAACGAAGGCATTCAGTCCAGAATCTGAACTGATCTGTTGGCCGATGCGAATGATTTCCCCCTGCAGAAAGGGGCAATCTCCCCGCAAATTGTTGGCCAGATAGCCTACTATATGCGCCCAAGCCATATCTGTTGCATCCATTTCCAGAAATAGTTCGATCCTGTTATGCTGATCCGGATGGGGTGCAAAAGAAACACCGTACGAGTAGGTGCGCATCCCGTGGGATGCTGTTTGCGGAAAGGTAAGGGTATAGACAAAAGGCATTTTCTTCTTTACGCTCTTTTCCCGAAATACCTGTCCCTTTTCACCATAACTCGATTCTAGGGAATCACGAAAATGTTCCAATGGGGATTTCAAAAAATCGGGCTTGCTGAGCTTCATCTATACTTTTGACCTGTTTTATGCCGCCTAATATAGCCATTTATGTAAAATTTACAGGGGAAACTGTCAAAATGACTTAAAAACAACATATGGAATATTCCTTGATGTTTACGTTATCAAATTCAGAAAAATATAATTTAAAGACATATGCAAGAAGAGAAAGGTACGATTTCCATCCATACCGAGAATATATTCCCGGTCATTAAAAAGTTCTTATACTCGGATAACGAAATATTTTTGAGAGAATTGGTGTCCAACGCTGTGGATGCCTCTCAGAAAATCAAGCGACTCTCCGCCTTGGGGCAGTACAACGGGCAGGTTGGTGATCTAACGGTCGATGTCAAATTGGATGAAACGGCAAAGACCATCACCATTTCCGATAATGGAATCGGGATGACCGCAGAGGAGATCAAGAAATATATCAACCAGATTGCATTCTCCGGCGCAACGGAGTTTATGGAGAAATTCAAGGAAGCCAACGATGCCAATGAAATCATCGGTCGTTTCGGATTGGGTTTCTATTCCGCATTTATGGTGGCAGACCGTGTTGAAATTGATTCCCTGTCGTACCAAGAAGGTGCTGAACCTGCACATTGGACCTGTGATGGTAGTACATCCTATGAAATTTCTACCGGTACCCGCAGCACGCGTGGAACGGATGTGATCCTTCATATCAATGAGGAATCGCAGGAATTCCTGAACAAACAGCGCTTGCAACAAATATTGGACAAGTACTGTAAATTCTTGCCGGTACCAATCCGCTTTGGTACGAAATCAAAAACCGAGGAGGATGGACAGGATGCTGATGGAAAACCGCACTATAAAAAGGTGGAAGTTGATAACATCATCAACAATACCCAACCGGCGTGGACAAAATCACCGGCAGACCTTACAGACCAGGATTACCTGGAGTTTTACCATGAACTGTATCCACACTCCATGGACGAGCCTTTATTCTGGATCCACCTGAATGTAGATTATCCGTTTAATCTGACCGGTATTCTCTACTTTCCGAAGATCAAGAACGAGATGGAAATCCAACGGAATAAAATCCAACTGTATTCTCGCCAGGTGTTCATCACGGATGAAGTTAAGGACATCGTTCCAGAATTCTTGATGTTATTGCAAGGGGTAATCGATTCGCCGGATATTCCGTTGAACGTATCCCGTTCGTTCCTGCAGGCTGATAGCAATGTGAAGAAAATAAACAACTACATCACCAAAAAGGTGGCTGATAAGTTGAATGAAATCTTTAAATCCGATCGCAAGGGTTTTGAGGAAAAATGGAAGGATATCAATCTGTTCATTAAATACGGCATGCTCAGCGATGAGAAATTCGCGGAGAAGGCCAATGATTTCTGTCTTTTGCAGAATGTCGATAATGCCTACTTCACCTTTAAGGAATACTACGAAAAGGTGAAAGATATCCAAGTGGATAAAGATGGAAATATCATCTATTTGTATACTCAGGATAAAGCACAGCAGGATAGCTTTATTGCGGCGGCAAAGGCGAAAGGATATGATGTGCTGGATTTTGAAGGACCATTGGATACCCACTTTGCGGGTTATGTAGAGCAAAAGGGTGGTGAAAAAATTCAGATGAAGCGTGTGGATTCCGATGTAATCGACAAATTGATCGCAAAAGATGAGCAGATTGAATTGGCACTTTCCGAAGAGGAAACCAAAAAAGCAACCGATATTTTCGAAAAAGCCATTTCACGTGCGGACATGAAAGTAGAGGTGGATGCACTTCCTGAAAATGATCTGCCAGTTTCCATAACCATGGATGAATTTATGCGACGCATGAAGGATATGGCAAAAACGGGAGGAGGCATGGGATTCTATGGTACATTGCCGGATAACTACAAAGTAACCGTAAATGGAAACCACCCATTGGTAAAACGCATCTTAACTTCCGATGAGGCTGAGGCAAGCCAATTGGCTAAACAGGCCTTTGATTTGGCATTATTATCACGTGGATTGTTGACAGGTCCTGAATTAACAGCATTTGTAAAAAGAAGCGTGGAGCTGATCTAGAAAATTATAAAATAAGTAAAATGCAGAAAATGGAGTTGGCAGAAATGTCACTCCATTTTTTGTTTTTATTCAGTTTTTCCTGCCGCAAAGAGCAACGCTGATAACGACTTGTAGTTCATCTGCTACAAGTTTGGGATTTTATGTTATCACGTAATTTTTCTCAAAAATGCGTTTCCTCCAATAAAAAACACCAAAATATGACCACCGTCATTTCTGCTTGAAAGTGAAAATTTTTGGATGAAGCGAAAAAAAATCACCTCTTGTAATTTTTACCGATTTTTTAATACTTCAAAAAATAAAAATTTCTTACATGGAAAATTATTGAAAAGTATTGTACCTAAAAGCGGGTATTCCTGTTTATTGATTGTAAATAATTTTTTAATGATTTAAAATATTACACTAATAGATAGGGGTGAATTTGGTTATTTACGCATGTAGGTGTTCAACTACATTTTAAAGCAAGTTAGATTTTGGAATTTAAATATGAAATATCTTTGTAATCGAAATCACGTATAATTTAATCAAGAATCGGAAAGTGAATACGAATATTGATTAAGTGATTTAAAATTAGCGTGTCAAATTGAAAGTTTATGGCTTCATTGTTAATTGTGGCGAACCTTTCTTTAAGAAATATTGTTATAGCTAATAATAAATTAAAAAATAGTGATTTTTTAAGAGATTCTCAGGCATTAACCTGCGATTCAATTAAAAACTGAAGCATCTAGGGGTATTTGTTTCAGTATGTATAAGATAATAGTTAGCGAATTTCAAATGAACACACAAAAGAAGAAGGACTATTCTTCTCCACGCATTGAGTTGATCAATGTGGAATTGGAGCAGGGGATAGCGAGTGGCTCCACTTATTTTCAGCCCGGAGGGCCTGGAAGTCCGAACACACCAGAAGTCGAGGATTGGAAACAGGATAGTGAATCCAAAGATTTTTGGTTGTAATGCAATCACATTTATTAACAGAGGTACTTTATTTACACGAACACATTATTATGAAAAGGTTTATATCATCATATAAATTACTTTTTACATCCGGAGTCCTTATGGTCTTATTTTCCATGCAGATCACTTCCTGTAAAAAAATTGAGGAGGGGAATGTCGGCATGGAGGGCGATGGCTCAACGCTTATCTTTAGAATGACAGGAGTGACAGATCTTGTTGAAGAAACGAATGAAACATCAAGTTCAAATCAAGGGGAAGAGAAAAAGGCATCTACAAAGAAAAGTGTTAAGCGGACCACAGAAGCAGCGGGTACGCGAGATATTGTTAATTTGCCAGGTTTTGGTGAAGTGGCCAAGATGACTTTTGAATCCACGTACGGTGATACTGAGATGGAAGTGAAGGAGGCCGCTGGCATCAACAATGCGAAACTAGCGCAACAGCGTGGTATCAATACGTCCACGGCATCGGGAACAAGAAATTCCACCAGTGGCTCTGGAGCGAAATATGCAGCCAGCAAACCCATGAAAACAGGGAATAAGTACCGCTTGCTCATTATGGATACCAAGAACAATATTCTCGCGCAAGCAGTGGGAACCTCAGGAACCGACCTGAAAATCCCTGTCGAAGGAAATAAAACCTACACCTACGTGATCTATTCGTTCAATGACGGTACTGATCCCGGCGCTTACAATTCAACTTTTACGATTGGCCATAACGGTAAGGATTTTATTTACAAAAGAGGTACCGTTGCTATTGGAACCGGTAGCCCGGAGAAACCGTATACCCATATTGAACCGATTGTCATGAACCATATGCTCGCGCGTATTGCGGTTAAATTCGATGCGTCCACCTATCCCGGTGCTACGTCGATCTCTACATTGCAAGCACGGTTTACGCCTGAAACGATGTTTCACCAAGCGAACTTTGACTTGAAGGCAGGAACCATAGGCACTCTTACTGAGCACGGGCCAGGTGTAGATCAAACAGCATTTATTGATTTCGTGAATGAGCCTACTACGGCGATGCCGGCAGGCGATCCGAAAATTAAGGTGGCACATTTCTACACCGCTAAGTTTCAACCGATCACTTCCTTGAAGTTGAACTTATATAATCTGGTGGTTGCAACATCTTCAGGTAACAAAACCTATAGTTCTACCACGGGTTTTCAATTCAATTTTACGACTATTTCACCCCTTGCGGGCAAGAGTACAAATGCGGTCATCAACTTGAATCCATCCGCACCTTCGGTAACCGGACTGACTTGTGCAAACGCGGTATTTACACCGACAACAATGACGCAGGGAACACCAGTGACCGCTGGGACGACCATGACCGTGCCTTATACAGGTGGTAATGGCTCAAGCTATAATGCACAGACCATAACGGCGAACGGATTGACCTTTACCTTGGCAGCGGGACGACTGAATGTCGGATCTGGCAATCTGGTCTATACTGTTACCGGTACGCCAACGGCAGGTGGAAACATGAATGTCGCCATTACTTTTGGAGGCAGAACTTGTACCGTGGTGAAAGCTGTTACACCAAAAGCTGCTATCGTTACAGTCATTACTTCAAATTGTGTTAATATCTATTACGAGAATAAAGGTACGCACCTGATGATGAAAGTAGCTCCAAACGGCCAAACGGTGACCTATCCAGTCAATGTGACGGGTACCGGTCAATACACGGCGACTATGACCGTAGAAGGGTTGACTTTCTCGGGGACCAAGGAATTTACCACAACAGGAACGAATACGATGGTGTTGACAGCTTCAGGATCGCCAAATCGGGCAGGAACTTATGCGTTTACCATTCCGACAACAACGCAGGTACTCAAAGTACCTGTGGGAAACAGAACGATTGATGTTACAAAGACAGATGGTGCCTATGCAAATACATCAACAACCGGATTTAAAACACAGACGGGTCTTGCCAACAATGGGTTTGTATCCTTGGATGCAAAAGTAGGATTTAGATCGGATACATTCTTCCCGATGCTCCGCATCATAATCGGATCGCAGCGTGCCAAATTCTCCTCGTATGGGGACGCCAGCGGCTCAATGACCAACTATAAACTGGGCAACATGTCCAGGATGTTCGGTCCATTTGGAGCAGGGAATTATTTCGGCTATAAAGATAACCAGGCACAAGATCTGGATGACAGTAATGGCCATTATAGAGCCGAATATAGCGTTTTTGATAATACCATGATCAGTGATGGTATGTACATTGCGGGTACAGCATTGGCAAATCCATATGTCGTATCGTACTTAAATCATGACAATCTGGATTTCGCAATCTTCGCGTTATGGAATGCACCTTCCACAACGACGTATAGAACGGTGTTGAGAACTACACCATTCGATGCAAAAACTACGGCATGTCAATAAAAGAATAATTAATAGTAAGTGCATATAGGGAGCTGGGTCCTCTGGCTTCTATAATCAAAGGTTCCTGTTCATCCCCGTTCAGGAACCTTTTCTTATTTTAGCGGTATAGGAAATCTTTAAAATAAATGGACATACAAATGCGCACGGAAGAACCCCAGGATTTTCCTGAAATTAGGAAGTTGTTAATTGAAGCTTTTGCAGATGAAATACATAGCGACCATAGCGAACAGGATTTGGTGGAGCGCCTGCGGGCATCGCAAGGCTATGTACCGGAGTTGGCCTTGGTGGCGCTTATCGATGCGGAACTGGTCGGTTATATTCTGCTGACAAAAATCGAAATTCAAGGGGTAGATGCAGTACACGAGGCACAGGCGATGGCGCCTGTTGCCGTACGTCCGAAGTTTCAGAACCTTGGAATAGGAGGGCGGTTAATCGAGGAAGCACACCGAAGGGCAAAAACATTGGGATTTCAAGCGATTGTCCTATTAGGTCATGCCCAATATTACCCGCGGTTTGGTTATCGGCAGGCCAGCGCGTATGGCATCAGGCTACCTTTTGATGTGCCGGACGAAAATGCAATGGTCAAAGAGCTGGTGCCGGGCGCACTTCATGGCATAGCGGGGGAAGTAATCTACCCGAAGGAGTTTTTTGGGTGATTTGAGAATGGTTTCCATGGCCTGGAATGGGCGATTTTGGCAACATATTTTTCAGCTTTGGCAGTAGATAAAAAAATATCTAATTAGAAATGAGCTTTTTCGGTGTATTTTGTACGAAATCAAGCGATATAATTTGGAGAATATGAAGAATAGGCTTACTTTTGTATCACGAAAACACGGTAGGTATAGCTCAGTTGGTTAGAGCACTAGATTGTGGTTCTAGGGGTCGTGGGTTCGAGCCCCATTACTTACCCGAAAAGCTTCTCTGAAAAGAGGAGCTTTTTTCGTTTGTGGGGATTTTTGGAGAGTTAGATTGCTGGAGTGCAATTTGGTGTGCTGGCGCATGTTTTGAGGCACAAGAGATCCACCACACTTGGCCTTCCGCACAACTCTTGCGCCAGCGTTATTCATTGATTATAAAGGTTTGACTAGTGCAGACATGAGCCTGGTTTGGCAACTTTGCAACCCCGGAGGGGTGTCACTATTTTAGCAACACGCCTACAATCCGCCAAGCCCCAACGCCCACATTTTTGGTTTGCTAAAGCAAACCAAAAATGTGGGCGTTGGGGCAATTTAATCTTGGGTGGCTTGCTAAAATAGTTACACCCCTAGCGGGGTTACGTGGGTATTAGACAGCTGAATTGCAATTTGGTGTGCTAACGCATTTTGAGGCACAAGAGATCCACCGCATTTGACCATCCGCACAACTCTTGCGCCAGCACGCATTCCGGGAATATGCCATAGGCACAAGTGATCCACCGCACTTGGCCATCCGCACAACTCTTGCGCCAGCACGCATTCCGGGAATATGCCATAGGCACAAGTGATCCACCGCACTTGGCCCTTCGCACAACTCTTGCGCCAGCACGCATTCCGGGAATATGCCATAGGCACAAGTGATCCACCGCACTTGGCCCTTCGCACAACTCTTGCGCCAGCGTTATTCATTGATTATAAAGGTTCGATAGGTGTAGGCATGTGCAAGGTTTGGCAACTTTGCAACCCCGGAGGGGTGTCACTATTTTAGCAACACGCCTACAATCCGCCAAGCCCCAACGCCCACATTTTTGGTTTGCTTTAGCAAACCAAAAATGTGGGCGTTGGGGCGATTTATTCTTGGGTGACTTGCTAAAATAGTTACACCCCTAGCGGGGTTACGTGGGTATTAGACTGCTGAATCGCAATTTGGAGTGCTAACGCATTTTGAGGCACAAGAGATCCACCGCACCTGGCCCTCCGCACAACTCTTGCGCCAGCGTTATTTGTTGATTATAAATGGTTTGAGGTTTGGGAAACAGGCGCGCAGAGCGCGCCTGTTTCCCAAACCTCAAACCCAATACGTCTAAAAATTAAACTAATTATTATTTATTTATCATATAAATTATTATAATTTAATATTCATACATCTATATTAGCTCCGTATTATAAAATAAACTGTTATTTCCATGAATGAACTATTCAAAACCTGCGTCATCTTACTTGAGCAATTGGCGGCACTTACGAACACAACCTACGAAGAAATTAATATCTATATTTTCGTAATTGCCATGCCATTGATGTTGATCCTGCTGATTATTAGCAATTTTATATTAACACTAAAGCTGTGGAAGCGAAATAAAGCGACTGTGAGCAACGGCAAATTGTAAGACCATCTAGATAAGGTCAGCTAGTTCCTTCATTCTCGATGTCTGTGATGCTCATCATCTCCAGATTCGAAGGTGGAGGAACATTTTGCTGGGCTTGCGCATATTCCTATTACTTTTCCCGCAAAATAATTTTGGAATCTCATTTTAATCGCCTATATTTCAGTCAAATAACTTCAGGGTCCCAATCGAAACCCAACTGCCTTTTTCAACTTCCATTTTCATAGATCTTTCTTTAATTTCCTATTATTCTCATCACTAATATCCTACTTCATTGGAAAAGTAAAAACGCTAACACGCTGTCGCTTTGCCATTTTCGTAATTTCATTTCTTCGTACTACTGTTTGTGGGTTTGCAGGAAATATGCGTTGATTTGCCTTAATGACAATATATAGGCTTAATGGACCTTGTCTGAGGTGCTAGCGTATTGCGTCCGAATTGCAACCGTGGTGAGAGCGTGTCTATAGGCACGCTCTCACCACGCTCTGACCACGCTCTCACCTCGGACGCATGTCAGACAAGGTCCTATTCGCCATTTTCTATTGTGATTAAAAGAAAAATACTTTAACAGTTATTTAATCCTTTTTTTTGGGGTCATTATACCTTTTATCAAAAGCAACATATTTCAAGTATGGAAGCATTCTACCCAAATTGGTACGTATAAATACTTGAACCTTAGCTGTTTTTATTGATTTTCAGGAATTTTGTTGTAAATTTTAAAAAAACAAACCAAGTCCTTTGACGAGTTGTTCATTGCAACACACGGAAGGTTTAAAGTCACACCGTATAAAATCATACTATTAATAATTAAAAAAGAGAGGAGATAAGATTATGGCTTATGATGAATTAGTTAAAAGATGTATTGATTTATGTCAACAGTGCGAAACGGCATGTTTAACCTGTGCGGATGCCTGTCTGAACGAGAAAGATATTGATATGCTGCGCGACTGTATCAAGACGGATCTGGAATGCGCTGAAATCTGTGGGGTAACCGCTCGTATTTTGGCGTTGAATGGGGACTTCCAGAAGGATATCGTGCGTCTATGTCAACAATTGTGCGAAGCATGTGCTGAGGAATGTGAAAAACATGCTGGGCACGGTATGGAACATTGTGAAGCATGTGCTAAGGCATGCCGCGCATGTGCTGAAGCCTGTAAGAAATTAGTTGCATAATAAAATGCCAATTATTCCAATTTACCTTAAGCCCTGAAATAGGCCTTTACCGTATTTCGGTAAATTTAAATTAGATCTTAAGGTAAATTTAATCTATTATTAACCTTGTAAAGCTTTGGTAATTTGATATATAAGGATATATTTGTTTAAGCTTTTACATAATTGTTAACCAACTTTTAATTAGCTGCCATGGTTTCTAAAAATATTCTCGTAGATACCACATTGATTGGAACCCTCCAATTTTACGTATATGTTTTCAATACGGAAACAGGTGCTATTGGGTTCGGCATGTTTATCAATGATGGCCCCAAACCAATATTCTATTTATTAAATGGCAATGGTTCGCGGATTACCTTGAATTTTGACGATGAACAAATTCTATGGCTTTGCCAACAGAGTACCTTCTCTACCGATGAACGACGGATGCTGTTCAAGGAGTTTCTGGCCTACGCTACTAAAATGGAGAAGAAAGCTGCAAACTTAGTGTTTCGTGACGCCAAGATGAATTATTTGTCTGAATCCCGCGAAATAATACGCTACAAACGCATGTACGTCCATTTCCAGAATGAATCCCTATCATCCAGCAAACGAAGCCTTATAACTGATTAAGGAGCAATTGTTCGTAGGATTGCTGTAGGATATCCACTGTTTTATCAATTTCTTCTAAACTCAAGTTTCCGAATCCGATACGCATTGCGGTTATGTCCCTCGTCTGGTACAAGAGGGTCTTGGGGATAAATAAGTTTCTTTGCTTGGCAAGATGTGCCAGTTTGGCCAGATTGATTGGGTGCTTCCACCTGATCCATAGGGCCAGTCCGCCGTTGGGAATCTGAAAATCCAGCGCATGACCCAGTTTTAAGCTCAGTTGTAGCGCCATGTGATCCCGCCGCTGTTTATAGGCTTTCAGCGAGCGCTTCAAGTGCCGGTGAATCGCGCCCTCTTCAATCATTTCACCAAGTGCCTGTTCCATTAATATATCGCCCTGCCGATCAATGATCCCCAGATGCTTGCGCATCTCGACCATGATGTCCTCCGGTCCGACAATAAATCCCGTTCGGAATCCCGGGGCCAAGGATTTTCCAAAAGAACTGACATAAATGACCATGCCCCCCTTATCTGCGCTGATGAGCGGGAGGGAAGGCTGTTTATCATATTGGAAGTCATATTCATGGTCATCCTCCACAAGTACGAAGCCATATGTGCTTGCCAACTGCAATAAGCGCATCCGTTTTTGCGGGCTGTGGTTGATGGTCGTAGGATAATGGTTTTGGGGTGTCAGGTACACCATGCGGATTGGTTGTGTTTTGCACAGCTCTTCGAGTGCATCCAGGTCCAGACCATCAGCGCGTAGGGGAACCGTTGCAATTTTGCTACCCGACTTTTGGAAAATCATATTCGCAGAAAAATAACTGAGTTCGCTGACTACGACCGTATCTCCCTGTTCCAGCAATATTTCCGCAATGATATACAGGCTCATCTCGGTACTTCTGGTGATGAGGATGTTCTTGCTGTCAATCTGTAGACCACGGGAGTAATGCAGGTAATTTTTCATCTGCTCCTTGAAATATTGGCTACCGTCGGTTTGAAAATAACCCATTTTGGATTGGTTGCTCTTGCGTTTGATATTGGCACTATAAAAACGGGAAAGATCATCCACTTGTGTCAGGCGGATATCCGGCGTGCCATCCGTCAGTTGATAAGCGCAATGTGCCTGTTCAAATGGACTTTCCAGGAGAAAGGACTTCCGGAAGGGGTAGCCGGTATTTGTCGGAAAGGCATTGGCCAATTTTTTATGGCCTTTTTGATGGGGCAATTCTGCGGATATGAAAGTCCCTTGGTTCGGTTTGATCTCCACCCAGCCTTGCGCATACAATTCATCGTAAACTGCGGTAATCGTGTTTCGATGTACTTCCAACAGGGATCCTAAAGCCCTGCTCCCCGGCAATTTAACCCCTGGGTTGATCTTCCCCAAGTTAATCGCATAGATGAGCTGATTTGCGATCTGCAAATAAATCGGAAGTGTCGCTTGCCGATCGATCTGGACAAAACTGCGGAATGGAATTTCAGCCGGACTATTCATATTCTTAAAACTGGCACCTAGTAATAGTCCGGCAAGGTACTACTTTTGGTGCAAATACACATATTATGAAATCTATTCTAACAAATATCGTGTCACAGGATCCGTTGCATGCGATGTGGTTGAACACCTTATCCTTTATGGAAAATTCCGGAGCGCGAAAGATCTCGGCATGCGAAGATCGGGAGTTGACCGACCTAATGCAATTGAAACATGCGGCAGAGGAGCATAGGCATGCCTATTACCTAAAAAAACAGATCGGGAAATTGGATGTCTCGGGATTTGACCATTACCTGTTGGATAGCATGCTCGGTGGAAGGGAATCCATGCAGTACCTCCACCAATTGGATCTGTTGACCTGTAGGTACCTAAAGAAGACATTTGACCTTGCTGGACAAGATCTTAAGTATGCTGCTTACCTCTTTGTCACCTACGCCATTGAGGTACGTGCTGATGCACTCTACCCAATTTATCAGGAAGTCCTGACCGAGATGGGGTCCAAGGTGATGGTCAAATCCATTATCCTGGAGGAGGAAGGTCATTTGGAAGAGATGATCGGACAATTGCAGCATTTCCATCCGGATTGGGAGCACCATGCGGCTCATGTCATTGCACTAGAGCAGCAGCTCTTTGATCGTTGGGTAGTGGCCCTCAGCAAGGAAGTTGACCATGAAATCCTGTCAGCACGTGCAAACTGATCTGTCCTGCAGGCTACAGGAGGTCAAGGAGCGGGGAACCTACAGATCCTTGCGACACGGACGCGGACCTGTTGATTTCTTTTCCAATGATTACCTGGGCTATACACAGAACCTCGCGCTACAGCACTATGCGAAATCACTGATGGAGGGTTATCCACACTATTTTATGGGTTCGACCGGATCCCGCCTGATCAGTGGCAACTATCCCATAACGGAAGAGGTCGAAGCCTGTATTGCTGCTCATCATGAGGTACAGTCTGCCATGTTGTTCCCGACGGGATATATGGCCAATCTAACCCTATTTTCAACGCTGCCACAGCGGGGAGATACGGTAATCTTGGATGAATATGTACACCGGTCGGTGTTGGATGGCTGTCGTATGGGGGCAGCCACACGCTGGAAATTCCGACATAATGACCTGAACCACTTGGCGGATTTACTGGCTAGAGCGAAGGGGCGGATCTGGATCGGCGTCGAGAGCCTGTATTCCATGGATGGGGATTTAGCGCCTTTGGTTGATATGACTGCTCTTGCGCAGCGCTACGGTGCTTGCCTGCTGGTCGATGAAGCCCATGCAATCGGTGTGTTCGGATTGGGATTGGTGAAGGAATTGGGGCTGAGCGACCAGATTTTTGCAAGTGTAGTGACTTATGGAAAGGCTTTTGGTCAGCATGGTGCTGTTTTGTTGGGAAGCAAAACCTTAAAGAATTGTGTGGTGAATTTTGGGAGTCCCTTTATCTATTCCACGGCGATGCCCATCGCCTCGGGTCTACTGATCCAGCACGCGTATGCCACTTTCCATTCCGACAGTACGGCACAAGAGGCTCTGGCGGACAGGGTACGGTATTTTGAGCAGCATGCCCTGGGAGAATCAGCATCGGGGAGCCCAATTAAACCGATCTACTTATCGAAAGATGCTTGTAGGGCAGCTGTGTTCAACGAATTGGAAGACCAGGGGATCTCCTGCAGTTATATCAAATCGCCTACGGTTCCGATAGGCAAGGAGCGAATACGGATTTGCCTGCATGCCTTTAATACGCATGCTGAGATCGATAGCCTTGTAGGAATTCTTAAAAAATATCAATGATGAATAAGCGCTATTTTATTACCGGTATAGGAACAGAAGTAGGGAAGACGGTTGTAAGTGCAGCGTTGGTGGATTATTTAGGGACGGCCTATTGGAAGCCCATTCAATCCGGCGACTTGCAGGCCAGTGATTCCATGCGGATTCGTGCCTTGTGTACTTCCGAACCCACCATCTTTCCTGAACAGTATCAATTGAAACATCCAGCATCCCCACATGATGCTTCGGAACGTGAAGGGATCCAAATCAGCTTAACCGATTTTTCCATGCCTAACCAAACGGCTGCGCTATTGGTAGAAGGCGCTGGTGGACTGTTCGTTCCGATCAATTCGGAAGAATTTATGATCGATCTGATGGACCAGCTTGGGCTTCCTGCCATCCTGGTCTGCCGAGATTATTTGGGATGCATAAACCATACCCTGTTGAGCATAGCCGCATTGGTCCATAAAGGCATACAACTTGCTTTTGTGGTGTTCAACGGAGCATTCGAACCGGCGACCCAACGGGTAATCGAAAGTCACCTGCCCGCTGGAACTGACGCTATATACATCCCTGAAATAAAAGAGATTAACAAAATGAATTTAAGTACTGCCGTAGGGCAAATCAAAATTGTAGAACATACAAATGGAGCATTTAGAAAGTAAAGAATTACGTCACGATTGGACGAAGGAGGAATTGTTGGCGATCTATCATCGGCCATTATTGGATTTGGTTTTTGAGGCCGCCAGCGTACATCGTAGGTGGCATCGACCGGATGAGGTTCAGATTTCAACATTGCTGTCGGTGAAAACAGGGGGCTGTCCCGAGGATTGTTCCTACTGTGGTCAGGCCGCACGCTACCATACCGATATCAAGGTGCAAAGTCTCTTGCCGACCGAAACAGTTCTGACGCATGCGCAGAAGGCAAAAGATGCGGGTTCTTCCCGTTTCTGCATGGCTGCAGCATGGCGCGAAGTGCGGGACAACCGTGATTTCGACCGGATCATCGATATGGTGAAAGGGGTAAATGATATGGGGCTAGAGGTGTGCTGCACACTGGGTATGTTGACCGAGCACCAAGCGCAGCGATTGCAAGAGGCGGGCTTATATGCCTATAACCATAACCTGGATACTTCGGAGGAATTTTATGACGAGATTATCTCCACCCGAAAGTTCGATAACCGGATTCAGACGATCAATAATGTCCGAAAGGCAGGCATAACGGTCTGCTCGGGAGGTATTATCGGTTTGGGCGAAAAACCGGCCGATCGGATATCCATGTTGCGCACCTTGGCGAATATGGAGAGACATCCGGAATCAGTTCCCATCAATGCCCTTGCTCGGGTACCCGGCACGCCCTTGGAAAATCTGCCGAAGGTCGATGTGTGGGACATGGTCCGCATGATCGCAACGGCTCGCATCGTGATGCCTGCTTCGATGGTGCGGTTGAGTGCAGGGCGCATTGAGATGACGGAAGTGGAGCAGGCCTGGTGCTTTATGGCCGGGGCGAATTCCATTTTTACGGGCGAGCGGCAGACCTTGCTGGTTACGCCAAATCCTGGGGTTGATGAAGATATGCAGATGCTACAGAATTTGGGGCTGAAACCGATGCCATCGAAAAAGGAGGTGTCGTGCAGCAATGGATAGCACGCGATAAAGCCGTCAATTGGCACCCGTATTCGCAGATGAAAACGAGCAACCATATCCCCATCGTCCGTGGCGAGGGGAGTTACATCTTCGATGGAAATGGGAAAGGTTACTTGGACATGATCTGTTCGTGGTGGGTGACCCTACATGGACATGCCCATCCCTATATTGCCACCAAGGTGTTTGAACAGCTCAACACATTGGAGCAGGTGATCTTTGCCGGCTTTACACACGAGCCGGCGGTTGTGCTTTCCGAAAGGTTGCTGGCTTTGTTGCCTGCCAATCAGGAAAAGGTGTTCTATACAGATAACGGCTCCACGGCTGTGGAAGTAGCGCTCAAGATGTGCATACAGCAATCCTATCAGCGCGGCAATCGAAAATCCAAGATTGTGGCCTTTCGCAATGGCTATCATGGCGATACCTTCGGGGCGATGTCGGTATCCGCCCGTGGCCAATGGACCTCCCCATTTGCAGATATGTTGTTCGATGTGCTCTTTATCGATGCGCCGACTCCAGAAAATCTACAGGCGAGTATAGCAGTCCTTCGGGACCATGCGGATGAAATCGCCTGTTTCATCTATGAACCTTTGGTGCAGGGAGCAGGTGGGATGCTGATACATCGAGCGGAAGACCTGTCGGTTCTGATGCGGGCGTGTCGTCAATTGGGCATCCCAATGATCCAGGATGAGGTATTCGTCGGCTTTGGACGAACCGGAACATTGTTCGCTGCGGATCAATTGACGGAGATGCCGGATATCATGTGCTTTTCAAAAGGATTAACCGGAGGAACCATGCCAATGGGCATAACCACCTGCACCGAAGCGATCTATCAATCTTTCTATGATGACGATAAACGGAAGGCATTATTCCACGGACATTCATTCACAGCAAGTCCGATTGCTTGTGCGGCATCGCTGGCGAGTTTGGACCTCTTGTTACTTCCTGAAACTAGGGCGAGTATCAAACGGATCGTGGATAGTCAGGCCCAATTTGCGCGAAAGCTTCAGGATTACCCAAAGGCAAAGCATGTGCGGCAGCTGGGAACCATATTGGCCTTCGATTGGGCGGTTGAAGATGGGAATGGTTATTTCAGCGATATTCAACAGCGTTTGTCTATGTTCTTTATGGAACGTGGCGTGCTATTGCGACCATTGGGCAATGTCGTATATATCTTGCCACCGTATTGCGCGACAACAGAACAACTACAGGAGACATACGAAGTGGTGATCGAGGCATTGAAGAGGGATCGGTTGTGAATCTAATGGAAAGTTCGGTTTGACATGTCGGGTAGGGGGAGGTGAATGGATTGAATTTTGTTGAGTTAAATTATTGTAAAAAATTGAAAAATTTAGAATTTGAAAAAATCAAAATGTGAACTTGAGTATTCATAAATGTCCAATTGTTTCTGTGCCTCTTGACTAGCGGCTTTTTAGTCTAACTCATTTTTATCAATGCCGGCTTGTTTAAGTACGGCAAGGAAAGTACCTTTTTTCATATCCTTGCCACCGTGTACAGGCACAATAACCGTTTTATTGGTAACGGGGTTACAATAGAGTTTGTGCGAACCTTTGGAGCGTTTGAAAATAAAGCCGTGTTGTTCTAGAATTTTGATAAGATACATTGGGCTTAGGTTCATTCTGCTTGAAGGTTTAAAGAGTACTCCAAAGTATTGCTATCATCGGGAACAGCTTCACCTCTTGCCTGCAATTCTTCAATGTAAAGTTCGATAGCTTCCTTTGCCATTGCGATAGCTTCGTCCACATCTTCGCCATAAGTAATACAGCCAGGCAAAGCAGGAACAGAAACCGTAAAACCGCCTTCGGTTTCCTTGTGTAAATGGATCTTGTATGTGTACATATTATTGAGCAATTAAAGTTTGTAAATTATCTTTCATACGCTTATTAGCTAACGCCAAATCAATCATTTTAAACAAGGCTTGTTGTTCATCAGGAGCGAGGGTATCAATTAGTTTTATTTTTTGCATAAGAGGCAGGTTTACCTCTTGTTGCAAATCGTCCGGCTTAAAAAACTCGGCTATATCCACTTCAAAGACCAAAGCCAGTTTTTCCAATGTAGAAATAGACGGTTCCACCTTTCCATTCTCAATTCGGCTGTATTGCCCTTGTGGAACACCCGAATCTGCACATACTTCTTTTTGGGAAAGGTGTTTAATCGCTCTCAAACGTTTGATATTCTTAGCTATTAGTGCTACTGTCTGTACCATAAACAACTCATTTATACAGCAAAGTTAATAAAATAGCTATTTTATTGCAATGGAATAAAATTTAAGTACGCTTATTTATGCAGTTAAATATATATGCAAGCAATATAAATATCCATTTTGATACAAAAATAATTTAATATGTGGAAATAATGGAAATCAGAGCACAATTGTGCATACTAAGCGTATTGCAACATTACGTATTAAAGGAGGGCATTTATAGCAGCAGTAAATCAAGAGCCTACGCAGAGAGCCGAAATATCTACACTGCAATTTTGATGAATGATGAAATCGAGAAAAAGAAAAGGTGTTTTTTATGACAGCGATGCTATTGAATATACCTTTGAATACTTTAGAAAGCAGAATGAGGTAGAGAATAAATAACAATAAATTTAAGCCCAGCAAGTCCGTATCCGCCATACGAACTATAGGTTTGCTGATATTTCGAAGTTCTGCGGATTCGGGCAATATTGCATTGTCTTGAAATCGTTTGAGAGGCTTTAAAAGTTACAGCTCAGCTTGAATTTTCAAACTGGCCTTTCTCTTATTTAATTTTCTTTTCGGCAATCTTTCTGTATAGCTGTCCGTCCCATTGGTAGGTTTCTTCCACCTTGCTAATTTTGTACTTAAGCTCATCCGGTGGATTGTCCATATCGTAGTCTTCCGCTTCACCAGTTTCAATGGTCTTTAGGACGATATCCTTACCCAGCTGATGTTTCTTGGGAAATTTCAACTCTTCATCATAATAATAGACCCCTGCATCGGAAACTGATGATGTTCGTGGCAGGAGTATAAGGTGCTTTCCATCGAAAGCTAATGCCTGATGGATGCTACTGATCCCGCATGCTTCACCTAAAAATCGGATGGAGTAGGTCTGCTTGGCGGTTGCAATGCTATTTCCCTGCTGTAGCTCGCTCATACTGTAGCTCTGTTCCGAATGATAAAATGGAAACCCCTTGCTGTCGAGTAGTTGAAGGTTCTTGTCCAATACTTTGGTTTCCACCCAATAATAGGCATCGTTGGGGTCGTTACTCTTCCAAGCAAAGCCATACATAAATAGCTGCCCAGATTTAGCATCAACTTGTTGGTCGATGCTCAATAATCCTAGCCAGATATAGCCTGTGCGAGTTTTTCCATCAGCCTGATATTGAATTCGGTGCCATGGTAATTCCATGCCGCGGATGAACGTCGCATGGTATCCTTCGTCGTCCAAGAATGTGACCGGAGTTCCCAATGCCAGGGAATCCTGGAGTTGGCTTTTGCTGCTGGGTTCGGTTCGGATATAAGCCATATTGACAAAAACCCGAGCACTGCTATCCTTGAAGGTATGATAGAGATTGAAATTATCGTCCTGAGCATATGCTGCTGGTTCCTGCGCAAAAAGAGGGGAGGTAGCAGTAATTAAAACCAGAATGACCATTATTGTTTGGTACATGCGTTTCATTTTCATATTGTTTCGCCTGAAAGTTTAAAGATAAGGAATAAAAGAGGTAGCTACCTATAGCTGGTTTCAGGGATTGTTACTGTTTATCGGAAAATAAAGTCCCGCATTGATTTATTGTGTTGTGAGTCTATTTATAGCCAGAATAACGGTATAAACTTAGTTTTTAGCGATTAGGATTGTTGCTATTTTGTAAAGTCTACTGATGGAGTAGATAAAATTTAAAATAATTACTCTACTAATTAGGTAGATTATATATATTTGCACCAGATTTTACAAAATATGTTAAAAAGACCTCATCATTACTGTTGCCGAATGTGCATAGGAGATAGCTAAACCACTGCTACTATCTCCAATAATTATTATCCTTTTTTTTAATTCATCAACTCAATTTTATTACATGAATAGAACGATATATTTATATCTCGTAGGGCTATTTTTTGCTTTGAGCACAACCACTGTGCAGGCCCAACATTTGATACGCGGCAAGGTGCTCAATGAAGACGGGCAACCTGTTTCGGGAGCTACCGTAACCGATGTCGCTTCCAAAAAACAAACACAAACCAATGCATCCGGTGAGTTCAGTTTTGACCTGCCTTCTGCAGCGCGGGAACTCGCCGTTCGCTTCCTGGGTTTTCAGGATCAGACAAAGATCTTTAAAGCAGGGGAGACCTTGAATTTTCTATTGGTACCTTCCAGCGATGTACTTGAAGAGGTTGTCGTAACAGCCTTGGGGATTTCCAGGGAGAAGAAAGCATTAGGTTATGCCGTGCAGGAGGTGAAAGCTGCTGAATTGCAAACGCGACCGACAAATGCCATGGCTGCCCTTTCGGGGAAGGTAGCAGGGCTTCAGGTTGTTTCCTCCGGCGGAAATATGGGGGGATCTACACGGACACTGCTCCGTGGTATTAATTCCATCGCCGGGAATAACCAACCTTTGTATGTTGTGGATGGTACGCCGATCGATAATTCAGACCTCAATTCCGCTTCTACTGTAAGTGGTTCTGTAGGTAAGGATGTCGGTAATATGATCCAGGACCTCAATCCAGATGACATCGAAAATATATCAGTGTTGAAAGGGCCATCGGCTGCAGCGCTCTATGGCTCGCGTGCATCCAACGGTGTTATTCTGATAACGACGAAGAAAGCGGGTAAAGGGGAACAGGTGAACATCGATGTGAATACCGGTCTTGAATTGGAACATATCGTGCGCTTGCCGAAGCGTCAACAGTTATATGGACAGGGCTATTCGCAAACTTTTCAGACGGTCGATATTAATGGGCAATCGTTTAAGATTGTGGATTATGCATCGGATGAAAGCTGGGGGCCGAAATTGGATGGTACACCCGTTCTGCACTATTATAACCTTAATCCGGAACAGGCGGATGATTACTTGAAGCCATCGCCATGGATTTACCCAGAGCATGATGTACACTATTTCTTCCAGACCGGCTTGGCCAATACAAATAACCTGGCCATTTCCGGGAACAGTGGAAATACAAATTACCGGTTCTCCTATACGAATAAAAATGTCCGCGGAACGGTACCCAATGCCAGTTTGGGCCGTAATACCCTGAATTTCTCGGGCGGAACTAAATTGGGAAAATTACAGATCAGTTCCACCGTCAATTATATCCATAACAACTCCTTGGGTAAACCTTGGACAGGAGCTTCCAATCGGAACATTATCCTGGAAGCTTTCCAATGGGGCGCTGTGCAGGTGGATTATAAGCGTCTACGGGATTACAAACGTGAGGATGGGACACCTTTGGCTTGGAACCGTACAGGATGGCAGAATACACCGGCGGCTGAAGCTACCCGATTTATCGATAACCCGTATTGGTCGGCTTATGAAAGTTATCTGGAAGAAAAGCGCGATCGATTCTATGGTAATATTGGTCTGCAATATGAGGTGAACGACTGGCTGCAGGTAGGGGCAAAGGTGCACGGGGACATCTATCAATTTGATTCCAAGGATCGTATTGCTGTATACTCCCGGAGTACATCCTACTATGAAGAAAACAGCAATAAATTGAATGAATACAATTATGAGTTCCTAGCAACGGCGAAGAAAAATTGGGATAAATTTTCCTTGGTTGCCAATGCCGGCGCAAACTTGAGAAATCAAAGTCGCCAGGTGAATTACGGCACGACACAGGGGGGGCTCAATGTGCCAAATTATTACAACCTGAAAAATGCCAACTCGGTGAAAATCGAAAACTTCAAGTATGATCGCCGGATTGCGTCGCTCTACGGAAGTGCTTCCTTCGGTTATAATGACCTGCTATATTTGGATGCAACCGTGCGCAATGATTGGTCATCAACTCTACCAACGGATGCCAACTCATTTATCTATCCGTCCTTTACCGGAAGCTTTGTCTTCTCACAGTTGCCTGCAGTTCAGGAACTGGGCTGGCTTTCTTTCGGTAAGGTGCGTTTAGGTTGGGCTCAGGTCGGAAATGACACAGATCCTTACCAATTGTACAAAGCCTATGAGGTTGAGCAGTCCTTTAACGGTAGACCATCCAGCAAATTACCGGCAACATTGAACAATGCGACACTAAAACCAGAGATTACCAGTTCGTGGGAAACAGGGGTCAACCTGCAGTTCTTCAGGAATAGATTGGGCTTGGATGTTACCTATTACCACAATACGTCCAGGAACCAGATTTTACCGATTCCAGTTTCCGCAGCCTTCGGCTATGAAGCGAAGGTGCTGAATGCCGGTAAGGTAGAGAACAAAGGTTTGGAAGTAATCTTGACAGGGACACCGATTCGGAATGATAACTTCGAATGGAACACTACATTGAACTGGTCTACGAATAAGAATAAAGTTTTGAAGCTCGATGATTTGGTAAACACGCTGACTTTAAGCTCCTCCTTGATCAACTTGGTAGCTCGAGAAGGAGAGCCTTACGGGCAATTGTTGGGCTATGATTTTGTGTATACCGATGCGGGAGAACGCGTAGTGAAAGAGGATGGAACCTATCAACGTACCTCGCAATTGGTACCGTTGGGTTCGGTTCTGCCGGATTATCTATTCGGTTTCCAGAACGGTTTCCGGTACAAGAATTTCAATTTGGGCTTCTTGATCGAAGGTCGTGTAGGTGGCAGTTTCTATTCTCAGACCTATAGTGTGGGGATGTACTCCGGAATACTGGAAAGAACCGCTGCCAATAATGTCCGTGAGAATGGTGTCGTGCTGGAAGGTGTAAAAGCAGATGTGGCCTTTAATCCTGACGGTACCTATACCACTTCGAACATCCGGGAAAATGATACCCGCATCACAGCGCAGCAATGGGGTAGAAATGAGTCCAATGGACCGACAACCTTCTCCATCTTTGACGGTACATTCGTGAAACTGCGCGAAGTAACGCTAGGCTATCAGATTCCTTTAAAGAATGCAAATCTGGTGAAGCGTGTCCATGTTTCGGCTTATGCACGTAACATTTGGAACATCTACACAAAGAGCAAATATATCGATCCAGAGTTCGCAAACAGCAGTGGGAATGTCCAAGGTATCGAGGCCGCAAATATTCCAACGCCTTTAACCTATGGTTTTAATCTTAGCCTTAAATTTTAATCGACAACCATGAAATTAAAACATATTCTATATTCCACTTTGTTGAGCGTAACATTGTTCTCCTGCTCCAAAGACGTGTTCAATGAGATCAATACAGATCCGAACCGACCTGATAAGGTGCCTACGCCCAGCTTATTGATCTCAGCAGAGCGGCAGTTGGTAGATGCCTTGCGCAGTGAAGCCATCAATTATCGCGGTGCGCAACTATTTGCTCAATATTTCAGTCAGAATATATATACGGATCAGTCCCGCTATCAGATTTCTGCAAGTTATTCCGATGGCTATTGGACAGCGACCTACAAAGCGCTGAACAATCTGAACGAAATCATTTATTTGAATGAAAATCCGCAGACCCAGGTCGAGGCACAAGCTAATGGTGCCGGTGCAAATACTACGCAGGTAGCCATTGTTCGTGTTTTGAAATCTTTTGCCTTCCATTCCCTAACGGACGTATTTGGCGATATTCCTTACGAATCCTACGGTAACAAGGATGCGGATTTTGAAGCACTGAAGCAAAATCCAGATATCCTGACCCCTAAATATGCGAGCCAGGAGAAAATCTATAGCGATATACTGAACGAGTTGAAGGCTGCGGCGGATACATTGGCCAAATACAGAACAGGGAATACCTTTGGCGCTTCGGATATTATCTATCAGGGCAAAAATGAGAAATGGCTACGGTTTGCCAATTCCCTTCGCTTGCGCTTGGGTGTACGGTTGTTGACAAAGGATAAAGCATTGGCAACCAAACATATCGAAGAAGCTTTGGCCGGTGGGGTATTCACTTCAAACGAAGACAACGCTGCTTTTGTCTATTCAACGAGTTCCCCTTATGAGGCACCGCTGTTCCGCGCAACGGTTACTGCAAACCGTAAGGACTTTGCTGTATCTCACGTGTTGATCGATGTATTGAAAGGCAAGCGTGGACCATTTGCTTTCAAAGATCCAAGATTGGAAATATATGCCCGGCCGAATGCCAGGAACGAATACAAAGGTCAACCATATGGCTTGCCATTGGCAGCAGGGAATCTTTTTCCAACAGATAGCATTTCCTTGCCAGGGGAAGTGATCAGTATCGCAAATGCCAAAGAAGTGCTGCAGGAATACGCAGAGGTGGAATTCTTGAAAGCGGAATATAAAGGATGGGAGCAGACGAGTTATGTAAAAGGCGTAAAGGCATCTTTGGAACGCTGGGGAGTAGCAAAGGGGGCAGCGGATACGTATGTGGCGCAATTACCTCCTGCAACAAAAGAAAATATACTTTCCCAGAAATACCTTGCCCTTTTTGGTCAGGGCATAGAATCCTGGTCAGAAATCCGACGCACAGGTTATCCATTATTCTTGGTGAAGAAGGGTGAGGTGATCTGGTCGGGAACAGTGGAAGGAAAGCCGGTTTCTTATACCTTTACACCTGAATTGGTGGCTGAGATTCCGAAACGTCTTGTTTACCCACTTGCTGAACAACGCACGAACAAAGCAAATTACCAATCGGCCTTATCCAAACAGGGGGACGATGTGATGAGCACTAAAATTTGGTGGAATAAATAATAAAAAATGCGGCCGAGGCCGCATTTTTTATTTAGATTGTATTTTCTTCGCAGTCAAACTGTACAGCATCGGCAGTTTGCCTTCCATGCCACGAATCTGAAATTTCTTAGGTGCAATTTCAACCGTATTCAGGAAACAGTTGTACGGGGAGTAGTCATATTCAGCGAATGATTCTACAGTCATCCCGTTATTGATCAGACTTTGGATGACATCCGAAAGCGGATGGTTCCAGGATACGGATTTGGCAACGATGTTTGCTTCTCTATCGGCATAGGTACCAGTTTCTTCTTCGATAATTGCCTCTTTATTGAAATATGAATACGCTATTTTAGTGAATTCATAATCAAAGGACCATACGATCGGATGAAATTCTACAAATACCAATTTTCCACCGGGTTTTAGGCACCTGGTAATCACTTGTGCCCATTTGTTCAGGTCAGGCAACCATCCAATGGTTCCATAACTGCTGAACACCAAGTCAAATTGGCCGTCCAGGCTATGTGGTGTTTCATATACATCAGAACAGATAAAAGTGGCGTCCAATCCAAGGTGATTATTTAATTCCTGAGCCTTTGCGATCGCCCTATCCGAGAGGTCAACGCCGGTTACGGCTGCGCCCAAACGTGCTAGGGAAAGACTGTCCTGCCCAAAATGGCATTGGAGGTGGAGTATTTTTTTGTCCTTTACCTCACCTAATAGATCCAGTTCAATCGGATTTAAGGACGTTTCTCCGTTTAGGAAATCCGCATTGGCATAGAAATCACTGGTGACATGTGCGTCAGTTTTCTGATTCCAGAGTTTTTTATAGATTTCTTTGTATTGTTCCTGTTCGGTCATGGGAATTGCTTAATCTGTATCTGCGGTTTTCTTTTCTGCAGCTACTTCTTTGTCTTCTGCAGTGGCATCCAATTGGTTCTCCTCTTGTTCCTCTTCGGCCTGATCTTCATATTGCACATGCACAAAAATAGGGTAGTGATCGGAGTTATAATTGTCCAATTTACGCAAATCTTTTAATTTGAAGTCCGCGGAAATAAAAGCATGGTCAAGTGGGAATTGCAACAGTGGTTGTTTTGCATGAAATGTGTTATAGAAACCACGGCCACGGCGTGGGTCCAGGAGCTCACTCATTTTCAGGAACAACTCCGTGGTATAGCTCCACGCCACATCATTCAGGTCACCAATAACGATGACAGGAAGTTCGCTGTTCTTCGCTTTATCTGCTACCAATAGTAGTTCTTTGTCGCGCTCCGTTGAACGCGGATTCTCATTCGGTACCGGAGGAGTCGGATGGACCGCATAAATCTGGACGCGTTGTCCTGAAGGTAGCTCCAATTGGCAGGAAATGCTCGGGATTTCGTCTTCGACCAAATAATTGACCGAAACCTCATGTAAAGGAAATTTAGAGAATAGCAACATGCCATAGGTATTATCGATAGGAACTTTCACCTGAAAGGTATATTCCTGATCCAATACGCTCGTTTGCCTAGCCCATTCATGGCTGGTTTCCAGTAGTAGGATTAGATCTGGGTCGTTCGAGCGAATGACGCGCAGACACCCCTTGTAGTCGTCATTATCCTCGTAGACATTTGATATCATGACCTTGAGGTTATTGTCAGGATCTTCCATGGTCGCTTTGTACACCTGCTTTTTTCCAAGGAAGGTAAAAGGTAAAATCTGGAAGAGCAGATATCCTATGTTTAAAGTCATGGCACCTGCAAGTATCCATAATACCTGATTGCCTCGATCTCCCCAAACCACCCAAATGCCAAGCCAAGTCAGAGATAGGACAAGCTTTTGAATTCTCGGGTATTCAAATACGCGAAACGTCCAGAAGTCGTTCCTGATAAATGGTAATGCCGTGAATACAATTAATAAACCTCCAAAAATATAGAGTAGTGTGCTCATACGGCTAAAATAACATTTAAATGGCAGTTCCTGTTTTTCAATTTATGTTTTTAACACTTATTGTTAATTCTTCGCCATAAAATGGAATTAAATAAATGTTTGCCCGGATTTAGTGGTATATTGAGTACAGAATCAAGGAACACTAAAATTTAAACTATGGCAACTGGAAATAGAAGAGCGTACGATACATTAAGCGAAGCTGTAAACGATTTGCAGCGTTTGGGGTATACCGAAGATTTTACCGTGCAGGATGACGGAGAATGCTTGTTTTGTGTAGGCAGATCCATGGAACTTTCTCCGGAGGAATTTGTGATCGATGAGATCTATAGATTCGAAGGAATGACCGATCCGGGTGATGAGAGTATCGTTTTTGCAATCTCGTCAAAAGATAACCTGATAAAAGGCTTGGTGATTAATGCTTTTGGTGCTGAATTCAGTTTCCGATCCTCCAAGTTGGTGGAAGAGCTGAATCGCAAAAAGAAGGACGCTTAATCGGTAGCCGAATCATTGGTTTGATCTTGGATCTTGTATACACAGCGCGGCTCATCCGCCAGGATGTGCTGTATGCGTTCCACAGTTAAATCAGGCCCCAGTAAGGCTTTGAAATTTTTCAGCTCCGCACGGCAAAATTGTTGGCATTCCGTTGCGGCCGCGCATATTGGACAATGGTTTTCAATGAATAAATAACTGTTGTCCATTTTCTTCCATTCCGCCATATACCCCTCCTCTGAACGTACCTTACTTAATTTACGGAGTTTATCCTCAATGGTTTTTGCGCCCTTCAATCGATCGGCATATCGCGAATAGGTGGATTTTTCCCGATCGGAAATCAACAGCTCCAATGCATTTTCTCCCAGCAAGGATTTGACCGACTTCAACAGTTGGACGGTAATATCGGCATGGGTATCGGGGAATTTTGCCATGCCCTGTGCACTTAAAGAATAATAGGTATTGGGGCGCCCAACACCGATACATTTGCTGCATTTTTCCAATAGACCTTCTTCATGAAGCTTGACCAATTGTTGGCGAGCGCCTTCCTTGGTCATCTTCAACTCGGTAGCAATCACATGTGCATCCACTTCACCCCGCATCTTTGCCATCATCAGAATCTGCTGGCCACTGTTCTTTTTCATAAGCAATAAAATACTTGTTTTATTCCGTACAAATATACATATAAATAAAAATTATATGCTGTAAATATTATTGATAAGGTCCATAACTTTCTAAGAAATGTTTGTTTTTGACAAATAGAGCGCGATTTTAATGTAAATAATAAGATTTTTAATCATTTAATAAACCAAGTAAAAACTTGTTTAATTTGTATTTGTTTCTAACTTTGTTGTACACAATTAAAGGAGATTATTATGAAATATACATTAGACAAGTTGCCGTATGCCAATGATGCCTTAGTGCCGCATTTCGATGCCGAAACCATGGAGATTCATCATGATCGTCACCATCAGGCATATGTTGATAACTTAAACAAAGCATTAGAAAATAACGAGGAAGCTAACGCGTTGGATTTGGAAGGGATCCTGAAACAGGTCAGCAAATTTAGCCCTGCCGTTAGAAACAATGGCGGTGGCCACTATAACCACAGTCTATTCTGGAATATTTTATCAGCGACTCCAAAAGAAAATCCGGAAGGGAAGCTTTTGGAGGAAATCAATAAAACATTCGGATCGGTAGATCAATTGAAAGCGGACTTGAAGAACTTGGGGTTGGGTCAATTTGGTTCCGGTTGGGCGTGGTTGCTGGTGAAGCACAATGGCACCTTAGCGATTACTTCTACGGCTAATCAAGACAATCCATTAATGGATACGAATATCCATAACCAAGGGTATCCCATTTTAGGTGTGGATGTGTGGGAACATGCCTACTACCTCAACTATCAGAATAAAAGAGCGGATTATTTGGATGCCTTTTGGCAGGTTTTGGATTGGGCAGCAGTGGAGGAAAATTACAAAGCCGCGTTAGCGAAAGTATAAAGAACATTCATCATGGATTTCATCAATAAAGTAGAACTGACTGGAATAAAAACCGTTGATCTGTTGGATTTCAAACCCACTACGCCTGTTGTGGCGTTGGATATTGCAGATTTCCTTCACCTTGGTCTCATGCTCAAGGAAAAGGAATTCAAAGAAGCTGTGGAGCGATTTCATTGGTCTACATTTACAGACCAAGCAGTTGCGGTCTTTTGTTCTACGGAAGCCATTGTTCCTACATGGGCTTTTATGTCCATTGCTGTTAAGTTGTTGGAGGTGCATGCCCAATTTGATTATTGTACGGTAGAAGCATTGGAATTGTCCCTGTGGAAGAGGGAAGTAGAGCGTGCAGATTTCGCGGGTTTAGCAGGAGAAAAGGTAGTTGTTCGCGCACATCAGGCCATAGATCCCAGCCTGTACATGTTGGTCAGTGCTCGTTTGAATGGAATCGTCAAGACATTGATGTTCGGGGAAGCGGGTCTCCCGAAGGTCATTTCAAAAAATTGATATGAAAGCGTTGATATTTAATGGCGCATTGGAGCGGAATCCAAATGCGACAGCCTATAAAATTGCGGAATATCTGCAACGGATTTTAAGCATCGAGGGGGTGGACACGCAAGTGTTCCATGTTGCAGATTCTGGAATTCCCTTGTTTGATTATTCCCTGAAGAAAACACCACAGTCGGTGGAGATTATGAATCATGCCTTTCGAAGCGTGGATATGCAGATTTGGTTGAGCCCACTTTATCATGGTGGCATGACCGGCGTTATGAAGAATTGCCTGGATTGGTTAGAATTCAGTGTCAAGATGCCACAGCCTTACCTGACGGGGCAGCGTATAGGTCTTGTCTGTTGGGCCGATGGGGTACAGGCCATGCAGGGCATCAATGCAATGGATGCGGTGGCAAAATCACTCCGTGCTTGGACCTTGCCGTATGCCGTTCCGGTGCAGAAGATCGAGCTATTCGATGAACAGCGCGAGATTGCTGAGAAATATCAGGATAGGTTCGGTTTATTGACCCAGTTGTTAGTGCATGGGCCAAGAAAACTGACACACATCAATGAATAATTAACTAAAAAACCTAGTCATGGAAAATTACATGCTAACATTTAAAGCGCCTTTGAAAGCGCTGTTGCAACGGCAACAGGTATATGAATTGCTGACACGGCAATTCCCACAAATTGGTCCCTTATCCATCGATATGGACGATAAGCAGTTCGTGCTGAATGTTCAAGCTCCAGCACGCATGGAGCATGAAATTCAGTCCGCACTCTTGGATGCTGGGCATCGGGTGGCCTATGTCGGTGCGAAACTGATCCCTCTTGTTTTGGAAAAAACAAGAACCGCATAATGTTTTCAATTCTATTTTTCGAGAAGAGTACCCTGGATTCAGGGTGCTTTTCTTTTTAAATACGGACCACATTTCACGAACAGGAAGGCATTCCTGATTTATTTTTTTCTTAGTTTTGAAAAAATATAACAGTTAATTTTTATGGAGTTAAACCAGGTGTTTTCAAATTTCACATTTCGGAAAGCCCACGCTGAGGAAGCAGAAGCAATATGGGGAATTATTCAAGAAGCTATTGAGAAACGAAAGGCGGAAGGTAGCCGGCAATGGCAAGATGGATATCCCAATCTGGATGTTGTAAAGCAGGACATAGCTACAGGTTATGGGTATGTGAGTATCGATGAGGAAGAGATTTTGACTGGGTATTTGGCTTTAATATATGATGGTGAACCAGCCTACGATGCTATTCAGGATCAGTGGTTGACCAACCGACCATATGCCGTTGCGCACCGCATTGCCGTAAGCCAGGACCGTTATAAAAAAGGGCAGGCCACCTGGATGCTGGAACAAGCGGAAAGGCAGAGTTTGCAAGATGGGTACCTCAGCTTAAAAGTGGATACTAATTTTGATAATGAGGGGATGCTCCGTGTATTGGAAAAAAGAGGTTATGTATATTGCGGAGATGTCTATTTCCGTGGCAGTGCCCGAAAAGCATTCGAAAAGATGCTCGATCAATAGAAAAGCTGCTTTTTCAAGCAGCCTTTTCATCTTTATCTTGTAAAGAATGCTGTCACCAGCCCACACTATAACACCCAATGCGGTGTAAAGTTTTACATATCAATATTTTATTAGCTTGGTAACTTACCAACGCGCATCATAATCTTCCAGGTGACCTGTTTCGTTTTCTGGGGATCTGCCCATAACGGCATCAATTGATCCTGTAGCTTTCCGATAGGATTGACCTGTTCCTGCTGGATGAAACGCTGTGTTGCTGACCAGGTAAGTAAGTGACCCAAGAGGTCTTGCAATTTGAAGCTTTTTCGGATATAAAATTCCGGTGGTTCGATCTCGCGGAACGGAAAAGGAATCGTCATATACCCTTGGCGCAACAGGTTAATTTCTTCTGGCCAGTATGGTCCCACAATCCGATCATGGAAATCAAGAAGAATTCGATCAATCTCCGGATTGATGGTTGGAGTGGCATACGCCCAGATCGCGATGATTCCATTTTTCTTCATTACACGTTTTGCCACTTCATAAAATTGATCGATTTGGAACCAATGGATTGCTTGGGCTACCGTTATTAAATCCACAGAATTATCCGATAAAGAAGGTTTTTCTGCGGTTTCTACATGATAACTGACCCGCTCATGCTCAAAAGCATTCTCGATTTGTGCTTCACTCGGATCCGAAGCATGAACATGGTCAAAGTAATCTGCCAAGTGAATGGCCGATTGGCCATTGCCCGTGCCACAGTCCCAAGCTAATGCCTGAGCGGGACTGAGACTCTGTAAGTAGTCGTACAATTCATGAGGGTAGGATGGTCTAAACTGAGCATATATCGATGCCTGCTTAGAAAAATTGTCATTGAATGCTGCCATATTCCCGAATTTCAATTGTCTGTATTAAATATACAAAATATTGTTTTCCAAAACACTAGGTAATTCAGCAATTAAATGGATAAGGTGTTACCCAATAGGTATGGGATTAGCCGATATACTGCATGCGAAGTACTTCCCAGCGTTCTTCGTTAAACAGGATATACCGTTTTTTAAAGGGGATGATCTGGAATCCAACTTGTTGATAACAAGAGATGGCAGCTTTATTCCAATGGTATACATTGAGGAATAATTGATCCATGTGTAGTTGCTTGCGAGCAAATTCGATGAGTGCCTGTAAGGTCATACGTCCATAACCCAAGTTGCGCAGATTTTCTTCGCCAATCAACATCCTGCAGATTACTCCTTTTCCTGAACCACAATCAGAAATTTCTGCATGCCCCACTACTCGGTTTCTTTCCTTGCAGAATACTTTGAACACATACCTGTTGGGATCTTGGAGGTGTGCTGCTAGTTGGTGGCATGTTAATGGGAATTGGAACCTTTGGCCAGCAAACTGGAACAATAGTCGTTCGCTTCCCACCCACGCTATCAATTGGGTGTAATCTGAGGTTTCAAATGGAAGCAACGTAATCATACCACAATTTGCAAAATAAATTACAAAAGAAAAATGCGGATGAGGTGGGAGATAATGTTGCTAGATAGTTTCATAACCATACATGGGCAAAAGCGAAGGAATCAGTGTTTTGAGTGACGTAGAAATTTGTCGACATAAAAATGCATTTCCCGTTATTCCTTTTGAGGGTTCCTGCTTATTTCTTTAACTTTGAGCAAGTTAATGTCATAACAATTTAAAATAATTCATCATATTAAAACTACTTATAGAAAAACAACATGAAAAGCTATCCGAATTTTGGATAGCTTTTTTTCTTTTTCAAGATATTTAAGTCAATATTTAAGTTATTATTGGTGGATTGAAAGCGTTAAATATTAAAAAATAATAAATTTTATGTTTTAATATTATATTAATTTAAAATATGTTATTTTTGTACCGGTAATTCCATTGGGTGATTGAGCTAGACGCGCATAATATTAACCTACAGTATGCAGTTCAGCTTTTGGATTTTTTCTGGCATAATTGCGCCTTTTCACGAAAAGGTGTGGCTTACATTATTTCCATTCAGGAAAATGTGCCTTTCATTTATGCTGGGAAAGCAAGGACAATTTTATTTCTATTTATTGCGATACACGTAGCATCTGCAGTTTTGATAGGAAATACAGTCTGATATAATCGTAATCATATATTTTTAAAATGGAAATAACCCATAACACGCTAGAAGGGCAAGGCCTTGATAGAAAATTACAGGACATGTTAACCAGTTGTTTTACCACCTCCAGCAATTTGTCTACATTGACCTTGGAGCAACAGACCAACCTGATCCAACTCTTCGACCAAATAAAGTACAAAGACATTATTGATCAAGGATTTTGGAGTTTGAAGGGCGGCTTGAATCATTACCACTTGAGTTTGAACGAAATTAAGATGACGCTATTGGAAGTGATGTCTTCCCGTTCGGATGAGAAAGAACGCTTGATCTTAAAAGAGGTCTTCCTATTCTTAAATATCCTCGATGATCCTAGTTTTTATCAATTGTTTGCACTTCGCCAACTCATCAATTGCCCGGAAGAAATTTTTGATGAGAAATATGAAAATGTAAAAGCTGAATACTTTAATTCGTAGTCGGAAAGTACAAGTTCATATTTGCGTTTTTAATTGTTACCAAGAAAAGCGGATTTCCCATCGCGGAAAATCCGCTTTGTTTTTAACCTTGAAGATAGCCGATAGTGCAAAAGGGATACCTGCCAATTTCATTTGAAATTTCATTAAAAAATCGGTTTGTTTTTGAATAATTATTAGCGATTTAAGTATTTGATTATCGACTTTGTTTTTCTTGTTCAAATTTTATTTTCTATAGTCAAATTGTTGGTTTTAAAGTGTTTAAATCACTATTTTAGCCATTGGTGGGTATGCGCATCTGCCCACGTAGTAGTTCTTACTTAGTATTCGTTGAATGGCGGGTGGATTTGAAGAGCAGCGCGAAAATAACCAATAAACTTATATGCAATTAACACAATTTACCCCGGAGCACCACGCTTTCCGGGAGAGCTTAAAATCGTTTGTACAGAAAGAAATAACCCCATTTGTTGATGAATGGGAGAAAAAGAATGAGATCGATCGGGACATTTGGAAAAAAATGGGAGACATGGGGTACCTCGGTCTCATCTATCCCGAACAATATGGTGGTTTAGACTTAGACTTCTTTTATTCCCTCATTTTCTGTGAGGAACTATCCCAATGTTATTCCGGTGGATTTACCATTTCTGCTTTGGTTATCCAATACATGTCGGCACCATATCTTTTGAAATATGGTAGTGAAGAATTGAAGGAAAAATATTTGTCGAAAGTTATCGCCGGGGATTTGGTGAGTGCTGTTGCTATTACCGAGCCGGGTGCTGGATCCGATGTTCAGCGGATTAAAACAACGGCCATTCGAGATGGCGATTATTTCATAGTGAATGGATCAAAGACATTTATTACGAATGGTTACTATGGTGATTTTTTCGTTACGGCAGTCAAAACGCGTCCGGAATTAGGGGCTAGGGGAATCAGCTTATTGCTTATCGATCGACATGCAGCAGGAGTGACGGCCAATAAAATTGAAAAAATGGGCTGGCATGCTTCGGATACCGCAGAGTTAGGTTTCAATGAGGTTCGGGTACCGGTTTCTCACCTGATCGGTGAGGAGGGGCAGGGATTTCGCTATTTGATGGGTGGCTTGCAATTGGAACGGTTGACAGCAGCGATCCATAGTGTGGCAACAGCTGAGTCAGCTATTCAATATACTCTAGCTTATATTAAGGAACGTTCAGCATTTGATAAACAGCTGAAAGATATTCAAGTAATCCGTCATCGCATGTCACAAATTATGGCGGAGGTAGAAACGGTTAAAGCGTATGTGTACCATTGCTGCGCCTTGCAAAATGAAGGTAAATATGCTGTTAAGGAGTGTTCCATTGCCAAATTGCAAGCAAGTGAACTTGCAATTAAAGTCGTGAACACATGCCTTCAATTTTTTGGTGGCTATGGCTTTACCGAAGATTACAAGATTGCACGCCTTTATCGGGACGTACGCGTTGGAAATATCATCGGTGGTACATCAGAGATCATGTTGGAAATCTTATCGAAAATATTTATCGATGGGGTGGACTATAACAGGGGTTAATTTGTTAAGTTTATGGATAATCAAGCAATCAGCGGCATGAAAACAGAATTGATTTCGATACATAAAATGGAGCAGGGTGTTTTTGAACTACGCCTAATCAACCCCGATAAACAGCCTAAGGAAATTACACTTAAGGAATTAAAGACTATTTTACAGAAAATAGGACAATCCCTGGCAGATTCTGCGTGCAAATCTCTTTTCTTAATTGTCGAAGGAGCCTTTATTGACGGCGATCTAAAGCAAATGCTGCAAGCAAGGAAGGATGTTTCCTTTTTAAAACTGCTTCAGGATATTGAAAAGTTAATCGCTAAAATTCTAAAGGTGGAGAAGGTGACTTCTGTCTTTTATGATCAGCCAGCCACAGGATTTATCGCATCCCTGCTATTGCTGTTCGGCAATCGTGTTGCCGTGGGCAATAAAGCCAAATTTGGATTTCCAAATATTCAGGTAGGTGTACTGCCTGGGCAAGCAGTGGTCTTTAACTTATTGCATATTGTGAAATTGGAGAAGGCGGTGGATCTTTTGCGGACCGGAAAGCTCTATCCTGTATCGGAGCTTGCCCAGATAGGGGTCATCGGTGATCATCTGCAAAGTTGGGAAGAGATGCCAACATGGTTGGAGCGGGAAACCAAGAAAGCAAGACCGCAGGGTTCACGATTGCACCAAGTTATCCAAGCTAAGGGTATGGAAGAAGTGCTCGAGAATCTGCCAAAGAATTCCCTTTATCATGATTTTCTACTGAGTGTACTTTACAATGCTACACATATCTTCGGTGAAGCCTTCATCCATCAGGAACAACTTTCCTATTATAGCCTATTGACGGCAAAAGAGACCATTGCACGAATTCGGACCTTTCATTACGGTATTGCTGCCGCTAAACAACTTGTCGAAGAGTCCGAGACGCCTTTTGAAGTTAAGAAAGTAGCAGTTATCGGGGCGGGTATGATGGGAGGTGGAATCGCCTATGAGGCTGCTCGTGCAGGCATGAATGTGGTGCTGAAGGATGTAGATTTGGCAAGCGCGGAACGTGGGAAGAGCTATTCCGAGCGGGTAAGTTCGAAATTGATTCAACTCGGGAAAATGAAACAGGAGGATAAGCCGAAACTGCTCGAACGGATCCTGGCAACCGAACAGGTGGAAGATCTGGATGGCTCAGATATTATTGTTGAGGCGGTGTTTGAGGATAAATCCTTAAAGGCGTCAGTAGTGAAGGAGAGTCAGGATTTTCTTAAGATGAACGGTGTCTTTGCCTCCAATACGACCTCATTGCCCATTTCTGGTTTGGCGAAACAATTTGATGATGCCAGTCGGTTTATTGGTCTACACTTTTTCTCACCCGTGGATCGCATGGCTCTGGTTGAAGTGATTAAAGGTAAGAGTACTTCGCAAGAGACCTTACAGAAAGCATTAAGTTTTGTGGGTAAGCTGCAGAAGACACCTATCGTGGTGAATGATGGGCCTGCATTTTTCACCTCTCGTATATTTTTCAATTACCTGCTCGAGGGTATCACCATGCTCTTGGAAGGTATTTCGATGGAGCGGATTGAAACCAGTGCACGACATGCTGGATTCGCAGTGGGTCCTTTAGCTGTTTTGGATGAGATTTCATTGCCACTAATGGTCCATGTGTATGAACAGCTTCCAGAAATGAACCATAGCCAAAAAAGGGTGTACAATTACCTGCAGGAATTGATTGAAGAAGGGCGATTGGGCAGGAAAGCAGGAAAGGGTTTTTACGATTATCCCGAAGGGGGGACAAAGACGTATTGGACGGATCCGGAATTGGAAATATTGGATGTGCAAATCGCTGATAAGGATATTCAGGAACGGCTATTGGCCGTCGTGGCGCTCGATAGTTTCCGATGCCTTGAGGAAGGTGTGCTCGAGCAACCCATCGATGGAGATATTGGTTCGGTGTTGGGGATCGGATATCCGGCACATACTGGTGGGGTAATCAGTTATATCGATGGAATTGGCCTACAGGAATTTGTTGCCCTATGTGATAAATTCAGTCAATACGGTGATGAATGGGAGGTGCCTGATTACTTGCGGGAACTGAAGGATCAGCAATATACTTTTTATGATTGTTTTGAATCAAATTGGCCGTTGGCCGAATCTTAAATATTGAAAAGCCCCTGAATCTTGTGGATCAGGGGCTTTTTTTTGGATAATGATTAAATTATACCATCATATCGACCAATTCCTGTACAGGGAGACTGCGGATAGTGTCGAGCTCCAAGGTATTTGCCAGAATTGTTTTCTGTTGTTTATCGGCAAATACGCGCGCCAGATTGATCTTGTATTTTTCAATCAGTTTAGGGATGCCTTCATCGCGTCTGCGCTTATGTCCAATTGGGTATTCAACCACCACTTCATTGAGTATGGTTCCGTCGTTGAGTTCCAGGGTTAGGGCATTCGCAATGGACCGTTTTTCTGGATCATGGTAATCTGCCGTAAATTGTGGATCCTCATGACAGGTGATTTTCTCACGTAGGGCATCAATGCGTGGGTCTGCGGCCACACTGTCCTCGTAATCGGCTGCTGTTAATCTTCCGAAGATCAAAGGAACGGCAACCATATATTGGATGGCATGATCACGGTCTGCAGGGTTGTGTAAAGGCCCTTTTTTATCGATTATGCGGATGGCTGCTTCATGGGTCCGGATCTGGATTGATTTGATATCTTCAGCGGATTTACCCATGCTTTTCAACTGATCATGCAGCGTCATGGCAGCCTCCACGGCTGTTTGCGAGTGGAATTCAGCAGGGAATGAGATTTTGAAAAGCACATTCTCCATGACGTAAGTACCGTAAGGTCTTTGGAATTTAAAGGCATTCCCTTTGAAGGAAACATCATAGAATCCCCATACAGGTGCTGTCAGTACGGACGGGTACCCCATTTCACCCTTTTGAGCTATCAAGGCTAACCGAACCGCACGTGATGTGGCATCGCCGGCTGCCCATGATTTACGGCTGCCGGTATTTGGCGCATGTCGATAGGTCCGTAACGATTGACCATCGACAAACGCTAAGGAAATCGCATTGATAAGCTCATCCTTGGTTAATCCCAATAACTTTCCAACAACAGCAGTCGAAGCCACCTTCACCAAGATCACATGATCCAAACCTACTTTGTTGAAGGAATTCTCTAAGGCCAATACACCTTGGATTTCGTGCGCCATAACCATGGCTTCCAATACCTCTTGCATAATCAGGGGTTCCTTACCCTCAGCGACGCGGTTTCTGGATATCCAATCGGCAACAGCAAGGATTCCGCCTAGGTTGTCTGATGGGTGTCCCCATTCTGCAGCTAGCCATGTATCGTTGAAATCTAACCAACGGACCATCGCCCCGATATTAAATGCAGCTTGGATCGGATCCAACTGATATGGAGTTCCGGGAACTTTGGCTCCATTGGGAACGACTGTTCCAGGAACGATGGGGCCTAATAATTTAGTGCAAGCAGGGTAGGTTAAAGCTTCAAAACCACAACCTAATGTATCAAGAAAACAATAATGTGCAGTCTGTATGGCTAAGTCGCTGTTGATTTTATAATCTAGGACGTAATCTGCAATATCGACTAATACTTGATCCGGGTTGGGTCTGTTGTTTGAAATATGTGATGACATTTTAAAATTTATGTGTAATTAAGATCTTTTTTCTATAGGAATAAATTCGCGATTCTCTGGGCCTGTGTAGTTTGCGCTGGGCCGGATGATTTTTCCATCCTGACGTTGCTCAATAATATGTGCTCCCCACCCAGAGATACGTGACATAACGAATAATGGGGTAAACATATCGGTAGGGATGCCCATTAAATGGTAGGCAACGGCGGAGAACCAGTCTAGATTCGGGAACATTTTTTTCTCATTCCACATTACCGTTTCAATCCGTTCGGCAATATCGTAGAGACGCATATCGCCAGCTTCTTCCGAGAGTTTCTTTGCAATTTTCTTGATCACCTGGTTTCTTGGGTCTGCAATCGTGTAGACCGGATGGCCAAATCCGATGATCACTTCCTTGTTTGCCAATCGCTTCTTGATATCAGCTTCGGCTTCATCCGCATCTTTATAGCGTTGTTGAATTTCAAAAGCTACTTCATTTGCACCGCCATGCTTTGGCCCGCGCAGCGCACCGATGGCACCCGCAATGCTGGCGTATACATCTGATCCTGTGCCTGCAATAACCCGTGAGGTAAAGGTTGAAGCATTAAACTCATGCTCAGCGTATAGATTCAATGAAACCTGCATCGCATGGACCCAAGATGCACTTGGTTCTTTTTCATGCAAAAGGTGCAAGAAATGGCCACCGAGGGTTGGATCATCGGTTTTTACTTGAATTGTTTTATTATGGTGGGAATAGTGATACCAATAAAGTAGGACGGAGCCCATGCTCGCCATCAACCGATCAATAATATTCCGGGTGTTTTCGACTTCATGCTCTAGTGGCTCAGGTTCAATCGTTCCGAAAAATGATACCGAAGTCCTGAGGACATCCATGGGATGTGCTGTTTTAGGGATTAATTTCAATACTTCTTCCAAGGAAGTTGGCAGCCCACGGTCTGCGATCAGCTTCTTTTTATAGGTTTCCAGTTCACTGGCAGTCGGCAATTTTTCATGGATCAAGAGATAGGCCACTTCTTCGAAACTTGCCTTCTCGGCCAGATCTAAAATATCATATCCTCGGTAATGAAGATCATTTCCACTTTTCCCTACAGTACACAAACTGGTATTGCCAGCAGGTACGCCAGATAGGGCTACGCTTTTCTTAGGTTTGAATCCTGATTCATTCGTTTCGCTCATATTATTTGTTTTTGAATAATTGGTCAAGATGGTTCTCATAGCGGTAGTAGTCTATGCTCTGGTAGAGTTCTTCGCGCGTTTGCATGGTATCCAAAACCTGCGCTTGGGACCCATCCTGGCGAATATGCTGATAGACAATTAAGGCCGCCTTATTGGCCGCACGGAAGGCCGACAATGGATAGAGTACAATAGAAACGCGCGCTTCCTTAAGTTCCTCTACCGTATAGATCTTTGTCTGGCCAAATTCGGTGATGTTGGCTAATATTGGTAAGCCCGTAGCTTCTGCGAATCTGGTGTAATCGTTGATATCACGAACGGCCTCGGCAAAGATGAAATCTGCGCCAGCGATTTGATAGGCAACGGCACGTTCTAAAGCTTTATCTACTCCTTCGGAAGCAATGGCGTCCGTTCGGGCTCCAATGACAAAATCGCGGTCTGCACGGGCATCGACGGCTGCCTTAATGCGGTCCACCATTTCTTCCGTGCTCACCAGTTCCTTGCCCGGTCGGTGGCCACATCGTTTCGCGCCTACCTGATCTTCCATATGTATACCCGCAGCACCCGCTTTTTCCAGGGATTTAATCGTCCTTGAAATATTGAATGCCGACGGGCCAAAGCCCGTATCAATATCCACAAGCAGGGGTAAGGAGCAGACATTGGTTATGCGCTCCACATCGATGAGGACATCCTGAAGGTTGGTAATGCCTAGATCAGGGATGCCCAAGGACCCCGCGGCAACTCCGCCTCCAGATAGATAAGTGGCTTTAAAACCGGATTGTTCTGCTAATAGTGCGTGATTGGCATTGATGGCGCCAACTATTTGTAATGGATTTTCAGCCTCAATAGCTGCTCTGAGTTTTTTACCTGCAGATTCCTTCATAAGATTGTAATCGGAATTTATCGTTTATAATGTCGTTTCAGGGCGCTAAAAATAAGCAAGAATTGCTAAAACGCCCTTCAATAAAGATAAGGATTTAAGTCCGATTTTACGAAGGTTTTTATTGGGGAAATTGGAATAAAAAATTGACTGTAAATAATATAGGAGCGGTATAATTCGCTAAAATTTATTAAGCATATAGACGGCGGGTTTCCAGGAAAAGCTCAATTTGATTAGTGACCTGTGCGAGGTTATTTAGGATATCTTTGGACCAAAATCTGAATACGGTATAGCCCAGCTCCCGCAAGGCAAGATTACTCCAACGATCGACTTGCATGTTGCGTTCGATTTTAGGGATCCAGAATCGGCGATTGCTGTGGATTCTATCTTTCTGCGCTGCCCAGTCATAGCCATGCCAGAATTCACCATCCACAAAAATAGCGAGTTTATATTTTTTGATGACAATGTCCGGTTTACCGGGCAAATCTGTTTGATGGAGACGGTACCGGATATTCTTGGCCCAAAGTGCTCTCCGCAGACGAACCTCCGGCTTTGTGTTTTTTGCCCGAATTTTTGACATGATCTTCCTCCGCTTTTTACTCGTGTAGAATCCTGCGGATTCTGTAAATCGCGGAACTTGAATTGGCTGTTCATCTTGACGATAATCCATCATAACACAAAGTTACGAATAATTACATAACAGCGCCTTTTCTGAGGAATGAGGAAGGTGTACGTGGGACCTTGTTTTTAATGCTAATTATGCACAATTAATTCACTTTTTTAGCGCTTTTAAACTCGTCATAGATTTCCTCCTGAAGTCTTAAGAGATGTACCTTACTGTCCACATGCGTGATGTTAAGTGCATTCCAATATTCTCCAATTCCAATAAAAAGTTGGGTAATGGCTTCATCATTGTAAGTATTCCCTGCAAAAATTTCATTTTCGTTCGCTAGAAAGTTAGTCAAATCATCAAATGATTCTGTAGTTAGGCTATCGCGGTAGGCTTTTATTTCAAGAAAATCTTTTAATTCCACCTTGAGTTTTTGAATTGACGGTTTTAGTTTTTGGAGGTTGCTGATAATCAATGGGAATTCGGTTTGCTGGAAAATAAATTGCGTATCCTCCTTGAGGGCATAATAAAATTTCATTCGCTTTTCGAATTCTTCTTCATACATGGCAAATACATTATAGGCTTCCCGAAGTAGGAATTCTTTACCCGTTGTTTTTGCCATCTGATAGAAAGTCTGGAATATTTTACGATTTAGATCTTCAAGGTACGCCCTTTTTTCTTTCAGTTCGGCATTAATTTGCTGGACTACCTTGTTGACCTGTTTATTTTTATATCGAACGCCATCGTAATCAAAACGTCTTAATTTGATCTCACCTCGATAAACAGCTTCCAGATAATATTTGTCTTGGGTAAGCGCTTGTATTTCAAAAGTGAGATTTACATGCTCATCGCTGAATAATACATCCAAAGGCAATAATTCCCCCTGAAAAGCGTCAGCCGTGAATTTGGAAATATAGGGTTGATGGTAGTTGTAAAATTCATTATAGATTTTTGGAATTTGATAGCGTTCAAATTCCTGTTTATAGGCAGTGACAAAGTCGGTTACCTCTTGTTGATAGGTGGGACCCTGATATTGTGATTCGGCGAACAATATCTGGAAGACACGATTTGCCAGGTTTTCGTCCAACCGCAATAGGTCATTAGCCGGATTGTTAGACACCTGGTCTACATGGATATTCAATGCATCGATTGCCGAAGTGCGTGCTTCTTCCGTCGGATGTGATGCCCATAAATCCTCAATGATCAACTTTGATTTGTCAAACCGAGTTTTATTGGCCAATGTGAGTTGTGGGAAATTATGGACAAGATTGAGGTTGTGCCTTTCACTCAGCAAAATTAGGGTAGCAGCATGTGCGGCAAAAAAGTTTTGAGGGACAATATTCTGGTCGCTGATTTGTTGGTAATAGCGAATAGTTTCTTGAAATGCATAATCTGCAAAAGATAAGCGCAAAAGACCGTTCCGCATGGCTTCGGAACCGGCAACATGGGTTGCAATAGCATCGGCATGGAATTCCATCTCCCGGGATAGGGACATGTAATTGATATTGATGAAATTGTATAATCTCCTTAAAATCGATTGAATCCCATCAATAAAAATTCCTGAAAGAGTCATGGCAAATGATAACAGCCAGGATGTGGAACCAATCCTGTTCTGCATTTTTTCTAATGTCATGTCGTTGTACAACAGGTTGAATAATACTTTATTGACAATATATACATAGCTGCCAACTTTCATGCTACGTTGGGCAAAGTGTCCAAATTCATGGGCTAGTATAGCTTTTAATTCCTGTTGTGTAAGCGAATTAATAAGCCCTATCCCGATCTGCAGATTTTTCCGGGTCGGAAAGATCATGCTCCAAAAAGTAGAATCATAGAAAACGGATGCATTCACAAACGGGGTAAGGTAGACATGTTTTGGAAATTGGGTGCCGACTTCGGTGGCAATACTACGGATAAGTTCAAAGAGTTCGGGTTGATCACTTTCTGTCACCTCGATTTGATCGGAGAAATCTTCACTTTTCTTAGCGAAAATAAACTTGATCATAAAATATAGCACGGTGAGGCTGGTTCCAATCAAGGCCAACCCAATTGCAAGCGTCATAAGCCCAAATTTCATCTTCATCACTGCAACCCCGGCGTAGATGCTCAGTGCCACCAATGCTATTGAAGATAAGAAAAGCAAGATGTAAACGACGATGAAGATTACAATGGATAGGAGTGTCCTGCGGACTTGTTTTTTAAAGTTGGCAGATATCTGGATATCCATTGGCAATTAATTTAAGTGAAATAAATATAGTGATAAACTTTTGCTTTATTTCTGCCGGGAATATATTTTCAGCTTATCGTGTCAATTAGACTGAACCTGTTTCATATTGTTCCTACTCATTTCATTTTTTCCTCCTCGATTGGTGCCGTTCTATTTTAGCTCTCGATATCAAAAACAGCCGGCATGCAGGCATTGGTTAAACTTTAAAAAAAATAGAAAAAATGGCAAGAATTACGAAAAGTCCTCTAGGAGCTTTCTACGGAAAGGTAGGCAATATTGTAGGCAGCAGATGGAGATCCATCGATTACATCCGATCGATGCCAACACGTAGGAAGAGATATGCCCCTTCAGAGGCTCAATTGGCTCAAGCTACCAAATTTAAGATGGCCTCAGCATTCTGCAAACCTATTCGGCAGTTCCTCAACATCGGCTTTATGGATTTCGCACAAAAAAGGATGACTGCAGTTAATGTAGCGGTTCGAAATCTTTTGGCGAATGCGATTTTTGGGGAGTATCCGAAATATAACGTTGATGAGTCAAAAGTGGCACTGAGCGATGGACCACTTCATGAACTGATTGACCTTAAGGCGGAAGTGGCAGCAGATAAAACCATTATCCTTTCCTGGAAGAATCGGGCAGATGCTACGGATGAAGAAAAACGATCAGAGGTATATGGTATGCGTTTGTATGATAAAAACCGTCAATTCCTGATGCTGGACAAACAAAAAGCTAATGTTACGGAAGTGAAGTTTACCGACCCACTTCTGGAAACGGAAGGGACGATTCATGTGTGGTTATTCCGTTTTGATCCCAAGACAAGATTGACTTCACCAAGTCAATACCTGAAAGTGCAACTCACTTAATCAAGCAAGCATAGGGGAGTGCGATAGCACTCCTCTTCTTTTAATTCGAAAATTATGGTCACGCTGATTCGCATTGAAGAGCAGATAAATACAACATTATCAAAGCTATTTATAGCTGACGAATTTATGTGTTATGCTTTGGAGGATAGGATCCGTCAGCAGAAGGTTTACGGAAGAACTTGTATTCCAGAGGGTGTGTATCCACTTCGTGTAAACAAAACTTCGAAGATGGCGGCAAATTATAGGTCCCGATTCGGAAAAGTTCACGAAGGTATGGTTGAAATTCATCAGGTTCCAGGATTCTTGGGGATATTTTTTCACATCGGTAATTCCCATAAAGACACGAAAGGGTGCCCACTATTGGGCGCGCGATTTAGCATTAAGGATAATGATTTCTACGTATTCGATTCGAGACGGACATACCTTCGGGTTTATCCACGCTTATTGGAGGTTGCGGAATCTCCACATGGTATAATTGAAGTGGTCAATCACATTAAAAGGCCACAAGTTTTCACAGCTAAAATATAATTAAAATGAACAGAATAATTGACGTGCTCGTACGGGTTCTGGAAACCTTGGGTACAGCCCCCGTTAAATTTCCTGCAAAGTTACTTGAAGGAGCGAAATACCTGAGTTTCACGCTCAGTGTGCTGAAGCAAATCCTCGAGATGCAGAAAGGGTATAAGAAGCGAAGAAATGAACGAGAAAATAGATTCCTGTATTTCTGAGGATAATCCATGTTTAAGAATAGGCTGACCCGTTGAGGTCAGCCTTTTTTATGCTTATTTTTTAGCTGAGGTGATACCCCTGATTTTTGAACTCCATGGACGCATAATAGTTGTATTTTTCTTTATTTAATGGGTAATCCCAGCAGCCCATGCGGTGGTATATCTTTCCGCCGAAACCCGACTTGAACCGGTACAGCCCATACATCGGGTGCGATTCATCCGCTTGCGGCGCAATGCCAAAAAAGTCATATTCCGTACATCCCTTCTCTTTGGCTACCTGCATGGCGCGCCATTGTAAGGCATAGGTAGCCATGTAATTTCTATTTTCTGTTGCAGAAGCTCCATATAAATAGGTCCCTCGGTTTCCGGATACAACAAGAAACATAGCTGCCAAAGGTTTCTCTTCCACCTCTGCAACCAAAAGATAGACTTGGGCTGGAGACTGCGTATCATTTGCTCGCGCGCTCAGTACGATGCGGAAATAATTGATGTCATGCAGGAAGAAGTTATTTCTTTGTGCAGTCTGTCGATAGAGTTCATACCAGATGTCCAGGTGTTCAATGCCCAAGGAGCGGATTTGCACCCCCTTGCGCATCGATAAATTGATGTTGTAGCGGGTCTTGGATTTCATGTTGGCGAGCAAGTAGTTCTCGTCCAGCAGGAGGTCCATGAAAATGGTATTCGAGGGGAGAATATCGGTGTTTGCCTTTCTTAAATTCCAGTTTTCCGTGCTGTAATTCAAGCGTAATTCCTGAATTCTTTTTTCAGGTACCCCAATCCAATTGCCATGGATATCATAACAATCATCTTCTTTGGCCCATTGGGATTCCCAGGAAAGGTCGTAGCGGATCATGATGCAGCTTTTAGGAAGAAAATGGCGTAAGCTCTCGGAGAGTTGCTCCAGAAAATAGCCTTGGTTTTCCGAGTCAGGCTCTATTTCCGGGCCATAAGGAACATAGGCTATACAATGATCAGTATCCAGGTATTGAAGGATAATCAGAAGATCCCCGATGATATAGGTTTCTTCCTTTCCATCAGCAAACAAATCGGTGGATTTTACACGGAAGTTGAAGGCCTCCGTTTGGACTCCCTGTAATTTTTTTACTTCCGACCAATATGCGGTTTGTTGTATGATGGAGGTTTTATAGATGTCTTTTATTTCCTTATCCTCAATGTTTGCAATCATAGTTTCCTGACTTTTACAGGCACAGCATGCAGGAAATCAGCCAGAAATCCTTGCTTTTGTGCCAAAAAGAGGCAAACATAGCCAATAAAATAAGGTTAATCGAATTTCATTGTCATAATGTTGTTAAGAATAGGGTATTTGCTGGAAATCCTCCCAGAGGACGATTAGTCTTCATCTATGATTTCGGCAACTCGGCCGATCTGGCCGTCGTCAAGCCGAACCTTGATTCCACGGGAATGGTAAGGAGCAGAAGTCAAAATGTTTTTCACGATACCTTCCGTGAGCTCTCCAGTACGTTGATCTTTCTTCAATATGATATTTACAAGTTGCCCAGCTTTAATGTTTGCGCGGCTATTTGGATCTTTCATGGTCGTTATTTTAAACAAAAATAGCCATTTATTTATGTAAATGGCTATTGGGAAATTGGTGAATTGTTAGTTGAAAACTTCACCAAATTGATAGAATGTATCGTTCGCAACAGCAACTGCCTGGTTATGATCTGTTTCTTCAGCACCTTGTGCGTTGAGGACCGTTGTAAATCCATTCCACATAGCAGCACTGGCTTCGCCATAGCCTTCGAAAAAGGAGAAGCCTTTGCTGATGCCATTTTTCTGTAGTAGCTGAACAATATAGGGGCCACCCATGATGGATCCTTCCAGGACATACAGTGAGCTTAGTGCCTCTAATGTATTGGTAACCTTTGGCGCATGCGCTTGTGGGAATTGCTCAATATTGCCTCCTAAAGTGATAATGTCGTTTAAAATATATGATGAATTTCGACGATTGTCTTTATCGGGTAGGACTGTTTGGTCAATGAAAGGATTCGTATTGTCTTCAACCGCTTTAAAATAGGCATAGAAACCTTTCAATAAGGTTACATAATCCGCTTCAGTCTGAATGGCTTTTATTTTTCTAACAATAACAGCCTCCACCTTTTGATGGGCAACTTTTGTTCCTTCTTTTATGATTGTGCTCAGCATATTTATCTTCATCTAAACAATTATGGATTTAAAATGGGTAAACCTTTCGAGAAACACGAATTTTAAAATGGAATTTGAGATTTCTATTACAAATGAAGTCCATATGGAAATGAAATATTCAGGAATTATGCCTGCTGTCGGTGAAAAATTGAGTAGATTTGATTACGCTTAACACCTTAAAAATCAAGTTATCATGGAGTCGCCTCATGTTTTAACCCTATTAGCAGATAAATTGCAATTATATACTGGCGATGATCAGTTCTCCGATGAGCAACGCTTTAAGCAGATCGTAGATTATGTGGAAGAATTAATCAATCATGATTTACGGAGGCTCATGGGTATTCTATACCGCATTGACGTATCTGAAGAAAAGATAAAACAAGCATTGGCCAGTCAGGACAAAGATCAATCCTCCGCATTGATCCTTGCAAAACTGATGGTCGAACGCGAGCTTGAGAAAGTTAAGTTTCGGGAGCAATATAAGAAAGCCCGATTAAAGAGCAGTAATTCCTGATTTTGACACGCTGCTGTTTTTACAATTCGCCTTCCTAAGGGAGATGACCTATCTTTGGTTAATCAACAGAAACTACTATGCAAAACGATATTTCACGTAAGAATTTTATTAAGAACTCTGTTTTGGGGTTAGCAGGTATTGGAATGGGGGGCACCCTTTTCCAAAAAACACAGGCCATGGAGAAAATGAATAGTAGCGGTAAGCAGCAATATAAAAATGTACGACTGGAAACCGGTTTTGAATATGACGGGGAGGAGGTTATCGGCACAAAAACCGATCTTTTCCTCATTACTGTGGAAAATGGGTTAATCGCCAAAATAGAACCTAATACAAATGCTTCAGATGCCATTGATGCCAAGGGATATTTGATGTTGCCTTCCTTTAAGGATATGCATATCCACTTGGATAAAACCTTCTATGGGGATCAATGGAAAGCTACACGCCGCCGCAGTGGTGGTGTTAAGGGCATGATAGCTTTAGAACAACAGATGATGCCCGATTTATTGAAAAATTCTACAGAGAAAGCTGAAAAGCTGATCGAATTGTTGCAGTCGAAAGGTTCATCATTTGCTCGATCACATGTAAACATTGAACCAACCTCCAAATTGGACTCCCTGAAAAACTTGCAGCGTGCATTGGAGAATAAGAAAGATGGTTTTTCCGCGGAATTGGTCGCTTTTCCACAGCATGGTGTATTCTATACCGATACTGTGCCTTACTTGAAGGAAGCGGCGCAGCTAGATATTGATTTTATTGGTGGAGTTGACCCTTATACCATTGATGGCGCAATCGAAAAGACCATTGATTTTACCGTCCAATTGGCCCTGGATCACGATAAGGGAATAGATATCCATTTGCATGAAGGAGGCGAATCTGGCTTGCTCACGGTAGAATACTTGATCAAGAAAGTAAATGAGAATCCAAGTTTAAAGGACCGTACTTACTTAAGTCATTGTTTTGTCCTTGGAAGACTCGATAAACCTAAACAGGAGGAGATATCAGCGAAATTAGCGAATGCAAAAATCGGCATTGTTTCCACCGTACCTTTCGGAAACCTGGTTATGCCGATACCTACGCTACTGAAAAATGGCGTTCGAGTCATGACAGGTAATGATAGCATTGTGGACCATTGGAATACATTTGGTTCAGGAAGTGTATTGCAGAAAGCCAACCTTGCTGCCCAATTATATGGTTATTCCACGGAATTTGACCTTTCACGAGCATTGGCATTAGCCAATGTTGATGTTCTTCCAGTTGATAATAAAGGGCGGCAACAGTGGCCTAAAGTAGGGAACCAGGCAGATTTTGTCCTTGTGGATGCCAGTTGTTCCGCAGAAGCTGTATCCAGGGTTTCTGAAGTCAAGGGATTGGTGGTAAAAGGAAAAATGGTATAAAATAAATGCGCCAGCAAATTTGATAACTTGGCTGGCGCAATCTTTTCTGTAGGGTAGGGAATGACGGTCTTTGGACGGAACCTATCCCTCAATCCAAATACCCTCCTTCCCATCGACAGCTTCATATGGACGCGAATTTCCATTGAGCAAGTCTGTTTCATGGCCTTCAAGATGCCAATTCAGATCACTAGGATCCACCTTTTTCAATTGAAATATCGCATCAGCATCGCGGAAATGTAAATCACTCTTTAACAGGTTGATTTTATTCTGCTCAAATAGCTGTTCGGCTTCATCCTTGCTAATGTAGCGTATTTTATTTGCTCGCGTATCAAAATCCTGCAGCTCTTTTTCCATCTGCTTTGGATAATTGTCAGCAAGGTATCCAGCATATAAATTTCTATCCTTTTTGCGCAGCGCTTCATTTTTATAGGCGATACGTTCTGGGTTCAATTCAAAATTGAAATCTTCGGGATTCTCACGGAAACCAAATTTCCGGTTTAAGTCCTCTACACGTTGTTCTAATGTTGGCATATATGTCCTATTTTCTTTAAAAAACGTTTTTGAGCAGATTTTGTTGTCAGAAAATCTATTCCAGTACATTAAACGTATTTTAAACGTTCCTCTTCAAGGTCAATCTGCTGGATTTGTTGGCGGATGATGTCTTCATCGTATTCTTCTTCCTTATTTAAGAGGGATAAGTATTGCCTTTGTTCCTCAAAGATTTCCAGCAGTATCTTTCGGCTGGTCTCATCCATCCAACTGCTATCTTGGACTTTGGATTGGTCTTCCCAATGTTTAAGTATTTTTTCCATTCCTGCATGACCTTTATATTCCTCGGCATATTTTTCTTTCACAAAATTATACACATGGTTTCGCAGGCCTACTTTCATCTTTTGTCTAGTGTTCCGTTCTATTTCTTCTTGATCTTCCAACCCTTGGAACGGCTTTACCCTACGGATGATATAGGGCAAGGTAAGTCCCTGAATAACCAACGTGAGCAAGATTGCTACAAAGGTTATAAACAGGATGAGGTTCCGATGTGGGAAAGCTTCTCCATTTGGTAGGGTAAGGGGGATGGCCAATGCTGCAGCCAAAGAGACCACGCCACGCATCCCAGTCCACCCCAATATAATTGGAAGGAACCACCTTCTTTTTCTAAATTGTGCCTGGTGAGCAATCTGTCGCCTGAAAATAATGGTAGCAAACATACCTGCATAGGCTGAGATAATACGGGCAATGATCAGAATGGCAGTAACCAGTACACCATAGCCAATTGCCACTTTTAATGGTGTCCCGTGGGCGCGAATGCCAGAAACGATTTCCGGAAGGTCCAAGCCTATGATCAAAAATACCGCACCATTCAGTAGAAAGACAAAACTTTCCCATACACTGTACCCTTTTATCCGGCTGCTGCTGGATAGATACTTCAATCGACGCGCTGACATAAATAGGCCACCCGTTACTACCGCCAATACGCCTGAACAATGGAATTGTTCAGCGATCCAATACATAAAATATGGTTCTACCAAGGTCAGGGCAATATCTGAAGGAGCATCAGTGGAAAGATGTTTGTGAATCCAGATAAATATGAATCCGACCAAAAGACCAATGCTTACCCCACCGAACAACATCCAGAGAAAATCTACAGCGGCCTCTTGGATTACGAACTGACCGGTGCCTACAGCAACAAGTGCAAAACGGAAAATAATCAACGAGCTGGCATCGTTCAATAAACTTTCCCCCTCCAGTATAGCAGCAGTTGATTTTGGGACCTTTACAAACTTGATAATAGCACCGGTGCTGACAGCGTCAGGAGGTGATACAATTCCTCCCAATACAAAACCGAGGGCAATGCTGAATCCTGGAATAATTTGATTGGTGAATAGAGCAACCAACAAAGCGGTGAAAAACACGACCAAGAATGCAAAACTTCCAATGATACGCCACCATTTCCTCATTTCCTTAAAAGAAACGGACCATGCTGCTTCAAAGAGCAATGGAGGTAAGAAAATAAAAAATATGAGGTCAGGGTCTATTTTAATCAAAGGCAATCCGGGGATAAAACTAATTGCTAAACCCGCAAGGACTAAAAGAATGGGGTAGGCTATTTTCAGTTTATTAGCCCAAATAGTCAGGATTACTATGACAAGTACCATAACCAAAATGAATGGGAGTATTGTATGCATAAAGTTGTGTGATTATTGAAAGTAAATGTAAGAAATCAGCGAATCTCTTGAATCCGAGATTTTTCCATTTGTAGCTATACTGTAGTTTCCGGATGGTTACTGGAATTTGACACCTATGAAAATTTGGATAAAATAGCCCTATTATTGCCTATAAAATCCTATCTTAAGGGGAATAAACCTAACCTTACCGAATACCATGAAAAATTTAAGCTTCAATCGCCGACAATTTCTTGCAGGTTCTGCCTCGTTGCTTTCACTTGCCGCATTGGGTAACCCTGTTCATTCTTTTGCTCATTTCGCAAACAAACGGGTCGGTCTGATCGGCTGTGGATGGTATGGGAAGGGCGATTTATTCCGTTTATTGCAAGTTGCCGATGTGGAAGTGGTTGCCATTTGTGATGTGGATGAGCGACATCTCCATGAAGCAGCAGCGCTAATTGCCGGTAAACAGAAATCGAAAAAGGAACCAAAAAAATATAAGGATTATCGAGATTTATTGAAAGAAAATACCCTTGACCTGGTACTTATCGGTACGCCCGACCATTGGCATGCACTTATGGCCATTGCAGCAGTCGAAGCAGGAGCACATGTTTATCTGCAGAAGCCTGTCAGTGTGGATGTGCTAGAAGGGGAGGCCGTGGTTGCCGCAGCTAGAAAACATAACAGGAAAATCCAAGTCGGAACGCAACGCCGAAGCACGCCCCATATGCAGGACGCCAAGAAAAATATTGTCGATAAGGGGCTTCTGGGAAAAATATCCCACGTAGAAATGTGCTGTTACTACCACATGAAGAGCAGTGCAAATCCACCGTTGCAAGAGGTGCCTGCATTCCTTGATTATGAATTATGGACAGGTCCTGCTCCATTACGACCTTATGATGGTCTTCCGCACGGTGGATGGTGGCGGTCCTTTATGGAATACGGAAATGGCATTACTGGGGATATGTGCGTTCATATGTTCGATACGGTCCGGTGGATGCTGGGATTGAAATGGCCGAAGAAAGTAGAGGCCACAGGTGGCATCTATGTGCAAAAGGAGGGAAAGTCCAATATCGCGGACACCCAGACTGCCATATTTGAATATGATGAGCTCAACTGTGTTTGGACGCATCGTACCTGGGGGACACCTACCGATCCGGAATACCCTTGGGCATTTATCCTCTATGGTGATAAAGGAACACTTAAGGGAAGTGTGATGAAATATGAATTTATTCCCACCAAAGGAGAGAAAATTATCAAAGAGGTCCTATATGAAAAAGAAAAATACCCCGAAGATCTGAAAGAACCAAGGATTGAATTGCATGCAGCTCCAGCATCTCGACGCCACCTGTTGAATCTCTTGGAAGCGATAGATACCGACACCTTACCTGTAGCCGATATTTTGGAAGGTCATATTTCCTCTGCCAGCTGTATTCTGGCAAATATTTCCATGCAATTGCAACGACCGATCTACTATGATCCCGAGAAAAGAATCTGTGTGGATGATAAAGAAGCCACTGCACTGTTAAAAAGAGAATATAGAGCGCCGTGGAGACATCCCTTTTAGAGATGAGATGTGAGATGTGAGATTTGAGACAGTGTGTCCTTTTATCTCTTTAATTCAGGACGATGCTTGCTCCTTGGAGGTGAGAGTTGATTGATTAAATTATTGAGTTTGGGATCGGTGAAGTAATTTTGATATTTATAGCAGACTTTAAATTTTAGGTTCGTGCTTGAGGCTGATCTCACGTAATAGGTTTATAAAGTTATCGCGTAAAATTTGTGGTTCAGCGATTTCGATCATATCTCCGAACATTAACAACCATCGTGGAAATTCATGCTTTATATCTTTGACATCAAAATGCATCTCAATATGATCTGCATGTTTAATTTCGTCTACTAGGCCGTAGTAATTCCTTTGCCAACGGAGATAACTGGAATATTCGGGTTTTACCCGAATAATGGCCCTGACTTTAGGTGCTTCGGGTTGAGCTTTTGCCTCTAGGTATTCCCCAATGGTCATGTGACGGGTACTAAATGGTGTTTTTGTTAATTGAATCCGGTTGATGCGGTCGCTTCGAAATTGCCGAAAGTCTTGTTTTTCTATGCAGAAAGCAACGATATACCAGAAGCCGATTTCATGGATAATGCCAATCGGCTCAATGGTCCGAAGCTGCGGACGGTCGTCTTTAATGCCTTGATAATCAATCTGTACTTGTTTTTTATTGGCTATGCTTTCAATGGCGTAGCTCAGTACATGGGGAACTTTTTCCTGAAATATAGGGCTTCCCTGTTTACGCATGATGATTTGATCCTGGGTATGGTTGACCAGATCGAGTTCTTGACTTTTTAGGATGGCCTTTATTTTCATCATGGCGGAGGCATGGATGGCCGCACTGGCTTCATCCAAGAATTTCTCCGCTAATTTTTCCACAGCTACGAAACTGAGTGCTTCTTCTTTGGTAAAACTAACAGGAGGGAGGCGGTAGCCTTCCATCAGGCTGTAGCCCATTCCCGCTTCCCCAATTAGGGGAACGCCGGCTTGTTCCAGACTGCGAATATCCCTATAGATGGTACGTAGGCTCACGTCGAAACGATCGGCCAAATCCTGTGCCCGAACAACGCGCTTTGATTGCATCTGGATCAGGATTTCAACGATTCGGTCCAGACGTTTTTTTATATCTACAGACATCGCTGACTTATAGTTCGCTTAATTTGAAGGTGTCTTTCAGTCGGATGCCCTTTTCTGTATACTGCAGCGTGGCGCATTCATGTTCAGCATCATGCTCCAGAAACATAATGTATTCCTTATCCACGATCTCTTTCCAATAATCTTGACGCTCTTGCATGGTTACCAAAGGACGCACGTCATACCCCATAACATAGGCGATGGGGATATGGCCGACGGAAGGAAGCAGATCTGCCATATACAGTAAGGTTTTTCCCTTATATTCAATCTGCGGCAACATCATGGCTTCGGTATGGCCATTAGCAAAACGCATCTGTATAGATGAATCATATTGGGGAGCGCCGATGTCGATAAAGTTCAACTGACCGCTCTCTTGGATCGGCAAGATATTTTCTTTGAGAAAGGATGCTTTCTCACGCGGGTTGGGGTTTACCGCCCATTCCCAATGATCTTTGTTTGTCCAATATCGTGCGTTTTTAAATGCTGGCAACAAGCGCTCACCTTCGCGAACGATGGCACCTCCACAGTGATCAAAATGAAGATGAGTCAAAATAACGTCTGTGATATCGTCACGGTGGAAACCCAACTTCGCTAGGGAAGAATCCAAGGTGGCATCACCGTGCATGTAATAGTGGCTGAAGAATTTTTCATCTTGTTTGTCGCCAATCCCAGTGTCCACCAACGTCAACCGTTTGCCATCCTCGATAAGGAGCAGACGGGTGGCCCAAGTACACAGGTTTCGTTCGTCGGCAGGGTTTGTCCGTTGCCAAATACTTTTTGGAACAACGCCAAACATGGCACCGCCATCCAGTTTAAAAAATCCAGTATCTATACTATGTAATTTCATTTCGATTCCCTCTTTCTATAAAAATGAGGTTTTCTGCCGAGGTAGGCAAATGAAATTCGTAACTCCTTAAACAAGCTTCCGCTAAAAAAAGTTATCATTGCAAAAGGTATGAAAAAAAATACACTAAACAATTCATTGAAAATGAAACAGATGCTTAAAAGAATATTCTTGCTAACCTTGCTTTTAATAGGTGTTTCGCAGGTACAGGCGCAAATAAACCAACAAAATGACAAACTCTATGTCCGATTGGCGGAAATTGAAATTCGTCCCGAATGTATCGAGGCTTATAGAAAGATTCTGGTCTATGAAGCCAAGGAATCCGTCGCTAAAGAAAAGGGAGTACTCTCCATTTTTCCTATGACGATTGCGGGCGAGCCTCATAAAATCCGAATTCTAGAAATCTATGCGTCAAAACAAGCGTATTCTTCGCATTTGGAAACCGAACATTTTAAATTTTATAAAAACGAGACCGCAAAAATGGTAAAGGATCTGAAATTGATCGATCTGGAGACATTAGATCCAGAATTTATATCAATGATTTTCAAAAAGGCAGTCGATTAACGAATCAGTAATTTTGGTAGTTTTATCCGTATTGCGGGTAGGAAAAAGAAAAGTTAATTGATCAACTTTGACAAGTTAGTTTATAGTCATGTCAACATGATGAGGAAAGGGCATAGTGCCCTTTTTTTGTGCATTATACTTCGATGTGCCTAAGATTCCAAATTATATTCCCTTCATTGGGTGATTTAGCAGTATCTTCGTGGTATAAAATACCCAATCAACAAAATTATGACGTACAGCAAGAAATCTTCGGTGAAGGAAATCCAGGAGCGTTTTGACCAGGATGTGGAACGATTTTCGAATCTGGAAACCGGCCAGTTAACCACATTGGATGCTAAATTCAATATGGACCTGATCACGACGGCAATTGTCAAAGCATACCCAAAGTTGGCCACGGTATTGGATATTGGCTGCGGTGCGGGTAACTATGATGTGAGCTTACTTCAGCAGAAAAGCCCTTTAAACATGACACTTGTGGATCTAAGTAAGCCCATGTTGGAACGTGCCGAGCAACGCGTACGGGTATTGAACACCGGAGAAACCAAAACTGCACAGGGTGACTTCCGGAAAATGGAATTTGCTGCTGGGCAATTTGATGTCATCATCGCTACAGCGGTCCTCCATCACCTGCGTGATGACCAGGATTGGGAAGATGCCTTCAAAAAATTATACAATTGGCTAAAACCAGGAGGCAGCATCTGGATATTCGACCTGATCCAACAGCAAAATCCAGCGCTCCAAAAATTTGTTTACCAAGAACTATACGGTGATTACCTCATCAAACTAAAAGATGAAGCCTATAGAGACCATGTTTTCGCCTATATTGAAAAAGAAGATTCCCCAAGACCCCTCATGTACCAATTGGACATGCTCCGAAAAGTCGGTTTTTCAGAGGTGGATATCCTGCACAAAAACCTATGCTTCGCCTCTTTTGTCGGCGTAAAATAAATCCATAATCACTTGTCTAATAGTCAGATCCTCGTTTGATTAATGCATTCCGTCGTTTCCAAAAAAAAGGACGCCCAATTGGACGTCCTAGGTCTTAATTCTTAATACTAAGTACTATATACTAGTAAATTCTAGTGAATAAAAAGTAACTCTCTTAATTTCGGCAATGGCCATTTCGAATCGTCAACTATTTTTTCCAATTTATTGACATTGTATCGAATTTCATCGAAGAATGGTTTTACCACCTCATCATAAGCAATTGCTTTTTCACGGATATCTTCAATCGTGTTTGCTTTTTTCCGTGCTTGGCGCATTTCTTCTGCTTGTTCCAGAATAATGTTCACATGTTTCGAGATCCGCTCCACATAGTTCAATTGGGAGCTGTATGCTTCCTTGTTAAGCCCTAAATCCTTTAGACCGCGTACATTTTCAATCAACTGATTTTGGTAGATGATACATGCCGGCGCAATTTGACTTGTTACTACATCACCGATAACACGTGCTTCGATCTGTAATTTCTTGAAGAAATTCTCCAACAAGATCTCATGTCTGGCTTCTGATTCTCTTTTGCTGAAGATTCCCAAAGTTTCAAAGAGCGCAATGGATTCTGGTTTTACATAGACATCCAAAGCTTTAGGTGTGGATTTGATGTTGGATAGGCCACGTGCTGCAGCTTCGATTTCCCATTCCTCGCTATAGCCATTTCCTTCGAAACGGATTGCTTTTGAATCTTTAATGTATTTGCGCACCACGTTCAAGATGGCAAGGTCTTTTTTCGTTCCTTTTTTGATTTGCTTATCCACTTCATTCTTAAATTCGATCAACTGGGTTGCCACGATCGCATTCAAGATAGTCATAGGTAGGGCGGAGTTTGCGGATGAACCAACTGCACGGAATTCGAATTTATTTCCTGTAAAAGCAAATGGCGAAGTTCTATTACGATCGGTGTTATCCATCTTTAAGTCTGGAATTTTAGGAATACCATGCCACAAGCTAGCATCAGCCTTCACTTTCTTCGCTACGCGTGCAGATTCAACCTCTTCCAAGATCTCATCCAATTGGGAGCCCAAGAAGATGGAGATAATTGCCGGAGGAGCTTCATTGGCACCTAAGCGGTGGTCATTGGAATGGCTGGCAATGGAAGCACGCAATAGATCGGCATGTTCAAATACTGCCTTAATGGTGTTCACAAAGAACGTCAAGAACATCAGGTTGTTCTTTGGCGTTTTCCCAGGTGACAACAGGTTAACTCCTGTATTGGTGATCAAGGACCAGTTGTTATGCTTGCCTGATCCGTTTACTCCACTATATGGTTTTTCGTGCAATAACACTTTGAAGTTATGGCGGATGGCAACCTGTTCCATGACGTTCATCAACAATTGGTTGTGGTCAATGGCTAAGTTGATTTCCTCAAACATAGGTGCACATTCGAATTGCGATGGTGCAACTTCATTGTGACGGGTCTTCAATGGAATACCTAGTTTAAGGGCTTCATTTTCAAGATCCACCATATACGCTAATACACGTTCAGGGATAGCACCGAAGTAATGATCCTCCAATTGTTGACCTTTAGCGGACATGTGACCAAATAAGGTTCTACCTGTCAATTGCAGATCCGGGCGGGCATTGTAAAGGGCAAGGTCTACCAAGAAGTATTCCTGTTCGATACCTAAAGAGGCAGTCACCTTTGTTACCGCTTTATCGAAGTATTGAGCAACTTCAGTTGCTGCGCGATCGATGGAAGCAATGGCTTTCAACAAAGGCGCTTTGTAATCTAAAGATTCTCCTGTGTAAGAAACGAATACCGTTGGGATACAAAGTGTTTTACCGGCGCCTGTTTCAAAGATGAAAGCAGGGGAGGAAGGATCCCATGCCGTATACCCACGTGCCTCGAAAGTGTTACGGATACCGCCATTTGGGAATGAGGATGCATCAGGTTCCTGTTGAACAAGTGCATCGGCATTAAACTTCTCAATAGCACTACCATCACTATCGGGCTCAAAAAAAGCATCATGTTTTTCTGCTGTCGAACCTGTTAACGGTTGAAACCAGTGGGTATAGTGTGTCGCACCGTTTTCCAATGCCCAAGTTTTCATGGCTTGTGCAATGTAATCCGCCAGTTCGCGGCTGATTCTCTTGTTCTCATCAATAGCAGTGGTCAACTCTTGAAAGGTGCCTTTTGGAAGATAATCTCTCATTTTGTTGATGCTGAATACATTTTTGTTGTAAATGTGAATCGCACGCTCTGAATTCACCTCCGTTGTTTCGTTGAACATGTGCTTGGAAGCGGATTCAACTGCTGAAAGTCTTGAATTTAACATGATGTTTTTGGTGTATTAAATATAAGTTTGTTGATTATGTCTTTATTTTATCAGAAATAATATTCAAAAGTAGAGTAATTTTAGAAAAACAAGTAATTTTTTTTGAAAAAATAATTGATTTCTAATGTTTCGATTGTTTTTTAATAAAAATAGCCGATAAAAATGAATTTTTATCGGCTATTTTTGGTTTTTACACGTTATTATTCTGTCTCAAGACCCCAATCTATTCCTTTTTCAGTTGCTTTGACACCTTTTTTGATCCAATTAGCAGCAGGCTTTCCTTTAAGAAAATGATCGAAGAATTGTGCTTCACGGATTTGAATATCCTTTCTGTTCTGTCTTTGCATTAAATTATGGTCATCGCCATTATAATTTAACAGCCAAACCGGTTTATTCAATCTTCGAAGGGCAGTGAAGAATTCAATACCTTGGTACCACGGCACGGCACCATCTTGATCGTTGTGCATAATGGCAACAGGTGTATTTACCTTATCCATGAAAAAGAGTGGTGAATTTTCAATGTAGAGATCCCGTGCTTCCCACAAACTCTTACCGATACGACTTTGGGTATTCTCGTATTGAAATTGACGTGACATACCCGTTCCCCACCGGATACCGCCATAGGCGGAGGTCATATTGACCACTGGGGCACCTGACCAAGCCGCAGCATACATATCAGTACGCGTTATTAAATGTGCTACTTGATAACCTCCCCAGCTTTGACCCTGGATGCCCATTTTTGTAGAATCAACCCACGCATTGCTCCGGGCAAGGTGCAGCATCCCTGAATTGATATACTCTTCAGCAGAACGACCAGGGTAACCATCTTCGTAACGGATATCAGGTGTGAACACCAAATAACCATTGCTGACGAAATACGGGATATTTAAGCGTGATGGTGTTGGTGCCGGTGCTTGGTAAGTATACAGACCATCGCTTAATGTCTCATAGAAATAGGCGATGATCGGATATTTCTTGTTGGGGTCAAAATCTTCCGGTTTGTATAAAATTCCCTCAGCTTTGAAACCGCGAGGGGTAGTCCAGTTGATCAATTCAGCGGTTCCCCAATTGTAATTGTCTTGCTGCGGATTGATGTCCGTCAAACGTGTCTCTGTTTTAAAATCTTCCAAGACATAAAGATCCGGTGAATGCACGTAATCTTCTTTGGTATAGATTAAAGTATTCAACTTCTCATCCGCGGACAACATTCTGTAGGTAAATGGGCCGGACCAGAGGGGGCTAATATCGTTCTTACCTAATTTGTAAAGACCATTTTCCTTGGTGATCTTATTGAACCCCGTCAGATAGATACTTTTGCTCTCATCGATTTCATTGAAACCTATCCGTGGATCATCCTGTCTATATAAATTTTGGATGCGATAGACAATTTGATTCTTTCTACCCAATCCTTGGCTTAAGTTTATTTTATGTTTTCCATCGAGGCTTAATTTCCAGACATCATAACGGTCATTGATGAATACATGTTTGCCGTCGGTGGTCCAACCTGCTATACCATACGGGCCTGGTGCTGCTGGGACGTCATTCTCTTCATCAACAAAACTCACCGCTAGGCCATCATTCAATTGAACTGTTTTTTCAGATGGAATGTGGAAACTATTCCAACTGCCGTTATCACGGTTGAAGTAGATGATGTACTCACCTTTTGGGGATAACATCGCATAACCAGCATTGGATTTTGTGACCAATTTATTTTTTCCCGTTAAGGTCGATACCGCATAAATATCTGATCTGCTGCCCCCGGACCATTGCGTTTCGATTCTGTAATCTTTGTCCGAAGTGGCCAGCGCCCACTCATTGTCCGCTTCGGGCGTGAGGTTTATCCGATTAAACGTGTCATCAGATAGGGGTAGCACTTGCCTATTGCCCTGTGTATGCAGAACTGCTGTGTAGCTGCGGCTTTGATCACGCTTCAAATTAACCAATTGCATCGGCTGTAAATAATCATCTTGCCAGTGCCATATATCTACCTTGGCGTGTTCAAACTCCACCAAAGTCGTGTCCTTTACTCGGGGAATAGGTGCAAGTCCAAAATAAAGCCGCTTGCCCGATTTGCTGTAGGTTATTGAGCCATCACCGGAAACCGACCAATTTTTAGGGATTCCAGAACTTTGTTGATCAGCAAGAACAATGGCTGAATCCTGTTTGTTGGTGTAATAGTAAAGCTTGTAATCTTTCAATAGCGATTTTTCCGGTGTTTTATCAGCAAGAAAGGAGAGTTGTTGCTCCTGATCATCAAAGGTTAGCTGTTTATATGTTCCTTTTCCCGCACTTATCTTTTTTGGTTTCTTATCCTTCATGTCCATAATAAAAAGCCCAGATTCATTTAAGCTATCCTTTTCTGGACCTTTTATCGAGTAAACCAGATACTTGCCATTTTCACTCCAGGAATAGGTGTCCACTTTCGGGATATTGGTGGTATCCTTTGATGCTAGGTTTAGGATACTTAGCGTCTGCACCGGTTTTTCTTTTTTACTGTTTTTCGATTTGCTGCTATCCTGTTTGGCCATAGGTGTTATTTCCGAAAGGAAGGCTAAATAATCATTTCCTTTTTTCGGAAGCTTGTATGATTTTACCTGTGGATATTTAATGGATACTTCATTGGTCAGGTCAAAGATAAGTAGCGAATCCTTTGGCATTTCTTCGGGTTTCTTCTTTTTTATCTTTGCCTGCCTAGTTTCTTGGAAAAGCGGTTTTATGAGTGTGGCTAGGAATTTTTCATTTTCTGATAGTTGAAGGTCGCTGGCTCGAGGGACGCTCAGGATTTGATTTTTTTTGGCATCATTTAATATAGAAAGTGCATCACCTTCTTGCGGCATGATGGAGTAGTAAATATATTTCCCCGATTTGCTTATTTCTGGGCGACTAATGGATTTCCAGTTGTCATAGACGGAATGGTCTATTGGTTTCTTTTGCGCATGGGAAAGGGATATGCTTCCCAAGGCCAAAAGTAAAAGGCCTAATTTACGATTCATATATGTTGGTGTTTGGAATTCAATTATAGGTAAAATTTACTAACTTAGGTCTTACAAGAAGATAACAATCTTATTATAAATGCTTAATATATGAAAAATGCAGGTATAATTATAGCCATAATCGCCGGATTGGCGGTCATTATCTTTGCCCTAATTTTTGGCAATGCCTATAAATATAAATATCAGGTTTCCAATACGATTAATGTGACGGGGAATGCGAAGACTAATTTTGAAGCGGACATCGTCAAATGGTCTGCGTCTTTCAGTCGAAAATCCATGGATTTAAGTGAAGCATCTGAACAATTGAAACGTGATCGGGATTTGGTTCGCGATTTCTTGGTGCGTCAAGGTATCAATGAGAAGGAAATCCTGTTCAATGCGGTTAATATCACCAGAGATTTCGCTTACCATACGGATCAGAATGGGAATAGTACCAATACATTCACTGGTTATAGTCTTTCCCAGAACGTTTCTGTAGAATCCAAAGAATTGGGCAAAGTCGATAACGCTTCGCGTGAGATTTCCACGCTGATTTCACAAGGGGTGGAGCTGAGCTCCAATTCTCCGAACTATTATTTCTCGGGATTGGAGGATCTGAAGCTGAAATTGATTTCCGAGGCTTCCCAGAACGCGCGGGCAAGAGCTGAAAATATTGCCAAGGAAGCAGGAGGCGCATTAGGTGATTTGGTTAAAGCCGATTTGGGAATCTTTCAGATTACCGGGCAAAATGAGAATGAAGAGTATTCGTATGGAGGTGCCTTTAATACCACTTCCAGAAAGAAAACTGCAAATATCACGGTCAAGACAAGTTATAGAAGTAATTAATTTCGTCCAGAAAGAAAATAAAACAGCCCGTAGGTATTCCCACGGGCTGTTTTATTTTAAGCTATGAATTCATGCTCCTTATTATGTCAAGGAGTGCAAGAGTTCATTATGGATTGATACGGATGAATTTACCATCTTTATCGAATTCAAGATCCAATCCGTTTGTCAATTCAACATCGAATCCGTGTCTTTCCTTCTCTAAGCTGTTGATGCCTGCATTTTTGTAATTAGCTTTCACGTAGTCCAAGATTGCTTTTGGAACAACGTTGTCTGGTATAGCATTAGCATTATTCTGTGCTTCAATATCCAACCAATCACCATTTTTGTCGAATTTCACTTCAATACCGTTGTCTAATAATACATCGTATTCCTTGCCAGTTAGTCCTTCTTTTTCTTCAACTACCGAAAGGATTTTAACGCCGTTAAAATTCGCATTCAGGAAGGTTTTCGCTGTTTGAGGTAGTTCGCCCTCGGCAACTACTGTTTCTTTGTCGTCACAGGATACGAATAATGCTGTTACGGAAAATAATACAACTAGGGATAATAGTAATTTTTTCATGTTCTTATGTGTGTAAATTGTTTAAGTAATTTGTTATTAGTCTTCGATTTTAATGAATTCACCTTTCTTGTTGAATTTCAAGTCGATACCGCTGGTCAGTTCAACTTCGATTTCGCGAGATGATTTGGAAATCTGCTTGATTTCATTGTTCGGGAAACTCTTGTTTACGTAGTTTTTGATAGATGTAGGGACGATTGCTTGGGGTACAGATTTACCTTTGGCATCCACTTCTTTCCATTCTCCATTCTTGTCAAATTCGATTTCTGTACCGTCTGCAAAAACGACTTTGTATTCGATTGGGGAGAAGGTTTCTTTCTCCGATTTTACCAACGAAACTGATTCGTTACCGTAGTACGTTTTTACAAATTGTTGCGCTGTGTTTGGAAGGTTATTTAATTGAATGACCTTTTCCTGTCCGATAGCTTGAAATGATGATCCTGCGATCAAAACAACAAGTCCTGTTTTTATTAGATTGTTCATGTGTTTAAATTTTATATAACAAAGATGAACAGCAAATCTGGAAAGATTTGGGAATCACATTCCCAATTGTATTTTTTTTTATTTCTTTAACGTGAAATGTTGCATGCCAGCAGTATAGGCATAACTGATTTGTAAGTTTTTATGGTGTTCCAAAATGGACTGAACAATGGATAGCCCCAATCCATTGGATTGGTTATCTTGCATACCTTTATGAAAACGAGCAAAAATAAAGTCGGGATTTAGTGCAGTGCTTTTGCTATCGTTCGCGATATCTATTGCCGATTCATCCAAGGCTATTTCTATCTTTCCCCCATCCAGATTGTATTTAATTGCATTCCTCAACAGATTAGATAACAAGATTCTCGCCAATTCAGGATTAATATCTGTCTTAAACTTACCCATTTCCTGTACGTTAAGCTGAATGTTTCGAAATTCGATCAGATCATGGAAATCATCCAAAAGCTCGAGCGTTAATGCATTGAAATCTACTTCCTGGGTAACCGAATATTGGTTGTTCTCTATTCTTGACAGCATCAAAAGTGATTTATTCAACGCCACCATTCTGTGAAGGGATTGTTTCGCTTCGGCGATTTTGACCAGCTGTCCTTCTTCAAGATTTCCTTCCTGGAGAAGCAAATCAAGCTTTCCAATGGTGATGGCCAATGGGGTTTGCAATTCATGCGATGCATTTTCCAGAAATCGCTTCTGTTCGACAAATACATCTTCATTCCGTTTGATCATCTTTTCTATTTGTCCATTGAGTTCCTGAAATTCCTTTATTCCCGTTTGCACAGGGGAAAAGGAGGTTTTATTGCCAAAACGATAGTTGCTTAGGCTTCTGAGGATATGATGGAAGGGGCGCCAAGCTCTGCCCATGATAAAGTGATTGATCAGTAGAATGCTCAAGACAATAACAAGGTAAAGGACGGAAAGTGCAATGGCAAGATTGATCAGATAGTCATCTTCCTCAACGGTGGACGTCCGTATTTCCAGACTGTAGGCTTTACCATCTTTCGTATAGAAACCCGTTTTTAAAATTCGGTAGGGTTCATCTTCATCATCGTAAGGCATATACATCAGTTCTCTGGAGAAATGATTCTTGTCCAGGTTGTCGCTCGGTTGGGCAGGGAGGATACGAAACTGATTGATCCCATATTGTTGGTTATTCATAACGATACTGGGATCGTCGTATGCTTCGCGAATAATCTCAATTTTTTGATTCTTCAGCCCATCATCCACATTGTCATAAACCTCATCCATTAGGAATGCATAGAATAGGAGGGCCCAGATCGCCATGATGATCAAAATGGTAATCGCAACATACTTATTGGTGTAATATTTTACAGAAATCGCCATTATACTAATTTATAACCCACACCGTAAACCGCTTGGATGTCCATTTGTGCATCCGCTTCTTTCAGTTTTTTGCGGACATTTTTGATCTGTGAATAGAGGAAATCCAAGTTATCCGCTTGATCACTGTGATCGCCCCAAACGGATTCCACTAAGGTCGTTTTTTCCATGAGTTTATTGGGGCGGATCATGAAATAATAAAATAAATCAAATTCCTTCCGGTTAAGGACAATCTCCTGTCCATTGACATACACTTGCCGGCTATCGGGATTCAACGACACATTTTTGTAGGTAATGAGTTGCTCCCCATCTCTGGAATTGCGCCTAATGATGGACTTTATGCGCGCCAATAATTCGGAGAGGTGATAGGGTTTCGCCAGATAATCATCGGCGCCAATCTCCAGCCCCAATACCTTATCCTCGACAGAATCCTTTGCCGATAAGATCAATACCGGTTGTTTTTTATGTGCTTCCTTTAAGCTCCGCAAAAGGTCAAGTCCGTTCCCTCCAGGAAGCATGATGTCCAAGAGTATACAATCGTAGTCGTAGTTCATGACTTTATCCAATGCAGCGTCATAATCCGGAGCTGACTCAACAACAAATTGCTCTGCGGTCAGAAATTCCTCCAGATTTTGGCGTAAGGCTTCTTCGTCTTCAATAATCAATATCTTCATAAGGAAACGACAATGTAATTAAAACATTCTGGAAAAATTCTGGAATCTGCTGATTTTCAGTATGCATATGCGGAAATTCCTAAAACCCTAAACTTTACAGCATAAATTTAACCCCGGTATAGAAATTTCTTCCCGGAGCAACGTTAAAATACCGGTTGCCCATCGCATTAATATCATTCCCCAAGCTATATTTACTATCCAGTATATTGTCCACCCCGAAAAATAGTTGAAGGGCATGTCGATTGCTGATTTTTCCGGTCCAGGAGGCTTTAGCCTGCAATAGATGATATTTATCCGCGTATACGGTATTGACATCGTTTAAGGGAATGCTGGAGGTGAAATTGTGCAGCACATTTAGTTCAAACTGTTTGGCAAAGGCCAAGCTCAGCGTATTCACCCATATCCATTCCGGTACCGAGGTGATGCTATTGCCGGAAAGATCCACCTCATTCAGGACATAATCTTGAAATACATAATCCTGATAGGTGAGGTTGGTCGAGAAGATGAGCCCTTTGAGGATTTGCGCTTCCGGGTTACTGATGATTTGGCTCAATAGACTGGCTTCGATCCCTTTTTGATCCATCTCGCCAGCATTGACAAAATATTCGTTGCCTGCTTCATTTAAATGTCTGACAATACCGTTTTTCATCTGATAACTGTATCCGGAAAGGTCTGCGATAAAGCGTCGGTCATTGGTTTCAAAGCGCATTCCCATTTCATAATTTGTCCCGGATTCAGCCTGTAAGTCGCTATTGATCTCATTGTTGGAGGAACGTACCTCTGCAATCGTCGGTGTTGAAAAACCTTTCGAAACCGAACCGCGGACAGCCAAGTTTTTTGTGGCCATATAAGATAGCCCTAGGCGAGGGAGCCAACTTTTAGCAAAGTCGATGTGTCCGTCGCTAGCTGTTTCACCAGGTGTATTCCTTTCAAACTCAATACCGTTGAAATTCAGGCCGATGGATGCTTCAGCCGTAAGTTTATCGTATAGTCGCGCTTTGGCTCGGTAAAAATAGAAATGTTGACCATTCTCTAATTTGTCATCATCGGTTAAGGTGCCACGCTCCCCCAAGTTGTTTTCATGGTTTTTGATGTGGTACCATCCTTTCTGTCCCTCCACACCCAATTGCATCTCCCATTGCAACATGGAATTTTGTTGATCCTGGAAGGAGAGGTAAGTCCGGAAGCCTACATTCTTTTCATTGCGCAATTCATAATTGGTGATAAATGGATTTTCTAGATCGGTATGGGTACCAAATACGGTTATTACATGCTCCAATTGATCGGAAAACTTGTAGGCATGCGTAATACCTCCTAAGATGGTTTTATTATAGATGGCAGCCTTCTGATCCTGTGCACTTGGGAATGGCCCTCCCGCAGGTCTGGACTGCCGTGGATCTTCATCATATTGTTGCTGCGTCAAACCTCCGGGAGTTTCATAACCCAAGTCGCTATAAAGTGCAAGGAATTTTAAGGTCCCTTTTGGATTGTAATCCCATTGATGGGTGGTCTGCAAAAACAACTTATCCATTCCTGTATGTTGCCTATAGCCATCAGAACGCAAATACGCTTGGTCAAAGGAAAATTTATAGGCATCATTGACTTGATGTTGGAATTTAATCTGTTCATGGAACAGGCCATATGAACCTCCGGAAAGCATAATCGATTTCTCATTTTCGTTATTGCTAAATCCCGATGGCATGAAACGGATTATGCCTCCAGAATTTGGTCCGTATAGGGAGCCGTCCGGTCCTTTGATGATATGGATGCTATTTATCCCGACAGGGTCAAGCAAATTGAGGTACGTATTGCCGCTGGCGTCCGTCAAGGGGATTTCATCCAGGTATACTTTCGTATTGCGTACCCCGAAAGGTGAGCGGATCATGCTCCCCCGTAAGGCCAACCGATAGCTTCCCGGCGATCGTTCTTCCATGCGTAGACCAGGGGTACTATTGAAACTGCTTAAAAAGCTGCTAGGGGCTTGGGAGTTCATGAATTTATTGCTGATGACCTTTCCAGAGGTGGTCAGGTCCAACATAGCCTGTGCATTGAAATAGGCCTTGATTTCAACAGGTGCAATCGCATTGATACTGCTGTCTGCTGGTGTTGTTTGCGCTGATGTCGTAGAAATGGTTAGGGATAGTGCTAAGCCTACTAGGCATACGTTCTTTAAGTACATAGATAATAAAGGGTTAAAAGGCTTCGTTAAGACCAAGGAATAAGCCACGTTGGCCAAATCTTCCGAAGGCATAATCAATACATAAATTTGTGCGTGTTGCTTTATTGAACAGTAAGCGCAGACCAGCTCCTGCTGCTGGCTGCCAAATCTGAAAGAGTTTTGTTCCCATCTGATCGTTTGCCGTCTGCACGTTGGCAAATACTACGCCGCTCAGGAATTGATTCCTCAGGATAGGGTAGCGGTATTCCACTTCTGAATAGAAGAAGGATTTGCCTTTGAAATACCCCATGGTGTATCCTCGGCCACTGCGCGCATAGGTGTCTTTAGCGGTTCCTGGAAGGTCTGTATAGGGCAGGTGGCCCCCCAAATTATAGGAGCCAAAATTCCAGAAAGCCAACACATGGTTTGGACGGTCTGTCGATAATTGCCAATATTTGCGGAAATCGGTCTGCAATTGATAGGCATTGTGCGAGCTTCCCATCCACGTTTGGTTCATGCGCAGGACCATATCGAAATAGTAACCTTTATAGGCACTATTGGGGTTGTCACGTGTAAGGTATTGCATATTCAACATCAAACCATTGTTGTTGACGCGGGTCGGGTCGAAGTCGTTCCAGCGGCTATAGATTTCAATAGGTGCCATATTTTCCTCGCTTCCAACCGTGGAGAATTTCCGCTTTAATTCAAAATAGAAGCCGGCACCTACAAAGGCACCTGGGAAGAGTTGCTTATAAACACGCTCGTTGAAAGTGTAGGTCATGAACCTGTTGACAAATCGCTGCCGATCGGGGTTGTTCATGATGAGTTCCTCCGATGTAGGATTGTCCAATGCGCCACCGATGCCCATTCCATAATCCAAACCTACTGCTTTGGCAACCATAAATCCACCCTTAATGTTCCATCTGTTACCCGGCGTGTAGATGTCATGGAGTAGATATCCCACAATAATACCTCGGGTTGTTGCGCTCAAAGCTGTAGCGGCAATAGACATCGTGGTATTTGGCTCATTCCCCAAAACTTTACCGCCTACGGCTTTTATGCCTATTTGCGCACCAATGGAGGGATTGTAGTTCAAATTTGGAAGATAGGAGATCGCTGATCTTTTTCTTTCCGTTTTAACGGAATCCTTTTTCTTAAAAGGGTTGATATCCTGGAAGGCATCGACAATATCGTAAAGATGGGCTGTAGGTAGGATGCTGTCCCGCTGTTCCTTGGTACTTACGGTATCTTGAATCTGGATCTGTGCAAACCCTGACATAACCGTCAGAAAACCTATTAGAAAGAATATGAGCCGAATGTGCATCGCGATGGCAGTAATAGTTTAAGTGAAGAATCAAAAAGCGCAGGCGCTAATTTGTTGTAAAAGTAGGCAAATTTATTAAAATCGGTTAAATGGTTGCCAAGCGGTTAAATTGTTCAAGATAACCCAGGTAACCTGTTAATCCGCCTGTATGAATAACCAAGATTTTGCTGTTCGGTTTGAAGTAGTCTTTCATAATTAAGTCATAAACTCCAAAGACAAGTTTTCCGGTATAGGTCGGCTCAAGCATTATTCCTGTTTTACTCACAAATTCCTTGATGAATAGCAACAGGTCTGGTTTTGTTTTTGCATATCCACCAAAATGATAATCCAGATGTAATTTAATGTGAGCTGGATCAACGCCGAAAGACGTAAATTCATCCAATAAGAAGTCCGCAGATTTCAGTACGGGTATCGTTTCTACCTGCGTTTTGAGTCCGTACTGTGTGATTCCCGCAGCAATTCCGGCAACGGTTGTTCCCGTTCCTGAGGCAACGAAAATATGGTCATAGTCCTGCTCCAGCTCATCTAAGAGCTCCATGCAACCTTGCATGCCCAGCTTGGATTTACCGCCTTCGTCCAGGAATAAACTCTCACGATCATTGAAATGGGTTAAGAACAGATTACGTTTCTCCTTATAGGATTGCCGATCTACAAATTGAAGATCCATACCGAACAACCGGCACATGGATAATACAGCATTGTCGATGTCTTCTCCGCGAACAAAACCAGTTGATGTGAACCCAAAACTTGCTGCTGCCGCTGCGGTTGCTAGCAAGTGATTCGACCAAGCACCACCGAATGTAACCAAATGGTTTATGTTCCGTTGTTGTGCATCGATTAAGTTGTATTTAAGCTTACGCCATTTATTGCCTGATATGAAGGGATGTATCTTGTCATCCCGTTTGAAATAAACGCGCACATTTTTTTTGGAAAATAGTGGATCCTTGATTTCTTCTTCGGGACTATAGATCGGAAATGAAATTAGCATATGCGAATTTATGGAATTTTGGTTCAGGAAGCTGAATTTGTGTAAAAATGCTACTTTTGTGGGATGGTAGATCATTTGGAAAACGAACAGGAGGAGCAGGAGCTTTATGAGCACCTGCGAATTGTTGCAGATAAAGGGCAGGCGCTACTTCGTGTGGATAAATTCCTCATGAATAGGGTAGAGAACACCTCCAGGAACCGGATTCAAAATGCCATTGATGCTGGTACGGTTAAAGTTAATGATAAGGTTGTCAAGGCAAGTTACAAGGTGAAGCCCTTGGATGTCATTACCGTTGTGCTTCCCGACCCACCACGGGATACCGAAGTATATCCAGAAGACATTCCCTTGGATATTATTTATGAAGATGACGATGTATTATTGGTTAATAAAGAGGCTGGTATGGTCGTCCATCCCGGTTTCAACAATTATACAGGGACCTTGGTGAATGCATTGACATTCCATTTAAATCAGCTGCCGACCATGCCGGGCAATACGGGAAGACCGGGATTGGTACATCGGATCGACAAGGATACTTCAGGATTACTGATCATCGCGAAAAATGAATGGGCAATGACTTTTCTTGCCAAACAGTTTTTCGAACATAGCATTTCCCGGAAATATATCGCGTTGGTTTGGGGAGATATTGCGGAAGATGGCACCGTTACGGGATATATTGGCCGAAACCTCAAAGATCGTCGCATTATGGATATGTATGATGACGAGGAGAAAGGAAAATGGTCCGTTACGCACTATAAAGTATTGGAACGCTTAGGCTATGTCACCCTGATTGAATGCCAGTTGGAAACCGGCCGTACACACCAGATTCGTGCCCACATGAAATCCATTGGACATCCCTTATTTAACGATGAGTCTTATGGGGGAAGTAAGATCCTCAAGGGTACAAGTTTCACCAAATACAAACAATTTGTGGAAAATGCTTTCGCCCTATTGCCACGTCAAGCACTGCATGCCAGGAGTTTAGGATTTATCCATCCAAAAAGTAAAGAATATTTGCATTTTGAAGTACCATTACCCGAAGATTTCCGTTTAGGATTAGAGAAATGGAAAGATTATAGTACACACACCCAACACTAATTTCTAGAATATTTTATGCCACATTATATAAATTTTAATGGCACTTTGGTGCCAGAAGATGCTGCGATATTAACTGCTGACAGCCGAGCTTTCCGTTATGGAGATGGTCTTTTTGAAACCATGTTATGGCGCGATGGCGATGTTCGCTTCTTGGACCTGCATGTAGAGCGTCTTAAGGAGAGCATGGAGATGTTGCATTTCGATGATTTCGATAAATTCGATGCCTATTTTATCCGGACAAAAATTGAGGAATTGCTGCGTAAGAACAATATGGTTGGCCAGCAGGCGCGAATCCGACTGATTGTTTACCGCGATGGAGGAGGACTCTATGGTCCGGATAGCAATAAACCTGGCTATGTGCTGCAGGCAGACCGGAAACCGGAAACCCTAAGGGATAAGAAAACCGGACTTATCGTGGATGTCTACGAAGAATATAGAAAGCCTTTTAGTGCCTTGGCGAAGATCAAGTCCAACAATGCTTTAATTTATGTGATGGCAGGACTTTACCGGAAGAAGCATGCTTTTGATGAAGTCATGGTGCTGAATCAAGCAGGTAATTTATGTGAAGGCTTAACTTCCAATATTTTCGTCTTTTATGATAAGGTGCTCTATACGCCGGCATTATCGGAAGGGTGTGTAGCGGGGGTTATGCGCCGCGTCGTGATGGATATGGCTCAGGAACAGGGTATTGAGGTTGTCGAAGCGGAAATAAAGCCAGAAATCATGAAGGTTGCAGATGAAATCTTTTGTACAAATGCCGTGGAGGGGATCCAATGGGTCATGGGCTATAAGCACAAACGCTATTTTAATAAAATCTCGCGGATATTTCAGGAAAGACTGCAGTCATGGACCTATGAGATAGAAGAATAAACGATATACTTGGTTATCATTACCAGCTAGAAAACTCCATTATGGCTGGTAATGATCTTTTTTAACAGAACGATTTGGCCCAAATGGTAATAGGCATGTTCGATCTGACCATCAATATTCCTTTCAAAATCACCATACTCCTTCTTCACAAATGTACTCGTTAGGATATCCTGGTCCAATTGTTCTATACGGAGTGCGAATACCTCAATGGCAGCCAAAAAATTATGCTTTAGTTGTTCCCATTCGTCTTCGGAAGGTGTCAGGTTGGTCGGAAAACTGAATGTATCCGAAATCGTGAGCTCCCCATCTTTGAGGAAATGGTTAAGTCCCTGGATATAAATGTTAGATAATAAATTTTGATCATAATTGAAGTTAATTATCTACTTTATTGAAAAATAGAATGAAAAGAGACGGATATTTATCATGTTTTTGTAATAAAAAAATTCGAAATTCGTATAAAGTGTAAAAAAACATTTACGGAATTATTAATATGAATGGTTCTGTGAATTATTTTTAATTAAAACAGTTTAAGAATGCCGACAAAAGTATTGCATGTTGTTACTCGTATAGACACCGGTGGAATTAGTACCTTTCTGTCAAATTATTATAAATTTATTGATAAGAGTAAGGTTTTATTTGATATAGTTGCAATAGATACTGGTAATGAACAAGAGTATCATTCAATTTTTCAAAAGCAAGGTGTGGGAATTTTTTATATGCCGAATCCAATAAACCAGCGTGCGGTTTATTTGTATAATTTGATAAGGAAAAATAAATATGATGTTGTTCATTCCCATATTGAGTTACAATCAGCTATTTATCTAACGATAGCCAAGGTGGCAGGTGTGAAAAAACGAATTTCTCACGCTCATTTATCAAGAGCAAATTTAGGGATGAAAAATATGTTTTTCCGCAAATTATTGAATAACGTTTCTACTCATAAATTCGGAGCAAGTGATTTATCCATACGTGCTGTTTATGGGGATAAGGAAATAAAAAACAGCTTAGTTATTAATAATGCTGTAGATACAGATTATTTTACCTTCAATGAAGAAAAAAGAAATTCTTTAAGAAAAGATTTAGGATTGAAATCTGACGAGATCGTACTTGGATTCGTTGGAAGAATTAGTGCCCTTAAAAATATTTTCTACCTTAATAAAATCATTCATGAAGCATATACAGCAAACCTAAATATAAAATTACTTGTGATTGGAGTTGGAGAACTTCATGCAGAAATGGAGCAAGATTTGAAAGATAAAAATCTATTGCATCTTGTACATTTTCTAGGAAATAGAAAAGATGTAAATGAGCTTATGATGGCATTAGATATTTTACTTTTGCCATCTTTTTCTGAAGGTCTTCCCTTAGTTTTAGTCGAATCTCAGAGTACCTGTTTAAAAAGTTTAGTTTCAAATAAAGTGACTAGAATGATTAAAATAACTGATTATATCGAATATTTAGGTATTGATGATGATAATCTAAGAGATTGGACTGAACGCATTGCGGTATTAAATAACTCCTATTTTAGGGGAGAACCTGTTAAAAAACTTATTACTGAAAAAAAATTCAATATAGCTGTAGAAGTAAAAAAACTTGAAAATATTTATTTAGGTTAATGGATGAGCCTTATTTACAATATCTTACCTTTAGTTTGTAATTAACCTGATGACTTTTGGCATTTAATTTTTTGTAACATATCATGTAATTCTGTTTCAAAAATTGGGTTTCCGTTTGATGATTTAGTATCATTAAAATAGAATAAGGATTCAACATAATTGAATCCTTTATTTTCTATTTCTAGTTTTAACCTGAATGATTGAAAAACATGTGTTTCTTTAGTTTTTCACTAATTCCACATTCACTGTAATCGCAACTTCTGGGGCTACTGCATCAATACCGGCAGGTGTTTTGTCTGCATATTTGATATTGTAATCAAAGCGATTGATCGTAGTTTTAGCAGTGAAACCTGCACGTGTTTTACCCCAAGGATCAATGATAGTTCCATTGTTCTGTACCACATCAAAAGTAACATTCTTGGTTACATCTTTGATTGTTAGGTCACCTGTTAATTTAAATTTTCCTTTTCCAGCTTTTGTCAATGTTGCATTGCTCAGGGTCATTTTTGGGAATTTCTCAGCGCTGAAGAAATCATCACTTTTCAAGTGATTGTCACGCGCTTCAATTCGTGTATCGATGCTGTTCACATCAATGGAGAAACTAACGGTTCCTTTGTCAAAATTTACGGAATCCTTAGACTCAGCCTGACCTTCCAATTTGGTGAATTCACCATCAACAAAAGCGATACCCAAATGTTTGATTTCAAAACGAGCGTTTGTGTGGGCTGGATCTACTGACCATTTCACCTGTGAAAAGGCCATGTTGCTCATGAATAAGATACCTGCTAATAAACTAAATACTGCTTTCATAATGTATATATTTTAAATGTTTTCAATGATTTGGTACAAAGGTGAAGATTACTTTTTGCCACGGCATTGATCTATGTTAATAAATGAAATAAAATATAAAATTGTTTTAGGAAAGCCGGTTTGATTTTGAAAATAGAAGGTAAAGCCGTCTGTAAAATGCATTCTATTTATATATTGCTGTGCACCGAAAATGGATAGGTGATGCGTATCGAAGAGATAATTTTATAAAATAGTACTTTGATAGAAAAATTGAATTAATATCCTTAATAAGATAAGAACCTTTTATTGGGCATTGTTATATTTAGATGATTAGGTATTTATGATTGACGTAAGTATGAACTCAAAATAATTTCCACATATGAATTTCAAGGATATATTGCGTGAAATACGGTAAAAATTGGATATATTTACCTTATTGAAAAACATGGAAAGGGGTTTTCTGTTTTGAGTTTAGTGAGGCTATTTATTTTAAATTATTGGAGTTGGAAGGAGCTGCTCTGGAGATCGGTTTTATTGATCTTGGGGATCTTCTTTTTTGTAAGTTGTAAAGCACAAAGTAACAAACAAATGATAATGGATTCAGAAGTAGAAAATGCCGTTAAGCGAGGCGATACCGTTTATTTGGATAAGCACGTGAATGCCTCCAATATTGAAGCCGTAAATGCGCAATCCCAGAGTATGTTAATGATGGCAACCTATCAGGACAATTATGATTTAGCTTCATTTTTGGTGAAAAAGGGCGCCGATCCGAATCAACAGGATGAGCAATTGAACAGCCCTTTTCTCTATGCAGGAGCATCGGGTTATTTGGATATGGTGAAACTATATTTGGCATATGGAGCACGTTTCGATGTTTTTAACCGCTACCATGGTACGGCTTTAATTCCAGCAGCAGAGAAAGGACACATTGAGGTGGTTCGTTTATTGGCAAAGACGAAAAATTTCCCCATCAATCACGTTAATAAATTGGGGTGGACCGCACTAATGGAAGCTATCGTATTGGGGAATGGAGGGAAGGATCATGTCGAGATTGTCAGTATCCTCTTGAAGGCAGGTGCTGATCCGAATATTCCGGATAAAGATGGCGTTTTGCCCATCGAACATGCAAAACAAAAGGGATTTTCCGAAATCGTCGAAATCCTGCAATTACACTAATTAAAATTGGCTTCAAGCGATAATCAACAATCAACCTAGTTTTTTGATTACCCTTTCTAGCCTCTTTCTTTTACTTTCTTTATCAAATTCATCCAATCGCTGCACCAAAAGGGATCGTAGGGAAGGAGCTTCGTTTTTATCAATCTTTGGTAGGACTGCTTCTGCGTACATGGGAAGCTGGTTGGATGGACAGTGCTGAAGCTGTTCCAGAAGTAGAGGGAAGATAATGTCACGATGTTCCGGAAAGGTGAAAAGATTATTCAGTATACCGATGAAATTATCCCTTGTAATGACAGAGCCATCTGCTACAGCATGGGATAGTTCCGGTATGTAACAGAAAATTTCCTGGCCATATACCGCAGAAATCGTTCGCAAAGCAGTCATGGAGCCCCATTGCAGGCGGTTGTTTTTGCTCTTTAATCCCAATAGGAATTCAGCAATATACGGTTGTAATAATGCGGGTTGCAATTCGCCGATTTCATAGAGCACCTTAATACTGTCGTTCTGCAATTCTTTGTGTTTGCTCTGAATAAGCTGGATAAGGTCTGTTATAGATTGCTGATCGTTCGACTGAACAATTTCTCTTGCTAAAATAATATTAGGTTCTTCATCGCGCCTTCCTAAAGTAGACGCCAATCGGGTTTTTATCATTATATTAGATCAGTAGGTATAGCTCAAATGTACAAGATTTTCTCTAATTATTTGTTGAAAATCAGGAGAATCTAATGGAAGTGGCGAATTTAAATTCCATTTGAAAAATAATTTGCGAAAAATGAATTCCGGCTTGCTTTACTCCAAAGGATTATGCCTTGCTTGTAACAGATCTAAACCTAACATCTTAACGTAAAATTAGCAGTTGACTGCCTGACTCCGTTAAAATTATTGGTAGCTTTCGGAATGTCCTGCCCTTGGCGGCCAATAAAATGCAGCTGGAAAACATTGTGGTACAGTTTTCGTTTTTATAATGTTGGACTGAAATTCAGAATATAGATAAATATTAATAGTATATGTTGCACATCAATGGTTTTGAGAAAATAAAGCGTGTAGGTCAGATTCTTAAGATTCTATCCAAACATGGGTTTGATGAGATCGTTTCGCGCTCCAATCTTGATCGGATCTTACCGGATAGCTTTCTTTTCTGGAACAACCATGCCCGCCGTGTTTTTGAGGACAACTTCAATATCCGTGTCCGTATGGCAATCGAAGAACTCGGCCCGACCTTTATCAAACTGGGGCAGTTGTTGAGCAATCGACCGGATATTATTCCGCAGGATCTGCAGGAAGAGCTCGTAAAGTTACAGGACGATGTCGCGCAAGAGGATATTGATATTCGAAAAAGGTTGGCTTCGGAGTTGGACATCGATGTGGATGCTCATTTTATGCGCATTGACCCCAAACCCATCGCATCAGCATCGATTGCCCAGGTCTATCGTGGGCAATTAAAAGATGGAAAGGAAGTAGTTTTCAAGGTCAAACGGAGGGATATTGACGAGATGATCCGTGCAGATCTCGATTTTATCAAGGATTTGGTGAAGTTGCTGCAGCGGAAGTATGAAGTGGTCTATAAAATGAACCTGTACCAGATTGTGCTCTCCTTTGAAAGCTCCCTCTTAAATGAATTGTCCTTTACGAATGAAATAAATAATATCCAAAGGTTCCGTCGGAACTTTGCCGAAAATAAAGAGGTTTATGTTCCTACGGTGTACAGAAAGTACAGTACGGATACATTGATCTGTATGGAATTTATCGATGGGGTGAAGGTGAATGATATGGAAGGTTTCCAAGCGCTTGGTCTGTATCCGAAATCCATTCTCCAAAATGTGCTGGATCTCTATTTAGAACAGGTGTTGATGCATGGGTTCTTCCATGCGGACCCTCATCCGGGCAATGTCATGGTGAACAGAAGGGGGCAAATCGTCTTTATCGACTTTGGGGCGATGGGTTTTATGATTCCGGAAGATCGCAAGATCATTGAAGCTATGGTCATCGATTTCTTAGCAAATGATGCCAAGAGTTTGATCAAGAATATCAAACGGTTGGCGGTTGTACATCACATTGAGGATGAACGCCGGTTGGAAAGGGATGCCTATGAAATCTTCGAGATGATCAAGCAGAATGCATTGGATGATATCGATATCTCGGTAATGCTACAAAAATTGAATACCGTTCTTCAGAGCAATCATATCCTGCTGCCGGACTTTGTGTACATCCTGCTTCGTGGGGTGTCCATCCTTGAAGGGACCGGTCGTCAGTTGGATGCTGACCTGAATGTGCCTGAGAGTATTTCTCCCTTTGCCAAGAAGATCGCCGCCCAGAAACTATCCGCCGATCACCTGATTGCGGAATTGAAGGACAAGGCGAAGTTTGCGAAGGATGTCCTAACCGAGGTCCCTTCGGATCTGCTGACCATCCTGGAAAAAGTGAAGGATGATAAGGTGACCCTAAACCATAAAATGGAGGACTTTGACAACCTGCAGCTTATTCTTCACCGGATGGGAAATAAATTCTTATTATCGATATTAGCTATGACCTTTGGCGTCGGTGCCAGTATCTTGGCGCATGGTCGCGTGGGCTATCTGTTGTGGGGCATTCCAGTGCTATCTTGGTTTGGCTTCGCGATGAGTTTCTTTCTTTGTTTCGCGTTATTGAGCCATCTCTATAAGAGCAAATAATGCTGCAATTAATTTCCTGTAGACATACTGTCATATGAACAGGAATCTACCATACAACTAAGGCATCCCAATTTGGGATGCCTTTGTCATTTTAATTTTCTGCGCTATAAATGGGTATACACTGATCTTTTTAAATCAATTCTTTCAGATGTTTGTAGTTGGATTTTATGGTATCAAATACCTCATCCATTTTACCTCCCAAAATTAACTTTGCCATACTTTCCGTCATGCCCATGACCTGCTTTGCCGTGATATGGGAAGGCATCGCCAATGCACTTGGGTTGGTGAAGATGTTCAGTAGGAAAGGACCATCCACCTTTAAGGTTTCGGCTATGGCTGCATCGACTTCTTCAGGTTTGCGGATGTTCATTGCAGGGATGCCGAATGCTTCAGCTACTTTAGCAAAATCGGGATTTTCCATATCGGTTTGGTTGTCCATCAGTCCGGCAACCTGCATCTCCAATTTAACCATGCCGAGGGCCCTGTTATTAAAGATAATCAGCTTAATGGGTAAGTTGTATTGTCGGATCGTTGCCAGGTCACCCATGAGCATCGATATGCCGCCATCGCCGCACATGGCAATGACCTGTCTTTCTGGGTGAGCCAGGGAGGCCCCGATTGCCATAGGCATCGCATTGGCCATGCTACCATGATTGAAGGACCCCAGGAGTTTTCGGTCGCCGATTTGGTGAATATAGCGTGCGCCCCATACACAGGACATGCCGGTATCGACCGTAAATATGGCATTGCTTGTAGCATGTGTATTCAATACATCCGCAACATATTCCGGTTGTATGGCATTTTCCTTGCCTGAATCTTCGACATATTCGTGCAAACTTTCGGCTACTTTGGTGGCAAACTTGCCAAATGAATCCAAGAATGCGGGGTCAGTTTTTTCATGGAGAAGCGGAAGCAGCGCTAAGATGGTTTCTTTAATGTCGCCGACCAATCCCATAGCTAATTTGGCGCGCCTGCCCAATCGTTCTTCTGCCGTATCTATTTGAATGATTTTATTGTCGAGCGGCATAAATTCATCGTAGGGCATGTCTGTTCCCAGCAGGAGCAGTACATCGGCTTCTTTCATGGCCTGGTAACAACTAGGGATCCCCAACAGCCCGGTCATACCGACATCGTACGGTGCTTCCAGTTGGGCATTCATTTTTCCACGGAAGCTATAGCCGACTGGCGCTTTCAGGTATTGTGCTAAGGCACGGATTTCCTCCCGAGCACCATTGGCTCCAATACCGGCATATATGGTCACTGTTTTTCCGTTGTTGATTAGATCGGCCAATTGCTGAAGTTCCATATTGGAAGGCCTGATGACGGGGTTACAGCGGAATACCTGTGTACTGGTATGGGTTTCATGCGCTTTTAATTCGGAAATGTCTCCAGGTAGCCCAATCACACTGACTCCCTTTTTGGATATAGCGTGCTGAATAGCCGCCTGTATCATCCGAGGCGCCTGTTCAACGGTTGTGATCAATTGATTGTAACTGCTGCAATCGTCGAAAAGTTTATAGGTATTGGTTTCCTGGAAATAATCCATGCCCATCTGATGGGTCGGAATGGTCGAAGCAATCACGATCATAGGAACATGCGCACGATGTGCCTCATAAACGCCATTGATGAGGTGGACATGTCCCGGCCCGCAGCTCCCGGCACAACAGGCAATTCCGTCGAGCTCTGCTTCCGCAGCCGCCGCATAAGCACCGACCTCCTCATGTCGCACATGGATCCATTCAAGCCTTCCATCTTTCCGGACCGCTTCATTAAAATAATTTAAACTATCTCCGGTAACTGCATATATCCGTTTCACACCAGCTTCTACTAACATTTCTACCAATTGCTCTGCAACTATTTTTGCCATGTCTATTTGTTTTGGGGTTAATTTTCAATTCTTATACTTAAGAAACAGCGTGTTGTTAGATTGGTTTCAAAAAATAGTAAATAGGTAGAAATCCGGACAGAGGGAAGAAATGGGGTGATTTGACAACTTTTAAAAATTTTAGTCCTCTTCCCTAAATCGTATCCAAGGTTGCCCATATAAGCGTTTAATACCCCAAAAGCATTTGATTTTATTTGTATATAACTTGTTGTAATTCAGGTTTTTAAAATTTATTTTAAGTTTATTCCGAGTTATTCGCACCTGGACCTTGTTCGAGGTGAGAGCGTACTGAGAGCGTGGTGAGAGCGTGGTGAGAACGTGTCTATAGACACGCTCTCACCACGTCTTCAACTCGGACGCACCACGGACGCACCTCAGGCAAGGTCTGTCTTGTCCTTATATAGCTATACAAATTATTGGATTAATTCTGAATTGATTATACAGGCAAATTTGGTAATACTATATGTACTATACAAACTCTTTCTGCACTATTGGATATTTTTTCGGTCTCCATCTCTTTCTCAGCGCACCTGACCTCATATGTGCCTGTTCAGGTGTGAGGTAATCACAGCTCGCGTGGGGCCTTAGGTTGTTGTATACCCTGATGTTCTCCCTGATCTTTCTTGTGGTCTCCCTCAGGCCACTCTGTGATGCGTAGAGGTCAAACTCCGCCTTCAGTATGCCGTTCACCCGTTCGGCTATCGCATTCTCATAGGGATCCCCGTTCTCGGTCATGCTGACCCCGATCCCGTTGGTGCGTAGGATATCCACATAGCCTTTGCTACAGTACTGCGAACCCCGATCGGAGTGGTGTATGAGTCCCTTTCCCGGATACTGCCTCTGCTGCAGTGCCATCTGCAGGGCATCGATACATCCCTGTGCCGAGAGGTCGCCCCTGAACGCCCAGCCCACTATCTTTCTGGAATAGGCATCGGTGACCAGGCTCAGATATCCCCAGCGCCGGTTGAGCTGTACATAGGTGATGTCGCTTACCCAGACCTGCTCGGGGCGCTCGACCGCAAGTTCCTTTATCAGGTTTCTGTACTTCTTCATCCAGTGCCGCGAATCGGTGGTGACCGCCTTCCTCTTCCTGACCCTGATCTGTAGGGAATGCTCCCTCATCAGGGCGAAGAGATAGTCGCGGCCGATCCTGATCCCATGTTCCTGCAGGGGGCCGGCGAGCATATGGAGCAGCTTCCGGGTACCGATCCTCTTCTGTTCGCTGCGTATCCGCAGCACGTGCTGCAGGATGATCTCGTCCTTCAGTCCGACATCCTGCACCCGCCACTGGCGGTCATAGTACGCATGCCTTGTTCTGCCAAACAGTCCGCAGATCAAACGGATCCCCATTGCTGGGGATTCCTGTTTGATCTTTACGACCGCTTGGCACCAGACTTTTTTCTGATGTCGATCTTGAGCTGTTCCTCGGCAATATCGATCATGGTATCCAATGCCCTGATCTTCAGGTTTGCATATTCCAGGGCCTTCTTCAGGGCCAGGATCTCTGCCTCTTTGGGGTCTACGGGTTTCTTGTTGGCCATATCATCGGGTTCTGGGGAACTAAGTTCGGTATTTTTCCCCTTATATTCCCTGACCCATCTGGAGACCGTACCGCAGGAGATATCAAAGGTGTTCCCCGCCCGGTAGGCGCTCATCCCGTCCTGGACCGCCCTGATCACTGAACGCTTCAGCTCGGTGGTATACCGCTTTGCCCCAATGGGCTGTCGCCCGAACTTCTTCATCCAGCGGATCAGGCTCACTTCGGAGACACCGTACTGTTCCATCAGGTCCCGGCGGGGGACCCCAAGTTCGATCTGATCCAGCATGTGGAGGATCAAACGCTTGTCGAATGGCTGCTTCTTACTGGTCCGCTCAGCGAACTCAAACTCTCTTTCTATTGTTTCCATACACTTTGTTTTTGTGTATAGCTTTTTTAGGATTGGACAGTCCAATAGTGTTCAGACACAGTTATAAACAAGGGACTGCACCACGAGATTTTAAATAAAATCGGCCAAATGGTATAAAAATGAAAAGAGGAGAGCGTGGTAGGTCTAATGCTTTTTCAAAATAGAGCATTGTTATTTAGGGAATTGGTAAAACGAAATGATCTTTGAATGATTGGAGTTGATTTGCTTAAATATAACAATTACGGTTTCAAATCGCCTGCTAATAAACGATTAATTTTTCGATATCGCTTGTGTTCTCATGGCGCCCAGAAAATATCAAAGGCATGGAAAATGAAAACCGCCAGCACGGAGATTCCATGCTGACGGTTTTATGTTTTCCTCGAACCTAGTGGTTCTGCAATATTTTAGAATTTATAGGTAAATCCAGCGCCAAGTACTTGTCTTACCTGAAGACCTGGTCCTGTAGTTCCATTTTTCTTTGGAACGTTAACATTATCATCGTAAATCAACTGTACTGCTGCGTTTACGGAAATGTATTTGTTGACTTGCATTGCCAAATTTGCCAAATAATCCACATCTACATTTTGTGGATCTTGCAGGTAATTGGAGTACAATTTCAGGATATTCTCTAAAGAGATGTTCTCCATCAGGTTTACTTTATAATAGGCATCTAGGGAAGCACCAAATTCATTTCTTGAGAATTTATCAGGATCTACACCATAGGATTCACGGAGGCTTTCTGCGCCGACCATAATGAAGCGAGCAGCAGCAGGAGATAGGTTGATTTTAAAGTTATCGGATTCCTTGTAAGCGATACCGGGACCGAAACTTAAATATGCTGGTGCAAATGGAGCGGAGATTTTCTGGTCTCTGTATTTTCCATCGTAAGTATACCCGTTTGCGAACTGGGTGTTGAAGTTCATAAAGAAGGTATATAGCCATTTTTCAGCGGCTTGATAGCCCAATAAACTGTTAACCGCAAAACGGTCATCGTTTTTACGCCAGTTTGTTTCTTTCTGGAAGGTCTGGCCATACGCCGCGATAACCTTATTGTCCCAGTTCCATTTGTCCTTTTTGTAATTGAAGTCGTAGTTGAAGATCAGGTTTCCGGCCATGGAGTTCACACCACCTGCCGCCCAATTGCTAAACGAGCTTTGGTTGATTAGGAATGTGTTCTCACCTTTGATGGTCCAGGTTTTTGTGGTGTCAACTGCGGCAGCGTCAGTGGTTTCTTGAGCAACAGCTTGAAAAGTTAGAAGTGATAAAGCAGATAAAACTCCAATTTTTAATACATTCATCTTTTAAAATGTTTAATTATTTGAATAGTTTTTGAATTTTAAGGTGGCTAATTTATCAATTTCCATGTTTTTTTTAATTGCAAAATTTTATTCTGTGGAGGATTGCCGATGAAGGAGTTGAAGAAAATCGGAATTATCGACGTTTTATTTAAAATGGCCAAGATTTTTGCGGTAATTCAGCGAACTTGATTTAATGGGTGCCAAATTTTCTTTTGTAACTTTTTAAAAAAGAAAATCGGATTTTGACAGATATTGTTAATGATTTATTCACATTGGAGATATATTGTAAATATAGGTTGGTCAAATATTCAAATTGTTAAACTTTTTTGAGGTGAACAATTTAACAAGAAACCAAATAGTTTTGAAATGTTCGATTCCGTGAAGATATTTTCTGGGGTAATATTTAATAATTTTTTCTAGAGATTTTAAATTTCTACCCCAATAGTGGACTATGTATTTTGAAAACCTTCTGAAAAGTTCCTTTTCAACGTATTTATCTTTAGGGTGATCAAATTTCCATGTTATACTTTCATGGACCTGAATTGTTGAGTTAAACCATTCTAAGGTTCTATTGCCTATTGAAATATGGTGTACGTTAATAGAGTTAATAACATAATTTGTATATTTCTTAGCAGTTCTTAGTGAAATTGATAAATCATATGCATGATATCCGCTTATATTTTGATCGAATCCTATTTCTAAGAATATGCTTTTTTTTCCAAATATAAATACTCCGTCCAAACCCAACACCTGATGAAAATTCTCTTCAAAATTTCTCAAGTTTTCTTCAGAATCCCCAAGGCCATGAATTAAATTTATATAATTATACTCATTCGTTATAAACCAATCATTAGGAACATCAGGAAAATAATTACCACCTGCCAATCCTATCAAACCAACATTAGGTAGCTCTAAAAATTTAAGTAAATATTTTCCCCAACCATTATTTAAAAAAATTAAATCTTCATGGATAAATAATATGTATTCATATTTTGCCTGATTTAGTCCTTTTTCGTAGGCCTCGTTGATACTAAAAATTCCTGGGTTCCATATTTGAATCAATTCATATTCTATCCCTATGGTCTGATGAATATTGTTTTGTATGTTTTGGAAGTATGAGGAATTATAGGAGGATATAACTATTGAAATCATTGGGTTATTAGAATTAGCATATTGAGGAAACGTTGAGAAATTAAAATATATTTTAATATAAAGCTGTTTTTTGTGAGGTTACGAAATTACGAAATTACAAATTGATGTAAGATTTTTTGTAAATCTATTCCGAATTGTAGCCATTAATTTACCTACTTGTTAGCTTACGATATGATTCATTAGGCAAAATGAAATTTACTTATATTATAGTTCTTCGTCAAAAATTATTATATTTTTGGAAATACTATAAAATATGATTATTGCAGTTGATTTTGATGGAACCATCGTTGAGCATAAGTATCCAGAGATTGGAAAACCTATTCCTTTTGCTATTGATACCCTAAAAATGCTAGCAAATGAACGTCATACCTTATTGCTTTGGACAGTCCGGGAAGGTCGGTTATTACAGGAGGCGATTGATTATTGTGCAGCCCAGGGGTTGACCTTCTACGCGCATAATGCGAATTTCCCAGAAGAGAATCGGAACTCGGGAGCTCGAAAATTAACTGCCGATCTATTTATAGATGATCGAAATTTCGGTGGGCTCCCGGATTGGGGGATCATCTACCAGGCCATTAAAAAAAGAAGGATGTTAAACCTGCGCTTCAATGAAGAGAATCTTATGGGGGAAGGGCAGCAAACTCCTAAAAAAGCTTCTTGGAAAAACCTTTTCAGGTAAGAGTTAACAACATAGATCTCATCCTTTCCTCCATTTCCTTTTGGATTGCTAAATAGCAATTTCATTTTTTCACCTGTTATTAATTTTCCTTATATTTAAATAGTTTTCTGTATTTGATATGTTTTGAGCCTGTTTTACAAGGTTAATGGAAGTGCTTTCTGATGCTTTTCACATGAAATAGTTTTATTTTTTAGACTTTAACTATGGAGATTTTGGTTCAGAATTTACCTATATTGATATAAGGTAATTTGGCTATAAAAAGTGTGTAAAAAGTAGTTTTAACGCATAAAATCAATTGTCATTGTTGCGCTACAAATAAAGAAATACACCTCCAAACCATGTGTTAACCTTCGATTAACCTTTGATTATATCTTACTTTTGTGGAGTATTAAAAGTATTCGAAACAACATCATAATTTATTTGTTAGTGCAATGATGTCGTTCTGCATCTTGACTATTAATTATTTAGGATTATCATTATGGAGTTTGTTATTCTGCTCGTACCGTTCTTACTTGCGATTTTCTTGGGAAAGATCATCATACCCTATATTATGTTGATTACCTACAAGAAACGCCTGTTTGATCCTGTTGATGCCAGAAAATTACATCAAAGTATAATCCCTAGACTTGGCGGTGTTGCTTTCGTGCCTATACAGTGTTGTCTTTTGGCCATAACCATGGTCATCGTTTATAAAACAAACTTCGTCAACTTAGGAATTGTTACATGGGAGATTTTTCCCATGTTCATTATGTTGGTCTGCGGGATGGTGATCCTGTATATCATTGGTATTGCAGATGATTTGATAGGTGTCAGTTACAAATGGAAATTTGTCGCTCAAATTTTGGTGGCTAGTTTATTTCCGCTATCTGGCTTATGGATCAATGACTTATATGGTTTGTTGTTCATCACTTATTTACCTGCATGGGTAGGAATTCCTTTCACCATTTTTGTCGTTGTCCTGATCATCAATGCGATAAACCTCATCGATGGTCTGGATGGTTTATGTTCCGGATTGGTAGGGGTAGGGTGCTTGGTACTCGGGTCTTTATTTGCGTATTACCAAGCGTGGATTCATGCCTTATTGGCCTTTATTACCACCGGGATCTTAATTTCCTTTTTCTATTACAACGTTTTTGGTGCTTCCAAGCGCAGACGCCGGATTTTTATGGGCGATACGGGAAGTATGACATTGGGGTATACGATGGCTTTCTTGGCGATCAGCTTTGCCATGAATAACTTTGCCATTAAGCCTTTTTCCGAAGGTGCGATTGTCGTAGCATTCTCGATACTTATTGTACCGGTATTTGATGTTGCCCGCGTGATCTTTATCCGTTGGTATAAAGGCTTGCCCCTGTTCAAGGCGGATCGCAGTCACCTCCACCATAAGTTGTTGCGTTCCGGCATGTCTCATAAAAATGCGATGATGTCCATCCTCGCACTTTCACTTTTCTTTTGTATTTTTAATATTGTCACGGTACAATATATCAGCAATAATATTGTCGTTTTGTTGGATTTGATCCTATGGGGTTCTTTTACATTGATATTTAATTATATCGTGAATAAAAAAAAAGGACAATTGGAATTGAATGACAAAAAGGAGGACAATGTGAATGTGTCTGTTATAAATTAACTTAACCCTAATCGAAAGATGAAAATAGCAATCATTGGTGGTTCTGGATTCGTTGGTACACAATTGATCCAGAAGCTTTCAGAATCACCAAACCTAAGCCTTCTAAATATCGATAAACAACAGAGTGCAAAATTTCCTGAACTTACGCAAATCGGCAATGTGCTCGATAAGGATGGGCTGACTTCCTCCCTGAAGGGAGCAGATGTGGTTGTGCTGCTGGCAGCGGAACACCGCGATGATGTCACGCCGACGACTCTATATTATGACGTTAATGTCCAAGGTATGCGCAATACGTTGGAAGCGATGGAAGCAAACGGAATTCATCGCATTATATTTACAAGCTCTGTTGCTATATACGGTCTGGATAAGGATAATCCTGATGAATCATTTCCTGCTGACCCATTTAACCATTATGGCAAAAGTAAATGGGAAGCTGAACAGGTATTGCAAACCTGGTATACAACCCATGGCGATTGGAATATCAATGTGGTCCGACCGACCGTTATTTTTGGTGAAGGAAATCGTGGGAATGTATTTAATCTTTTGGCACAGATCGCGTCGGGAAAATTCATGATGATCGGCAACGGAAAGAATGAAAAATCAATGTCCTACGTAGGAAATATTGTGGCTTTCTTAAAATATATGATTATGGATAAGACCACAGGATACAATGTTTACAATTATGTGGATAAACCTGACTTCACAACAAATGATTTGGTGTACCACACTGGCAAAATATTGGGCAAAAACATTCCAACGACGCATATTCCTTATTTTTTGGGAATGTTAGGCGGTTATGGATTTGATCTGCTTTCCTTTATTACCCGGAAGAAGATGACCATCAGTTCCGTACGTGTGAAGAAATTCTGTGCGGTGACGAAATATGATTCTACGAAGGCGATGTCCTCTGGTTTTTTTCCCCCATTTGCGATGGAAGAAGGTTTGCGACGCATGTTAAAGGCTGAATTTGGCAAATAGGTGCTAGTTAAAGAATATACATGGAGTTAAAGAAACAAGCCGTTCATGGTGCCATTTGGGTATTTGCGGAGCAATTTGGCTCCCAATTGATCGGTTTTGTATTGAATCTGATCCTAGCACGCATCCTATTGCCTTCGGATTTTGGTACCATTGCGCTATTTAGTATTGTGATGAGTATTGGTAATGTCCTGGTGCAAGGCGGAATGAGCAGCAGCTTGATCCGAAATGCACAGAATGATGAGCGGGATTACTCGACTGTGTTCTGGTTTAATATCGCTTCAGCCGTACTCATATATCTGGTGGTCTACTTTATTGCACCACTTTTTGCACAATTTTTCGAGGTGGAGATTCTAACATCATTAATCCGTGTTTTCAGCCTTATTCTGATCATTGATTCCTTTGCGATGGTGCAGGGGGTAAAATTCGTCAAGGAACTGGATTTCAAGAAGAATTTCAAGATACAGTTGCCTTCTTTGCTCATTGGTGGAGGTTGTGGGGTCTACTTTGCGATGAATGGGTATGGTGTCTGGTCCTTGGTCTATTATTCTTTAATCCAAAATTCCATATTTATGATCCAGCACTGGTTGTACAGCAGCTGGAGACCTTCATTTTCATTCGATATGCAGAAGTTCAAGTACCATTTTGGCTTTGGTGTCAACATGACGCTATCTGCATTATTAAATGTTGTTGTTGCAAATATTTACACGATAATCCTTGGGAAGAAATTTTCACCTTCGATTTTAGGATATTACAATAGAGCGGATGGTTTAAAACAGCTTCCAATTAACAATATATCGAATACTCTGAATAAAGTTACTTTTCCATTATTTGCTGAAATTGGTGATGACAACATCAGGTTTCGTAATTCCTTTCGGGAATTACAAATGTTGGTCATGTTTATTGTTTCTCCTTTAGTAGGTATATTAATTGTAAGTGCTGAACCAATAATTCGTGTTTTGTATACCGAAAAATGGTTGCCAGCTGTTCCCTATTTACAAATACTAAGTTTAGCGGGGGTTTTTCAGCCCGTACAATCCTATAATCTAAATGTTCTTCAAATTAAAGGTCGTTCAGACTTGTTTTTAAAGCTTGAAGTTGTTAAAAAAATTATTATCGTTTTGGTGGTTGTTGTTAGTCTGCCATTTGGTCTATTTGCACTCGTTTGGGGACAGGTTTTAATTTCGATTTTAAGCTTATTTGTCAATTCTTTTTACACTGGTAAGTTTATAAAGTATTCAATATTCGATCAAATAGTAGATTTATTGTTTAGTCTATTTCTTTCTTCTATAATCGGATTAATAATTTGGATTATTGATTTATACTATTTTCAATATTTATTAGATCTTGTAAGAATTGGCCTAATATCCTTAACCTTTTTAATTGTTTATTTTATTGTTTCTGTACTTCTTAAAAGGAATGAAATAAAATTGATTTATTCTCTAATAAAAAGAAAATGATTCCAATCACCAAACCATTTTTACCTCCAATTAGTGAGTTTGAAGAATATCTTTCTGGAATTTGGACCAGAGGATGGCTTACGAATATAGGTCCATTGGCAAGTAAATTAGAAATGGATTTGAAAAATTATTTAGGAGTAAAGCATCTTTTATATGTTACAAATGGCACTGTTGCCTTACAGATGGCTATTAAAGCACTGGATTTATCCGGAGAAATTATTACCACTCCATTTTCATTTGTAGCCACTACATCTTCAATTGTTTGGGAGGGATGTAAACCTGTTTTTGTAGATATTGATAAAGAAACTTTAAATATTGATCCGACTAAAATTGAGTGTGCAATTACACCACAAACTTCAGCAATCTTAGCAACCCATGTTTATGGCAACCCGTGTAACATTGAAGCTATTGAGGTAATTGCAAAGAAACATAATTTAAAGGTTATCTATGACGGAGCACATGCATTTGGAGTTTCTCTCAATGGCAAATCAATATTTGAGTATGGAGATATTACTACGTGTAGTCTGCATGCCACCAAGTTGTATCACACTGTGGAGGGTGGATTAATAATCACACAGAATCAGGATTTGTATAACAAAATGGCATCCATTCGTAATTTTGGTATTTCAGGTTTCGACTCCTTTCAAGAATTGGGAATTAATGGTAAAAATTCGGAGTTTCATGCTGCAATGGGTCTTGCTAATTTAAAATGGATAAACCGAATTATTGATAAAAGAAAAACAATTATCGAGTTATATGAAAAAAATTTGGTTGGATTAGACGCTAAGAGTCAATTGTGGATGGAGGGAGTTATTAGTAATGGTGCTTATTTTCCGATTATTTTAGATTCTGAAAATCAGTTGCTGAAAATAAAAAAAGCGCTTGAAGATAGAGAAATATTTACAAGAAGATATTTTTATCCAAGTTTAGCAAAAAGCTTGCCCTACTTGGATTCTGTTAAAATGCCTGTTACCGAGGATATTGCTCAAAGGATATTATGTTTACCTATATTTTTTGAATTGACAGAGGAAGATATCGATATGGTATGTAGAATTATTTTACAAACCTAAAATACTTAAGTACCAATTTTAATTTAAAAACAATACTGGACGAGCGACTTTTAATTTTTTGTTAAAATGAATGTTTTTTATGAAAAGTACATTTATTGGCATAATGCAGCCTTATTTTTTTCCTTATTTAGGTTATTTTAGTTTAATAAAGCATACAGACATATTTATTTTGTTGGATGAGGTTCAGTTTATTAGGCATGGATGGATTGAAAGAAATAGAATACTTAAAGAGAAAGAAGGTTGGGTTTATATCAAAGCACCTTTAAAGAAGGAGGGTCGATCTACATTGATTAAGGATTGCGTGTTGGATAATACAATTCCATGGCGCGAAAAGATATTAAGCCAATGTCGTTTCTATAAAAAGATTGCTCCGAATTATAAAGAAGTTATGGATCTGATGAATGGCATTTTTTCACAGGACTTTAATTGCATTACTAGTTTGAACAAGCATGTCTTGACTGAAATTTGCCGTTATATTGGGATAGAATGTGAGTTTCACGTTTTTTCGGAGATGAACTTGAACATTCAGCAACCCGCGGCTGCAGATGAATGGGCATTGAATATTTGCCAGGTCATGGGAAGCAACATCACTTATGTCAATCCAATTGGAGGTATGGCATTTATGGATAGAAAGAAATATGCAGAACAAGGTGTGGATCTCTATTTTCATCAGGTGCACTTAGAAAGTTATAAACAAGGATATCGAGATTTTGAACCTGGGTTGTCAATTTTGGATGTACTGATGTTCAATTCGACAGATTCCATACATTCGATGTTAGATCATTATGAATTAGTTTAAAACATGACGCAAAGAGTAATTAATCTGCTTAATCAGTACAATTCACCTTTAAAGGGGATTTATATTTCACAAAGAGTCATTCCTTATGTGCAAAAATTAGAATCCTTCGCGAGTTTTATCTATAAGATGCAGGGGCAGGATTTGTTAGGATTCATTGCCTATTATCATAATGATCCTTCGAAAAATCTTGCTTTTTTATCGATGTTATTGGTTGATGAGCACTATCAATCCAATGGTATTGGCTCATGGTTAATGAGTCGCTGTATTACGCATTTGGATGAGGATGGTTTTCAAAGGATTCAACTGGAGGTGTTAAAAGATAACGATAGAGCCTTACATCTCTATCAAAAATTTGGATTTAAGATATTAGAAGATAGGGAGCGCTTATTTTTAATGGAGAGATGCAGAAATTAAAGAACAGGCCGGATGTCTCCGTAGTGATGATTACTTGGGGACATGAAAAATTTATAGAGCAAGCTATCGAAGGTGTGCTCAATCAATCTTTCGATGGACGTATTGAGCTATTGATTTCCAATGATTGTTCGCCTGATAATACCAATCAGGTGATTACTTCTTATTTAGCGAATCGTCCTGTTCCACCCCATATTGAAATCAGGTATTTCAATCATAATAAAAACAGAGGCTCCATGAAAAATTTTATTTGGACAATTTGTAAGTCAGAAGGAAGTTACATTGCTATGTGTGAAGGTGATGACTATTGGACCGACCCTGAAAAAATTCAAAAACAGGTGAATTTTTTGAGAGAAAATCAAGATTGTAATTTGGTGTACCACCGCGTGATGCTTTGTCATGAGGATGGTAGTCTGAAGGAAGAAGATTTAAATACGGCAAATGAAAGTTACAAGCGTTCGGTTGAGGAACTCGCTGAGAAGGGCAATTTCATGCATACCGCATCTGTCATGTTTCGAAATAATATTGAATTTCCTGAAAATCTTGAATTCAGTCATATAGGCGATTATCCTATATGGTTTTTAAATGGTGAAGTTGGTAAATTTGGTTATCTTCCTGAATTTATGGGAGTTTATCGTCTGTGGGGTGGGTCTATATGGGGAACTAAGGGGCTATCCTATAAAGGATTAAATTGGTTAGGTGTATTGAGTGGCCTTGTGAAGTATACTCGAGATAAAAATCTCAAAAAACTATTGAAGTTACAGGCTACCAATGTGTTTACCTGGATTAGTTTCCGGGAATTAGACCGGAAGCAGAAGTTCCGTTTGCTTCGCTATATCTTTCAATTAAAACCTTCTTTACTCGCACAAATGGTAGGAAAAGCAATGGGTAAATATAATAAGTAAATAATGACCATGGAGAATACAGATCCTTTTGTTTCATTCGTATTACCTGCGTATAAGCAACAATTCTTGGCAGCGGCCATTCAGAGCATATTGGATCAGCGGTATGCAAATTTTGAATTGATTATCGTTGATGATGCCTCTCCAGAAAATCTTGCTGCTGTGGTTGCAGAATTTACAGATCCAAGGATTCGTTTTTACAGCAATGAGCAAAATATTGGAGGCAAGGATTTGGTGCGCAATTGGAATCAATGTCTAACGCATGCAACAGGTGAATGGGTCGTATTGGCTTCTGATGATGATATCTATTCGCCATTTTTCTTAGAAAAGCTTCTGGCTTTAAACAAACGGTTTCCCAACTTAGATCTCTTTTATTGTCGATTTCATACAATAGATAGTTTTGGTGAAACTGTTTCCTATTCGGAACCATGCTTAACGTATGAAACAGCAGAGGAATTTATTTTCTTTAATTTGATTCAGCGGAGGCAACAGGTGGCCCCCAATTTTATGTTTCGTCGAACTGCGATTGAACAAATTGGAGGTTTTGTAAATTTACCATTGGCATGGGGGGCTGATGATGCCACATGGTGCACATTAACCTTAGGTAAGGGAGCTGCTTATTGTGAAGATGTCCTCTTTCAATGGCGCTTTTCAGGGGCAAATATCAGCTCTCAGAAAAGTAATCTGATCGAAAAATCAAGATCCAGGCTGTTGTTCCTGGATTACTGCAGGGATAAAATTATACCATCATTAAGAGAGGATAATGCGGTGTCTGCGTATTACGCTAAGTTGATCCGCTTTCATTACGAAAATTCGTTCAAAGGCGAAATTATACATGCCCTTTCGCATGCAAAAAGCTTCAAAATTGCCTATAAATCCTTTCAGTCTAAACCTATCCGGTCTTTTATCGGGTTAATTGGCTATGTAAAGATGATGGTCAACATTGTATACTTTAAACTTAGTGGCAAATAAATGCCGAGAAAGGAATAGGGTTATGGGAAATAAAAATCAGTATATAAAAGGCGACCGAATCGCATATTATCCAATTCTATCGAAAAAAAATCTATTGGATTGGCTGTTCAGTACGGAACAATATTGGATTCGGAAATTTTTAATTGCCCTTCGCTCCGAGGAATATTATACATTCAAGGAGCCAAATAAATTATTGAAGTTTTATTATTTCCGACGGAAGAATATCATCGGTCGTAAATTGGGTTTTTTTATTCCCGCAGGATGTTTTGATTTGGGATTACATATTTCGCATTATGGATCGATTATTATCAATCCGAAGGCTCGCATCGGTAAGAATTGCACTATCCATGGCAATTGCTGTATCGGGAATCGGGGGGATGACGCTTCTACCTCGCCTATTTTAGGTGAAAATATTGATTTAGGCCAGGGAGCACAAGTTCTGGGTGCAATACGTATCGCCAATGGAGCTAAAATTGGAGCCGGGTCTATTGTATTGCATAGCATTGAAAAGGAAAATGCTGTAGTTGTTGGGATCCCCGGAAAAATTATGGGGTTATAATTTTTGCTACCTATGTTAATATCTTTCATATTACCCGCTTATAAAATGCAATTTTTAGCATCAGCGATCCAAAGTATTTTGGATCAGGAATATGGGGATTTTGAATTGATTGTCATTGATGATCATTCGCCTGAAGACCTGAGGAGTGTGGTGGAAGCATTTGATGATTCTCGCATTCAATATCGAAATGAAAGGAATTTTGGAGGAACGGACTTGGTGGGACAATGGAGTAAGTGCATTCAATTTGCAAAAGGAAAATATTTGATTCTAGCTGATGATGATGATCTATATACACCAACTTTTCTTACAGAAATTATTCGCCTGATCAAAAAATATCCAGGAGTAGATCTATTGCGATCTAGAGTCGAATTAATCAATGATCGGGGTGACATGATTGGTATCGATAATGTGATGTCTGAATACATAAGCCAAGTTGAATTTACGTATAATTGGCTTCGGGGCATTCCCTTCATATGTATCGGTAATTATGTGTTCAGGACGAAAGTTATTCAGGAAAAGCTCTTTGATCAATTGCCATTTGCATTTGGTTCTGATATTACCTCAGTATTGAAAATGGCAGCAAAAGGAATGGTGAATACTTGCGAAATGCTTTTTAAATTTCGTATTTCATCCTTTCAGTTATCAAGCGATACGAGCAAATATTCGCACAAGATCGACGCAATTTCTAAGCTTTATAAAATGGTGGATCAAATCGATTACCCTAATCCCCAAAATGCTGTTCAGGAATATTGTTATCATGAAATTCAGTGGGAGCATTTGTATCGAAAATGTATTTATGACTATTATAATGTTGCCGTTAAGTATTTGCCTTTTAAGAAGATGGGCTTAATCAATTCATGTGTTTTATTAAAACCTAAAGATAAGTACTTGATGTACGCACGATTTATTATTGATAAAGTGTTCAAGCGATAAATATTTACCGAATTATGAAAGAAAGAATACACTTAGTCGTCGCTTTTACAGAGAACTATTTTGTTCCAGCAGCCACCTGTATTACATCGATCTTAAGAAATGCAGAAAATAGCCATCTCTTTGAGGTAATCTGTTTGTTGACAAAAGATTTGCCTGTTCATATGAAACAATTGCTTGAGCAAATTGACCCGACAAGGCTTTCTTTCCGTTATATCAATCTCGATGGACAGTTGGCTGGGGTATACGTAGATGAGCGCTACACGATAGCAGCTTCTTTTCGTCTATTGTTGCCGGAACTGCTTAAAGAATACGACAAGGTGATTTATTTGGACTGTGATATTATTGTCCGTCAGGATTTGGGCCAATTATACCAGCAAGTTGATCTTGGGGATAATTATTTGGCAGCTGTATTTGAAGCAGCCTTGCCGCATCAAATTGAATACCTTGAACGGATCGGTTGTCAACCGGGTTACTATTTCAATTCCGGGTTTTTGCTCATGAATTTGGCCTTGATGCGGAAAGATGGTCTGACGCAGAAATTGATCGATGCCCTAAAGGTTCCTTATTTACAGTTTCCAGATCAAGATGTATTGAATATCCTCTGTCAGGGGCGTGTACATGGACTGTCGCCGGTATACAACAGCATTCGAACTTTCTTTTTGCCACAATTTAAAAAGGAATTCGTAAATCGATACAGCGAAAAAGAATGGGATCTGGTGCAATATAGTGGTACCATTCATTATACCGGAGGAAAACCTTGGAACGAATTTACCATCAAATTTGGCGAATGGTGGGCCTGTTATTTCAAACTTCCAAAAGCTTTAAGAGCACAATGGACACCATCACCTACCGTTTTAAGAATGGGAAGGATACATTCGATTCCTATCCTTAATTCATTCTTCTTGAGTGTTATTAATACCTATAGATCAATTAAAAACTTTATAGCTACACGAAATGAATAAAAAGATTGATTCACTACAATTTATACGGGCATTTGCAGCTATTATTGTTGCCAATAGTCATATTTGGAATGATGGTTTGCTTTGGGGGATTTTTAATGAATTTGGCGGATTTGGGGTAGATTTGTTTTTTGTATTAAGCGGCTTTATAATGTGTTTAACTGTTAAGTTAGACCTTGGGTCAAATTTCAAAAATTCTGCTTATTTTTTAAATCGAAGGATTACTAGAATATTTCCAATCTATTTAATTTGTGCTATTCCTCTTTTGATTTTTGTAACTAAAGCTGAGGGTGTCCAAAGTGTTTATTATTATTTAGGAAATATTTTGCTTTTGCCCAGCTTTACTAATGATCCAGATTACAGGCTGGTTTTACCTCCAGGTTGGACTTTAATTTATGAAATGTTCTTTTATTATATTTTTAGTCTAATCTTACTTTTTAGCCATAATAGATTCCAGATCTTAAATATCATCGGTGGAATTTTGGTTAGTATGGTAATTATTGTCCAAGCTTTGGGTATTCAAGGACCTCAATTATCTTGGGCAAATTTTTCATATATAATTGGTGATAGTTTGTTAGTAAATTTCGCTTTAGGCATTATAGTGTATTATATTTATGAAAGGTACAATGGAAAAATTAATATAAATATATTCTGGGCCTTATTGTTTTTTACAATTATTTGTGGGGTGAGTATAACAATGATTTATTTTAAAATCCCAAGATTTTTGGCTAATGGTATACCTGCATTTCTGGCAATAATCGTATTTGTTTTTGTTAAAAATTCCTGGTTTCAAGGGCGCTTGGGTAGGAAATTGGTTTTTATTGGTGACGCTTCTTATAGCATCTATTTAACGCATTTTTACTTTTCATTTTTTAAGCCAGATTTCCTTTCCTTGGGAAAAATTTATATTAAAAATGAATCGTTCTTAATTAATTTCGTGGGTATTTCGTGTATGATTGGAGCCATTTTGGGAGGATGTTTGTTTTTTACTTTTGTCGAAAAGCCATTGATTAAGGTTTTTTCGCCTAAAAAAATGGGTGCACTAGAAAAAAGGACACAATAATCAGATTTTGGATGAAACACGCGTATTTGATCATAGCTCACCATGAATTTGCCATTCTTCAGGAATTGGTTTCCGCATTGGATGATAATAGAAATGCTATTTTTATCCATATCGACCGGAAGGTTCGCGTGATTCCTGAGCTAAAGACAGAAAAAGCCGAACTACACTTTGTCCCTGATGCGGACAGGATCGATATCCGATGGGGTCATTTTTCGCAGATTGAGACAGAATTTGTTTTATTTACTTTGGCGCATAAGTATGGACCTTACAGCTATTACCATGTGATATCTGGAGTTACCCTGCCTTTGAAAGGTCAGGATGAGATCCATGGTTTATTTGCTGTCGGTTCCGATATTCAATATTTTGTGCCTATCGGGCACGCGGATTCGGAATTGGAGGAGAAAGGAAATATGATCAATTTAGGCATGCGGAATTTTTCCAAAAGTCGAAGCGCTCAAATTTGGAGACAGCAGCTAATCCGTATTCAGCGTATGCTCGGTATACGTGTTAATTCCGATCGGAGATTTGTTAAAGCTGCAAATTGGGTGAGCATTACCCAAGAAGCGGTTGACTATTTACTAGAGGCGAAGCAGAAAATTTTCAAAAAATATAGATTTACGATGTGTGGTGATGAATTGTTTATCCCGACCGAATTGAACCATTCCAATCGGAATTGGACGTGCATGTATTCGGATGAACTTTTGTATCAAGAAATGAATGGATCAAATGCTCGAGAGCTGACCTTGCAAGATTTTGAAGCGATGGTGGCTAGTCAGGCGATCTTTGCACGGAAATTCAGTGTAAAGGAAGATGAATTGGTTAAAATGGTGTTGAAAAAGATAAAAGGAAGTACATGAAACATGCCTATTTAATAATCGCTCATAATGAATTTCCTGTTCTCGAGCGGCTTTTACAAGCTTTAGACGACCAAAGGAATGATATCTATATTCATTTTGACGCTAAAGTGAAAGAACTTCCTGCATTATCGGTCCAACATGCGAATTTATTTATCCTGCAGGACCAGGAAAGAGTAGATGTTGCATGGGGGGATGTATCTGTTGTAGAAGCTGAATATGCGCTTTTTGAAGCAGCAAACAGCCGTGGACCGTACGCTTACTACCATTTACTTTCAGGAGTTGATATGCCGTTAAAAAGCCAGAACGAGATCCATGACTTCTTTAATCAACACCAAGGCAAAGAATTTATTGGCTATTTTACTGGTAACATGGATTATGAACTGGACCGAAAGGTGAATCGATACCACCTATTTCCTAAAGATTTTCGAGCCAACGGGACGCTGGGCAACAAGATAAGGCGATTAATCCGCTATGCATACATGAAGTTGCAGTATGTTTTTAATATTCGCCGAAATACGGATATTGAATTTAAAAAAGGAACACAATGGGTCAGCATCACTCAACGATTCGTTGATGATGTGCTTAAAAAGAAAGAGGAAGTGTTCAAGATATATGGTCATACTTTCTGTTCGGATGAGATTTTCCTGCAGACCATTTGTTGGCATTCCCCATATAAAGATCAAGTCTTTGATTTTGATAATGAAGGACGAAGCAGCATGCGATCTATAGGCTGGAAAGATGGTGTACTGTATGATTATGAAAATCAGGATTATGGACACTTAATCCAGTCTGGGTCATTATTCGCACGTAAGTTTAACTCCAGAAATCTGGAAGTTGTCGATAAGATTCTGGCCAATATAACACAGAAAAATGAAGGATAATCCGATAGTTTCTATAATTGTTCCCGTTTATAATGCGGAGTCAACTTTACATATATGCCTGGAATCTCTTGATAAACAGGTGTATAAATATATGGATGTAATCTTTATTAATGACTGCAGTACGGATGGAAGTTTAGCCAAAATAGAAGAATTTGCTGCTGCAATGGGAGCTTATCCTTCGATGCAGGTGACGGTGCTTTCTCATGAAATTAATCGTGGGGTTGCCGCGGCAAGAAATTCAGGGTTAGCCGTTGCTCAGGGCAAATATATATACTTTATAGATGCAGATGATTCATTGGAACCACAGGCATTGGAGGTACTTGTTGCAAGAGCTGAAGAAAAGGATTTGGAACTTTTGGGTTTTAACTGGTTCCTGACGTTCGCCAATGGGGAGCGCAAGATGACCCAACCTATGTATGCCACTACGATGGAGGCCATGATCAAGATGTTTGAAGGGACAATGAAATGGAACCTGTGGATTTTCTTAATAAAACGAAGCCTTATTGAAAATCATTGCATTCGTTTTATTGAAGGCAAAAATATGGGAGAAGACCTCCTTTTTATGGTCAAGTTATTGGCACAAGTGCAGCGTATTGATCGCATAGATGATTACTTTTACCATTACGGACAGCTGAATGAAGGGTCGCTGACCAAGCAATATTCAGATAGGCACATTGAAGAAGTTACATATAATGTCTCGGAAGTAGCGAAGTTTCTACAGGAAAACAATGTCCTTCCTAATGTTAATGTTTATCTTAATTTTTTGAAATTGAATATTAAACTACCGATGCTTATCAGTAAAGATGTAAAACAGTATAAGAAATGGTTTGTTTGGTTCGAAGAAGCGAATGCATTTGTGGACACGGACCGGAATGTTTCGAAACGAATTCAACTGTTAGAACGTATGGCGGTGAAGAAGCAATACTGGTTTATCAAACTGCATTACTTTCTGATCGTAAAATTATATTATGGAGTTTTTTATAAATAAGAAGTAGACCAATGGGGAACTTATTAAAATTTTTATTCTTAGGGACAGTGGTTAGTTTTTTCCTATTTCCCATTAGTTTCGTTGGTTTACCAGTGGGGCTGAACACGAAGGTGATGCTTGCCGGATTCGGGGGGATTATGACGGTCTATCGCTTTTTTGAATTATGGAAAGTGCGGATGACGTATGGTCTATTAGCCTCTACACTTATCGCATTGGTATTTTCTTTTATCTGTTTTATTTCCACCGATATAAATCATACAGATGATTATTCGTATGCTACCTATATTGGTAGTTTTGCCATTTGGCTCTTAGCTGCTTATGCAGTTACCGAATTTATCCGGTTCTTTTACGGTGAGGTCTCCTTTAAAATATTGACTTTTTATATCGCCGGGGTATGTTTTGCGCAATGTGTGCTGGCCATGATTATCGATAATGTTCCTGCATTTAGGTCGTTAGTGGATGCTGTAGTTTTCCAAGGTCAAGATTTTTTGAAACGCGTAGATCGCTTATATGGTATTGGTGCATTTTTAGATCCTGCAGGAGTTCGATTTTCCATCTGCTTGATTATGATTGCCGGGTTATTGAGTGAAAATGAGGAAGTGCGAAAAAGCAATAAAAATATCACCTTCTTATTGATTGCCTATTTTACGATTGTGGTTATCGGAAACTCCATTTCTCGGACAACCATTATTGGTTTTGGCGGCTCGTTAATACTCTTCTTTTTAAGTTCTGGTTTGTTTTCATTCATTATCAAATTGGATTCCATTAAATTGGGCGTGCTTTCCTTTGTCATCATTGCCATAGGGGTTGTGGCTACAGTTTATTTTTATCAAACAAGTGATAGCTTTTATGATCAAATGCGCTTTGCATTTGAAGGGTTTTTCAGTTGGGTGGAAACTGGAGAATGGCGTACGGACTCTACCGATAAATTGAACAACGAAATGTGGATCTGGCCTACCGATACGAAAACCTGGATAATTGGTAGTGGTGTTTTCGATAATTATATCTATAGTACGGATATTGGCTATTGTCGGTTCATCTTATACTGTGGCCTAACTGGTTTTTCTGTATTTGCCGTCCTATTTGTATTTAATGCACTTTATTTTATGTCGAAGCACAAGGGATATAGATTGATGTTCTTCGTGTTTTTAGCCATCACCTTTGTGATTTGGCTTAAGGTTGCTACGGATATCTTTTTCATCTATGCGCTGTTTTATTGCGTAGATTATTTTACTGCAGAAGAAGAGGTTAAGGATACAGAATTAATTGAGAAAAATGAAGGTAACCTATTGTATCCTAGGTACGTTTAATTCCGGCGGAATGGAACGTGTGTTGACCAATAAGGCTAATTATTTGGTGAACAAGGGCTATGAGGTCAATGTGGTTACCACAGATCAAAAAGGACGGAAACCGTTTTATGCATTGGATCCGAGAATTAAAACCTATGATCTCGGCATCAACTATACGGATGACCTCGATCGAGGTATTTTGAAGCGTGGTGCGATTTACCTGAAAAAGCAACACTTACATCAGAAAAAATTAGCTGAACTTTTGCATACGCTGAAATCGGATATAACTATTTCTATGTTCGATAACGATGCTTCCTTTATAACCAAGATTAATGATGGCAGCAAAAAGGTCCTGGAGATTCATTTTTCCAGGTTTAAGCGTTTACAATATGGCCGAAGTGGACTGCTTGGTTTTATTGACAAATTTAGAAATAAACAGGATTTACGGACAGTTGCTCGTTTTGCAAAATTTGTTGTTTTGACCCATGAAGATAAGGGGTATTGGGGCGATTTGCCGAATATTCAGGTGATACCGAATGCAAATTCCTTTAAGCGAATGGGGCGTGCACCCTTGGAAAATAAACGCGTGATTGCCATCGGCCGATTGGATTACCAGAAGCGATTTGAGGATCTTATCGAGGCGTGGGTAAAGGTAAAGGAAACGGCACCAGAATGGGTGTTGGATATCTTTGGAAAGGGACCCCTGAAAACGACCCTTGAGGAGCAGATTGCACAACTAAATCTAACTGATGTGGTTCGGATCAATGAACCCGTTAATAACATTCAAGAGGAATATTTAGGCAGTGCCATGCTTGCCTTGACTTCACGATATGAAGGATTGCCTATGGCATTATTGGAAGCACAAAGTTGTGGCCTGCCTATGGTGACATATGCTTGTAAATGTGGGCCAAAAGATATTATCAAAAACGGTGAAAATGGTTTTTTGGTTCCTGAAGGTGATATTGGCCGAATTGCTGATAATCTATTGACATTGATTGCGGATCCAGAATTACGGTCAGAAATGGGCGGCAATGCGTATTTATCCTCTGCAAGGTATGATGAAGAAGCAATCATGGAGCAATGGGAATCCATGTTTTCCGATATAACAAAGATATAATATGAAGACAATTGTCATATCCGCTGTAAACTTAGTGGAAGCAGGGACCTTAGAAATTTTAAGGGCATGCTTAGGCTATTTATCTTCCGTTGCGGCCACCAAGCAATATCGAGTAGTTGCTTTGGTCTATGATCGTAATTTAATCAACCTTCCAAATATAGAATACGTTGAGACAAAGTGGCCTAAAAAACGTTGGACCAATCGCTTATGGTATGAATATGTGGAGATGAACAAGATTTCTAAAACTTTAGCACCTGTAGACCTTTGGTTCTCATTGCATGACACGACGCCAACTGTTGAAGCAAAAATACGGGCAGTCTATTGCCACAATTCTTTTTCATTTTATAAATGGAAAATGCATGATTTGTTATTTGCGCCTAAAATTGCCATGTTCGCTATTTTCACCAAATCGATCTACCGCACAAATATACAAGCGAATAATTACCTGGTCGTGCAACAGAACTGGTTTAGGGAAGCTATGGCAAAAATGTTTGATTTTCCGAAAAACAAGATTATAGTTGCACCTCCAAAACATGATAAAATAGAGATCATGCACCTAAGCCATGAAAGGAAAGACGATAATTTATCATTCGTGTTTGCTGGATCGCCAAATTCGCATAAGAATTTTGAGGTCATTGCTAAAGCATGTGCCATTTTGGAAGAGGAGCAAGACATTTCTAACTTTAAAGTATCCATTACCGTCAAAGGAACTGAAAATAAATATGCAGCATGGCTGTATAAAAATTGGGGTCATTTAAAGACGCTTCAATTCGCAGGCTTCCAACCAAAAAAGGATATGGGTAAATTCTATGCCGAAGCGGATTGCTTAATATTTCCGTCCAAGGTGGAATCTTGGGGCTTACCTATTTCTGAGTTTTCCAATTATGGCAAACCAATGATTTTAGCAGATTTGCCTTATGCTCATGAAACAGCAAGTGGAAGTGCACAGGTGGCCTATTTCAATCCGGATAATTCCAGAGAATTGGCTTCTTTAATGCATAAATTAATTCAAGGAAATGTACAATCATTTCAGCGAGAGCCTGATCTGAAAATCGCTGAACCCTTAGCCCATAGCTGGGAGGATGTGTTTACAGAACTGCTTAAATCATCTGCATAAAATGTTTAGTGTTTTTGTTTTAAGTGTTTAGTATATAGTTTATTATTTTTTATTTTTAAATATGAGGATTTTACAGGTTGGTAAGTTTTATCCAATTCGTGGAGGCGTTGAGAAAGTAATGTACGACTTGATGGAGGGGTTGTCTTCGAAAGGGATAGCATGTGATATGCTATGTGCATCTACAGAGGATTATCCCGCTGGAATCTATCCTTTAAATCCTTACGCCAACCTCATTGTTGTAGCGACCAAGATCAAGGCTGCTGCGACAATGCTTGCTCCAGATATGATTGGGAAATTGAGGAAAATAGCAAAAGATTACGATATCATCCACATTCATCATCCCGATCCAATGGCAACCTTAGCTTTGTTCCTTTCAGGCTATAAAGGAAAACTGGTACTCCATTGGCATAGTGATATTCTCAAGCAGAAAACATTATTAAAGCTGTACAAACCTTTGCAGAATTGGTTAATCAAACGAGCTGATATTATCGTAGGTACTACACCTATATATGTGGCGCAATCTAAGTTCCTGCAGAAATTCCAGGATAAAGTGGATTATATCCCGATTGGTATAAACCCAATTTCAGCCGATAAGCTGCCCATTGAATCCCTTAGAAATAAATACAAGGATAAAACCATTGTTTTTTCTTTGGGCAGATTGGTAGAATACAAGGGTTATGAGTATTTAATTAAGGCCATGGAGTTCTTAGATGATTCGTATCATTTAATTATCGGTGGGACAGGTCCTTTGGATAGTGAACTTAAAGAATTGATTGCTAATAAAAATCTCGGTCATAAGGTCGAATTGCTAGGATTTGTACAGGACGAGGACGTACCGACTTATTTTGCTGCATGCGATATCTTTTGTTTAAGTTCTATACTGAAAACAGAAGCTTTTGCCATCGTGCAGATTGAGGCTATGTCCTGTGGCAAACCTGTGGTTTCCACTAACATTCCTGAATCAGGCGTAGCTTGGGTGAACAAGAATAATGTTTCGGGTTTGGTGGTTGATATTGAAAATGGAGCGGAAATAGCGCAAGCTGTTCAAGCCATTATGTTGGATAGGGAGACCTACGATAGGTTTTCCGAAGGAAGTTATCAACGTTTTCAGGAAAATTTTACCCTTGAAAAGATGGTAGATAAATCCCTACAAATATATAATAAGATTTTAGGCATCTAAGCCCATTATTTACTTTTGTAAGCTGGTTAAAAGGATATTTTTGGCGTTTGTTGGTTGGAAAAGACGGTTCATTTATGATCTGTTTACTAGCATCTCATACATTATCCGGAATAATGAATAAAACGAATGGTTGATAAACCAGAAAATAGGATTAAAACAATGAATAATACGCATTTTTTTGATGCATTATTCATTAGTTTAAATGAAGGTAAAACTGTTAAGTTCCGTGTAGTTGGAAAGAGTATGGTTCCCTTTCTCCTTGAAGGTGATATTGTCGTTGTAAAAGCCAGTACAGCTGATGATGTGTCCATAGGTAGAATTGTGTTGGCACGCTATAAAGGGAATTATATTTTACATCGTGTGGTAGGAACAAGTCGGGAAGGAGTGCGTTTAGCGGGCGATGGGAATCTCTCATTGGTTGAAGAGCTGGATTGGGAGGATGTTGGGGCTGTCGTTATTCAGGCGTTCCGAGGAAATAATGAAATACCATGTGACACCACCTGGATTCGGGCAAAGGGAATGATGTGGTACTATGCTAGGCCATTTCGAGCACTGCTAGCCAAAATTAAAAAATTAAGTAAATGAAAATTAGAAGCGAATTACAAATAAGAAAAGTGGGTGAGGATTTTATCATTGTGGATCCCGGTCAAGATATGGTGGATATGTCAAAGGTTTTCACATTAAATGACACTGCTGCTTTTGTTTGGAATGAGTTGAAGGATATAGATTTCACAGAGCAGACAATTATTGAACTTCTCTTGGCAAATTATGATGTGGATTCGGAAACTGCCGCTGGGGATGCAAAAAGATTGATCGATGAGCTCCGTTCAGGAGGATTGCTAATTGAATAGATATTGATGCTAAAAACAAGGATTTCAGAGATATTTTTTGAGTTGTTAAAATCTGGGTTATGGGGAAAGCCAATTTTGAAGGAATCCCTTTTTCCGCTCTCAAAAGAAGAATGGAATCATATGTATAAAATCAGCATCAATCAAACCGTCGAATGTGTCATTTATGATGCCATTCAGCTGTTGCCAAGCATATTCCAACCCGATAAGAGTCTATTCATTCAATGGATGGTGCGCGTGGAAAAACATGCGCAGCGTAATGAACAGATGAATATCAATATCCTTAGGGTAGTGGGGAAGATGAAAGCTAATGGGATTGATCCCATGCTTTTAAAGGGGCAAGGCATCGCCAATTGTTATACCAACCCGCTTCGCCGAGTTTGTGGAGATGTAGATCTCTGTTTTCGAACTCCAGATGTGTTTGAAAAGGCAGATGCCCTGATGTTAGCAAATGGGTTGAACGTTAAGAAATCTGCAGGATTTAGCTCCTCCTATGTGTTCAATGGTTTTGAAATTGAACATCATGGACGCACGTTTGACCTCCATAATCCCTTTATTCAAAGGTATTTAAGGAGTGTCCAAGAAGAAGAGTTTCGTTCCAATCATTATTTGGAAATGAATGGACGTAAAGTGCGTGTGCTGTCAGGAATGCAGATGGCGATTCAAGCTAACGCGCATATTCTCAAGCATCTCCTGTCCTTTGGGATAGGTATTCGACAGTTATGTGATTCGGCTCGGATTTATTATCATTATTTCGAGCAGATTGACCCTGCCGAGTTGAAGAAGGCTTATAAGCGATTAGGCATTTCAAAATGGATTGACGTGCTGCATGTGATACTGGTGAAATACTTGGGATTATCCCCAGATAAACTGCCCAGTGAATTGGATTCTTCTGTACATGCTGATTGGATGATGGAAGAAATTATGGTCGCTGGGAATTTTGGATTTTATAATAGTAAATACGAAGAAATTGAAAAGGACCAAGGAGGAAGAAGGGTGGATTCGGGAAAAAGGATTTGGAACAATATTGTCCAATACATTCCCTATGCACCAGGTGAAGCGATATGGTTCCCGATAATACAATTCTATTCAAGATTTAAACGATAGGATACTTGTTGAACAAATTTAAATATCAATTTAAATGGGCATGGGGTCAGGCAAAACCCTTTAAGTGGTCCTTGCTGATCTATTTTCTATTGGAATTGGTAGCTATAGGTTGTTCATTACTTTTTGTTATCTGGTCCAAACACGCTATTGATTATGCCATTTCCCCTGAAAAGGGAAATTTTAACCAGGCCTTGTTCTTTACTGTATTTTATATCGTGCTTGGGTTGATTTTACGGACACTTGCATCATGGATTAATGATCGGACAAAGTCTAAAATGTTGATTCATCTTCAAAATGTGCTGATAAAAAATCAAATGCTATCGACTTGGAAGGTTGTGAAACAATGGCATACCGGTGATGTATTGATTCGGGTAAACAATGATGCCTCAGATATCGTACAAATGATATCCAGTACCTTCATTGGTTTATTGCTTACTATCATCCGTTTGGTGGCTTCTTTTATATTGCTTTGGAGTATGGATCCCATGTTGGCATTTTTGATCTTGGCGATTTCACCATTATTCCTGTTTTCAAAGCTTTATTATAAGCAGCTACGGAAAATCAATCGAAGCCTGAAAAATGCGGAATCTAATCTTGGAAAAACCGTTCAAGAAAATTTAAGGTTCCGTGTTTCCCTACGTGCATTGGGGCTTCAGGGTTTCCGTTGGCAGAAAATAGAAAACAACCAAACTGAAATTTATAACTTGAAAATGAATCTGTTGAATTTTTCAACTGTTTCTCAAGGTACGTTGAAGTTATTGGTCAATGCTGGATTTCTATTAACCTTCGTGTGGAGTGTGTACAAATTGCAGTCAAATGAGATTAGCTTTGGTATGATGACAGCATTCCTGCAGTTGGTTGGACGGATTCAAACCCCATTATTGGCTATGTTGGGTTTTGTGCCCGTTTTTATTCGCTATAGAACTTCGGTAGAGCGCCTGCAGGAACTTATAGACACCGAAATTGAACAAGAGGAAGAACCAGAGGTTATTCCTGCACCGCAAGAGTTGGTCATCCGAGATCTATCTTTTAAATACGAAGATTCGGATGTAATTGAGGATTTTAATTTAAAGGTTCGAGTCGGTGAACCTACAGCGATTATAGGATCAAGCGGCAAAGGTAAAACAACGTTGATACGGCTGCTTTTAGCGTTGATTAAACCGGACAAAGGGACCATACACATTAAAAATTCACAAGGTACCATAGCCATTAATCCAAAGCATCGGGTGAATATCGCTTATGTGCCGCAAGGTGATAAACTATTCTCGGGAACAGTTCGGGAGAATATCATTACCGATAGTAAGGAATTAACAGATAAAAAGCTTACAGAAGTGTTATATTTAAGTTGTGCGGAATTCGTTCATGACCTCCCTCAAGGGTTGGATACCGTCATAGGCGAATCTGGATTTGGATTGTCCGAAGGGCAAGCACAGCGTATTGCACTGGCACGTGCTTTAATGAAAGATAGCAGTATTTGGTTGTTTGATGAGGTAACATCCGCATTGGACCAGCAAACATCTGAAAAACTTATCACTAGATTGCTTTCAAAAGCCAATGATAAACTTGTTATTTTTGTCACACACGACCTGAAATTAGCAGATAGATGTAGTCAATCTGTTTATATGCAATAAATTATAGAATTAGAAATATGCCAATTGTTCACTATATCGTTGCCGAAAATTTATTAAGCATTGACCTGCCGGAAGGGGTTGACGTGGATCAATGTTTGCCATCGTTTGTGGACTTTAAAGTGTCGGAAGTACCATCTGGTATTTTTCAAATTAACCTAAAGGTTGTGTTTGAAACTACAGATTATACGTCCAATAACCCCAAATTATTAAGTGATATTTCCATAGTCTGGGGAGATCGTTTCAAGTTTGAGGAAGATGAGTCCTATTACATCACCAGTGTGGAAAATATGGATAAATCTGACAAGCGTATTTGGCAGATGTTGAGCAGTAAGAATTTTCACAATTCAACGATCTATGCACGGGAAGAGGATATATATCAAACCAATATTTTAAGTTGGTTAGTAATGGTTGCATTCGGTCAGTCTGTGCTAGCAAACGATACGGCGTTGATTCATGCTTCCGTTGTAAGCAATGCTGCATATGGGGTGGCTTTTTTGGGTAAGAGCGGAACAGGTAAGAGTACGCACAGTCGGTTGTGGATAAAACATAATGCTGGGTTTAGGTTGTTGAACGATGATAATCCCGCAATACGGATTCAAAAGGATGGTTCAGCACGGATTTATGGTACACCGTGGAGTGGAAAAACCCCTTGCTATATCAATAAATCTTTGCCTTTGAAAGCCATTGTCCGTTTGGATCAAGCCCCAAATAATCAATTCGTTTGGAAGAATAAAGGTGCGCAAGGTCTGTTGACTTTGCTACCGAGTTTCACTGCCCTGCGCTGGAACAAAACTATTTTTTCATCGATGATCAATATTTTAGAAAACATTATGCATACTGTTGCTGTTGGACATTTATATTGTCTCCCAGATGAGGGAGCTGCCACACTATGCTATCAAGAAATTAACAACATAAATAATCTTAACAATGAATAAATTTACAATCTACCTGCTTTTCTTAAGTGTACTTTCTTTAAGTTCCTGTTTGGTGCCAAGAAAGGTTACTTATGTGAACAATATGTCTGTTGATTCTTTTTATAGGATCCAGCGTATTCCTGAATTGAAAGTTCAAAAAAATGACCGTATAAGTATTGTCGTAAGTTCCAAGACACCTGAATTAGCTGCTCCTTTTAATCAAGAGGGCGGACTTTATGATGTTTCGGAAAGAGGCGAGGTTTCTTCACGTGTGACCGGGCCTTCATCAAAAGGATATTTGGTGAATAAAAACGGGAATATTGATTTTCCGATTTTGGGCAGTATCCATGTGGAAGGTTTGACCATCGATGAAATCAAATCGATGCTGCAGAACCGTTTGATCAGTGAGAAATACATCAATGAACCAGTTGTCAGTGTGGAAATGATTAACCTACGCGTAATGATGATGGGAGAAGTGAATGGTGTGGGCATGCTGAATATTGAGGATGGAGAACTAAATTTGTTAGAAGCAATTACCCAAAGTGGTGGTTTGACTAATAATGCGGAGTCCCAAGAAATTACTGTTATTCGCGAAGAAGATGGAAATCGGAAAATGTATACAACAAATATTGAAAATACAGAGCTTTTTAATTCGCCGGTTTTTAATTTGAAGCAAAATGATATAGTTTATGTCAAGCCTAAATCTGCAGTGATGACTCCAAGACAAGACCTTTCTTGGAGGTATATTGGTATGTTTACTAGTATATTAGCTCTGAGTGCATCGATAATTGCAATTGGTAAATAAAAATTTTAAAAAATGAACAAAGACTTCCTAATAAAGGATAAACAAACACAGAGTATCAATGTGTTGGATGTTTTGAAATATTTACTATCCAATTGGCGTTGGTATCTATTATCCATTTTAATTTTTGGTGGTTACTTTTATTACCAATACAATAAAACCCCATTTCTCTATAAGAGCTCCCAGACCGTTATGATTAAAACGGCGAGTAATACGATTTCATCATCGCGTATCACCCGTCCAAATAATATCTATAACTCTGTGAATGTCAATAGTGAGATTCTTCAGTTACGATCGAAAGAATTGATGCGAAATACCATAGGCGCTTTGGACGCTAACATTAGTTATAAACGTCAAAATGGGTTGCGGACATTGGAACTCTACAAAACATCGCCGTTCTTGGTGAAATTTGTGGATGCAAATCCGAACATGCCTCAGGAATTCACCTTGAAATCCTTAGGTAAGAATCAACTGGAGCTATCTGAATTTTCAAATCAGGAAGAGGCTGGAAAACCATTAGTAGTTGCATTGAATCAAACAGTCAACACGCCAATTGGTAAAGTGATCATTACGCCGAATCCTGAAAGTAAATACCGGGTGAATGTTTCAGAACCCATTCAGGTTTCCAAAACACCTATCGATGCGATGGTTGGTTATTTCTTGAGTAATCTAGAGATCGTTCAGATGGAGGATGTGGCTATCTTGCAGATGACCATGGAAGATACATCGCCAATGCGCGCTGCGGAAATGATCACGAATCTGATTACGGTATATAACAACATGACCATTAACGATAAAAAGGCTTTAGGTGATACTACAGCCAACTTTATCCGTGATCGTATTGCTATTATCGAAACGGAATTGAGTGGTGTAGAATCGCAGATCGAAGGCATGAAAACGTCCAATCAGGGGCTTGATGTTAAATCTGCTGGTGAGCAATATTGGTCTGACTCTCGTGGGTACGATGCATCCAGTAAAGAAATTGAAACGCAGATGAAACTGGTTGAAATTATGCGTCAGCGCTTGGATGATCCTTCGAAAAGAGATGAATTGATTCCTAGCAATACGGGCCTGGTGGATCAGTCGATTGAGAGTATCATTACTGAATACAATACACTTTTGTTGAGACGCAATCGCTTAACGGCGGGCAACAGTTCTGAAAACCCTATTGTTCAGGATTTGAATACGGCATTGAATGCCCTTCGGGATAATATTTCCCGTGCGGTGGACAATGTCCTTACGGGGTACCGCATTAAGGTGAGAAACCTTCGCCAAGAAGAAAATGCAGCGATCGGTCGTGCGCGCTCCATGCCTGCAAAACAACGTATGATGCTTTCTGTAGAAAGACAGCAAAAAGTAAAAGAAGAATTGTATATCTTCCTATTGAATAAGCGGGAAGAGAATGCCATCAACCAAGCGATGACTGATGATAACATCAAAGTTATCGACTCTGCGAATACCAGCAATTACCCATTCTATCCAAGTCTATTGAAAAAGTTAGCGCTGGGTATCGGTATTGGCTTGGCAATTCCAACGGCTATTCTCTTGCTGATCTTAATGTTGAATACTAAGATTCGCTATAGAAAAGATATTGAGGATAACATCAGTGTGCCTTTGGTTGGAGAAATCCCTTTCTCTACCGACTTAAAGACAGCGAAGAGTGATATCGTTATCAAGGAACAAGGTACAGATGAAGTGACTGAAGCATTCCGTATATTCAGGACCAATCTGGGCTTTATGTCAGCTGGCGATAAATCGCAAAAAGTAATCACTTTTACTTCCTTTAATGTTGGTGCGGGGAAGACCTTCTCGGTAATCAACTTAGGGGTAAGTTTAACATACCTGAAGAAAAGGGTGGTATTGGTCGATTTGGATTTAAGAAAAGGAACGTTGAGTAACATCACGAAATTTCCAATGCCAATTGGTGCGACCCATTACTTATCTGATAGCGCGATTACTGTGGATGAGATTATCTATAAAGATCGGGTAGATGCCAATATTGATATTGTTCCAATCGGTGTTATTGCACCTAATCCTGTGGAGCTACTGCTTAGTGAGCGTTTGGATAGGCTTTTTGTCGAATTGAAGGAACGTTACGATTATATCATTGTGGATAATGTTCCACTTGGTATCGTTGCTGATGCTGATATTGTAAATCGCATTACCGATGTAACCATATTTGTTGTCCGTGCTGGTAAGATGGACCGTCGTCAATTGCCGGATATCCAGAAGTTATACAGTTCTGGAAGTCTAACCAACCTGGCCATTTTATTAAACGGCGTGAAATTCACGAATACCGGCTATGGTGGCTATGGCTACGGTTATGGTGGCTATGGTTATGGCTACGGTTATGGGTATGGAAACCGGAAAAAGAAAAGTTTCTTCCAAAAGTTACTCGGAAGATAGAAGTATAAGGGGCGCTATAATAATAGCGCCCCTTTTTAATTAAGACAGGTCACTTTTTTGCTTCGTTTCTTCTATAAGCAGGGCTATTTCTTTATTTTGTTTCTTACTGATTTTTGGCTTCAAGTATAACCAAACAAAAGCGATCCAGCCGAAGGTTAATCCATAGGCTAAGATAAGGTGTTGAAAATCCATGCGTGAAGTAAACTCCAGAAAGTAGATTCCCAAACCACAGGCCAGCAGCGCGAAATAAATGTTCATGAACACTTTTTGCGTTTTCTGTTGTGCTAGCTGCAAAGCAAGTAAATTATCCAAAAACCTGGTGTTATCATTGTCCACATCAAGCTTTTGATAGCTTCGCTGAATATTATGGTTTTTTAACACGGCCATCGCGATGGCAAAGACCACCAAAGTTAATCCTGCCGGTGCAAATAGGGTCGTGAAATCGATACATAGCCAAAGGATGATGAGGAACACCATTGTGGCGATTAAGGTAAGATTCCCAAGAATCCCCTTTTTAATGTGTTTACGTTTATATTTTTCGATTTTGCTTTTTAAAGCATTAAAATCTGGAGCAGGTACAGTTTGGCCTTGCCAAAGCTTATTTAAATCTAATTTATTGGCGTCCATTTTTCTTGAATTTTTCATTTAACTTTTCCTTAATTCGATGAATCCTTACACGAATATTGCCTTCATGTAATCCGACAACCTTGGAAATCTCGGCTTGGTTCATGCCCTCTAATTCCAATGAAATGATTATTCGATCAATTTCTTTCAATTCGGCGATGAATCGATACAGCATGGCAATATCGCCAGCCATTGTTTCAGTACTTTCCATTTCTTGTGGAAGGTCATCGGTAAGTTCTGTGAAATGATTTTTACGCTCTGCCCGAATTTGCTGAAGACAGGTATTTGTCGCAATCCTAAATATCCAAGTACTTAGTGCTGCTTCTTGCCGAAAGGAGGGGAGCTTTTCCCAAACGGTCAAAAAAGTTTCCTGGGCCAAATCTTTGGCTCGATCAGGATCATTGACATAACCCAAACAGAGCCTGAAGATCTTATCCCAATACAAAGTGTAAATGCTCTTGAAATCCATGGTTACAAGAAACTTTTCAATTGTTCCAGATACCAATCTTCTGCATCATACATGATAAAATGAAGACTGTGGTCCGCATAGCGAATCGATTTATTGGTCAAGCCTCTGTATTGTTCATCAATCGAGGATCCAATTGTTTTAAAACCAGAATTCATCAGAATTAATGCAGGAGCGCTTATGGTTGTTAAACTGTCTCTTAAATCAATCTGGGAAAAGTTACAGTACATTTTGCCAAATGTATTGCGGTCCGATTTTAAAGTCCAATCTAGAACTAAATTCTGATGAACAGTGTCGCGCACCAATGTTTTCACAGCTTGCGTTTGCATATTCTTGAATTGATCGGCCGACATTGCATTTATCTGTGCAACCATAGCAGAGCAATCGGTGTTTGGATCAGCTTTGAATGCAGGATTTGATAAGGCAATGAGGCATGGGACAGCATCTACGACAACAATCTTTTGTATCAACTTAGGTTCCTCAGCAGCAATGGTTAGTGCCATCAATCCTCCCATACTATGCCCGATAAGTGTTGGGTTTTCAATTTTAGACTTTTTAATCAGTCCGATTACGGCCTTTGTCCATGCATTGTAATTTGGGTCTCCTTCAGCTGGAACACCTGCAAAACCGGGGAATGTTAATTTGAAAAAGGTATAATCTTTTCCCAAGTCATCGATTGTTTTGTTCCAGACATCACCTGAACTGCCAAATCCAGGTAGTAAGATTATATTTTTGTTACCATTCCCAATTTTTTCCACTTTGATTCCGTCGTGTAGCTCTTGTGCAGACAAAAGTTGGATAAAGCCTAAAAACAAGAAGATGAAGCTTGCATACACGCTAATTTTTCCTATTAATTTTTCTAAATATTTCATTTTTTGCGTTTGTTGATTTGTCATTTAGATGAATAATAGGGACGAATGTTACACTTTATTTATAAATTAAAGCTGAATTTACATAATTAACCCCTAAAATTATGGAAAGGATAATAGCTTTCATTTATCTTATACTCCTCCTACCTGTGGCGTTAAATGCGCAACAAAAGCCTAGATTGATTGTCAGGGCAGATGATTTGGGATCTTTTGCTTCCGCAAATCAAGCTATTCTTTTGACCGTAGATCAAGGAATTACGACATCGGTAGAATTGATGATGAATTGCCCCTGGACGCCTGAGGCGCTCAACCTATTGAAAGATTATCCAAATCTTGACGTTGGTGTCCACCTTATGATCACCAGTGAGTGGGACAATTACAAATGGAGGCCACTGACGCAGGCTCCTAGTATTACGGATTCCTTAGGGTTTTTTTATTCCTTTATAAATCCCAACCCTTTAGCACCTGGACGTGCAATTCAGGAACATGTATGGAATTTAGCTGACATTGAACGGGAATTTAGAGCACAGATTGAAATGGCGAAAGCGACAGTGCCTCAGGTTTCTCACATCTCCACACATATATTATGTGGTATATGGGATGAGGATGTGAAGACCATGTTGGATCGATTGGCTAAGGAATACAAGCTTCCTCAAGATTTTGATTATAACATTGAACTCTTTCCGATGGATCCATTTGATAAATCAGCTGATTTACAGACAAAAATTTCTAGGTTTATAGACGCTTTGGAGCTTCTTGAACCTACAAAGACGTACTTGTTTGTGGAACATCCGGGGCTGGATGTCGATGAAATGGAGACAGTTGGCCATGAAGGGTACAGAAATGTCCGTAAAGATCGAAGCGACATCACGAAAATATTAACCCATCCTGAGGTCCGGCAGAAAATAAAGGATTTAGGCATTGAACTTGTCGATTTTAAACAAGCGGGTTTAAAATAGAAAAATCAACCTATCTATAAATGTTTAGAATAGGCGACGCTGAAATTCAAAAGTTTGGATTTGTCAGCACTACCATGAATAATAAAATCACAAATGAAATGGAAATAATTATTGCATGCCTTAGATATAACGAATCTTCCGAAACTATCCATTGATAAAATAAAAGAACTAAAAATGGCAGAATAATGCTAAGAGAAAGTAGAACAAGTATCATGGCTAAAAGAATTACAAAACTTATTGATATGACAAATATAAAGCAAAATGTAATTGTAGGAAATAAATTATCGTAATATTTATAAAATTAATATATGGTTTACAATTATAGTTTGACTCACATTTAATTTTATTGCCTAAGACTGTGATATTAATAGTTGTACATTTAAAAATATATTCTGGTGACGAAGCTATTTTAAAATCTGGTCAATAGAAGTGGGTTAACGACTGTAGAGGTTAAAATTTGCAAACATCTAACCTTACTGATTATTTTTATTGGTATAATGTTGATTATCAGTTGATTTTATCTATTATTAATGTGAATTTAAAACTTACTTAATTTACAGTAAATTTTGTTTTGGAAGAATGTTGTGTATGGCATGCAATTGTCGAAAAATGTAATTGAGAATGTGTTAAAATTGACGTAATCAATGGGAGAATAGGGATTCTTAATTCAATTTTAATATCTTTGCTCGCGATGATCAATCAGTTGGATTGGTGGTTTTTATTAAATAATAGATCAATAACATTACTTTTCATCAGGCAATGGAAAAGGTTCGATTTAAGTCCGTTTCGACACTGGATATTTTATTTTTCTTAGCGCTATTATTAAATGTTTTCAATCATTTACTTTTTGAAAAAACAATTGTACCGGTATACATCATCGGACTACTATATGTGTGCGGTTTGTTGTTTTATTTTGCAATAAAGAAGAAGGAGTTCTTTAGTCGAATCAATGTTTTTGAAAGACTCCTTTATACCATGGTCATTTTCGGCTCTATGCTATCTTTTTGCTTTTTGACACTGAACTACATCTTTTCTAAAAAGGAGACCCATTTTACGACCTGCAAGGTGAAATGCCATAGTAAACGGTTATGGGCTGTTGTTAAAAAAGTAAAGGAGCCATCAGTGGTGTATGCAGAACTTCCTGAGGGACTAAATAAGCGTATTCCAGTTTCCAAAGAAGAGCGTATGGGGCTCCATCATATCGATTCGTTGGAGGTGCAACTGTCTCCAGGGGCTTTTGGTTTTTCTATAATACGTCGGATTATTCCCAGAAATGAAAATACATAGCTGAAGACCTGTATATAACCCATCTTAATTCGATTCTCTCTTTACTATTTCCTCAATCCAAATAGGTGCAAAAGGGGAAGTACATCCCTTTGAAACGGGATAATCTTTCAATACACCTAATTTGTGCCCTATAGTTAATGCTCGTTCCCGAAATTCCGGATGTTTGATGCCGATTTGCGCCAATGCAGTATTCATGGTCCATTGCAAGTCATAAGGTGCTTGCCCCATCTCATTCTCTATGGTATTCAAAAGTTCAGGGATGTTCTCTAGATCAGGGTTTCTTGTTACATTGCCACTGATGAGACTCCATGCAAGGCGTTGAAGCATTAGATTATCGGCGGTAAACCACTCGGTCCGTAAGGTTTGTTTATCTGCATAATCTTTAATGATGTAATTATACAACCAATCCACTACATACGCATAATTTTCCGATGAAACCATGGCTGTCAATTCCTTGTTGGACAATAGTTTCGGGTCCAAAATTAAACAGGCCAAAAATCGAGCTTCCATTTGATTGGTTTCCCAGAGTGCGAGACCTAAAGCATGATCTTTTTTTATTTTCCCCGCGATTTTTCGTATGTCGCCCATCTTAACACCAAATTGATTGTGCCCAGCGCCGCGTTTAATATTTTGCGCTTTTAATTTTTCATTCCCGAGAGATTCAAGCTCATGAAGTATTGTGTTAACCTTTTGACTAAGCATAATGGAATATTTAGGTTGATAAAGATAGCTATTTAAACCAAAACCTTTCCATTTATAAAATGCTAAAGAAAGGCAAAAGATAAATAACAATTTACAGGTAGCTAACTTATTAATATTATTAGTGAGGCATACTTATAGAAAAGAGATAGTTTATCCGGTAAAAGCATACCGAATAAAAAGAAAGCGAAAAAAAAACTCCTCAGGCGGGGAACCTAAGGAGTTTTAACTAACCAATTATTAACCTAAATTATGAAATTTAATAAGTACTTTTCAATGTTCATGCCGAAAAGCGCTTAAACCCAGTAGTTAACATTTTTTAACAAATGCATACTGATTGTCAATAAATTATTTACCAGGTTCATCTATTACCTTTCCAAAATCATAGCTCGCAAACCGTGGTGCATCTTTTTCATTTACCAAATCCGATTCTTTATCCCCCCATGGCCAACCGCCAAATTCAGTTACCCGATATTCTTGAAAGGCTTCCTGCAATTCCCTTTCAGTATTCATAACAAACGGTCCATAAGCAGCAACTGGTTCATTGATGGGTTCGCCCTCTAGAACCAAGAGTTTTGCGCCCACATTGCCTGCTGTAAATACGATCTCTTCACCACCGGCTAAATCAACCATACTGTTTGGATCTAATCTATAGTCTGCTACCTGTATACTTTCCGTTCCGTCATAGAACAGCACAAATCTATTCATGGTATCGGAAACTGCCGGCAAGGTAAATGTCGTATGAGCCTCCATGTCGATCAACGCAATTCCCACATGATTTTGGGGATCCTTTGCCCAAGAATGTTCAAGGGGCTCTTGGGCTTGTATGCCTTCGTATGTGCCTAAAATTGCTTTAATGATCACCTTTCCGTTTTCTTGCTCAAATACGCCCGTTGGTATTTCTTCATGCCACAACATTTTATAATTGGGTGGGGTCAATTTATTTTTTCCAGGCAAGTTCAACCATATTTGAAATAGGCGTAATGGATTTGGTTTGTCATCGTGTACCAGAGGGAACATTTCTGCATGAAGAACACCGGATCCTGCACTCATTAATTGTACATCTCCTTGACCATATCTTCCTTTCGATCCTTTAGAGTCGAAGTGGTCTGCATAGCCTTCGGGAATGATCGTTACGATTTCAAATCCACGATGCGGGTGGTGTGGGAAACCAGGGATAGTTTCTCCATGGTACATCCGCCAGTTATTTGATCGATCAAAGTCCTGACCTAACTCTCTGCCTTCCAAAGATGCATTTGGACCTAATTTACCATTTCCTTCAGGGTACTGATCGAAATGGTAGGCACCCATAATATAGGGATCGCGGATTGGTAAGCGACCTTCAATTTTGGAAATATTTTTAATTTTCATAGTGATTCCTTTTTTGATTTTATATGCTAAGTGATAATCAAATAGGAAGCCAATAAACGCTTTTTTGTCAGTTACTTACCTTATGGTAACCGCTAACCGAAAGGTAACCTCTAACCTGATTGGACCTAAGGAGGGATCAGGGAGGATTTATTATTCTGTTGGACGGAATGCAATCAGTTCACCTCTTCTACCTTCGTAATTTTCAATGTTTATTTCTGCTTGTGTATAGGTAATAGGGGAGTTATTCGTTTCTAGTGCAATATTTTGCGATAGCGTAAACTGATAGGCTATTCCATCCATAGTGATAAAGTAGACTCGATCTTGATCGATTTCGTGTTGACCACTTATTAGCATAGCTCTTTTGTTCGCAGTTCTAGCGTTTATCCATTTGTCCGATCCTCTGGTCGTTAACCAACCTGTCACAGTGGCATGATACTGCTGATTTGTCGGTGCTTGAAGGTGGTTGACCAAGTTGACAAAGTGCAGAAAATCAATTTCATAAGGAAACAGGAGTAGGGTAGTTTCAGGATCAATCCGAATCAGTTTGATAAGTACAACATAATCATCCACATTATACATGTCACAAAAATCATAACAGGCATCTTTAACGTTGCTATAGATTGGTCCATTGACCAATATAGCCTTATCGTTAGGATGAGGTTCAAAGTTTGATTCTGCGAATATTGGCCTGCCCGAAGCAGATCTTGATTTTGAAAAAATACAAACCAAAATGCAACTCACGATCAGCACAATAACTATGTAAATGATTGTACTCATGTAAGAAATTTTAGAAAATAGGTTGTGATTGGGTTAACAATCGGTAATCGTTTCGAAATTAAAATTAAGGAATAATTTGAGATTGTTTATAATAAATTATTAAATCATGAAAAAATAATATTTGGTCGGAGTGTTACAGCAGTTGCGCCTCCAATAGGTCGTATTCGGCTTGTAATACATCCTGCTGTGCTTTTAAAAATTCGCTATATGCTTTATTGAGATCAGAAATTAATATTCTTCCAGCATCGTAAGCACTTCTTTTTTCATTTTTATTCCGTTCGGCTAATTCAAGAATTTTTTGCAAGCCAATCCGTTGTTTTTGGAAAAATTGAACTTTTGCGTTTTTCTTAAGGCGGTCATTATTTTCCTTGCTGATTTCCTCCTCCAGCTGCAGTCTGTAAATTTTTTCCTGTAACCCTGCTTTTCGAATCGAAGCGCCATTACTGAAATAAGCCGTAATCGGGATCTTTAGTGCTACATTGGTAAAGCTGTGTCCATACCAGCTGTCTTTATCCACAATATTGAAGTCATTGCTGAAGAATTGACTACCCAAATAGCCGTTCAAGCTTAAAGTGGGGAGTAGTTGGCGTTTTATTCCTTTTAATTGCACTTCGGCGACTTTTCTATCTATTTCAATTAATTGTTGGGTATACGAACTGTCCGATCCATTTCCGACTAACCTCTGGATTTCTGTAATATCGGAACTTAAAAAGCGAATACTGTCAGTTAGGACATAATTTGCGAGTTCGGCGTTTGATTCCTGCAATACCTGCCAAGCTTGATACATGGTGATGATTTTTCGCTCCAACTCCTGTTGTGCTAATCTATTTTCCTCCGAAGATATTCGTCCTGACTCATAACGGAGCGCTGTTGTCGTTAAGATTTCTGCATAAATCGCTGAGTCCTGAAGGCTGGATTGGTACTGTTGCGTTGCTAGAACCACTGAAGCGTAGGCAAGTGTTGCATTTTTTTTCCAATCTGTGTAATCCTGTTGGCTTTCAATTCTTGCACGCTGTAAATTGAGTTCATCTTCTGCTCGTTGCTGCCTTTGGGTAGGGTTGAAAAGATCCCATTCCAACTGCAATCCTGCTTTTGCATTCCATTTGGTCGAAAATTTTAACGGGATGATTGCGCCTTCTTGCGCATTGGGGTCAAAGGCGATCGCTGGGACAGGAGTGGTAGGGATAATTAAATTACGCTGTAGATTCACATCTCCGTAGATAATAGGAAATCGTTCCGATCGGCGTACGTTAAGCTGTTCCTCCTGGATGGAAACTTGGGTGGCCTTCTGTCGCTGTTGAGCAGATTCAAATCCCTTTCCCCACAGCTGTTCGATGCTCAATTGTTGTGCTTTGCCCGGAAATACCGTAATTAAAAAGGCTATGATAATTAGGATGTTTTTCATGTTAAAATACCGATGCAGGTTCGAGTTTACTGATTTTACGTACGGCAAACAAAGATCCACCAATGGAGATGACCATTGTTAATACCAATAGAAAAAGGAGGAAAGGAATATTCAGTTCGATGTTGAGTCCACTATTGGCAACGCCAAATTTAAAACCTATAATAAGTACCATGGCGATAATATACCCTATGGCGGCGTATAGAAATGCTTGAGCCACGATTAGTTTATTTACATATCCTTTTTTGGCACCGATGGCCTTTAGTGTTCCATAATCCTTAATTCGATCCAATGCGGAAGAATACAGCGTCAAACCGATAATGAAAAATCCAGAAATCATGGCGAAGATGACCAATGTGCCAAAACTCATTCCCATATTGGATGATATCAGGATTTCTTTCACTGTTGAGTTTTTCAGTTTTTTGGGATCCCAAGCTCTAAGATGGGGAAAGTTTTTCCCAACCATCCTGATAAATTCCTGCTTATCCATTCCCGGTTTTAACCGGCAAACCAATAAACTGACCTGATCTCTGGGGAAATTTCCTAAAATTCGGGCGTTTTCCAAGCTTGCGTACATAAAGCTTGCGCCAAAAGCCTGTGCATTGCGGGTAATCAAGCCTACTTTAGCGGCTTTGCCATTGATCTCTATAGGTTTGTTCAGGAAAAGTTCGGTTTCCCATGTACGTGCATTGAAATATTCTGCAGATAATGAATAAGGCTGCATTAAATTTTCAATCCGGCCACTGTCGATTTTAGCAGAGGAGGGGCCCATTCGAAATTCTGGAGCTGGAGCTCCAACAATCGTAACGGCAGCTGTCTTACCATTCATAAAAGTAGCCTGAGCTGGTGCAAGAATAACCGGGATGGCTTTTTCTACAAAATCCAAGCTGCCAATTTCCTGTACATTGCGCTGATCGATACTGTTGATTGCGTTTACATTATTGCTCTGCGATTCGATGATCCAAATGTCGTTATCCTGGATATCCGCATTGTTAACCAAATTGCCCATTAAGCCCATAAGAAAGAAAAGTAAACTCAATTGTTGACCAATCAGGAAGATCGAAATGACTATCGCTGTGATGATACCGAAGCTTTTTGCTCGGTCAAATCGAATAAATTTCCACGCAAGGCTTAACATTTAACGCAATTGAATTTTAACTTCTACTTTTGAATTTATCAGCAGGCTTCCGCCTGAAGGTTCCACCTTTATTTGCCGAATCCGGCGGTCTTCTGCTTCATTGGCTGTTTCAAAAAATATGGATTTATTCACTAATGTTGGACTGACATAACGTACGATACCTTTGGCGATCACCTGATTTTTTCCAATGGGATTAATGGTCACCTGTTGACCAACAGTAACTGAATCTGCGAAAAGCTCATCTATTTCCGCCTCAATAATTATCAGTTCGTTTTTAACCATTTGCCCCAACATAGTGTTGGCATTCACGGATTGTCCAACCTCCACCGATAGGTCGGTGATTATTCCGTTACCTGGTGCAAGAACAGTAAAATCTTTTTGCTGAAGACGTGCTTTATCAATGGAGAACTGTTGTTCCTTTTCGGTCGCTCGATTTGCAAGCAATTGTTTGCGAAGACTGGAAACACGCTTTTCCTGTTGTTGATAATTCGAAAGATCTATTTCTAGATTTTCTCGTGTCTCAGCATTTTTTCTATACAATTCGTTGGAAGTTTCGTACTTCTCGCGCAATTGTTTCAGACTGATTTCCTCGCGCTTCAGATCCTCAACTTGACTTTGATGGGTTGCCCGCAAACTCTCCAATGTCGCTTGGGCCTGTGCAGCATCCAGGGCAGTCTCATCTTCACGTAACTGAACGAGCAGCTGGCCCTTCGAAACAGTGTCACCTTCCTGAACGTTAATTGCTGCAACTGAAGCCGTTATCGGACTGGATATCTGCAGCCAGCCATCAGCGGGTACTACTTTGCCAACACCTATGATGGAAGAAAAGGTCAGAGTGCTGTCAGCATTCCGATCCTTTTCTTCCCGTTCCTTTTTGTTGCTACACGAAGAGGCCAGCAGAGAAAAGCTGCAAAATGCAATCAAAGGAATATTATTTATAATCTTCTTCATTGTTTATCGTATTAGAAACCTTTCCCTCTTCGACATAAATTATTTCATCCGCAAATTTCCGTAGCCTTAGGTCATGGGTTACAATGATTACCGCTTTTCCTTCTTGGGCCAGTTCCTTGAGTTCTTCCATAATGGTTGCCGCACTTTTAGCATCTAAAGAAGCTGTGGGTTCATCGCATAATATCATGGAAGGGTTTGTGACCAATGCGCGTGCTATAGCTACCCGTTGTTTTTGCCCTCCACTTAATTTCTTCGGCAGATTGGCCAACCGATCAGACAACCCTACCGCTGCTAAAGCTTCCTCTGCTCGTTGCCGAGCATCTTTCTTAGAAACACCTTGAAGCAATAAAGGTTGCATGACATTTTCAAGTGCTGTTAATGGTTCTAAAAGATTGAATTGCTGAAAAACAAAACCAATTTCATGTAACCGTAAGTCCGCTAATTTGTTTTCGGATAGTTCTGTGATTTCTCGATCCTTATAATACACTTTTCCTTCTGTTGGATAGATGATACTCCCTACGATGGAAAGTAAGGTCGTTTTGCCGGATCCTGAGGGGCCCATGATCAATGTTAATTTGTTTGCAGAAAAGGTCAGGTCCGTCTTGTCCAGTGCAGTGATTGTTATATCTGCGGTCTGGTAAGTTTTGGAAACATTTTCTAAACGGACAATAACTTCAGGCATGGGCAAATGATGATTGATAAAGTTAGGGAAGTAATGGTCGCTTCCAAAGAAAAAATACGGTTTTTTAGGTGTTTTTGAAAGACTTTCGTAAATTAAATTTAATTAACCGCATTCGAACCTGAAACATAAGGGACTTTCTGTGTTCTTTACAAGGAAAGTCAAAAACCTAAAGCTATGAAGACAAATAATGCTAACCGCTTAGAATCCCTTGATATCCTTCGTGGGTTGGATTTATTTTTACTTGTAGGCTTGCAACCGATTTTGATAGCTTTTGGACAAATAATCGATAATCGTACTTATCATACCTTTCTTCAGCAATTTGAACATGTGGAGTGGGAGGGATTTCGCCTTTGGGATTTAATTATGCCCTTATTTCTCTTCATGACTGGTATTACGATACCTTTCTCGCTGGACCGGAAAATTGAACAACCCGGCAAGGAAGTGTATCGCCATATATTCAGACGATTTGTAGTGCTCTGGATTCTAGGAATGATCGTACAAGGAAATCTGTTGGAATTTAATTACGAAACGATCCGCTTGTATTCCAACACCCTACAGGCCATTGCGGCCGGATACCTTCTCGTGAGTTTGGCCTATCTTCATCTGAATTTGCGGAAATTAATTTCTTTGGGATGCTGTTTTCTGATTATTTATTCCATCCCTATTTCAACCTGGGGTGCATTGCTACCCCATGATAATTTTGCTTTCTATATCGACAGAATGTTTCTGCAGAATTTTATGGATGGTGTTCACTGGACGGATGGATCGTGGAGCTTTTCTGAAAATTATCATTACACCTGGATATGGAGTAGTTTAACCTTTGCTGTAACCGTGCTTATGGGCTGTGTGACGGGGAAATTGATTAAAGATGGGAAAGATAAAGATCCAATCAGGACGGTATGGTATGTCGTGGGTGTGGGAATTGCTTGCATTTTTGTCAGTTTACTGTGGCAGCTACAGCAACCCATCATCAAGAAAATATGGACAGGAAGCATGACGCTCTATTCGGGAGGAATATGCATGGTGCTCATGGGTTTGTTCTATTATCTGATTGATGTCCTCAAAATAGCTGCGCCATTCCGGTGGTTGAAAGTTTACGGAATGAATTCCATCGTTGCCTATGTTGTAGCTTCCATTATTGACTTTAGAAGTGCGGTCCACTCACTCACACATGGAGTCGAAGAATATTTCCCAGCATACAAGGACCTTATCCTAACTGTGGGGAATTATGGCGTCGTATTTTTGATCCTGTTACTCCTTTATAGGAGAGGGATATTTGTGAAGGTTTAAAAGTATTAACAATAAAGGGTGTATTGTTATACACCCCAGTTTCTAAAATTTTCCATTTGTATTTTTCCAATGCTCTTCGGCAGGTATCGTTTCAATGGTATCCCAATGTTCGGCTATTTTTCCATTTTCCACCCGAAATAGGTCATAGAAGGATGTATGTATATTGGCCAGTTTCCCTTCGGATACAACAAGGGCGAAATTGCCTTCCCCTAATACTAGGTGAATTTTATCGTATTCCATTGTAATTCCTTTTTCAGCCATAGTTGCAAGGCTTTGTTTTAAACCGCTGATTTGATCTGGAATGATCGGATTATGCTGCAAGTAATTATCCCCTTCAAAATAATCTTGGATTTTATCCAGATTGCCCTTGACTAAAATCTCCTCTACGAATGATCTGACCAAGTGCTTATTCGTGTCTGTCTTATCCAAATCCTGTACAACCGTTATGCCATCGATCATACTACGGCCGCTGGGATTGGGTTTTGCAGGTCTCTCTTGGAGGTTGTCCCAATGTTCTACAATTTTCCCATCTGCAAAACGGAAGATATCAAACCCAATGCTTTGTCCAAATAGATCGTAATCCGTATGCGTAAATACATAGGCTCCATCCTGAAATACGCGGATGGTCTGAACCTTGGTTTTTTCATGAGGGATACTGTTGAAGAAATCTTTAAAACCTTCATAGCCATCCGCGACTTGCAAATTATGTTGTTTGTACGTGTTTGGGTGGATGGAATTCAGACTTTCCGTATTTCCTGATTCAAAACTCTTCAATAAATTAATGACAGTAGTTTTTTGATCAAGAACCTGCCGTTTGTTAATTTGATGATCTTGTGATTTTCCTTCTACTGCACTCATCAGTCCGAGAAGAATCATTATTGCTGCTTTATTTTTCATGATTTTATCTGTATTAAATGATATACAAAGGTGCCATGATGCATAGAAAATCTCGTGATACAAAAGTGCTGAAGAATGATACTTTTGATCCTTGGAACTTTATTTTCTGATTTTTGCCCTAAAATTGTTGGGCGTTGTGTGGAGGTGTCTTTTGAAGAACTTATTGAAATTGGTGTTTTCTTCAAAGCCCAATTTAAACGAAATTTCCTTGATGCTATACGCACTATAGGAAAGCAGACGCTTAGATTCCAAGATTATGCGTTCCTCGATAATTGTTTTGGGACTTTTTCCTAAGATTTTTTGCGTCAATTGATTCAGGCGTTTGGGGGTTACGGCCAGTTCATCAGCATAAGCAGCTACCTGTTTTTGGAAATGGTATTTTTGATCTAGTAATTCTTTGAATTTATTGATCGTTAAGATTTGTTCGCTATCGTGACTTGTGTTTGGATGTTGCTCGTTATGTATTCTACCAGCAAGAAGGAATAGGTTATGTAATAAATTCCTTAGTATACTTGATTGCTGTATATCTTGCTGTTGGTCAAATTCTATGGCGAGTTGTTCGAAAATTAGGGCTATCTGCCGGTCATGATCTTCTAAGGAGAATAATGGTATGTGCAAATAGCCATTCCAGAGCGTCTGTTGGGCGAGCAATAAAGCCCTTTCTGTGGTATTTCCGAAAAATTCCTTCGTAAACAGGATTGTTTTTCCATGGTAATTCCCTAAGTCGTCAAATTTTTGAACTGTATCTGCCGATAGGAATAGAAGCGTATTGGCACTTACCTGAATGGGGGTGAAATCAACGGTATGGATAGGATTTCCTTTCTGAAACCAAAGGATTTGATAGAAACCTGTACGATGGGTTGTGGTTAGAGTGGATTTTGCATCCTGAAAAAGCTGTTCCAAATCAAGAAGTTCAATTTCTTGAGGTAAACCTGCCTTGAAGTCGTATTTCTTAATTGTATCCATACCCTAAAACTAGATATTTCTGCCCAGATATAAAATAAATGGTGCCGACGAATCTGCCTGCACCATAATTCATAAATAGATTGTTTGGAATTAAAGTCTATTATTTTATACCTAACTTAAAAGATAAGTTTGGGTAAAAAATGTCTTGATAAATTATCGTCAGTTCGGCTTATTGAAAAATGCCTACTGTAAATATGGAAGTCTTTTAGGTCCTTTAATAGTATCAAATTAACCATACCATAAGGCCCGGAGTAAATGTGGTGTTTTCACTACAGGTTTATGTTATACATTGCTATTTTTCAACTATATTTATTTGACTAAAAAATCATTTTATGGCAGAATATTCAATTGCGCAATTCTTGGAAAAAACCAAGCAGGATGATCGAGAACATGATTATTTTGAAGTGGAAAAACCACAAATGCTAGAGATCAATTTAAATAATCAATCGGTATGGACGAAAGCCGGTAGCATGGTGGCCTATACTGGGGCTATAAAATTTGAGCGTGAGGGCATGCTTTCTGGTGGATTGACTAAATTTTTGAAAAAGGCATTAACCGGAGAAGGTTCCAAATTGATGAAGGCAGCGGGCAAAGGGAGGTTATATGTGGCAGATATGGGAAAGAAAGTGCAGGTGTTGCAGCTCAATAATGAAACTATCTGCGTGAATGGTAATGATATCCTTGCACACGATCAATCCTTAAAGAATGACATTACCATGCTCAAAAGCATTGCTGGTGTTTTATCAGGAGGGTTATTTCAAGTAAAACTTAGTGGATCAGGCCTTGTGGCGATTACCACGCATGGCGATCCCCTGACATTGATGGTGACGCCAGATTCTCCAGTTTTTACTGATCCCAATGCAACGGTAGCTTGGTCCGGACATCTCGTGCCGGAATTGAAATCCAACATGTCTTTCAAGAGTATTATCGGACGCGGCAGTGGTGAAGAATTCCAGATGCGCTTTGCAGGAACAGGCTGGGTATTGATCCAACCCTATGAAGAGGTTTATATGCAAACAAGCAGTTAACCTTTGGAATCACAGACTTTCCTTATGACTATATGCTAATATCGGATTCGGATTTGAAAAATAATGCTTTAAAAGCTGAAAAGGCTTCTCACATTGTGATCAAGGACAAGTTAGAACCCAAGAGAAATTTGAAGGTAGCTGTCTTTGATCAGCGGAAATGTAGGACACGTCCGCATCGGCACGATGGGTATTTGGAATTGGTGCTTTTATTGCAGACTTCTGGCCGACATTTCATCGACGGTCATGAAATAAAAGTGAATACGCCATGTATGCTTATTATTCGAAAGGATAATGTGCACCATTGGGAGCTTAATACTCCGGTTGATGGTTATGTCATCTTGGTGAAGAAGCAATTTTTTGATATTAGTTTAGATTTTGAGCTCAGTTACCTATTGGAGCAATTGTATGGGATAAATACCATTCCATTGAACGATTCTAGTGTGCTGGCTGGAATGGTTTCCATACTGGAGCAGGAGGGGGACCGTATTTGCCAAGAAGGTTTAATGAAGGCAATTCTTGCCAAGCTAGTCACCTATACCAAATTAAAAACTATTGGTCACGGATCTTCAAAGCACTTATACCTTCGTTTCTGTGAACTTATAAACTCAGGGCAACCCATACACAATCATGTTGCACATTATGCAGCTTTGCTGCATACCAGCCCGCAGAACCTAAATGCTGCCTGTAAAAAGGCTAGTGAGCAGACAGCTTCTCAATTATTGGCTTCCTATATTATTAAAGAAGGGAAACGACTGCTCTATTATACAAATAAAACAATTGCAGAAATCGCTTATGATCTCGGTTTCACCGACAAATCGAATTTTACCAAATATTTCAAGCGATTTGTAGGTGTCGGCCCGAAAGCTTATCGAGATGCAAAATTAGATGGCTAGAACTCTTTCTCGCCAAATTCCGACTTCGGCAATTTTAAGATTTGATTTAATCGCTGTAGGTTGAAATTTAGATTCACCAACAGGATATTCTTCTCATATATGTAATTCGTTGTTGTATAAAAATCTGCAGCTTGGGTTGTAATGCGTTGTTCGTTTACTCCCCAATTACCTAACTCGATATTTTGCCATTGCAATTGAGCGGTCATGGCACCATTCCAAAACGTTCTGCTCACATTGAAATGCGGAGTGACAAATCTTGAATCCCAACCCTGGACTGTTGGTCTTTCTGAAAGGTAGTTTATCTGTAATCCTGTGCTCCATTTTTTTGCTATTGTGGCCTGAAGTCCGGCATTGATAGAATAGACCCAATCCTGGTTACTTCTGATTTCTTTATAGTCTAAAACCTGACCGGATATTTTATAGTTGTAGAGGTTTGCTCCTATGTTACCCTTTAACCACGGACGAATATGCCCATCAGCGCCTCCCTCGATTCCCCAACGTTCCGCATAATCAGCATTGGTGAATACCCGATGTAGAATTGTGTCGGCATATACTGAATTTACACGTTGAATGGGATTCTTGGCATGTTGATAATAGGCATTGATAAAAACATTTCCCTTGTTCAGTTTTTTCACTACACCAGTTTCTACATTGGTAATGAATTCGGGTAATAGTTCGGGATCTCCCTGTTCCAAAGTTTCTGAATGTTCACGTTCTGGTATGGGGTTAAGTTCAAAGTTGTTGTTGCGTTGCACGCGACGGGAACCGGCAATTTTCCAAGACCAGCCATGCCCAAATTCTTGCATAAAATTAACGCTTGGGTAAAGTTGGTGAATGGAATAGGGGTATTCCTCTCCGGTATGCAAAAGTTTTACATCGCGTTCATAATACTCGTAGCGCAAGCCTATCCCGAACTGACTTGTTTTGAATTTACGGTCATACTGGGAAAAGAAGGCATGCACGCGGTTTGTCGCGTTCAATTTCCCTGTAAATTCAGGAACGATAGCGCTTGGTTGGCCTTGCTCAGCAGCATAATATTCAAAATTACCTTCTTGCCGATCATGCCGAAGTTGGTAGCCTGCCTGTAATTCTGCTTGGTTAAGGTCCCATATATGCGTTGCCGATAACCGCAGACCGCGCAATGGATTCTCATACGTGTTATGGGTCCATTGAACTGTATCTTTGCCGTTTTCAATATTAGCATTTTTTGTTGAACCGTGAATTTGGGCGAACTCATAGATCGCACCGACGTTGAATCGATGGCGGTCATTTAGCTTGAGGTTATAATTGAAATCAAAAAGATAAAATTCTCCCTGTTTATTCTGCAGATTCGGATTAAAATAATTCAGGGAAGAGATTAAGTTTCCTGAATTCCGATCGATCGTCCTATTTTCATAATGGATATCTGCTACCCGATCTTGGAATTTTTTGGAAGCTAGCACACCCAAACTCAAGCTATTGTTTGAATTGATTGTATAGTTGCCATTGAGGCGGATGCCATAATTGTATTTATCAAAACTTCGTTCTCCTTTTGAAGGGAAGAAAGTTTGTTTATCGTTCAAGATGGTCCATACATCTCCATCGCGAAAACCAGCATTATCGTTGCGGAGATAGTTTGCAGATCCGTTTAATTCCAACTTATCTTTTCGGTATTGAAAGGCAATGTCTGCACCGTAACGGTGTTGTTTTTTAGCATTATCGTAATCATCAATAGGAGGCAGGCCGCCTTGAAGGTTTAATATCCAAGCAAAGCCATCGCTTTTGGTTGCTTTTGTTTTAAGGTTGATGATGCCCCCTTTACCATCAGGGTCATATTGGGCAGTTGGCGTGGTGATATATTCCACTTCCGTTACATCATTGGCAGCAATTTGCGAAAGGAGAGTTGCCGGATCTAAAAGAGAAGGCTTACCATTAATCAACACGATAATTCCTTCGTTTCCACGCATGGAAATATTACCGAGTGCATCGACAGATGCGGACGGCAGGTTTTTGACGATGTCCAGTGCAGTACCTCCAGCCGCATTCTTATATTGATCAGCTCGATAGGCCTGGCGATCGTTCCGGTGAGTTTGGGAAGCTACTTGTCCAGTTACATCAATGGCCGTAATTTGATTGCTCGTTGGTGCGATGTGGATATCTTCTACACGTATTTCTCTAGAACCAACTACTTCAATGTTGATATCTTTTTGTTTGTATCCTATAAATTTGACGCGCAATCGATAGGATCCCTTTTTAACGTTTTGAAAGGAAAATCCTCCAAGACTGTCTGTAACCATGCCGTCATAGATGGATTGGTCCTCAAGGAGCAATGCAATGCTGGCAAATTCAACTGGACGATTTGTGACGCTATCTTTAACGGTGCCAGCCAACTGATGCTGTGCAAAGGTGATGAGGCTAACTAATAAAAAAATGGAAGTGAATACTAATTTTCTCACGGGGTTTAGTTTTACCAAAAATAAGAAAGTACACCTGGATTTGAATATATGTTTTCATTTATACATCTTTTTTTTCAAATCAACCATTGTGTCCTTGAGAATTCTGTTATTTCCCTTATAAGGTTTAAGAACTGCAAAAAAGTGTTCCGTCTTTATCTAAAATTGATTGCCCCATTTATTCAGGACCATAATATTTATTCTTGTTCTGGACATCTTCCAATTTAATATCCTGTAACCTATGCCTACTTCATAATTCAATATACTTTCCATACAAGGTTTCCATCAATATAATCATAAGACATGTGAAATAATGATGTTTTAGGTCAAATTCAATAGGCTTTTTTAAGAATATGTAGTTTAATTATGAATTTTTAGTTAAATCCTTGTTTGGCTATTTATTTACTTGTCACGATATGGTAAATTTATTTCTTGTAATATTTAATAATGCTATGGGAAGAAAAAGGGTTTTTTTATGTTTTGCAGCTACGGGTATAGGTAAACCTTTCCACAATCAGTTTCATTAATCTTTGTACCATCCTTTCATTATGAAGATTTTCTTACGTTCCAGAAATTATTTTATTAAAGAAATCTTAGCTTTTTTATTTCTGTTGCTTGCCATCTATTTCTTTCGGAAGCAGAAAGATGAATTGGTTCAGGCCGTAGATTTGGTACAGCAAGCTGTTCCCAGCTATGTGTTTCTGGGCATTGTCTTTACGGGCATTTATATTTTATGTCAAGGGATGATGTATGTATATTCATTTCGTGCTGTTCATAGTAAGATTTCCATTGGTGCCGGTGTAAAATTATTTTTGAAACGCAATTTGGTGAGTGTATTTCTCCCTGGTGGCGGTATTACTTCCTTGGCGTTCTTTACATCTGACATCGAAAATCAGGGCATAAGCAAAGCAAGGATTGGTTTTGCTTCCTATATCTATGGATTAATCGGGATCGCATCATTGGTCGTCTTGGCCATTCCTGTTTTGTTGTATTTGGGACTGGAGCGGGGAACTAACCTTGATACATGGTATGCACTTGGTGCACTTATGGTACTGGTATGTATACTCATTTATGCGACCTATTCCTTTCTAAAAAGAGGGTGGGTATTCAGGCGATTGGTGAGCATAAGTCCTCAATTTTCGAATGTGTTGGAGGAAATCCAAGAAGGACATTTTTCAAGCAGCGCCGTTATTTATTCTTTATTCTGGTCTTTCGCTATTGAAGCGTGCGGTATTTTGCATGTATATATCGCCATGCTTGCCATTGGGATTGAACCAGGCTGGGAGCAGTGCATCGCTGCGTATACGATTGCTACTTTATTCTTTGCGATTTCGCCTTTCTTACGGGGTTTGGGTGCTGTAGAGGTTTCCATGGTCGTGGCTTTACGTACGTATGGCATTCAGGCTGTAGATGCGATTTCCATAACCGTATTATTTCGTGTATTTGAATTTTGGTTGCCTCTTGTCGCAGGGATAGCTTCTTTCGGCTCCGCAAAAGGGAATATCCTTCTTCGCATTCTGCCCGCTGCTTTGCTTGCTTTTCTAGGGATCCTAAATATCATTTCCGTATTAACTCCCCCCTTAGCGGAGCGCATCCACCTCTTGGCTAATTTCCTGCCCATGGGCGCCATCTATTTCTCCAATTCCGCCATTCTGCTGGTAGGTGTTCTGCTGCTGATCTGTGCCGCCTTTTTGATTCGGGGCTTTCGAAATGCTTGGCGATTGGCATTGATCCTTTGTGTACTCTCTCTGATTGGGAATATGCTAAAAGCCATTGATTATGAAGAAGCCATTGTTGCTTTCGTCGCAATTACCGTATTAGTTATAACGAGGAGGAGTTACCGATTGAAGTCAGATCCGAAAATAGTAAGTTTCAGTATCCAATCTTCCTTAATCATATTGTTCAGTGTATTGGTTTATGGCATTGTTGGTTTCTATTTTTTGGATAAGCGCGATTTTGGTGTAGACTTTTCATTTTATCAATCTTTGGGTAGTACGCTGAGAAGTTTTGTCCTTTTGGAGCCTGAACCAGTGCCTATTACTCGATTTGCAAAGAGCTTTGTTTTATCGATTAACTTATTGGGAGTAATATCGTTAGGTCTTTTACTTTATGCATTTATTCGACCTTATATCTTTCAAGCGCCTCGACTTGAAGAGGAACAACAGAAAGCCAAGGCACTTGTCCAACGATATGGAAGTTCGGCTGATGATTATTTCAAGGGCTATTTTGATAAGATCTTTTATTTTGGACTTGCGGTAGATGGATTTATAGCGTATAAGATTTCTTCGGGATTTGCATTGATCTTGGGAGAGCCAATATGCCCAGCAGATCCAGCAAGTAAACTCCTTATTTTGCGGGAATTTGAGAAATTCTGTTTGACGAACGGCTTAAAAACCTCCTACTATAAAGTGGACTCCCTGAGCTTGCCTATCTTCTATGAATTGGGTAAAAAATCATTGCCGATTGGGCAGGAAGCAATTGTTGACCTCCTTGAGTTCAAATTGGAAGGGAAAGATCGGAAATCATTGCGGAATGCATTGAATGCATTGGAAAAGAAAGGATTTCAAACCGTCGTATACCAGGGTCCCATAAAAGATGGTCTGCTGCAGAAATTGAAGCATGTATCCGATGAGTGGTTGGATATGATGAATAGAAAGGAAATATTATTTTCTTCGGGGATGTTCGATTGGGAGGAATTGAAGAATCAGGATATTATTACCATAGAAAATGAAGACGAAAAGGTGGTGGCCTTTTTGAATATAATCCCTGATTTTACAAAAGGCGAAGGTACCTATGATTTGATTCGCAAAACGAAGGATGCGCCAGGAGGTGTCATGGATGCATTGATTGTGCGGTTAATATCTCTCCTGAAAGAAAGGGGGATGGTGCGCCTCAATATGGGCATGGCCTCGATGTCTGGCATTGAAAGACCTAAGGATGTACCGGAATGGGCCATCAAATTTGCCTATGAACGGCTACGCTTTTTTAAGCACTATCACGGCATATATGAATTCAAGAATAAGTTTAATCCGCAATGGAGTACAAAGTATCTGGTGTATGAAAACCATTATGATTTAACGAGTATTCCTAAAGCACTGAATAAAGTCATGCGAGATTTGCCAGACCGGGAGGAATAAAAAACAAACAGCCGATTATTTAAATAATCGGCTGATAATTATTATATGAATTGCTATTACTTCTTAAGGTAATTATCAAAATACTTCGCAATCTTTTCGTACATATGAATCCTGTCTTTTCCGATTACGTTGTGCTCATGGGTAGGGTAAAGGAAATAATCAACCTGTTTTCCCGCCTCGATTGCTTTCTGGACAAAGTCCATGCTGTGTTGCTGAACAACCACTGGATCTTGAGCACCATGAATGATAAGTAGATTACCGTTTAAGCGATCCGCTTTATTCAGGAGGGAGGTTTTTGCATAACCTTCAGGATTTTCTTCTGGCGTATCCATATAGCGTTCTCCGTACATGGCTTCATAATATTTCCAATCCATAACAGGACCTCCGGCTACAGCGGCTTTAAAAATGTCATTATGCTTGGTCATGAATGAGGTGGTCATAAACCCACCATAGCTCCAGCCAAAAATTCCCATGTTTGCAGCATCTACATAAGGCTGTGCCTTTAGGTAATTGATACCCACCAACTGATCTTCCATTTCGGCTTCACCAAGGTTTCTATGTGTTACGCGGGTAAAATCACGTCCGCGAGCATCAGAGCCACGATTGTCAAGCGTGAAGACGATATAACCCTGTTGAGCCATATATAGATCAAAATAACCAACCCCACCTAACCACCTGTCCGTAACCATCTGGGCATGCGAACCTCCATACAGATACACCATGACTGGATATTTCTTCGCAGGATCAAAACTTGGCGGATAAGTAATACGTGCATTCAATGGTGTTTTACCGTCAGCAGAGGTGAAACGCTTAAACTCGATCTTCGGAAGATTTATCTGACCTGTAAATGGATTTCCGGCAGTAAACAATGCATTTGTTTTTCCACCCTTTTTGGTGATTACCTGCAGTTTGTTCGGAGTGGTACTATTGCTGTATTGATCCAAAATATACAAACCACTGCCACTGATTTCGGCATTGTGAACGCCATTGGTTTGAGTGAGTTGTGTCGTTTTACCTGACTTTAGATCAACCTCAAAGAGCTGCCTTTCCAGCCCGCTATTGGTAGCACCTACGTAATACGCTTTGTTGCCTTTTTCATCAAATCCTTTAAAATCTGTAACAACGATGCTATCTTTTGCGAATGAACGAAGAAGTTTACCTTGGGTATTGTATAAGTACAGACTATTGAATCCATCTTTATCGGTCTGATAAAGAAACTGATCATCTTTGTTTGGGATAAATGCCAATTGATGTTGCGGTTCTACCCAGGAGGAAGAAGTTTCCTCAAATAAAGTACTTACCAATGCACCCGTTTTTGAATCATACTTGTTGAGTTTCAGATGATCTTGACCACGGTTTAGTACACCAACATAAACAGATGCTGAACTTGGATCCCATGTTACAATTGTCAGATACTGTTCTTTCGGTTCTCCTGTTTGCAAGGTTACCTGTTCGCCAGTTTCAGTATTGAAGATGCGTAATGTAACCTCTTCACTTTTCATGCCGGCCATCGGGTACCGTATATCTTTGATGGTGGCAACACGGGTATCCCATTGCGGGAGCGGATATTTACTAACCATGCTTTCATCCTTACGGTAATAAAGCAATTGCTTCTCATCCGGAGACCACCACATGCCTTTATCAATGCCAAATTCATTCCGATGTACTGTACCAGTGCCATTTACGACTCCATTAATCGTATCCTTAGTAACGACCGTTTTCGTGCCATCCGCAGCAATGATTTCAATATTATTGCCGTTTAGATAGGCTGTTTTTGAAGTAGAGGTCGTCGCTGCTTCTGTACTTTGTGCATCCGCTAAACTGTGGATTACTTTTGCTTTTTTATCTTTTATATTATACGCTATTGTATAAGTCTTCTTATCAGCGGCAGTCGTGAATTTTATACTGTTTTCATCGATCCACTGGTAATTGGTTGGAAATCGCTTAAGAGTGATTTTGCTATTTGGAATTGCGGTTCCTATAGCTGTCTGAATTTCTTGGAGTGTAATGAATGGCTTTGGTTGCCAGTTGTTTTTCACATCGCGAATCAAAAGATTTTGATAGGTACTATCCAAATTGGTGAATGCATCTGATCCTTTGATCCATTTTGCTGAAGGAATAGATTTTGGAGCAAACTTAGCTGGCCCATATACTGTTTCTTCTATAGTGAAATTCCGCTGACCATAGGCAACAGAGGAACCTAATAATAATAAAACTAAAAGTTTTTTCATGAATTCGTTTTTTGATGGAAACGAAATTAGCGAATTTTTAGCTTTTAAAAGATAGTGAAATGAGGGATGCGGACAGTCCAATAATTTCGATACCTGTAAAGTGTGAAAATTTAATTGATCTAGGTTTACCACCCAAATTTATACCGCATGGTTCCGCCTACATTCATCGACTCCTTAACACCATAAACACCCGCTTCAAATTCGCCAATACTATGCGTTGAAATTGGCAGTGCATAGCCTGTACTTAAGGATTTATAGAAGCCAAAACCAGAATCAAGTGGTGTCTTGCGACCATCTGCTCCTAACAGAAGTTCATTTTTATACGCTAATCCGACGGCGCCAGCAAAATAAAATTCATTTGCATAATACCGTGCACCAAAATTAAGTGCGGTAAGGTGTTGTTTCCATATTTCCCCGGTAAATGATTTGGTATTTTGGTGTGAGCTACTTCTTCTGGTTTGAAGATAATTTAATCCAGCAAAGAAGCTGAGCTGTTTTTCTGGTCGGAATTCATATAGTGCTCCAAGACCATAATTCAGACCATTTATACCATAATTGTAACCTAAAATGGGACCGATAGCGAGATGTTGCCTTTTGAATGGTTGTTGATCCTGAGCAACTGCTAATAGTGAGCTACAGATTAATGTTGTCGTTAAATAGAGAAGGGTAGCTGATTTCATGTTCAAAGAATTTGTGGGTGAAATTATTATTGTTAAACTAAATTATACTTAAGATTAATATTTTCCTATATTTTTAACACTATTAACATTTTTGGTGTTTAATATGTTGATTAATAGTTTGGTATGGTGAATTTGCTAATCATAAACCAATTGCTCTATATTAAAATATAATCCAAAATCTTTTTTGTTTTGTGATTTTTTAATACTTTTTTATCAAAAATTTACTTTTAACGAAATGGATGGCATTGCTGGAAATACAGAAATGCTTTTGAGCTGTGGTGTACCTTCATACTTTCTGTCAAGATCCATAAAGTAGAAGCTGGGGTTGGCGCGATTATATATATTATACACGCCAAAGTTCAGTTCTGCAGCTTTTCGGAAAACTGTGGTTTGTTTGGTCATGCTAACATCTAATTTATGGAATGGCTTCATCCTGTAGCTATTTCGTTCACCGTAGGCATATAGGATCTGGTTGGCTGGCTGGAGTTCATTTATGGGTTTTGGTTGAGCTATACCATAATAAGATTCAGGAAGATGAATTGGATTGCCCGATCCATACATCCATGCTCCTGATATCGACCATTTGGGACTGAGCCTGTAGGTAAGTGCCAAATTGAGCAAATGCCGACGATCGGTATTTGCATTGAACCATTTACCTGCATTTAATTCTTCAAATTGATGCTCGGTATGTGATAACGAATAACTTAACCAACCAGAGAACCGGCCATATGTCCCATCCACTTTCATATCTATACCTTTTACACGACCTTTTCCCTCCGATAAAAGCATATCATATACTGAAGAGGCCCTATAGATAGCAAAAGGACTTACTTGAATGGCGCTGTAAGTATCATAACCATCCTTAAATGTTGTAATATCAGCCATGTATTTTTGATAGGCCTCAATGGAAAAAGATATATAATTGCGCTCGCTGATTAAAATATCTTTAGCAAGTCCTATCGTGAATATGTCTGCTGTTGGAGGGATAATAACAGCATCTGATGGAAACACAATGTCTGTTGGCAATCCCATTCCTGTATTCAATAATCGCTGCAGGGGTTGCGTCATTCGAGAGTAGGATGCTTTTACACCAAAATGGTGGCCAAGATCTTGTTGAATGGATACTCTTGGTTCTACATAGACTCGTGAAAAACCACTGTTTTTATAGTGCAAAATTCTGGTTCCCAAATTGAGAGAAGTCTTTCGCCAAGTATAGAAAAGTTCGCCAAATGCAGCAATTTCTTGGGATCTGGTTGTTGGCATACTTTGAATGGAGAAAGGTTTTTCGTTTTCATGACCATAATAGTTGGAAGGATCTGAGGAAGTGCTGTTGTATGCTAATCCAACGAGGGTTTGAAAATTTTGTGTGGGTTTAAAATTCACTGTTGCTTTCGTACCAATGGTACGCATTTGGGAATGGAAATTATGAAGATGGGATTCCTCTCCTGAGTATGATTTTTGTTCTTCTAATAATAAGTTCCTGAAACGGCTGTAATATGTGTTCAACTGGAGGTTTAATTTTTTGGTAATTATTCGATTCCAATTGAAGGCGAAAGCTTGTTGATGCTTGATTGATGCATCTCTTTCCTCACCTTGGTAATTACTTTCATATGCGAATTTATCTCCATCCAGATAACCACTTAATTTGAAGGTATTCAATGTGTCCGGTTTATAGGTTAAGATTGCATTTGCATCGAAAAAATTGAAATATTCAATAGATTCGGTCCCTAAGAGACGGATCGCATCAAAAAATGACCTTCGTCCTGCAAGAAGGAGGGAAAGTTTGTTTTTTATAAGTGGGACTTCCAGATGACCTTTCCCTGAGGTGAGGCCAATTTCTGCCGAACCTGAAAATTTATTGAAATCCGCTTCTCGAGATTTGATGTCGATTACGGAGGATAGCTTTCCACCGTACCACGTGGGAAAAGCTCCGGTGAATAATTTGGCATTGTTCACCACCAACGGATTTACAGCTGAAAAGAGACCTAATAAGTGCGTTGAATTGTACATTGGGACACCATCTAAAAGAATCAGATTCTGGTCGGCCGAACCGCCGCGGGCGTAAATTTCAGCACTACCTTCGGCAGCAAAGGACATTCCAGGCATCATTTGCAAGGTGCGGATAACATCCTTTTCACCTAGAAAAGAGGGCATTTTTTCTACTGTCTCTCGATCAATTTCATTGATCGTACCGGCCTTCATCATTTGTGAATGCCTGCGTTTTTTGCCATGTACGGTGATGGCTTCAATGCGTTCTTGATTAGCAAGGGGGGAGAGAATAACGTTAATTGTGCTATCGTTTTTGATGTATACTTTTTCCCTTCTGGGTTGATAGCCTAATTTACGAATGTTAAATGCAGTCGATCCCTGTGGAAGATGAAATTGAAATTCGCCTTTCTCGGAACTTTGCCATGGACCAAATGGCAACCGCAAATCGACCGAAGATAAAGGCTTGTTAAAGGTATCAAGAACGATAACTTTCACATAGAATTTTCGATCTCCATTGCACTGTTGAGCTTGAGCAAAAGAAACAAAGGTACCAAAGAAAATAGTGATATAAAGTAGGCTCTTCATGGCTTGAAGGTTTTAACATCCAACAGATAACTGCCAAAAACTCCAACACCATTTTCAATGTTTGAATAGGAGGGTAGAATGCCTTTAAAAGCTGAAATTACATCGTAAAACGCTGCATCAGCATAGCTCCACCGGACCTCATTGTTCAATTCGGCCATTTTACTGAAAGCCCCCATGGCTTTTGTTCTGGTCATCAGAACGGCCTGTGCGTCGTTATTAAAGTATATATCCCGCTTAATGGTATATTCATCTTTATTTTTGATAATTCCTTCATTACCGAATAAAATATCTGATGGTTCTTTCGTCCGGTATAAATACACGGAATAGTCGATCTCTTGTTCATCTGGTATAGGATGCCAGCTGCCTTGGAATTCAATACCGGACGAACTATTATAGGTAAACCCTGCGCTATTCCAAACTGCTTTTTCTGTAGGAACGGTAGTTTTGGCTTTGACCTCTTGAAAGTTTGCTGCAACAGCATGGAGGAGATAAGATTTTCCTTTTATAATGGGCAAATCCTGCTGTGAACAAGAATAAATGGGTAAGGTGGATGACGACAGTGTCAATGGTATGGAATTTCCATTATCCTCCGATATATGAACCTTTGCATTTCGGACATAGGTTTCCGGTAGTTCTTTCGCTTGTCCAAACGGAACCGTACTACCCAGATAAATGTGGATCGAATCTCCTGGGGTTAAAAAACCAATTGCAACAAGCTGGGGTTTAACATTGCTTTTCGGGAAATCTAGAATTTCTTCTCGCGTACAGCCATAAAATAGCAATAAGGCAAAAATAAAATAGCAGTAGAGTCTTTTCATAACCTTAATCTTTACTGGTTTTTAATCGTTATTAATTTTCGTTTAATAATTTTCTGTAAAGTTAGGTCTTGAAGGGTGGGTTTTAATCGTTGCTTTGGTTAAGAAGTGTGAAGGTTTCGTGAAAGTTTGTTAAAATTAGAAAGTTCGAAAATTGAAATGATCTTAACCATTGATGGAATTAATCATGTTTACTGAGGTTTTCAAATAATATCTAAATTTATATAGGCTTGTAGGTAAATTAATCTTTTAATAAAAACCGATATCGGTAACCCAAAGTGGGAACCTTTGTAGGGTATAAACTATTGATACCAATTTCTATCTCCATTGCATCTCCATTTCGTTTTCTGAACTGAAATCCCAACCCCAAGGAATTATATCCCATTAATTGTAAGGCGTGTGAATTTATTTTATTGTCTTCTTCTTTAGCGTATCCTGAGCTGTATCCCAAACCAATGGATGCTGAGAGATAAAGTGGTTGTAGATAAGCCCTAAGCCCAAAATCAAACGAAGCCTTTCGAAACATCCAATCATTATCGGATCCGTTTACTTGCCAAAAGGGAAATCCCCTGTAAATTTCGTGATTTAGTGAAGAGGTTATTCCCAACCATTTATTGGATCTGTGTTCGTAGGATAAATTAGCGCCAGTCAATAAACCTTGAAAATTGCTATCAAACCCGACTTTGGCACTTACACCTAAACTTTGAAGTTTATGAAAAGAGGCAGGTTGTGCGGTAGAAGTTAGTGAATATCCAACCATGAACAATAAAAAGAAATAAACGACGTGATTCATATTTAAAATTTAATTAAAAATAAAAAATAGTCGTTAAAGTGTATTATGTTATTCTTTATTTAATAAAATAATAATATGAAGGTGTATTTGAGAGGGGGGAATGCGGATAGGAGACGCATTGATATTTTTTCGGTCTGGAAAATAATTCCTAGTGTTAGAAAGAATGGAAAATTCTAACGCTAGGATAATTTTCTTTATTTTTCGATTTCTTTTAAGCTTGACATTTTCTTGTATTCCAAGAAACCTTTGATGTCTTCAAAATGTTCTCTCACGCGTTTATTTCCAAATTCGAAAACCTTGGTTGCTAAGCCGTCAAGGAAGTCACGGTCGTGGGAAACCAAGATTAATGTACCATCGAAATCCTGAAGGGCATCTTTAATAATGTCTTTTGTTTTCATGTCCAGATGGTTGGTAGGCTCATCCAGGATCAACACATTGACCGGTTCCAATAGGAGTTTGATCATGGCCAATCGTGTTTTCTCTCCGCCGGAAAGTACCTTAACCTTTTTGGTTGTATCATCGCCACTGAACATAAATGCCCCCAAGAGATCTTTAATCTTAACACGTACATCACCGACCGCAATTTGATCAATCGTTTCAAATACGGTTAATTCTTCATCCAAAAGGGATGCTTGATTCTGTGCAAAGTAACCGATCTTCGAGTTGTGCCCTACTTTAAGGGATCCCTCAAAATCAATCTCACCCATGATAGCTTTGATCATGGTCGACTTACCTTCACCGTTCTTTCCGACAAAGGCAACTTTCTGTCCACGTTCAATGACCATATTGGCATCATCGAATACCAGGTGATCACCGTAGGCCTTACGGAGACCTTCAACGATTACAGGATACGTTCCTGAGCGCGGGGATGGAGGGAATTTCAAGCGAAGTGCTGACGTATCTACTTCATCGACCTGAATGATTTCCAATTTCTCCAACATCTTCACACGGGATTGCACTTGAAGTGTTTTTGAATAGGTTCCCTTGAAACGATCAATGAATTCTTGATTATCTGCGATAAAACGCTGTTGCTCCTCGTAGGCCTTCAATTGGTGTTGGCGACGTTCCTGACGCAACACTAAATAATGGCTATATTTCGCCTTGTAATCATAGATCCGACCCATGGTGACCTCTATGGTCCGGTTCGTGATATTATCGATAAAAGCACGGTCATGGGAAATGACGATCACGGCTTTTGCTTGATTGACTAAGAAATCCTCTAACCATTGGATACTTTCGATATCCATGTGGTTGGTCGGCTCATCGAGCAGGATGAGGTCAGGTTTTTTCAAAAGTATTTTCGCCAGTTCGATACGCATACGCCATCCACCCGAAAATTCTGATGTCTGTCGGGTGAAATCTGATCGGTCAAATCCCAAACCCTTTAATACCTTTTCAACTTCTGCATCGTAATTGGTATCTTCCAAGGAGTAAAATTTCTCACTAAGCTCGGAGACGCGCTCGATAAGCTTCATGTAATCGTCACTCTCGTAATCTGTACGGATATTCAGTTGCTCATTCAGCTCCTCCAATTCATCACGCATTTTATAAACCTCTTCAAAAGCTTTGGAGGTTTCTTCAAATACCGTAAGTTTATCTTCTGTCAGCAAATGCTGGGGCAGATAGGCAATAACAGCTTCTTTTGGGCCTGATACAACGCCTGTTGTCGGTTTTCCTACGCCAGCAATTATCTTTAACAGGGTGGACTTTCCTGCTCCATTTTTACCCATTAATGCAATCTTATCATTCTCATTTATGGAGAATGAAACGTCTGAAAATAGGGTAGTCCCACCAAAGGAAACAGCGATATTATTTACATCAATCACGATAGCTCAGAATTAAAATTTGTGCAAAGATAAGGTTTCGCCATGAGATATAATTCCTCCGATTCACTTATTGAGATCCTTCTTCAATTTCAATCCTAAAATTTAATAAAGGTTTACGTGGGAATCATTATCTTTAAAATGCTAATTAACATATACTAATAAATTTATGAAAAAAAACACGTTGTTCTTTGGGGTGCTTCCAGCATTTTTGATGCTTAACGCCTGTAATAATGCAGAAAAAAAGGATGAAGGTAAAAATGATACTGTGGTTGTAGTTACCGATACGGTCGCGACGACGGTACCTGGGAATGCAGCTACGTTTGATCCATCATCGCTGCCCGTTGCAACTGCAGATTTAGGTGAATATCCCTATTTCGCACTTCCGGATTGGGTGAGTGATGACACAGGGTACGGATATGACAAAAAGAGTGACTTTGGAAAATTGGAAATCTATACCAAGGACGGATTTATTCCAGTAGAAGGAAAAGTGTTTATAAAGGGATACCAAATGACAAATGGTGGTCAGAGAGCGGATTGGGATGAATATCGATTTGTAAAATCCTTCAGTAAACATTTTGAAAGCCTTGGAGCTACAAAATTGTTTGAAGGTGAAGTTCCTGATGATGCAATTGAGGGGTTGAATAAAGCAAACAACCGAGATAACTATTATTATGAATTTGGTACATCCAGTCACGATAATTTGGTAACCTATGGCGTTCAGAAAGATAATAAACCTATTTATTTTGCAATTTCCTCTAATTCGGCAGGGGGAGCTATCTATGTTATCGAAGCAGAACCATTTCAGCAAACGATTGGGATTATAAAAGCCGACAAAATTGAAAAAGATCTAGCCGAAAGCGGAAAGTCAATCCTCTATATTAATTTCGATACCGATAAAGCCACCTTAAAAACCGAAGGTAAAGATGCCATAAATGAAATTGCTAAGGTTCTCCAGAAAAACAAAGATTTAAAGCTAGATGTTAATGGATATACCGATAATGTTGGGGATGCCGATCATAATCTGCAATTATCAAAGGATCGCGCAAATGCCGTTGTTGCCAGTTTAATCCAAGGTGGAATCGATAAAACCAGATTAGCTGCAAAAGGCTTCGGAGCGAACGATTTTATAGCCGATAACTCCACAGAAGCAGGGAAAGAGCAGAATAGACGCGTAGAATTGGTGAAAAAATAATCTTATTGCTAAAAGGCCGTTCAATAACCAGCCTTTCTATCTCAAATCTAATAGCTCATATCTCATATCTATAATCTCATATCTAAAACAAAAAATAGGGCCCTAAAGCCCTATTTTTTTGTTATTCCCTATTTCAACACAAATTTAAAACCAAGTGAAAATCTGGAAGGTTCGAAGTGTGAACCATGGGAAAGATTCCACCATGGCTTCCAATCGAAGTGCATTGCCAACGGCGTTCTCGGAATTCTAAATTCTAGACCAACTGCTGGACGGATTGCAAAATCCACGTGATCATCATCGTCCCAATGTTTGTCGTCATCATACCAATCATCGTCCCACTTACCATGATCAATAAATGATAATTGCGGACCTACACCAACATACCATGAAAGACCGTTCGTACCGGCAATCCGTTGGTTATACGAATAATCTACACCCAGGACCGTAATATGGTCTCCGAATAAAACTTGTGCATTACCGGCATTTTCGCCACCAAATGAATGTTTGATCTGCGGACCGAATAAGGACTGACCGTCGCCAACATCAACACCAAGGCCGATTGCTGTGCGGTAAGGGGTCTGCGCATTTGCTTGCTCATTTGCAGCAAACAATAAAATTAAAAGGGTAAGGAAAGGTAAAAATACTTTCTTCATGATAATATAAAATTGTTTGTTTCAATACAACCTTCGCTATGAAAGTTTCCGCTGTTGCAACAAATATTTTGCCAATTGGCCAATATAAGGTGTTATTTCCCCATACGATGCAGGATATCAAGGTTATGGCTAAATCTTATTATCTGGAAAAATTACCCAGTTAGAATTAGGGGTGACCAATCTTTGCTCCAAAAAGAAAGTAGCTTTATGTCTGAACATAAAGCTACTTTCTCTCGGTATCCAATTTCCTTAACTTTTTCGGTTTTCACGGTTATTGCTTCCTTCTTTGACAGATGAACTTCGTGAATCTAATGCATTCTTATTATGATGCTGTTTAGTGGCATCTTGTGAATTTATCCGATCATCCTGTGGAATGTTTTTCTCATTGCCGGGTTTCCGTTCTGGGTTTTGGTTTTCATTGTACTCCGGTCTATTTTCTTCTTCTGGAGGCAATATGTTAGGAATTTCTGCCGGTACATTTCCCTCTTCTACATCGTCATTCTTTGGAGCATCATTCGGATTTTTCTCATCTGGCGTATTCCTAGGCTTGTCCGACTTTCTATTATCATCGTGGTGAATTGCTGCGAATGCTAGGATCAGACCTGGTCTATTTCCTAACAAGTGTGATTTTCTTTTCATCATTTCAATGTTTCTTTATTTAGGAACAGTGAGCCACAGCTAATCGTTGAAAAGAAAAATACCCGATTGAGAAGATTTATACCCTTATTCAACTTATTGAAAACCAATTCGGAGGGTAAGTTTTCATAGGATAAGATCGGAAAATCCGAGCCTTGAATAGAACGAGTTAAATTTATTGAACTATGGAAAATCCAATGAACAATCCAGAATTGAAAGAAGGGGAGATGACAAAAAAAATCGAAGATATGACGGCGCAATTACCTTCGAAATTTTTTCTATGTACTGCAGTTGGGCTCATGGCCAGTTCGGCAATCCTTAAGTGTACAGGTCATAAACATTGGGCCTTGTTTGTGGGACAATGGGTTTCTCCCATCCTCCTCATGGGTATTTACAATAAAATCGTCAAAACGTCAGGTCATGATTAAAAATCGCCTGAAACAGACTGTATAAAAATGAATAAGTTATGTTATTTCCATTTTTATTTGCCGTAGGTTTTATCCTTATCGGACTCTATATCGTTTATCTAATTCAAACGCGACAAAATCGGTCACGGAGAAAATAATAGAAAGTTGAATTAACTTATACAGTAAATGTAATTTTATTTCAACTTCCTGTTCGTTAAAGTGTTCTTTAATTGAATCAATAAATAGTATTATGGCAACGAAGAACGAAAACGAAAAAGTCGGGTTAAATAATAAGGAAAAGCCTAGAAAAGGCAAAGAATTGACTTCGGTTATTCAGAACAGAGAAAAAAACAGGGAAGGTATCGGTGAGGCTGGTGTGGATGCCCAACAGGAACAATTGAATACAATGCCTGAACCGGACACTTTTCCCAAGGAAAAGGTTAAGAAAAAAATAAGGAATAATGATGAAGCATAAACAAATCATCTCTTCGCTTATTTTAGATAATTTTTAAGATATGAAAACACTTTTATGTAGTGCAATAGTGCTGTGCTTTGTTGCTTCATGCAACGATCCTACTGATAGAATAGATAGAAACAGTCCTCAAGATAATCTACAAAATCCAGTGGATAGCAATTTAAATGATAGTGCTCTGGATAGTATGGAAATGGACAGCGCAAAAATGATCTTGCACACAAAACCTGAGCTATAAAAAGTACATTTTCTTAGCTTGGACAAGGGAAGGGACAATTGATATTGTCCCTTTCTGTGTTTACGTGAGGTTGCAGAAAAGAACTATTTGTTGGCTAAAGGGTTCAATTAGAAAATGAAATTATAAACTCCTAATCGAGCATTATGAAAACAATACTACGATTGATGGCCATCATTCTAGGAGTCATGACCATATTGGCATTTAAGCCACAAGATTCCGTCCAGCAGTTTATCGATTCGGTGATCAAAGAGAATATGCGGAGCATCGCTCTTGCAAAACAAGCTTTGGCAACTTCTTCAAGTGAAGCAGTTAAAACATATGCCCAAGCTTCCATGGATCACAGTGAAATGCTATTAACTGAATTGGAGGCATTTACTAAAACCAAGAACTATGGTTTTTCAAGAACAGTGAAACCTGCCGACCAAGATAAGGTGCTAGTGCTGGATAGTCTGAAAAAGGATAGCTTTGACCAAGCTTACAGAAATGCTGTGGTGGATGCCAACCGGGACCTTATTGCCTTACTTGAAGCAGGAAAAATGGATGAGAAAATTCAAGATGCTGAACTTAAAACTTGGATTGATGGAAAATTACCAGGCTTGAAAGAACAACTTTCTCGAGGTGAAGCATTGACTATTTCTACCGAAGCAGCGATCAAGGATAGGCCACAAATGCCTAAGTTGCCATTGAAAAAACAGAATTAAGCAGACAGTAATTCTCGCGAAATGACCATTTGATCTTTGGGTTAAATGGTCATTTAATTTTTAGCAATGTCCTGTGCATGGATAGGTGTTTTGGAATAATATTGTTATCTTAACGTAGCCCGATGAACGGGAGCACGAAACTGTTTTTTATTCCCAACCTATGAAAATAATACTCTATAGCTTTCTTTTAGGTGCCGTAGGTGTACAGCAATGTGAGAGCAAGTTAAACAATACAGAAGTTCCAACTAGTATGCACGAGAAAATAGTGAATGAAAGGCCTGCGGAAGTTTTGGCAGATGGTTTTCAATGGGCAGAAGGCCCCGTCTGGGTGTCTAACGGAAGTTATCTATTGTTCAGCGACCCACGTCAGAATACCATTTTTAAGTGGAAGGAAGGCGAGGGCCTTACGGAATTCCTAAAACCTTCAGGTTATGCCGGCGAGCAGTGGTACAGTGATGAACCTGGTACGAATGGACTGCTCATTAATCAACAGGGGGAGCTGATCGCCTGTGACCATGGTAACCGAAGGATTGTCCAGATTGACCTGGAAAGCAAAGAAAAAGCTACGCTTGTTGATCGGTGGGAAGGTAGGCGGTTTAATTCGCCAAACGATATTGCTCAGCATCCTGGTGGATCTTATTATTTTACCGACCCTCCCTATGGACTGCCAAATAGAGAACAGGATACCCTCCATAGGGAAATTGCAGAAAATGGCGTGTATCGCGTCACAAGAGATGGTTCGGTCAAACAAGTAATTGGAAATTTAGCCAGGCCAAATGGTATTGCCGTTTCACCAAAAGGGGATAGGCTCTATGTAGCTTTGAGCGATGGACAGGCCCCGTATATTATGGCATATACCATCAAAGAAAATGGTGATTTAGAAGCGGGGAGCATATTTTTCGATTTTAAGAAACAATTCCCTGAGGAAACCATTAATGCCGATGGGATTAAGGTTGATCCTATGGGAAATCTTTTTGCAGCGGCGGGGAATGGCGTTGTGATTATGGATTCAAGTGGGAAACTGCTGGGTCGAATTGAAACGGGCGTGCATACTGCAAATTGTGCTTTCGGTGATGACGGTTATCTATACATGACTTCCAAGGATAAATTGCAGCGCATTAAATTGCCTAACGTTGCGAATTTGTAATTGTTTTTGAAAACAATATCTTCGTACAACTTAAACCCGTTCCTTCTTATGGAAGGAACATTTGCCAAAAACAAATGATAAAAATTACTTCTTTATTCAGCGCTGTCCTTTTTTGCTGTGCAGCCTGGGCACAGCAACCCAAAAAGCCCAACATATTGATCATTATTTCTGATGATCACGCCTTTCAAACCATCGGCGCTTACGGATCAAGTTACGGGAAGACCCCTCAAATTGATCGTATTGCCGATCAAGGTGCCATCTTTAAGCGTGCCTATGTAAATAATTCGATTTGCGGGCCTGCTCGAGCAACATTGCTGACCGGTAAATACAGTCACAAAAATGGTTTTAAGGATAATGAAACCTCAACGTTTGATTTCAACCAAGATAGTTTCGTTAAACAACTGCAGCAACATGGTTATAAAACAGCTTGGATCGGAAAAATTCATTTAGGTCATCAACTGCAAGGATTTGATTATTATGAGGTCCTGAATGGTCAGGGCACCTATTTTAATCCGGAATTCATTTCTAAATCAGGCCGTCAGATTTCAGAAGGTTATGTTTCGGATCTGGTAACGGACAAAGCATTAGGTTGGTTGGATACCCTTAACGAGGAGAATCCCTTTTGCCTAGTGATCGGCCACAAGGCTACGCATCGTAATTGGCAACCTGATCCTCAGGATTTTGGAACTTATGATACAGTAGATTTCGAATTGCCAGCGACATTTTACGACACCTATACGTCTAGAGAAGCAGCACAGCAACAAGAAATGTCTATCGATAAGGATATGCAATTGCCGTATGATCTCAAAATGTATGATTCCGCGGAAGCGATGTTGGCACAAGGAGATTATAAGCGAATGACCTCTGCGCAGAAGAAAGCCTATTTGGATTATTATAGACCTATTTTTGAGGATTTCAAAAAAAGAAACCTGCAAGGAAAGGAGCTGGCGGAATGGAAATTCAAGCGATATATGACGGATTATCTAAATACAGCAGCTTCCATGGATCGAAATGTTGGGGAGGTTTTGGATTACCTTAATGATCGCGAATTAATGGAAAACACCATCGTAATTTATCTTTCAGATCAAGGGTTTTATATGGGCGAGCATGGTTGGTTTGATAAACGTTGGATGTATGAGGAATCCTTCCGTACACCGATGATGATCAGCTATCCCAAATTGATAAAGCCAGGATCGGTAATAGAGGCCAACGTCATCAATGTGGACATTGCACCGACCCTGCTGGACCTGACAGGAGTTGAAATCCCTAAGGATGTTCAGGGTAAACCTTTCACTAATGTTTTGTCTGAGCCAACCAAAGAACATCGAAAAGAACTGTATTACCATTATTTCGAAAATGGAGAGCATGCCGTAAGCCCTCATTTTGGTGTACGTACGGATCGGTACAAACTTATACGTTATTATACAGGTGTTGAAGGATGGGAATTGTTCGATTTGGAAAAAGATCCCCGCGAGATGAACAATGTATATAGTGATGCCGCTTATACAAAAACAGTGCAGCAGATGAAAAAGAAGTTGATGGCTGAAATTGAACGCTATGATGATCAGGAGGCAAAAGCTATATTTTTGAGTGGGGAGTAGCAATCTGCCCTAAATCATTCGGAAATAAATTAATGGAGTAGCTCAAGGGGCTTTAGTTGAAAGCTCTTGAGCTATTTTTTTATGATTTTTCCTGTATCCGTAATATAGATTGCCTTATAATCTGGAAATTTCTTCATGAATTTTTGTCCTTCTTTCAATCCCAAGACCATGATGGAAGTGCTCAGGCCATTAGCAAATTCAGCTGATGGTCCGATTACTGTTACACTCACCAAACCTGTTGCGGGGTAGCCTGTCTTTGGATTTATGATGTGGGAATAGCGTATCCCATTGAATTCCACATATTTCTCATAATTTCCGGAGCTGACCACCGCATTTCTGTTAAAATAGAGGATCTTGACCATTTTTCCAGGTTTGAAAGGGTTAAATACGCCAACTGCCCAAGGTTTCCCGTTTAATTGCTTCCCCCAAGCTGAAAGATCACCAGATGCATTAACGAGTCCAGCTTGTACTCCTTTGCTTTCCATTAGAGCTCGGCCTTTATCCGCTGCATAACCTTTGCCAATCGATCCAAAACCAATCTTCATTCCTTTCTTGCGTAGGAAAATGGTCGATGCTATACTGTCGAGTACAATATCACGATAGCCAACGAGGGCGATGGATTTCTTCACCGCTTCGGCATTGGGCATTTCTTCCATGCTTCCATCAAATCGCCACACCTTGTCCAAGGCTACGATGCTGATGTCAAATGCACCACCGGATTGTTCAGCAAAAAAGATCGCTTTCTTGGTCAGCTCAAAAACCTCGCGGTCAACTTGTACAGGTTTTATGCCGGCGTTCCGATTCACTTCCGAAATTTGGGTATGTGGTCTCCATTCGGAAATCAGGTTCTCAATGCGCTCAATCTCTGTTACTACCATATCGATATGCTTGTTCGCGGTCAAGGTGTCCCTATCGACCAACGTAATTTCAAATCGAGAACCCATGAGCGTCATGCCCCGTCGCAATTGCACTTGAGCATCAGCGATATGCCCGGTGCTGAAGATGAATAGAATAGTGATACCTAACTGAATAACCTTTCGCATAGTCCTAATAACAGTCGGTCATTAATTGTTGTTTCTTTTGATAGTAGGATAGGGGTCTGTTGTTTGCCTCAAGACAGATTTTGTCCAACAGATTTTCGACATCCCGTTGCATGGCTAGGGATCCGCAGATCATAATCACACCTCCTCTTGCCAGAAGTTTGGCGAATCGTAATTTATCTTTTGCAATAAGGTCCATCACGTAATGGCCAGGTTCCTGTCTTGAATAAGCAAATTGATAATCTACCAAATGGCTCTTGGACATCTGTTCCTCAGCAAATCGTACGTATTGATTTACCCAATCATTCTGATAACGGAAACCGCCATAGCAATATATTGGTGTCCGTTTGCTATTTTCTGCAATCATACCGAGGAAAGGGGCGATGCCTGTTCCGTTAAAGATCAACGCTACCTCTTTCGCTTTCCTAGGAAAATGAAAGATAGCATTGCGCATGGCCTTCGCCTTGATAACATCGTGCACCGCTAAGTCGTGGAGATAGGTGGATCCCAATCCCTGCTCATGCTTTTTAACGATCAATTGCAGTTTACCTCCGCATTTACCAATGGAATAAAACCGCTCACGGTGATCATTACCTGGATAGATAGCAAAAAGATCACCCGACGTATACCGCTGGTTCTTAATGGGTTCGAGAATTACTTTAAAGGTGTCGTTGGAGGCGCTTATCGATGTTTTCTCCAACACTTTCCATTCCTGCATTTTCGTAGGCTTCTCTGCATAAACCGCTGCTGCGGTTGCTAAAGGCAATAATGATTTATCCGAAAAAGCCTGAAGCCACGGGATAAGCTCATCAATGGCTTTGTCATTAACGGTATGTAGGGGAAGGTATTCTTTTGCCCAAGGAAGTTCCTTTAAAGCATTGTCCACCTCGATGGCATAAGCGCAATAATCAGGGTATGCCTTTGAACCAAAACCCAAAACGGCATAGGCGATTGATTGATCCTGTGGTACTGACTGCAGCAGTTCTAAAAATTTCCCCGCATTTGATGGCGCATCTCCCAATCCATAAGTCGATGTCAAGATCAATATCTTGTTTGCTTTAGGAAATGTACCGTATTGATTCATGGCTGCCAGGTAGGATTTTTCACCTGCTGCTAACAATTGTTCTTGAATCTTATTTGCGAAAAATAACGTGCTTCCATTTTCTGATCCGTAAAGAATCACAGTTTCGGCATCAAGAGGCTTAAATTTGTTCCTGATTTTTGTACGGCTCCGTTTCAGGGTGATAACAAATCCTGTATAGATAAAAGCCAGGATATTTAGGGAAGCTATTCCCAATACAATGGCCCAAACAATATTGGTGCGCCCCGTATGGATGTCCATATTCCAACGTTCCTGCCACTTATTGCTCGGGAAGATCGTCCTTTCTACGATTTGACCTGATATCTGGTTGATCTGAAGTTCTTCATCCTGGAGTTTCACGATGTAAAATTCCTCAGGATCATCGGGAATAAAAGGAAATTCAATGGATTCCAATCGCTCTAGGGGTATTGACTTAAAGATTGGGAAATCTGCCGGCGATAGGGAAGGGCCATCTTCCATATCCTCACTGTTACCTACAGATACTTGCTCCACCACCGCTTCACCTTGGAACAATTCCATGCGAAGCAGGAAGAGATATGTACCTGTAATGGCAATAATCAAAACCGGAATGAGTGCCAACCTACCTGTGACGACATGAAAATATTGGGAAAAAAAATCCTTTTGCACCTTGGCAAAGAAGTTTTTGAAACCCTGCTGTCTTTTGAGAATGAGAACAAGACCGGAAATGCTGATTAGCACCAATAGAAAGGAAACAACAGCGACGATGACCCTACCTGTTTCTTTTAGGAACAGGGATCTGTGCAAAGCGGTTGTCCATTGAATAAATGGGCTTTGCTGGGTAATTTCACCGATTTTTTCGCCATTATATGGGTTAATATATCCTTTAATGGGATTTCCTTCTTCATCGATGGCATCGATGCTGACAAAGCCGCGATGGTCTCGGGATAAGGTGATGATTTCAGGATAAACCTTGTGCAGGTTCGGTACGACCTGCGCAAGGTTTAGTGTATCTGCTTCGTCAATTCGGTAAGCGGGAAGTTTATCGTTCACTGCACCTACGGCCAGGATGACACCCGTTGCCGCTAAGATGACCAAGAAAACGGATGAAATTAAAGCAAGGGCAAGATGGGCATATCGCCAAAGAGATAATACCATTCCTGAACTATTGTACCTTGCTTAGTTTTACAAATCGAATATAACCGTTTCCGGAAGCACGCTCTGTTACACCCTGGGTGGTCAATGGAATTTCTACATCTTTCGTGTGATAATTCTTTTCTTCCACTGCGGATTCAAAACGTAATTTATAGCCTTTGTTCAGCTTCGCATTATCAATGCTGATTGTTTTAACGGCGCGGTCACCTCCAGCGATGGAGGCACTTGTGATGGCGCTTAACTTCTCTTTGGATTTTGTTTGGAATTTATACCATTCCTTCAAGGTGTTATACCATTGTTTATCGGGACCTAATACAGCGAGCGTTTTTTCATAAGCGCCTTTTGGGTTGATTAAAGATATGACAACATAGGCTTCTTCACCCTGGTAGGCATTCATCTGAATCATGCATTTGTAGTTGCTAGATTGTGCGGAAGCTTGAGTTCCGAAGAATGCGGTTAAGAAGAATATGGTCAGTAACTTATGCAATTTTAACATGTTTTTATTTTAAGAAATCAAGTGATACATTGTTGTTTTTAAGGAAGTCGTTCTCTGCAGCTAAATCATAGGCAGTTTCGTCGAATTCCGTTTTCAGGTCCTTTTTAGCACCTAATGCGATCAGTCCTTTCAAGACTTTGTCGTTTTTCGCAGTTAAGGCTGCCTTATGCAAGGCGGTCATGCCTTCTTTATTCTGTGCGTTGATATTCGCGCCAAGCTCTGCTGCCTTCTGAATCAATGCTTCATCTTCCTGTGAAACGGCAATATGGAAAAGGGAGCTTCCATCGGTTTGTGGAGCAATTACATCAATCCCTGCCTTTTTCAACAACGCAAGTTTTGCTGCAAATGGATCTTCTTCTGGCTTCGCAGGACCTGCCGGTCTTGGTGAATTAAACCAGTAGAATGCAAGGTTATTACCATCTTTATCCAACAGTTTTGCATCTGCACCCTTGCTTAATAATGTTTCTACAACTGCTGGTGAACCAGTTGCGATAGCACGCGTTAGTGCAGTTTCACCTTTATCATTCTGAACATTGATATTGTTTGCTTTTGAAAGCAATAATTCAACGATCTTCGCATCGCGACCTGCCGAAGCAAGCATTAATGCGGTATTGCCATCTTTGTCAGCTTTCGATGCGTCAGCACCCTTATCCAAGAAATAAGTAATGATTTCGACATTCGGTCTGCGTACAAGTGAATTTAGGATCGAAGCACCATCTTTATTGGTAGCTTTTGGATTTAGTCCTAGTTTTTCAACAAGATATTGATAAGTGTCTAACCCATTTGATTTTCCACGTGAGCCCATGGCAGCGAAGAAGAGCGCATTATCGGTCGGTTTGATGCTTTTCGACATGAGTTTTTCCATCAACGCGATATTGCCGTACCGAGCGGCATAATCCGTAGCTGTAGCACCGTTGCTATCGGTATCTTTCAATGAAAGACCTTTCGTTTCCAGGTATTCGGCTATTTTCAGATCTTCATCCAACGCAATAGCTAATAGCATTAAATTAGCGCCATCATCGTATGTTGCTTTTGGATCTACACCAGCTTTGAATAGGGATTCGTAAACTCCGGTATTTTTATTTCCAGAAGTGGCTGCAGAAGCCGCAATGGCTGAGCCATGACTATCCTGATACTTTACATCAGAGCCTTTAGCGATCAAATAATCAACAAGTTCTTGGTTTCCGGTGCCAACTGCCCAATGCAGGTAACTGCGGCTATGGTGTGTCTTTTTAGTGACGCCATTTCCTTCTTGCTCAACCATAAATTTAACCACATCGGTTGGAGCTTGGTTTACAATGGCGATTGCTACAGGATCCCAGGATCCAGCATTTGGCTGGGACGGACTGTTCCCTTTTTGAATCTCAGCCTTAACAGCTTCCAAATTGGGTTTTGATTTCCAGAAATCATGACTTAATAGGGTGCTGGTTTGTGCATTTGCATATACTCCTAAAAGTAGGAAAGCTGGTAAAAAGAGCTTTTTCATATCTGTAACGTGTTTATTTAAATTAAATCTAAATTAATGCAAATATAGAAATATAAAATAAATCAATACCTCCTAACTGTATTTTTTTCACTAAAATCTGTGTTGATGTTACGGAAATACACTTTTTAGCCATATCAATATGACGCAATCCGAAACTTTATGACGCAATCCGAAACTATTGCATTTTGATTAGCCAATTAACTTAGATTAATTCTAAATTAGCGGCCAGTTTAAAAAATCATAATTACTACTCGATGAAAATGAATCTTAAGATAGTCCTGCCACTTCTAGGACTAGTCGCAGGCTCAACTTGCTTACAAGCCCAAACCACTGTAAAAGGTCGCATCGTTAATGAAAGCAAAGAACCGGTTTCTGATATTACGGTTATTGTTGGTGAAAAGGCCACTTCAACGGATGCACAGGGGTATTTCAATTTATATTACGACAAACCGGGCCGTTTCAAGATCAAGGTTTCTGGTTTAGGATATTCCACAAGGGAAATCGAATACAGACAGGATGGCGGGGAAACCACCCTGAACGATATCGTTTTAAAAGCTGACGGTTATAACATTGATCAGGTTGAAGTATTCGGTGAACGCGGTCGCCAACCGAAAGGATTGGAAGATATTACCCGCCTTCCGTTGAAACCCTCTGACCAGATTCAATCCATTTCGGTAATCTCCCATAAGGTAATTGAGGACCAAGGTGCTTTAACCATTACTGAAGCGGTACGTAATATCCCTGGCGTTACGCTATTCGGAAGTTACGGTGGTGTTAAAGAGTCCATGTCTTCACGTGGATTCCGTGGTGTGCCAGTCTTGAAGAACGGTGTTCGGATGGACTCTCAATTTCAGACGGCTTCCGGTGTGGTGGATATGCAAGGTGTAGAGTCCATTCAGATGATCAAGGGTTCTGCTGCTATTACTCAGGGTGTTATTACCGATATCGGTAACGCTGGTGGTGTCATCAATGTGGTAACGAAAACCCCGAATTTCGTGAATGCCGGAAATGTTGGTGTACGCGTTGGAAGTTGGGGCCAATTCCGCCCTACCTTCGATGTACAGGGTGTTGTCGATAGTAAAGAAACCTTGGCCGTTCGGTTCAATGGTTCTTACGAACGTGCAGATAGCTATAGAAAAGGCGTGTCTGCAAATTCGGTCTATTTCAACCCATCCATTAAATGGAAAGCATCCGAAAAGACAACCATTACATTAGAAGGGGATTACCTGAATTCCAATAAAACACCAGTTACATCTGCTGTAAACCTGAATCCATCACAAAGTGTAAATGCATTGTATGTATTGCCTTACGATAAGATTGCCGGCTTAGCAACTGACAACAACAACACGGTAATGAGCAGTGTTATGGCCAGCATCAGTCATTCCTTGTCGGACAATTGGCGTGTACGCGGAACGTATGCGAAATCGTCCTATCAGGTTGACAACATGTCTACCGGAGCGAGCATTCTACGTGGAAATAATCCAGATAACACGTTGTTCTCCCGTCAGTTAAGCCGGAGCAAACGCGATGATAAAAATACAACCGTTCAATTTGATTTAATTGGCGAAGAACTGTACACGGGCAAGATTAAACATACCGCGCAAGTTGGTTTTGATTACCGTATTGCTGATGCCAAAACAACGGCTATGGCTGGGACATTGAGCCCAATCGGCAAGGGCATCGACCTTGGCAAACGTACAGCCATCGATACGATTGATATCCATGGGTCATGGGCTACGGATCTGGCACAGGTGCAATACCACGATGTGAATGGAAATGATCAAGTGGGATTGAAAGTGGCCTTCGTTGACGGCGAACCGGTTGCTGCCTACTACAATACGTTCGGAATCCTAGCACAGGATGTGATCGAATTCAATAAATACCTGAAAGTGGCGTTGGGATTACGCTATTCGGAAATCGATACGAAAGACTTCACCTCCAATAGTCGTAAGAAAGAGAGTGCCTGGAACCCAAGCTTTGGTGTCATCGTTACGCCAATGAAAAATGTGAATGTATTTGGATCCTATACGAATGCGACCAATCTGCGCAGCGCGTCCAATCCAATGGTAGGCGGTGGTACAATTGGTGCTTCAACGACAACCCAATTCGAAGGGGGGATCAAATCAGATTGGTTGGATGATAAATTGCGATTTAACCTGACTTACTTCCATATCTTTACCTCAAACCTGTCAAATCAAGAGTATGTAGACGGTACAACAAATCCTACTGGATATTACTTTAAAGCAGGTGATTTGGTGCGTGATGGTATCGAAGCGGAATTGAACGGTCGTGTTATGGACAATTTAACCGTGATGTTGGGCTATGCCTATTTAAATGCACGCTATAAAGACTCACCTTCCTACGTTGAAGGATCTGCACCAATGAACGCACCGGACCATACCGCAAACGGTTGGGTTCAATACGAATTCAATCAAGGTTTCCTACGTAACCTAAGCTTAAGTGCAGGTGTATATTATGTCGGTGAACGTCCAGTGAATGAATACAGTACCAAATATGATGGACATACCTATAACCCAGGTGAAAAACCATTCGATATGCCTGCATATACAACCGTGAATGCACAAGTGGGCTATAAGATGAAACATTGGGAAGGTCGTTTATTCCTGAATAACTTGACAGATGTAGTTGGCTTGAACTCGTATTTCAGAGGTGGATTCATCAATCAGATCGACCCTAGAAATGTTGCCTTTGCATTAAATTATAAGTTCTAAAAGAAAAGCTGTTCATCAGCAGAATATTGAATTTTTAAAACACCTGGAGCAATCCAGGTGTTTTTTTTGTTCCTATGAAATTGAGTGAGAATTTGATGGAATAGAATACATGCCAATAATTAACAATTTACCTCTACAATATTATCTTGAAATTACCCTTTGATTTTACTAAAATTTCAAAAAAATAGCGGGTAATATTCTGTTTACATACATGCTAAAACGCTTTTATGTACTTTAAACCAAGTATATTTAAGATGTTTATTGTATTTCGATAATATTCATAAGATAGTATAATAATAAGATAACTACGGACAAAATTTTACCTTAAGGATTATTTTACTTTGAATTATCAATTATAGATTCATTTCTCAAGCAGAATACTTTTTAAAATTTTTGTGCACCCAATAACCAGTGCGAGAAAGAACCGAATGTTCATCCAACAACGAAAAACATTGTATATGAAAAATTATATCCTAATGATGATGTTTATTGCGTTTGGTACACTTAATTCAAGTGCTCAAACCGAAAGGGAAGCCTATTTAGAGGTAATTACTAAACGATCAGATAAAATCATAGCAACCTTGAATATTCAAGATCCTAAAGTTTATAGCGAGGTTTTAGCTGATTTAGTTAACCAATATGATCTCTTGAATACCAATCATGAAAACCATTCCGCTAAACTCGCAGCCATAAAAAATAACTCATCTTTTAGTAAGGATAAACAAGAAGAAGAAATCAAGTTATTGTCGGATAGAAATGAAAAAGCAATCGCTAAGCTTCACGACCTTTTTATCAAGAAATTGGATAAAAATTTAAATGATGAGCAGATTGCGAAATTGAAGGATGGCATGACCTACAGCATTTTACCTCGAACCTATACAGCTTACGTGGAAATGATCCCTTCCTTAACTTCCGTACAAAAGGACACGATTATGAATATGTTGGTGGAAGCTCGTGAAAAAGCAATTGATGCACCGAGTGCTGACGCAAAACATGCTGTGTTTGGAAAATATAAGGGTAGAATTAACAATTACCTTTCCAAGGAAGGTTTTGATTTGAAAATCGAAGGTGAAAAATGGAAAGAGCGCATAGCTGCTCAAGAAAAGGCGAAAAAGAACTAAACAGCGAAGCCGCCAATTTTTGGCGGTCAAACAATTGATAACCTATTTTATAACACCTATTAATTGAATCTAATTATGAAGTATAGTACTTTCTTAAGGAGGGAGCTGCTGCTCGGGGGCATGTGCATATTGCCTATGGTCAGTTTGTTTGTCCCAATGGAAATACAGGCTTCGAATAAGTTTCCTTCAGCTTATTCCAATACGTATACCTTGGTCAATGTGACTGGTAAGGTCTTGGATGAGAATGGTAAACCTATTCCTGGTGCAACTGTTATGATTAAAGGCACCAAAACCGGTGTCAAAACCGATAATCAAGGGGAATTCAGGATCAACGTTCCGCCGGAACAAAGTGTCTTGGTGATCACGTATGTAGGTTATGAAGCGCAGGAAGTTGATGTTCGTGGCAGGCAAAATATTTCGATTACCATGAAACCAGGAGCAGCGATTGAAGAAGTCGTCGTTTCGGTTGGTTATGGAACTCGGAAAAGTTCTGAGGTTGTGGGATCCATTGCTTCCATTAAAGGGGAAGAACTGATGGATATTCCTGCACCCAATTTAGCAGGCGCAATGCGGAATCGGATTGCAGGAGTTGGCGTTAGTCAAGTTTCAGGTCGCCCTGGTTCAGGAATTTCTTTAAATATCCGTAATTCCGCCACTTCTTCCACTGCAAGTGGGGTTGGTGTAACTGCAGAACCGCTGTATATCGTGGACGGTATAATCGTTGACAAAGAAGCTTTTGATAACATTGACGCATCCATGGTTGAAGATATTTCCTTTTTGAAGGACGCTGCTGCTGCCATTTATGGTGCTTCAGGTGCAAAAGGGGTGGTACTGGTAACCACCAAACGTGGAAAGGCAGGTAAACCTAGTATTACGTATAATGGATATGTCGGAACTTCGGATGCCGCTCAGCGTCCAGAAATGCTGACTGCATACCAACATGCCGTTTTAATGAATGAAACAAATTCCATTAACAATACAGCATCTTCCAGTTTTTTCAGTCCCGAAGATTTAGCCCTTATCCAAGGTTTAAATTATAAAAGTTGGTTTGATGAAATGTGGCAAGCTTCCTTAACACAGAGACATAACTTGAGCATTTCGGGAGGGTCTGAAAAAATAACCTTTTTTGCTGGCGGAAGTTACCAGAATGAAAATGCCAATTATGCAGGGATGAAGTTTGATAAATATTCATTTCGGTCGGGTTTGACAGCTGATTTTGGGAAAGGATTACGTGCCGATGTAAATTTCAATGTAGACCACAATATTCGATTGGCACAGCATAACCTGACAGAGAATGATGCCACTTATTTTGAATCAATAATTTCGATCCCTCAATGGGTTCCCATGAAAATAGACGACATGTATGTCAACTACAATGGTAAGAACCCAATGGCAACGGTTGAATCAGGTTACTATAACAACAGAAAATCGAAAGCCTATCGAATTAATGCAAGTTTGACCTACACACCTGAATTTATCAAAGGTATAACTGCGCGTTTCCAGATTTCGCAGGGGAGTGGTTCCACCAACAGCAGGACCTACAATCCGCCATACAACTTGTATAATTTTGAACGTACGGGTAATAATAATGAATTGTTTACCAATGTGTTGAATCCCGAAACGCCGAGTTTTGGTTATCCAACTGTTCAAAATTCGCGATTAACGCCTGGTCTTGGGGAGGATAACAGTTACCAAGGATTCCTGACGCTCCAATACGCAAATACTTTTGGCAAGCATGGCATAAGCGCTTTGGCGGGCGGGGAGCAGTCAGAACGCAATTCCGATATGCTATCTGTTTATTGGAACAACCAATTGATTCCTGGAGGGGAAGATTGGTGGGCCTTTGATTCCAATACCCTAACACGCAATAATATCAATCGATTTGAGAGTGCCAAAAGATCCTTTTTCGGTCGGTTTAGCTACGATTTTGATAAAAAATACTTTATAGAGGGGGTGGCACGTTGGGATGCATCTTCAAATTTCGCGACAGGAAATCGATGGGGATTTTCGCCAAGTATAGGTGCAAGTTGGATTGCCAGCAGAGAGAATTTTTTCGAAAGTTTATCTTCTTACATCACTTTCCTGAAATTCAAGGTTAATTGGGGTATCACCGGGGATGATCGTGTAGACCAACGCCTATGGCAAGAAAGGTACCTGATCGATACCAGTAACGGTTACCTCTATGGAAATTCAAACGGGAATGCCTTAAACCCGGGGCGTACTCCTAATATTGGGATTACTTGGGAAAAAAAGCGCACCATCAACTTTGGGGTGGAAATGACCTTGTTTAATACGTTAGATATTAATGCTGAGTTCTTCCAAAATAGAGGCTATGATGTATTTGATATGGGAGGAAATGATATTCTTCCATTATATGCAGGATATCTGGCGCCGATAATCAACTACCAAGAACGCTTCAATTGGGGCTCTGAATTTACGGTGGGTTACCGTACGAAATTCGGCCAAGATGTGAATTTTAATGCCAGTGTAAACTTTGGTTATGGAAATTCCTTAATATCCAGAGCATTGTACGCACCAGGTAAGATTTTGGAATTGAACATTGAGGATAACTTAACTACGGCTTTCGGTACTGACCCGCGTAAATATAACAGTGGTAACTTCGGATTGATCTCTAATGGAATGTTCCGCACCCAAGAAGAGGTTGATGCATTCATGGCACAACACCCGAATTACAGAACATATAATGCTATCCCACAACCCGGATGGCTCAGTTATGAAGACACCAACGGTGACGGCGTGATTAACGACTGGGACAAAACCACTATGTATGAAAATAACAATCCGTTTATTTCTACTGGTATCAATTTAGGTGTTGGCTATAAAGCCTTTAATCTCTCGACAAATATCTTTGCGCAATTCGGTGGACGTGTATTTTATGATTCCAGAGCACGCATTGCACCTTCCATGACCAGGAATATCCTTTCCATTTGGGAAGATCGATGGACACCTGCCAATACAAACGGGTGGCTACCACGTTTTGACGATCCATCATTAACCAGAAACTCAACATTCTGGGCAGTGGATGGAACGACCATTCGTGTGAATAATTTAACCTTAAGTTACCGCTTGCCTTCCTCCATAGCGAATCGTGTTGGATTGGCAAATGCGAGGATCCTGGCTACAGGAAATAACTTATGGACGTTGGTTAATCCGCTGAAGTATAAGGATCCCTATACCTCAAGTGCATACGATTATCCGATTTTACGGACGATTTCAGTTGGTTTAAGCTTGAATCTGTAAATCTTGTACAATGAAAAGAATGTTTAGTTTTAGTTCTATTAGAACATTAGTTTGTGTGGTAGCTGTCACTTTTGCTTCCTCTTGTAATCAGGATGATTTCTTTGAACTTCCTGACAGAGGGGGCATCGACGCTGCCATCTGGGACTCCGAAGGGTCAGTCCAACTTCATTTAAATCGCGTTTATGATGTGGTCATTCCGCAGTTCTTATATCAACTTATTCCAGATCGTGGGGGAGTACATTTGGCTAGTGATGAGAGTTTCTATCCCCATACCGACCAATGGGCACGCGGGGCATTGGGTATAGACTATAGTGTCGTCCTTGGAAATAATGATGTCCGCTATGTGGGAAATAAATACGATTGGTCTGCAGGCTCAAACCGATATTATGAAATTTCCCGCTGTAATGCGGCAATTCAGAATATTCCAGAAGGGGCACTTTCTGATCAATCAAAAAATCACTTCCTTGGGCAATATCATTTCTTGCGAGCAATGGTGTATTTTGAATTAGCTAAAGTATACGGTGGTGTACCATTGATTTTGGAGCCGATTGATCCACAGAACAATACGGTAAGTGGTCGAAACTCAGCTAAAGAAGTATTCGATGCTGTCCTGGCAGATCTCGATAAATCCATTGCATACTTGAAAGATGCCACTTGGAAGGATGATGATGGTCGTGGAAAGATCAACCAAATGATCGCGACCAGTTTCAAAGCAAAAGTATTGATGTATTGGGCTAGCCCACAGTTTAATCCTGTAAATGACGCCAAGCATCCCTATGATGCATCTCGTTGGCAAACAGCTTTAGAAGCCAACAAGGCAGCGTATGAAATGGGGCTGGCAAATGGCTATAAATTATTGCCTAACTATGCGGATATTTTCCGGACGGAGGGAACGATGAATACGGAAGCTATTCTTGTTCGTACCTATACCAACAGTATTGAACGAAGGGGCCATGATGGTGAATCCAGAAGCCGCCCACAATCCGAAGGCGGATCTGCTTATCAAGGTTATGTCGCGACAACCCGTTTATTGGATGCATATCCGATGAAGGACGGTAACCCGATTGGAAAGGGTGCATATACGTATGACGAAGTATTGTTCTGGAAAAATAGAGATCCACGATTTGAGGCAACAATTGCCTACAATGGTAGTTCCTGGCCTTTAAGTGGTAATGATGACCGCAGGCAATGGACCTACTCAGGTGCTGTCAATGAAGGATCGGTCCGGGGGGTTATGTGCAAGCGTTTTACAATGCCAAATATCAGCAGCGGCAATGTTCGTTATCAGGATAATATTGGAGGAAATGGCATGGACTGGATTGAGATGCGATTTGCCGAGGTAATGCTTAACTATGCCGAATGTGCGAATGAAACGGGTAATCTTGCCTTGGCCAAGGATTTGGTGCGTCAAATTCGCGAACGAGCTGGCATTGAACAAGGCTCAGGCGGAAACGACTATGGCTTAGGCAATGTGGCAGGTAAGGAAGGCATGCGTGACCTCATCCTGAATGAGCGCATGATCGAGTTTGCGTTCGAGGGCAAACGGAATTCAGATCTTCGCAGAACCAGAAGGATGCATTTGTTAACGGGAAGCATGTCGACCATTCAGATTGCACTTGTTGATGGAAATAATACCAAAGCTGTTCTGGAAGCAACAGATCCAGCAACAGGATTACGCTTTAGGGAATCATTGGATATTAATGACAAGGAAGTTTACTTAAAGTACTTCAAACCTTGGGCACAGGATTACGGATCAACAAATTATGGCCCGTATGCGGTACCTGCATTCCATTATTTCTATACTTTCCACAATGATTTTGTAAACAAAGGAGCCAACATTGAACCGACGATTGGCTGGAGTGGGGGAACCTTCGATCCTTTGGATAATTAGTCATTGATAAATATTAATGTATGACCATTATGAAATACGCTTTAAAATTTCTCATATTCACCTTGGCCGGACTGACCATAGCGTCCTGTAAAAAAACCTCAGAGAACGTCTTTACGATGTATGATGATGTCCAAGTGCAATTCCATAACAATAGCCCCTTGAGTGCTATAGATTACAAGTTGGTTAACGATGGCGATAGCGTGTATATCGATTATACAATAACCTCTTCGGAAGAAGAAATGTATTCCGTTGTTGTGGAACGTTTAGGGGTCGCCTCAACTACAGGTTTTGAACGAATTTCAACTCCTGTGGATAATGTGGATGAAAGGCATAGCTTTTCGAGGACGGTTAAATTAAAGATGCAGCGAGACGGAAAGAATACATTTCGTGTGTATGCCGTGAATGCTAAAGGGATTTATATGGGTGACGGCAACAAAAAGGTAACTATCGAAGTCGCACCTAGCCACACTGTATTGAGTAATCGTCGCATTTTTGCTCCAGATACCGTGCGTAAAGATGTACCTTCTTTCTTTTCCCTGATGGAAGGTGAGACTTTTACCTATGATCAGGGTAAAGCAAATGCTGCGAAAATTGATTTTGGTATTCGCCGTCGTCCCGACCCTAGAACAGGTCAGGCCAATCAATGGATATATGACTATTATTCCATTTCTGCCAACCCCAACCCATACGATCCTTACGATATTAGTACTTGGGAAAAAAGACAGACGAAGTTTAGTAAGCCTGTAATTAATCAGACGAACAATTTCTTGTACTCTTGGGTATCGGGTAGCGTTATTGAGGAACAAGCAAAATCCAAGAATTTGGATGTTGTGTCCACTTCATTCAATACGTGGCAAGAGGGATTGGCACCCGGAAATGTTGTCTTCTTCCAAACGCCTGAAGGAAAATATGGGGTATTCTTAGTCACAGCTGTTACTGCTGACTTGCAAGGGAATCCTTTTGTCAATGTTTCCGTTAAATATCAGAATTAAAAAAGCTTGAAAAAAGTATAATTATTTAGTGAATCTTAATAGGTACAATACCTATTCAAAAAATTATCAAGATGAGATTTTCAATAGTGTCAGCATTGATGTTAAGTTTTGCAGGAATGTCCATTTCTGCCGTTTATGCCCAATACCCTAAAATTCCGGAGGATGTGAAAAAGGCATCTGATGCGATGATGGAAGAGGCCAGGAAACAATCCGATATAGCTTGGAGCAAAGCTTTACCAGTTATTGAGGCCTATGGAAAGAAAGGTAAACCTTTTATTCCTTGGGCTGGAAGACCTACAGATCTTCCTCAGGCTGAAATACCAGCTTTTCCTGAAGCAGAGGGTGGCGGTAAATATACCTTCGGTGGTCGAGGAGGTAAAGTATATGTGGTGACCAGTTTGGCTGATAGCGGACCTGGAACATTAAGGGAAGCATGTGAGCAAGGTGGACCACGGATAATTGTTTTCAATGTAGCTGGTATTATTAAGTTAAAAACGCCATTGATTATCAGAGCGCCTTATATTACGATTGCCGGACAATCCGCACCTGGGGATGGGGTTTGTGTGGCAGGAGAGTCTGTCTGGATCAATACCCATGATGTGTTGATCCGGCACATGCGATTCCGAAGAGGAGAGACGTATGTTGGACGAAGGGATGATGCTATCGGTGGAAACCCAGTAGGGAATATTATGATCGATCATGTTTCCGCAAGTTGGGGTTTGGATGAGAATATGTCTATGTACAGACACATGTACAACGACAGTACAGGAAAACAAGAAGTTAAATTAGGTACGGTAAATATTACCATTCAGAACTCGATTTTTTCTGAAGCCCTAGATACATGGAATCATGCATTTGGAAGCACACTTGGTGGAGAAAATTGCACCTTTATGCGTAATTTATGGGCCAACAATGCCGCTAGAAATCCTTCAATCGGTTGGAATGGCATCTTTAATTTCTCCAATAATGTCATTTATAATTGGGTGCACCGTGCCATCGATGGGGGAGATTATACTGCGCAATACAACATCATCAACAATTATTTTAAACCTGGGCCTGCAACCCCTAAGGATGCACCTATAAGTTACAGAATTCTCAAACCGGAAGCCGGACGTTCAAAATTGCCGTATATGGTGTATGGACGTGCATATGTTGATGGGAATATCGTGGCTGGCAATGATGCCGTTACCAAGAACAATTGGGCTGGGGGTGTACAATTTTATAGCAAGGACGATGTACTTGCATCTGGAGAAGTCTATGAAGATTTTATGTTAAAATCTAGAGTTGATAAGCCCTTGCCATCGGCGGAAATGAAGATTATACCAGCGCAAGATGCTTATACTTACGTATTGGAACACGCTGGAGCTACCTTGCCAAAAAGAGATCCTGTAGATACACGTATTGTACGGGAAGTACGGGAAGGAAAACCAACGCCGCTAGAAAACGTAAAACTTCCGGAAAAGGATTTCGAACACAGAAGGTTACCAAAGGATTCGTATAAGATCGGGATTATTACAGATATTTCTCAGGTTGGTGGTTATCCTACCTACGCTGGAACGCCTTATAAGGATGCCGACAACGATGGCATACCTGATGATGTCGAGAAAAAAATGGGATTGAATCCAAATGATGCTTCCGACTCTGCAAAAATTACCGAATCGGGATACATGAATATTGAACTTTATTTAAATGAATTAGCCGCAAATAAATAATGAAAAAAGATGTAAAACGATCACTTTTGGGGCTACTTATGGTAGGCTTGCCTGCGATGGTGATTGCACAATACCCAGTGATTCCAGATTCATTGAAAGTAAAAACAGAACAGGCGGAAGCGGCAGAAAAACAGCGTGTTGCCCAGCAATGGGAGCTTGCTCAGGTGCAAATGAAAGCAGAAGGGAAACCTTTTATACCTTGGGCAGCTAAGCCATCTGATTTACCACAAGCTACGATTCCTGCATTTCCGGGAGCCGAAGGGGGTGGCGCATTTACTGCCGGAGGACGTGGTGGAAAAGTCTATGTTGTGAATAGCTTAGCGGATGCTGGACCTGGTACACTAAGGGAGGCCTGTGAGGCTGGTGGAGCACGCATCGTCGTGTTTAATGTGGCTGGAATTATTCGCTTGAAAACACCAATAGCAGTAAAAGCACCATATATAACCATTGCTGGGCAAACTGCCCCCGGGGATGGTGTATGTATCGCTGGTGAATCGTTCCTAATCGATACGCACGATGTGATCCTTCGGTATTTACGATTCAGAAGAGGAGAAGTTGATGTCATGCGTAGGGATGATGCCGTTGGCGGGAATGCAGTCGGGAATATCATAATCGATCATATTTCTGCATCTTGGGGACTTGATGAAAACATGTCCATTTATAGGCATGTTTATGACCGAACTGGTGATAATTTAAAATTACCAACAGTGAATATTACCATCCAGAACTCGATTTTCTCGGAGTGCTTAGATGTGTATAATCATGCCTTCGGAAGTACCATTGGTGGATTGAATAGCACGTTTATGCGAAATTTATGGGCTTCCAATATCAGCAGAAATCCGTCTGTGGGCATGTATGGAGATTTTGGTTTTGTAAACAATGTCATCTGGAATTGGTGGAATAGGAGTATTGACGGTGGAGATGACCGATCGGAATATAATATCATTAACAATTACTTTAAGCCAGGACCAATAACACCTTTGGATCAACCTATTAGCTATCGTATTCTGAAGCCAGAATCCAGTCGTGAAAAAGGCAAAAAAGATGTTTTTGGCAAAGCTTATGTCCATGGAAATGTTGTCGATGGGAATCCAAAGGTTTCCAAGGATAACTGGGATGGCGGAGTTCAGCCCGAAGGAAATACAAAATCTAAGGAACAATTACTGCAGGAAATTAAATCGGATGAACCATTCAAGCTTTCGGCATTCGGAAAAATCATGAGCGCCCAACAATCCTATGATTACGTGATGGAAAACGTAGGGGCTACACTGCCGAAACGCGACGCTGTGGACGAAAGAATTGTTAAACAGGTAAAAACAGGTAAAGTTTTTTATACTGAACAAACGGATAAGACAATACCATCAAAATATGTGAAAAGAAGGCTGCCGGCCGACTCCTATAAATTAGGGATCATAACAGATGTGAATCAGGTCGGTGGATATCCAACGTATGAGGGAACGCCTTATATCGATTCTGATAACGATGGGATGCCAGATGACTATGAAAAGAAACAAGGTTTAAACCCAAAAGATGCATCAGATGCCTCAAAATTAGCCAAATCAGGATATAGTCATATTGAAGAATATCTGAATAGTATTGTACCGCTAGCATCGGTACGGCCTTAGGGTTTTTTTATGCTAATTTTTTATTTTTTAGGGTGGAGGTTGCCAAAGGCAACCTCCTTTTTTTTACCCCAATACAGCATTTTCTGACTAAAATAATTAAAACACATATGTATAATCATTACCTAAATTTTTCAGCTCCTGTTGGGCGGACCTTGTCTGAGGTGCATGCGTGGTGCGTCCGGGATGCAAGCGTGGTGAGAGCGTGCCTATAGACACGCTCTCACCACGCTCTGACCACGCTCTCACCACGCTCTCACCTCGGACAAGGTCACTGTCTTGTCCTTATATAGCTATACAAATTATTGGATTAATTCTGAATTGATTATACAGGCAAATTTGGTAATACTATATGTACTATACAAACTCTTTCTGCACTATTGGATATTTTTTCGGTCTCCATCTCTTTCTCAGCGCACCTGACCTCATATGTGCCTGTTCAGGTGTGAGGTAATCACAGCTCGCGTGGGGCCTTAGGTTGTTGTATACCCTGATGTTCTCCCTGATCTTTCTTGTGGTCTCCCTCAGGCCACTCTGTGATGCGTAGAGGTCAAACTCCGCCTTCAGTATGCCGTTCACCCGTTCGGCTATCGCATTCTCATAGGGATCCCCGTTCTCGGTCATGCTGACCCCGATCCCGTTGGTGCGTAGGATATCCACATAGCCTTTGCTACAGTACTGCGAACCCCGATCGGAGTGGTGTATGAGTCCCTTTCCCGGATACTGCCTCTGCTGCAGTGCCATCTGCAGGGCATCGATACATCCCTGTGCCGAGAGGTCGCCCCTGAACGCCCAGCCCACTATCTTTCTGGAATAGGCATCGGTGACCAGGCTCAGATATCCCCAGCGCCGGTTGAGCTGTACATAGGTGATGTCGCTTACCCAGACCTGCTCGGGGCGCTCGACCGCAAGTTCCTTTATCAGGTTTCTGTACTTCTTCATCCAGTGCCGCGAATCGGTGGTGACCGCCTTCCTCTTCCTGACCCTGATCTGTAGGGAATGCTCCCTCATCAGGGCGAAGAGATAGTCGCGGCCGATCCTGATCCCATGTTCCTGCAGGGGGCCGGCGAGCATATGGAGCAGCTTCCGGGTACCGATCCTCTTCTGTTCGCTGCGTATCCGCAGCACGTGCTGCAGGATGATCTCGTCCTTCAGTCCGACATCCTGCACCCGCCACTGGCGGTCATAGTACGCATGCCTTGTTCTGCCAAACAGTCCGCAGATCAAACGGATCCCCATTGCTGGGGATTCCTGTTTGATCTTTACGACCGCTTGGCACCAGACTTTTTTCTGATGTCGATCTTGAGCTGTTCCTCGGCAATATCGATCATGGTATCCAATGCCCTGATCTTCAGGTTTGCATATTCCAGGGCCTTCTTCAGGGCCAGGATCTCTGCCTCTTTGGGGTCTACGGGTTTCTTGTTGGCCATATCATCGGGTTCTGGGGAACTAAGTTCGGTATTTTTCCCCTTATATTCCCTGACCCATCTGGAGACCGTACCGCAGGAGATATCAAAGGTGTTCCCCGCCCGGTAGGCGCTCATCCCGTCCTGGACCGCCCTGATCACTGAACGCTTCAGCTCGGTGGTATACCGCTTTGCCCCAATGGGCTGTCGCCCGAACTTCTTCATCCAGCGGATCAGGCTCACTTCGGAGACACCGTACTGTTCCATCAGGTCCCGGCGGGGGACCCCAAGTTCGATCTGATCCAGCATGTGGAGGATCAAACGCTTGTCGAATGGCTGCTTCTTACTGGTCCGCTCAGCGAACTCAAACTCTCTTTCTATTGTTTCCATACACTTTGTTTTTGTGTATAGCTTTTTTAGGATTGGACACACCTGATGCTTTAACTTAAATTGAAATAATTCGGCCTTCATGAATCAGTGAAATCGTGCTTTAATCAGGTTTAGAATTAGTTTATGGCCATTATTGACGTTCTACTCACCTTAAATGTGACTAATATTGTTACAATTTTATCCAAAATGATGGTTTAAGAGGCAATATTGTACAGTAGCTTGAGAAAATGATACAAGCAGGTGTCTGTATTTTACATTATGTTTGTAATAGAGGGAATTAATTTTAGACAAATCAACAACACGTTTAACAAGTTTCTTCAACCAACTATATTCGCTATACAACTTTGAAAATTTTAAAAATACATACACTCTTTTTCGAGATTGGTAAGTTTGCTATTTGGTTTTGTTTCCTGAGCGGAATTGGGCTTGTGCATGCTCAAGTTCAGCCACCTTTATCCCTATCCAAGGAAGGTAAACTGGTTTACGCTGCGGACTCTATGGGTAACCATATCCCTGATTTTTCTCATGCAGGCTATGCGGGAGGGAATGTTGCAATTCCAAAGATTGCATCCAAGATCTTCGTTCCGGTCCAAAACGGTGATGCCACTGCAAAAATTCAGGCAGCCATTGATTACGTCGCCAAATTGCCATTGGATAAAAATGGCTTTCGTGGTGCTGTACAATTGGGTGTGGGGGAATATAAAGTTTCAGGTTCGTTGAAAATTCAACACTCCGGTATTATTCTCCGTGGTGCTGGCTTTGGGAATGATGGGACGACTATTTTGGGTAAAGGCTTTACGAGAGAAACACTGCTTCAAATACACGGAGAAAATGATGTTCAACTTACCGATTCCACAGCGATCATAGACCAGTACACACCTGTTGGTAGTTTAAAAATCACCGTTAATCAAGCATCTGTATTTAAAGTAGGAGATCGAATTCAAATTACGAGACCGGCGACTGCGGAATGGATAAATGCATTAGGAACAGATCATTTCGGTGGAGGGATTACGTCACTGGGCTGGAAACCTGGGCAACGTGAGATTTACTGGGATCGCATGATAACTGAAATAGAGGATGGAGTAATAACTTTGGATGCACCATTGACTACGGCATTAGATCACCGGTTTGGAGGCGGATACGTCCAAAAAATCAATTGGCCAGGAGAAATCCAACATGTTGGTGTTGAGGGTTTACGCTTAATGTCAACTTATGACAAGAATAATTTAAAGGATGAGGACCATCGATGGATGGCTATAACTTTAGCGAATATTTCCAATGGTTGGGTTCGACAGGTTGAATTTCATCATTTTGCAGGATCAGCAGTCTATGCTCTAAGTTCTGCAAGCAAAGTTACAGTCGAAGATTGCATTTCTTTAGATCCAATATCTGAATTCGCAGGTCAGCGCCGGAGGACATTTTTTACCAATGGGCAGCAGATTCTTTTTCAGCGCTGTTATTCGGAAAATGGTTATCATGATTTTGCAGTTGGATTTATGGCCGCTGGCCCGAATGCATTTGTGCAGTGCCAAGCTATAGGATCTTTGGATTTTAGTGGAGCAGTCGATAGTTGGGCATCAGGGGTCCTTTTTGATGTTGTACAAATCGAGGATAACGCATTAAGTTTTAAGAATAGGGGCCAAGATGGGCAAGGAGCGGGATGGTCGGCCGCAAATTCTGTTTTTTGGCAATCAACAGCTTCTCTGATTGAAAATTTCCAACCACCAACCGCTCAAAATTGGGCGTTTGGTACGTGGTCACAGTTCCAAGGCAACGGTTATTGGGATCAATCCAATGAACATATCAAACCGCGCAGCTTGTATTATGCGCAGTTGGAAGAACGTTTGGGACCCGAGATTGGCAACCGGAAGATTTTACTTCCTGTTTTATCAGAAGCCTCCAGCAGTCCTTCCGTAGAAGTGGCAGCAGCTCTTACAAAAGAAGCCTTGCAACCCACTATGCAACTAATTGACTTTATAAGAAACGCAGGGACTAGAACACCAATTTCAGGAGGGGCTTCCCCTATTAAATCAATTGATGATATAGATTGGGAGAGACCGGAAGAAAGCAAAACGGTAGCTCCGCTACTTTTGAAAGCTGGTCTCTTGCAACGGAATAATGCTATACAGGTTGGTCAGAAGACGGATGTCCAATGGTGGAGTGGAAATGCTAGACGATATGCTACAGCCAAATCTAAAGTACATGTAACTCGGTTTGTTCCCGGAGAGGAAGGAATGGGGCTAACAGATAACTTGGATGAAGTCGCTGATTTCATGCAAAGAAACCACATTCTGGTATTGGATCATAATTATGGGTTATGGTATGATCGCCGTCGTGATGACCATGAGCGTATCCGTCGAATCGACGGAGATGTATGGCCTCCGTTCTATGAACTGCCCTTCGCAAGAACTGGTCAAGGAACTGCTTATGATGGCCTTTCAAAGTATGACCTCACCAAATACAATCATTTTTATTGGGATAGATTAGGGGCCTTCGCTAAGTTAGCGGATGAACATCAACTGATACTTATATATCAGCATTATTTCCAACATAATATTCTTGAAGCAGGTGCGCATTATACAGAGTTTCCATGGAGAACAGCCAATAATATAAATGAGGTTGGATTTCCTGAACCTGCACCCTATGCTGGTGATAAGCGTATTTTTATGGCAGAACAATTCTATGATGTAAATAATACAACCAGACGGGCTATCCACCGCTCGTATATACGGAAATCGTTAGATAACTTCAAAAATAGCACGGGGGTTATCCACTCCATCAGTGCCGAATACACGGGACCTTTGCATTTCGTTGAATTCTGGATTGATGTGATCAAAGAATGGAAAGCGGAAACCGGTAAAAATCCACTGATTTCCCTCAGTACCACTAAAGATGTTCAGGATGCAATTCTCAATGATCCAATCCGTTCCAAAGAAGTCCAGGTCATTGACATTCGGTATTGGCATTACCAGGCGGACGGATCAGTCTATGCACCCTTGGGCGGTCAAAATCTAGCACCTAGGCAACATGCTAGATTGATGAAACCAAAGAAAACATCCCCAGAGCAGGTTTATAGAGCGGTTTCAGAATATCGAACCAAATTCCCGGATAAAGCTGTAGTGTACCACAGTAGTAACTATCCAGAAATGGCATGGGCAATTTTCATGGCAGGCGGTTCAATGGCGGGTATTCCAAATATTGAAGCTGAGAATTTTGAACAGGAAGCTGCCTCAATGAAACCTGAAAATATAAATGGCCTATGGGTATTGAAAAATGCAAAGGGCAAAATCATTTATGCAGAAAATTCAGTTGGCTTGGTCGACCTTGTTAACGATTTGAAGGGAAAATTTACTGTTACGTATATTGATCCTAAAACTGGAGCAACCCTCGCCAAAGAAACCAATCATGCGAAAAATCTATCACTAAATCCAACCATTCTTCAGCGTGCTGTGGTGTTGTGGATTTCAAAATAAGAATAAGAAACAATAAATTTTTTAGATAAAGAAATGATGAACCTTTTACGCCAATCCATTTTTGCAAGCCTGATCAGTTGTTCGGTAATATCTTGTGCTACTCCTGAGCAGAGTAATTCTATGCAAGCATTGAAGGTCTCTGAAAATGGCAGATACTTAACCTTGGCTGATGGAGAACCTTTCTTCTGGCTAGGGGACACGGGCTGGTTATTGTTTAATAAACTTGACCGTGAGGAAGCAGAAAATTACCTGGAGGATAGAAAAGGGAAGGGATTCAATGTAATTCAAGCGATGGTTCTGCATACGGTTCCCTCTGTGAATAGCTATGGAGATTCTTCACTTGTTGCAGGTGATCTGTCGAAACCAAAAATTACCCCAGGCTCCAATCCAGATCAGGAAGAAGAATACGATTATTGGGATCATGTGGATTTCATAATTGATAAGGCAGCTGAAAAAGGATTGTATATGGCAGTTGTACCTGTTTGGGGCACGCCTGTAAAAGATGGTAAAGTAACTGCTGCACAAGCTAAGGCCTATGGAACATTTTTGGCCAACCGGTGGAAGGATAAATCAAATATTATTTGGTTAAATGGTGGAGATATTAAAGGTAGTGATGGAAAAGAAGTATGGCTAGATCTTGGAAAAACCATTAAATCCATTGATAAAAACCATTTAATGACTTTTCATCCCCGTGGAAGAACTGCTTCTTCTGATTGGTTCCATCAAGAGCCATGGTTGGATTTCAATATGGTGCAATCTGGCCACCGTCGATATGATCAAGACACCTCCGCCAAAGAAAAAAAACACTATGGTGAGGATAATTGGCGCTATATGGAAGATGATTGGGCTTTGAAACCTGCCCGTCCGACCATTGACGGTGAACCTTCCTACGAAGGTATCCCGCACGGTTTACATGATGTTAATGAGAAACGATGGGGTGACGCTGATGTTCGACGATATGGATATTGGTCTGTTTTTGCTGGTGCTTTTGGGTATACCTATGGGCAGAATTCAGTTATGCAGATGCATTCCGCTGCAGATACAACCACGGCATTCGGTTCCAACGAACTCTGGACAGTCGGCCTACAAGCCCCTGGAGCAAGCCAGATGAAATACCTAAAAGAATTAATGGAATCCCGTAAAGATTATTTTAACCGCATTCCAGATCAGTCGTTAATTGCGGAAAATGGGTCAAAATATGATCGATTGGTTGCTACACGGACAGACTCGTATGCCTTAATCTATAACTATACAGGGCGAGAAATGAAAATCAATATGGGGAAGATTCAAGGTGATAATGTTAAAGCGTCCTGGTTTAACCCAAGAAATGGTGAATATACTTTTATCGATGAATTTAAGAATGAAGGGACCCAGGTTTTTTTACCCCAAGGTGGACAGCACAATGGAAATGATTGGGTACTGGTTTTGGAATCCATAAAGTAATTGAAGATAAGGAATGATTAAAAAATATTATTATCAGTTGATTTGTTGTTTGGGATTGGGACTGTTCATGAACTCTTGCCAAAAGGATGTATACATGTTCAGTTCCTTCCATGAACCTGCTGATGAAGGTCTAAGGTACTTATATAGTTACGATGGGTATAACTGGAATGAAATTGATGGAATCTATTTAGCACCTACGTTAGGCTCCCAAAAAATTATGCGTGATCCATCAATAATCAGGGATAAGAAAGGAACATATCATTTGGTATGGACCATCGCATGGAAAGGTGAAAAGGGAATTGGGTACGCTTCTTCCGCAGATCTTATCACTTGGGAGAATCAACGCATAATACCAGTGATGGAACATGAACCCACTACGGTAAATGTTTGGGCACCGGAGTGGTTTTATGATGAAGCTACAGGTGAATACATGATTATCTGGGCATCAACAATTCCAGGACGTTATCCAAAAGGTGTTGAAGAGGAAAATAATAATCACCGGATGTATTATACCTCCACTCGGGATTTTAAAACATTCACGCCAACGCAGTTATTCGCCGATCCGGGATTCAGTATCATAGATGCAGTCATCCTAAGGAAACAAAAAGATGAATATGTCTTGGTTTTAAAGGATAATACGCGGCCAAATAGAAATTTAAAAGTTGCATTTTCAGACAACGCAAAGGGTCCGTTTTTAAATATAACTGCCCCATTCTCCGCTTACTTGACAGAGGGACCTTCAGTATTGAAAGTTAAGGATGAATGGTTGATCTATTTTGATTCTTATGGTAGCAAAAAGTATGAAGCTGTCTCGACTAAGGATTTCAAATCATTTGAATCAATTAACAATAAGATTCATATTCCTGAAGGACATAAACATGGGACTATATTCCATGCGACCACTAAGGATTTAAATAAGGTTTTAAAAGCTTCGAAGCTTAAAAATTAAGGGTATGAAAATAAATACTAAATTATCCTGTCTGGTTATGGCGATCATCATGTCTAATTATGTACACGCCCAAGATACGGTAAGATATACCGGTAATACATTATCAAATGTAGATTACCATCATGGCCAATTGAAGCCTGTTGTTGGGGTCCATAATATTCAGGTTTTCCGCGCAAATCGGGAATCACCTTCACTAGCTGGAGGTCATGGATTTACCTATAACCACCAGCCGTTTTTGGCGTTTTGGAATAACACGTACTATCTTCAATTCCTAAGTAACCCCATTGGAGAACATATTGCTGAGGGGAAAACACTATTGCAACAATCGAAAGATGGCTATACTTGGTCATCACCTGTAGAATTGTTTCCGCCATATTTAGTGCCAGAAGGATTTTCTAAGCCCAATCACCCAAGTAAGGCCGGAAAAAACCTGTATGCAATCATGCATCAGCGGATGGGGTTCTACACGGCTAAGAATGGAAAATTATTGACAATTGGTTACTATGGCGTTGCACTGGATAAAAAAGATGACCCGAATGATGGAAATGGTATTGGCCGAGTTGTGCGCGAAATAAAATCTGATGGCACTTTCGGGCCGATCTATTTTATTCGCTTTAATTCATCCTTTGATCAGAAACAGGCGAAATTTCCCTTTTATACAGTGAGCAAGGACAAAGCTTTTAAGGAAGCTTGTGATGAATTAATGGCAGACCCATTGATGATGCAGCAATGGGTGGAAGAAGCTGATCGCAATGATCCGATCGTCCCTTATCACAGACCAATCAAAGCTTTTGCTTATTATCATTTAAACAATGGGGACGTAGTAGGATTATGGAAACATGCTTTGACCTCTATCAGTAAAGATGGCGGCAAAACCTGGGCATATACTCCGTTGCGTGCTCCTGGTTTCGTCAATAGCAATGCAAAAATCTGGGGCCAAAAAACGAGTGATGGCAGATTTGCTACCGTTTATAACCCATCTGAATTCAGGTGGCCGTTAGCCGTATCAACGAGTGAAAACGGATTAGATTATACTGATCTTTTATTGATAAACGGTGAAATTACAACCATGCGGTATGGAGGGAATTATAAATCCTACGGGCCTCAATATGTGCGTGGTATCCAAGAAGGGAATGGCAAGCCTAAGGACGGGGCAATGTGGTTGACATACAGCATGAATAAAGAGGATATGTGGGTCGCAAAAGTTCCTGTTCCAATTCAGGCGAGCGTAGAGGGGACCGTTGAAGATAATTTTACTGATACTAATCAACAGGCATTTTCTCTTTGGAATATTTACAGTCCTCTTTGGGCACCAGTTAGGGTAGAGGGATCTGCACTCGTTCTCCGTGATAGCGACCCCTATGACTATGCAAAGGCAGAACGCGTAATCCAAGCATCGAAAAAAGTTAAACTGGAATTTAAGATTCAACCTGAACAGAATAATACGGGCTCCTTAGAAATTGATTTGCTCAATGAGGAAGGCCTGGCCGCGGCACGCATAATTTTCGATGATCAAGGTGCCATAAAAACTAAGGTTGGTTATCGGGATAACGGCGTGGAAGCGTATGAGGGCGGAAAAGATTATTTGATTGGATTAGAAGTCGACGTGCCTTCCAGATCCTATAAAATAAGTGTAAATGGAGTTGACAAAGGCACAAGATTGTTTTTTCAACCGGTGGATAAAATCTGTCGGATAGCTTTCAGAACTGGTCAAGTTCGGCGGTTCCCTGATGCCAATACACCAACTGATCAAGATTATGACGTAAAGGATGCTGGGAAAAAAGAAACTGAAGCAATATTTAAGCTCATCCAATTTAAAGCTGAACCGAGAAATTAATTAACTAACCTAGGATATGAGATATATACTTCTTCTAATGTTTATTGTGGGGGGATTTGTCGAGAGTACCGCACAATTATCACAGCGTCAATACTTATCTGGGAAGGGAAAGGATGATGGTGTATTATGGGATTTTATGGTTAGCGAAGGAATGCAGGCTGGCCAATGGACCAAAATCCCTGTTCCTTCGAATTGGGAACTTCAAGGGTTTGGCAAATATAATTATGGATTTAATAAAGAAGCCAATAAGGGTAAGGAAGTTGGAAATTACAAATACAATTTTGTTGTTGATGAATCTTGGGAAGGAAAATTAGTAAACATCGTTTTTGAAGGTTCCATGACTGATACTGAAGTCAGGGTCAATGGTCAATTGGCGGGTGAAATACATCAGGGTTCATTTTATGTTTTCAAATATGATATTTCAAAACTCTTGAAATATGGCTCAACAAATACCTTGGAGGTTCGCGTGTCCAAGCATTCTGCCAATAAATCGGTAAATGCTGCAGAAAGGGAAGCAGATTATTGGATCTTTGGTGGTATCTATCGCCCCGTCTATCTGGAAGCTGTTCCAAAAGATCATGTGGCTAGATTGTCGATCGACGCAAAAGCAGATGGTACTTTCCGAAGTAAAATATTAACGCAGGGCAATGGCGACTACATTACGGTGCAACTTTTCGATGCAAAGGGTAAGAAGTTTGGGAAAATCCAAAAAGTAGATATAACGGGTGATTCCGCATGGGTAACCACGAACTATAAATCACCTAAGCTGTGGTCTGCAGAATTTCCAAATCTTTATACGGCACATGTATCGCTCATCAAAAATGGGAAAAAGATCCATGAGAAGATTCAAAAATTCGGTTTCCGGACCGTCGAAGTAAAAGAACGTGATGGCGTATATATCAATGGGGCAAAAATTAAATTTAAGGGGGTCAATAGGCATTCATTTCACCCGGAATCAGGTCGAACAACAAGTAAAGCAATATCTATACATGATGTTAAGTTGATGAAAGAAATGAATATGAATGCCGTTCGGATGGCGCACTATCCACCAGATAATCATTTCCTGGAAGTATGCGATTCCCTGGGCTTATATGTGATGAATGAATTGGCAGGGTGGCACGGCCATTACGATACGGAGGTAGGCTCTAAATTACTATATGAAATGATGCACGTCTCTGATAATCATCCATCCATTATCTTTTGGGCAAATGGGAATGAAGGAGGGCACAACCCAGAATTAGACCATATTTTCTTTGAGGAAGATATTCAGAAACGCCCTTTGATATATCCTTGGGCATTTTATGGAGGCTTTGAAACAACTCATTACCGCGAATATAATTATGGTATTGGATCCTATGACCATGGCCATAACATTGTTATGCCTACAGAGTTTTTGCACGGGATGTTCGATGGTGGACATGGAGCAGGATTGGAGGATTATTGGAAAGCAATGTGGCAAAACCCGCTTTCTGCTGGTGGTTTTTTATGGGATTTTCAGGACCAAGGTGTAGTTCGAACTGATAAGAATGGTATCATTGATACGGATGGTAATCATGGTGCAGATGGAATTGTTGGCCCATATTATCAAAAGGAAGGTAGTTTCTATACAATTAAGGAGGTGTGGAGCCCAATATTTTTTGAAAAAAGAGAGATGACCAAGGGTTTCGATGGAAATTTTTCAATTGAAAATAGATATTCATTTACCAATACCAACCAGTGCACATTTAATTTTGAGCTTAAAAAACTAGGAACCTTTGAAAATGATCTGGGAAATAAGAAGGGAGCTATAAAAGCACCGAATATTCTTCCTTATGATAAAGGAGTTTTGGCTGTTGACTTGCCAGAAGATTGGCTAGCCTATGATGTATTATACCTTACTGCAAATGATCCCTCTGGGCATGAAATATTCACATGGAGCTTTCCAATTAGTAGACCTGCCGACGTTGCTGATCATTTAATACAACGTACAGGTGGTGATATCCAAGTTCAACAAACGGCAGCTGCATTTCAAATTACGGCGAATGGAATTTCGTATACTTTCAATAAAAAAACAGGATTATTGGAGGAGGTCCGTAATAAAAAAGGAATTATACCTTTCGCAAATGGACCTGTAATTGAGGAGGCGAAAACCAATTTTAAAGGGTTTAATCTGACGCAAGAAGAAGGCCGCGTAATAATTGAATCGACATTCGATAAAAAAGAAAGCTATAATACATTGCGTTGGGAAATTATGCCTTCAGGTCAGTTAAAGATGCATGTTCAATATTTTCCCGAGGCTTATTTTACACGATATGTTGGTGTAAACTTCTCCTTCCCGGAGGATAAGATTAAATCAGTAGAGTATATGGGGAATGGTCCTTTTCGGGTGTGGAAAAATAGGATGAAAGGTAATCAATTTGGGGTCTGGAAAAAGGATTATAATGATGTGGCAACAGGAGAGGTGCCTTTTGAATATCCAGAATTCAAAGGCTACCACAGCAACATGTATTGGACAAAATTCAACACTACGGAACAATCTTTCTTAGTCTTTACAGATCGAGAAGATATATTCCTTCGATTATTTACGCCCAAGGAACAAAAGGATACCGATTGGAAAAATATGGAACCTACATTTCCGAAGGGGGACATCTCCTTTATGAATGGTATCTCCGCGATAGGAACCAAAACCCAGAAACCCGAAACAACGGGGCCTATGGGAATGAAGCATGTGTATTATGATTTTGAAAAGGAACCGAAACGGGCATTACACATGGTTATCTATTTCGATTTTTCAGGGAATTAACATGAAGCTACAGCGTGTGATACTATTTTTTGTCTTGATTCAAACCTTAGGGTTTGGTTCAACTTCCTATGGACAGAAACTTCATAATTTACGCTGTGAATTGATGAATAATCCTAGGGGAATAGATCGACAAGCTCCTCGATTGAGCTGGGAAATTCAAGATTCCACACGTGGTGTATATCAAATTGGCTATCATGTTATCGTATCTTCCAGTCTAGCTAAGCTAGAAAGGGAAATAGGTGACCTGTGGGATTCTGGAAAGGTGAATTCCAACAATTCTACCACTGTTTATTATGACGGTCAAAAACTAGAAAGCAGGCAACAAGTATATTGGAAAGTACGCGTGTATACGAATAAACAGGATTTGGGATGGTCCGCTCCCGCGAATTGGACAACGGGTTTACGCTATTACAAAGATTGGAAAAATAGATGGATTGGTTTGGACGGTTATCAAGATACCGATGATGAACAAAAAGGTCAACTGTCAGGGCGCTATTTCCGTAAGGATTTTGAAACCAAAAAGAAGGTTCAAAAAGCCACTGCATATATCATGGGTTTGGGGTTGTACGAGCTATCGATCAATGGAAAGAAAATCGGAGACCATGTATTGGCACCAACACCAACGGATTACTCCACGAACATTAAATACAATGTTTTTGATGTGACGTCTGACCTTGCACAAGGTGAAAATACGATTGGAGTTATCCTTGGAAATGGCCGGTTTTATGCTATGAGACAAGCAAAACCTTACAAAGTAAAATCATTTGGTTTCCCTAAACTTCAATTTCAATTGGAGATCCAATATAACGATGGGAGTACCGAATATATCGAGTCAGATAATACTTGGAAAGTAAGCACAAATGGGCCAATTACCAGCAATAATGAGTATGACGGGGAGGATTATGATGCAAGAAAAGAATTTACAGGTTGGGATATGGCCAACTTCGATGATCATTCCTGGCAATCGGTTAATTATGTTCAGGAACCTGCCGGTCGCTTTGAAGCGCAGCTGAATGCACCCATGAAAGTGATGATGGATATCCATCCCGCTCAGATAATTCAACGGGAAGATGGCAAGCTGATTATTGATTATGGACAGAATTTTACGGGTTGGGTTAAGTTAAAGGTTAGCGGACCTGCCGGAACACAGGTGAAGCTGCGTTTTGCTGAATCCCTAGATGAGCAAGGCAATCTATTTGTTGCGAATCTTCGTGATGCAAAGTCTACCGATCATTATACTTTGAAAGGCGAGAAGGAAGAAGAATGGGAACCAAAATTTACGTACCATGGTTTTCGGTATGTTGAGGTCAGTAACTACCCCGGGGCTATTAAAAAAGAAAACTTTGTTGGTCGATTTGTTTATGATGACATGGCGACCATCGGATCCTTTCAAAGTAGCGATTCTCTGCTAAATAGGATTTATAAAAATGCATGGTGGGGAATTGCTTCCAACTACAAAGGGATGCCAATTGATTGCCCTCAGCGTAATGAAAGACAACCTTGGTTGGGCGACCGACCTGGTAGTGCGTATGGAGAAACCTTCCTTTTTGATAATATAAATTTTTATTGTAAATGGTTGGACGATATTAAGTTATCTCAAAAGGATGACGGCTCCATTCCTGATGTAGCCCCTGCTTTTTGGAGATACTACAGTGATAACAGTACATGGGCAGGAACCTATATTATTGTTGCACATATGCTTTACAAGCAGTCTGGAGATATCAGAATATTGAAAGATCATTATCCTGCAATGAAAAAATGGATTAATTATATGCAGGATCGATACAATGATGATTCAGGCTTAATGGTTAAGGATAGTTACGGTGATTGGTGCTTTCCTCCAGAAAGCATTGAAGCCGGTAGGGGAAAAATTGCTGACAAAAAATATCCGAGCAAACTGTTAGCAAGTGCTACATTCTATCATTTGCTCACTTTAATGGGAGATATAGGCGATGTACTACAAGATAAAGCAGCTGACCAATACGCCAAAGAAGCATTGAAAGTGAAAAAAGCATTTAATCAAACTTTCAATAACGGTGATGGAACCTATGGAAGTAATAGCCTAACTGAAAATATCCTTGCTTACAATTTTGATTTGGTCGAGGTGGAAGAACAAAAAAAGGTTCGCGAAAATATTACCAATCTGATAAACCATACTTACAACGGTCATTTGCATAACGGTGTTGTTGGGATCCAGTGGTTGATGCGTGCTCTGCACAAAATGGGTGAAGATGACTTGGCGCTAAAAATTGCGACGCAGAAAACCTATCCATCCTGGGGTTACATGATCGAGCAGGGGGCAACGACGATATGGGAATTATGGAATGGAAATACTGCACATCCAAAAATGAATTCCCAGAATCACGTCATGATGTTGGGTGATTTGCTGGTATGGTATTATGAGCAGCTTGCTGGGATAGCGTCCAAAGAGAATGCATTTCAGGTGATTTCCATGAAACCAGTTTTCCCAAAAGGGCTTGAAGCCGTAAAGGCATCATATCAAAGCTTGTACGGTGAGATTACTTCTGATTGGCAGGTAGATGGTCAAAAATTAAGGTGGCAAATCACGATTCCACCCAATACCGAAGCTGAAGTATTTATCCCAGCGCGCTCGGAAACTGAGGTGTTTGAGTCAGGCAAGCATTTAAACCAATCGGAAGGTATTGAAAAAATTTCCAGGGATGAAGATTATATAAAAGTTAGTTTAAAGTCAGGTAATTATTTGTTCAACAGTCATATTTAGTAAAGATGAAAAGGTTGTTTTTAAGTTTGATGTCTATAATGTTGCTTCTAGCACCTCCCACTTGGGCACAAGAGAATGCATTATACAAGTGGCAAAAGGGAATTGTTAAGGATGAGTTCATTTACGAAAAAGCACCTTTTCCTTCCTGTCATTCCGCGACAATGGCAGAAACGCCTACCGGATTGGTTTATGCTTTTTTTGGTGGTACCCGAGAGCGCAATCCGGATGTTGAAATTTATGTGAGCCGTCTTGAAAATGGAAAATGGTCAGCTCCCACGTCTGCTGCAGATGGTATATTATCAGATAATAAGCGGATGCCGACATGGAACCCAGTTTTATACCAGATACCTAATGGGGACTTATTATTATTCTATAAAGTGGGGCCTAAACCATCAGCATGGTGGGGGATGTTAAAGAGATCTGCGGATGGTGGAAAAACATGGTCTGCTGCTGAACGGTTACCAGACAATATACTCGGGCCGATCAAGAATAAACCAATTCTATTGAGCAATGGAAATCTGATTTCCCCATCAAGTACGGAGGGTGATGGCTGGCGTATTCATTTCGAAATAAGTCCCGATTTTGGGAAAACCTGGCGAAAAGTCGGCCCTATAAATAAGGGTAAGGATAACCTGGACGCAATTCAACCTAGCATTCTAGATCATGGCAATGGAAAATTGCAGATTTTGGCAAGGACAAGAAATTGGGCTGTAGCTGAGAGCTGGTCATATGATAATGGAGAAACTTGGACTGCGTTGAATAAGACAAGCCTCCCGAATAATAATTCCGGCACTGATGCCGTAACCATGAAAAATGGACAACATGTTCTGGTCTATAATCATGTTTTGCCGGGGCCGGAAAATCCGAAAGGTAAGCGTACGCCACTGAATGTTTCGGTATCAAAGAATGGTAAAGACTGGGACGCTGTGTTAATTCTTGAAGATTCACCGATTAGTCAATATTCCTATCCAGCAGTTATTCAGACTAGTGACGGGCTATTGCATTTTGCATATACATGGCGTAGGCAAAAGATGAAACATGTTGTTGTGGATCCTAAAAAATTAAAGAAACGAAAAATAAGGAATGGAGTTTGGCCTGAAGTGAAGGGATATAAGCTCCCTGAAGAAAAACCTTACAAAGCAGAAGAGGAATAAGATGAACGCGACGAAAAGAAATTTAAATATCGTATTTCCAAGACATTTTGTATTTGGAAATGGAGTGCTGGCACAATTGAAGGAAGAACTACATGCTGCAAAGGTTCGACGTGTTATTTTGATGAGTATAGAACCTTTAAAAGAAAGATTACAATCGGTAATCGAAGATTTAAAAAGTGCCGGAATAATGGTGACAGCGGATTACAGCATCCAACAGGAACCGTCCTTTGCAGATCTACGGTCGCTGTTGATCAAATTTTCAGAAGTGGACGCAGATACTGTCATTGGTATAGGTGGGGGCAGCGTTTTGGATATTGCTAAATTAATTGCAGCCTTATTGGATAATGATCAGAAACTGGAAGACGTTGTGGGTAATGGGTTATTGCAGAAGCGTAATAAAAGGTTAATTTGTATTCCTGCTACCTCAGGCACAGGAAGTGAAGTTTCACCAAATGCAATTTTAGTAGATGATGAAGGTCAGAAGAAAGGGATAATTTCTCCCAATTTGGTGCCGGATGCCGTCTATGCTGATCCTTTATTGACATTAACTTTACCTGGTGCAATTACTGCTGCTACAGGTCTGGACGCTTTGACCCACTGTTTGGAGGCATTTACCAATAGATTTTCCCAACCTTTTATCGATATGTTCGCCATTCGGGGAATAAAATTGATCGCAGATAATTTAGTGTCAGCCGTTCAGGATGGTGCAAATGAGAAGGCCAGAGAAGAGGTTGCACTGGGTAGTATTCTTGGTGGCTTCTGTTTGGGACCAGTAAATACAGCTGCAGTTCATGCTTTATCCTATCCATTAGGGACTGAATTTCACCTCGCTCATGGCCTATCCAACGCGTTGTTGCTACCCTATGTCATGGAATTTAATTATCGTAGTGCCCCTCAGAAATATGCTGAAGTTGCAATAGCCTTAGGTTGTCCTCGTGGTGAAAACGATGAAGAAACAGCAAGAAAAGGAATTGACCGCATACGACAAATCATTGATGAATGTGGAATTCCAAGTCGATTAGGAGAGTTGGATATTCCAAAAGAGGCCATCCCAAAACTGGCAGAGGATGCCCTGAAAATTACACGATTATTGGTGAACAATCCAAGAGAAGTTACATTGGAAGACGCCATATCTATATATAGAGCTGCATATTAATCACACTTAAACTAAAAAGATGAAAGAGATCATCGTTCCAGTTGTTGCCCCATTGAAGCAAGATTTAAGTCTTGATCGGGAAGCTGTACGACGAATATTTATGTTTTTACATGAAAATCATGCTTGTCCCTTTATTTTAGGAACTACTGGCGAAGCTGCCTCCTTATCCAAATCCTTTAGGGATGAATATTTGGAAGTAGCTGCAGAAAGTAAGGCAGAAGGTCAGCATTGGTATGTGGGGGTTTCCTCCAATATCCTTGAAGAGTCTATCAGTATTTCGCAACAGGCCCATCGCTTGGGCGTTACAGCCATTGCTGCGACATTACCAACGTACTACCAATTGTCGGTTTACCAAATGGAAAGGTATTTCATGCAATTGGCTGATGCCTGCAGTGCTGGTTTAATTGTCTATAACATTCCAGCAACAACGCATATGTCCCTGCCTTTGGACCTGATTGAGCGATTGAGTAAACATGAGAATATTGTTGGAATCAAAGATTCCGAAAGAAATATGGAAAGGTTACAAGATTCGCTGAACAGATGGTCTGACCGAGAGGATTTCAAACATTATATAGGCTGGGCAGGAGCTGCAGGATTTGCCTTGCTGAATGGTAGTTCAGGTGTTGTACCGAGTACCGGAAATTTTGCGCCTTCCGTTTATGTGCAGATGTGCGAAGCAGCAGAAAGACAGGACGTAGGATTGGTAAAGATGATGCAGAAGCAGTCTGATGAGTTGGGTAATCTCTACCAGGCGAACAAGTCATTAGGGGAATCGCTTTGGGCCCTTAAAGTGTTGATGAAGGAACTTGGCCTCTGTGAGGAATATATGATGCCTCCGTTAAACAGTTTAGGCGATAAGGAACGGCAGGAAATTCTCCGTGGATTTCATGAATTAATTAATAACCAACATATTAAATTGACAAGTAGCCATGTTTAAGCCCCTTATAGGTATCACAATGGGTGATCCTGCCAGTATAGGTCCTGAAATTGCGCTGAAAGCAGTATTGGATCCTCAAATTCATGAAATCTGTAAACCAATCATAGTTGGAGATGCTGCTGTATTTGAGCAAATTGCTGGATTATTAGATCTCCCTGTTTCGATCAACAGAATTTATGATGTTAATGATGCAAAGTTCCAGTTGGGCATTGCTAATGTTTTTGATCTAGATAATACAGATTTAAATCAAGTAAAGTTCGGTGAAATTTCTGCTGAAGCCGGAAGAGTATCATTTGAATCTGTTGCTAAGGTAATCGAATTGGCATTGAATAAAGATTTAGATGCTACCGTGACAGGTCCCATTAATAAAAAATCAATCAATGAAGCGGGATATCATTATGCAGGCCATACAGAAATTTATGCCGATAAGACTGGCACCAAAAAATATGCTATGCTGTTGGTTGAAGACAATATGAAGGTTATTCATGTGTCGACACATGTTTCTTTACGCAATGCATGTGATTTGGTGAAAAAGGAGCGCATTTTGGAGGTAATAGAATTGTTGCAGAATGGTTTGATTAGTCTAGGCGAAAAAAACCTTAAAATTGGCGTAGCGGGTCTAAACCCTCATGCAGGAGATTCTGGATTGTTTGGAACGGAGGATGATGAAGAAATTGTCCCAGCAGTTGCTGAGGCTCGCAACCTAGGTTTTGATGTGGAAGGTCCTATTCCAGCAGATACGTTATTCTCTAAAGCGGCAACGGGGTTTTATGGAGGAATTGTAGCGATGTATCATGATCAGGGACATATTCCATTCAAGTTGACCGGCTTTAAGTGGAACCCGGAAAAGAAACAGATGGATAGTGTGAAAGGAGTCAATATAACCATGGGTCTGCCAATAATCCGGACCTCGGTAGATCATGGAACAGCTTTCGAAATTGCAGGCAAGGGTGTTGCAAGCCCAGATGCTATGGTATTGGCGATTAAGTCGGCGGTTCAATTGGCACTAAATAATAAATAAGATGGGTACTGTATTAGTTTTAGCAGATGATCTAACAGGGGCAACCGAATTGGGAGGAATTGCATTGCGTTTCGGGTTGCAGGTACGCATTTGTCATAATCTCATACAGACCCCAAAGACAGATGTTGTCATTCTGAATACCAATAATAGAGCATTGCACAGGGGGGAGGTTTTAAAGAACCTAGAGGATCTATTTAAGGATTTTGATTGCCAATGCTATGATTTCGTTTATTTAAAATTTGATTCAGCCCTACGTGGATTTATTGATTTTGAAACATCTTGGTATTTGAAAAAATTCAAACGTCAAAAATTGCTATTCTGTCCAATAAATCCATTGTTGAAACGGGTCATCCAAAATGGTGTATACCTAATCGACGGTGTTCCCATTCATGAAACATCCTTTAAAGATGATCCTGAATTTCCTATCCAATTTGGGGAAATAGACCGTAATCTGGGTGGGGAATGGCTAACGCTTCCCGTTGAAAATCTAAACGGAACGCAGGGAAAAATAATTATTGAGGCAGATGACTTTACTGATTTGAAAAAGTTGGCTAAATTGGTTACTCCGGATACCTTGTTTGCTGGAGCTGGAGCTTTTTTTACCGCTCTGTTAGAAGACCGGTATCAATCCAGTTCTAATCAGCATAAAATCATCCCAAAGCCAGATATAATTATCTGTGGTTCCACACACGATCAGTCTAGAGAATGGTTGAAAGCACAGGATGAAAAAGTAAAAGTGGTATGGGATGGCTTAGATTATGAGATTGTATATCGATTAATTGCCATAAAAAGGAGTGGCAGAATTCCGGTGTTTGCCTATTCAGATGTTGTTGAAGGCTCACCGAAATATTTGCGCCATAGGATGGGACATGTTATCTCGTTATTCCTGGAGACCTGTCCTTGTAATGAACTTTTTATCGAAGGTGGATCAACAGCATCCGCCATTTTGAAAATTTTAGGAGTTGATACCTTGATACCAGAACAGGAGATCCTTCCGGGGCTCGTGCGTTCAAAAGTACCTGATTTAAACCTATACATCAGTATGAAACCGGGAAGTTATTCTTGGGGAAATATTGCATTTTAATACATAGCCATAACCTAGCTACGAATGGATAAACCTCTATTAAGTTTAATTGATTATTGCATTATTATTGCCGTCCTTTTGGTGACACTTTACTTTGGTTTAAGATATGCCAAGAACCAGCGTACAACGGCGGACTACTTTTCAGCAAAAGGACGGGTTCCTTCGTGGGCGATCGGAATGTCTCTTTTGGCAACCTTAATCAGCAGCGTTACTTTTCTGGGGTATCCCTCTGAAGGCTTTGCAAATAATTGGATTCTTCTGGTTCAGGGGTTAATGGTGCCTATAGTACTCCTTGGAACTGTTTGGTTTATTGTGCCATTATATAGAAAAGTTATCGGCTTAAGTACATACGAGTATTTTGAAAAACGATTTGGCACCTTCGCTCGTTATTATAGTTCTCTGGCTTTTGTGTTGCGCCAATTTTCCGGTATGGGAACAGTTTTGTACCTATTGGCCATAGCCCTTTCGGGGATGACAAATATCAATACCTATTGGATTATTATTGTTGTAGGTGCTCTGATAGTTGCAGTAAATTTATTGGGTGGGATTGAAGCGGTAATCTGGTTAGATGTCTTTCAAGGGTTTATGTTGTTTGCAAGTGGTATTTTGTGTCTACTTGTGGTGATTTTTGCTGTAGATGGAGGTTTACCAGAGGTCTGGAAAGTTGCATCCGCAAATGGCAGGACCGGTTTTGGACCATTTGATTTGGACTTCACGAGATTAACGTTCATTGTTATGGCCATAAACGGTGTGTTCTATGCCATTCAAAAATATGGAACCGATCAGACGGTAATTCAACGTTATCTTACTGCGAAGTCAGATAAATCTGCTATTCGGGCATCACTTTTGGGCATCCTTCTTACCGTTCCTGTTTGGTCTCTATTTATGTTTATAGGAACTGCACTATTTGTGTATTATACACAAAATAGCTTACCAGCTGATATTGGTCCCAACGCAGTTTTCCCATATTTCATCATGACCGAATTACCAGTGGGAGTTGTCGGATTCATTTTAGCGGCAATGATCTCTGCCGCTATATGTAGTCTCAGTGCAGACTTAAATTCTTTGGCTGCTGTAGGAATCGAAGATTATTATAAAAAATTGAAGCCTAATCTCACAGATAAGAAATATTTATTTGCCAGTAAATGGATGGTTGCAATTGCCGGTCTATTGTCGGTTGTTATCGGCTTTATCTATGTGAATTTGGGAAGTGAAAGCATCCTGGGGATAGTGTTTACCCTCTATGCTATTTTTTCCGGCGGAATTGTAGGTGTCTTTTTATTGGGCGTTTTTTCGTCAAGAGCAAATGCACAAGGAGTTAATATTGCGATTATTGTTTGCATCGTATTTACAGCATATGCTTTTTTGACCAGCACAGCGATAGAATTTGGTGATAAGAGTTATAAATTGTTGGATTTTGGTTCATTTAATTTTACACATAATAAATTAATGTTGGGTGTTTATAGCCATCTGATTGTGATCGGCGTAGGTTATATAGCCAGTTTGTTTTTTCCAAGCCCAAAATTAGACCCAAGTTTAACATATCGAGGATGGCGTAAAGGCCGTCAGCTCGAAAAACAACTAATGGAGGATGAATAATGAAAAATAATGTTTCTGTTTTTCTCTTTTTATTGGGGATGTGTTTTCACCATCTGACCTATGCGCAAACGGTTGAATCGAAATTTCAGCAACCTCTAAAAGAAGTATTGGATGAAATTGAAGAAAGGTTTCAAGTAACCATAAAATACAATGATAACCAGGTAGAGGGAAAAGTGGTTACCTACGCCTTTTGGCGTTTCCGACCGGATGTTGATTTGACTCTCCAACAGGTGCTGGCGCCCTTGGATATGAAGGTTAACAAGGAAGGCCCAGGAAGATATAAATTGAAAGAGTTTGAGTACCATCGATGGAAAGAAGAAGATGGATGGGCATTTCTACAACACCTTTCAAGTCAATACAACGATCGCTCGAGTTGGGAATTACGCCGCGATTCCTTAATTCCCGCATTACGAAAAGCTTTGAAATTAGATCCCTTGCCGGCAATTGGCAATACAAAGCCAATCCTATCCAAAAAACGGCAGTTCAACGGATACAGTGTAGAGAATTTTGCACTGGAGCTTCTTCCAGGGGTCTATGTAAATGGGTCTATTTATCGTCCGCTAAAATATAACGGTAAAGTACCGGTTGTATTATCGCCTGATGGTCATTGGGGAGGACATCGATTCAGAAAAGATGCCCAAATACGGTTTGGCATGCTGGCAAAAATGGGTATGGTTGCGGTAAGTTATGATCTTTTCGCATGGGGTGAGTCCCTGCTTCAATTTAAATCCGAAGATCATCAGCGTAGCTTGGCATTGACCTACCAAATCCTAAGCGGAATCCGCATTTTAGACTTTATGTTGTCTGATCCTTCTATTGATAGGCATAGAGTTGGTATTTGCGGTGGTTCTGGAGGAGGTAATCAGGCTGGTTTATTAACCGCTATTGAGCCAAGAATCACGCTAAGTATTCCGGTTGTTTCTCTATCATCTTATCATTTTGGTGGGTGTCCATGTGAAAGTGGTCTGCCTATTCATGCGGTAGGCAAAGGTACCAATAATGTGGAGATTGCCGCCATGGCAGCACCAAGGCCCATGCTCGTAGTTTCCGACGGAAAGGACTGGACGGCGCATGCTCAGGAACATGACTTTCCTTATCTAAAACGGGTTTATGGATTTTATAACGCTGCCGATCAAGTTGCCAATGTGCATTTAACTGCTGAGGGTCATGATTTTGGATACAATAAAAGGAAAGCAGTCTATGATTTTTTAATTCAACATTTTAATCTGGAGGCGAAGGGTATCAAACAAAAGAGTGGTGAATATGATGAGTCCTCCATCGTTGTGGAAGAAAAGGAAGCATTATACTCCTTTGGAGCAAACGGTGAACTACTACCCAAGAATGCAATAAAAGGCTATGATAAATTAGAAATATTACTACCATAATATACTATAATTTTTAGATAAAAACCTATTGATATTGCACTGGAATTCTCCTTAGTTTTCGGATAATTCCCAGTGCTTTTTTTTATGCATTGAACAAGAGATTTTTGACCACGAAACTCTTGGAATTTAAATAGATAAACCTATTTGCCAATTTATACTATACAAAGGGATATGAATACAATTCATAGAAGAGATTTTTTGAAGGGTACGTTGTTTTTAAGCGCGAGAATACTTTCGCCATCTGCATTATGGGCCTTTGGATCTAAGGATCAACGCTATCAGGTTGCAGTCATTGATTTAATGATCTTGAAACGTCAAAAGCTAGGAGCCATAAAATTGGCAAAAGAAATAGGGGCCGATGGTTTGGAAGTTGACATGGGTGGATTGGGAAATCGAGAAACATTCGATAATAAATTCTTGGATAAAGAATTTCGGGACACCTATATACAGGAATTAAAAGATCAAGGTATTAAAATTTGTTCTGTGGCAATGACAGGTTTTTATGCACAATCCTTGGCAACAAGACCAACGTACAAGCGAATGGTGGGTGATTGTCTGGAAACCTGTAGGTTACTGGGGGCCAAAGTAGCATTTTTGCCGCTTGGCGTGCAGGGTGATTTGGTAAAAAATCCCGAACTAAGGCCAGCACTTGTAGAAAGGTTAAAAGTCATCGGTGAAATGGCGAAAAAAGCAGGTGTTATTGTGGGAATTGAAACTGCATTAGATGCGAAGGGTGAACTGGATCTTCTCCGTGAAATTAATGCTAAGCATATTAAGATTTATTTTAACTTTTCCAACCCACTCAAAGAAAACCGTAACCTCATTCAGGAATTGAAGATTTTAGGTAAGAAGCATATCTGTATGATCCATTGTACTGATGAGGATGGTGTTTGGTTGGAAAATAACAAACGACTGGATATGCGTGAGGTAAAGAGAACATTGGACAAAATGGGGTGGTCAGGTTGGTTGGTTATCGAACGTTCAAGAGATGCCAATCTATCCCCAAAGATGGTTAAAGAAAATTTTGGAGCCAATACCCGATTTGTGAAAAGCATATTTCAATAACATGAAAAAGATAGCCATATATTTCTTGTTTATTTTCGGTTTACAAAGTTGTGCGGTGAAAAACAATCCCCACGATCTGTTAAGTAGGTTGGTGAAAAGGAGCGAGGTGGGTGCCGAAAATATGCCAAATATAATTGCTGCTGTTTACTCGCCATATTTTAATGCTGCCTTCAAGAAACCAACTTTTCCAAATAATGTAATAACAGTAGAACCAGGGGGTGAACCTATTCAAAATGCCATTGACAGTTTGGAGAAGATGGGTGGCGGAACTGTTAAACTTGCACCAGGTCATTTTCTCTCTGGAAGAATTACGTTGAAATCCAATATAGAACTTCAGGTCCAACAGGATGCAATTTTGGAATTCAAATCTGAAATTGAAGATTTCTTGCCTGTAGTATTTACCAGAAATGAAGGAATCGAACTGTATTCGTTGGGGGCATGTATCTATGCCGAAAATGCCACCAATATAGCCATTACCGGAAAGGGTAAGATTTATGGTCCTGGGCAGGGCTCTGTTAGGGAGCGAACCATGACGCATGATGTAATAGAAAACATCGTTGACCACAAAACACCAGTAGACCAGCGTATTTATGATGGCAAAACAGCTGATTTTATTTTTCCGCCAGCCTTGATAGCACCTATTCATTGTAAGGGAGTTTACATAGAAGGTGTTAGTTTGGCGCAATCGGCCTTCTGGAATATTGTTCCAACTTACTGTGAGAATGTCATCATTAGGGGGATATCGATCAATTCGATTGGTATTCAGCGGGGAGATGGGATTGATGTCGAGTCATCAAGAAATGTATTGATTGAATATTGCAGCTTTGAAACCGGGGATGATTGTATTGCACTGAAAGCTGGTCGTGGATACGATGGTCTTCGAGTAAATAAGCCAACCGAAAATATCGTGATTCGCAATTGTTATGCAAAACAAGGACACGGCGGCATGACCATTGGAAGTGAAACTGCGGGAATGGTTCAAGGGGTCTACGTACATAATTGTGTTTTTGATGGGGTTGATGTAGGCTTACGATTCAAGACACGCCGACCACGAGGTGGGGGCGGGAAAAATATCCTTTTCGAGAATATTTATCTCAATACAGTACATTCCGCCTTACGATGGGACATGCTTGGACAAGCTCTTCATGTCGGAAATCAGGCGGATAGAAATTTTAAAGTAGAGAAAAACCCATTAACCCCTAGGTTTTCGGATATCGAGATGCGTAATATCTATATTGAGAATGCCGCAGACTGTATTCGGATAGAAGGAATTCCTGAATCTAAGCTGGAAAATGTCAAGATATCGGGTGTGAATGGCAAAGGGAAACGATTTTTGGTCGCTCGAGATGCCAAATCAATAACCATACAGCACAGTGTTTTTGCTGTAGAAGATGCTGAAATTGACACCATAAATGTACAGGACCTTAATCTAAAAGGTATTGAATTCAACAGAACACTTAACTTCTAAACGCTTTATTGGCATGAAATCTTTTATCCGATTTTGTTTATATATTATTTTCAGCGCTATGCAAATGGCGTATGGCCAGTTGAGGGTGTCAGAGGTCACTGTCGAGGGCAAGGAGAATCCTATCGGAGTTCAAACTTTAGTGCCTCAATTTAGTTGGAAGCTTTTGAGTAATGCAAATGGAACGTATCAAAAGGGGTATCGGATTCAAGTCTTTCAAGAAACAATAAATCAGCAAGAAAGAGCGGTATGGGATTCCGAATGGGTATCATCTGAAAAATCATTGTATATACCCTATGATGGGGCATCACTCCTGCCAGGAACTTCCTATCGATTCCATATTGCTGTAAAAGATCAGCATGGAAACTTGGCAAAAAAAGAAAATAATTATTTCCATACGGGATTGTTGAAAGAAGAAGATTGGGGAAATGCCAAATGGATTGCCAAGGAGCAGCTTCCAGATTCATTAATAAATCCATTACCCTTAAGTTCAAGTAAATTACGCTTAGAGAAGCAGTATGAATTACCTGTTTTTAGAAAGTCATTTAAGGTAACTAAAAAATTGAGTTCAGCTTTCGCCTATATTTCAGGCTTAGGACATTTTGAACTTCTATTGAATGGAGCAGCTGTAGATGATGCGTTCTTACAGCCTGGTTGGACGAAATATGATAAGGAGGCATTTTATGTTGTATATGATTTAACCAACCGTATCCATCAAGGAGATAACGTATTTGGTGTTCTGTTGGGAAATGGATTTTATTATGTGCCCCCAATAAAAGGAAGATATCAGAAACATAAAGTAGCTTTTGGCCTTCCAAAATTAAAGATGAAGCTAATCCTTCGCTATGACGATGGTTCATCTGAGGTAATCGATTCAAATCAAAGTTGGAAAACACATCGGTCTCCAATAACCTTTTCCAGTATTTATGGAGGAGAGGATGTTGATGCGCGAATTCTTCCAGAGAATTGGGCTACCAATACCTTTAACGATGATTCTTGGGCAAAAGCACTGCAAGTTGAAGGTCCTGCTTTAATCGCTCAAGAAATCTATCCAAACAAAGTAATGCAGTCCTTCAAGCCATTGACAGAAAAGGTAATCGATGAAAAAACAAGGTTGTATGATTTTGGTCAAAATGCTTCCGGCATTATAAATATTCGGATGAAGGCTAATAAAGGGGATACCATTCGAATTTATCCTGCTGAATTATTGAAAGATGGTCGAATAACGCAAAAACATACCGGTAGTCCACATTATTATCAATACGTCTTTGCTGATGGAAAAGAAGTGTCATGGTCTCCCAAATTTTCTTATTACGGGTTCCGTTTTGCTGAGGTTGAGCTCATGCCAAAATCGGGTAGTTCAGTGAAAATCTTGGGGATTCAAGCTGACCATATTCGAAACAGTACTTCTCACAGTGGCACATTTACCTCTTCTGATACTTTATTCAATCAGATTCATAACCTAATCAATTGGGGAATTAAAAGTAACATGGTTTCCGTATTTACAGATTGTCCTCATCGCGAAAAATTGGGCTGGCTAGAACAATTGCACCTCATGGGGCCCTCCGTTCAATATAATTTCGATGCCAAACTGCTCTTTAAAAAAGCATTGCGGGATATGCGAAACTCACAAACTTCATCAGGTTTAATTCCAGAGATAGCACCTGAATATGTTCAGTTTGATTGGGGAGGAGATATGTTCCGGGATTCTCCAGAATGGGGAAGCAGCGCCATAATCCTCCCATGGTATGCATACCAATGGTATGGAGACATATCCTTCCTGCACGATAATTATGACATGATGAAGGGATATTTGCAGTATTTGCAAGGTAAAGCGAAAGACCATATCCTATTCCAAGGATTAAGTGATTGGTACGATATAGGACCAGAAAGACCAGGCGTATCTCAACTTACACCAAAGGGTATTACCGCGACTTCAATCTACTATTATGATTTAGGAATAATGGCTAAAATAGCGAAGCTATTAGGGAAAGAGAATGATGTTAATACTTATACTATCCTTCAAAATAAAGTTGGAGAATCTTTCAACAAGCATTTTTTTGATCCAAAAACAGCCAAATATGCGACCGGTAGCCAGACTTCGCAGGCAATGCCGCTCTATTTAGGCTTGGTATCACCTGAAAATAAAGAAAAGGTGCTTGAAAACCTTATACAAGATATCTATTCTAAGGACACCAGTTTTACAAGTGGCGATGTAGGTCACCGGTATCTCATTCAAGTGCTTTCGGACCATGGATATGATCAACTCATTTATGATATGCATAAAGATGATACCAGACCAGGTTATGGATATCAAATCCGTAAAGGTGCAACCGCTTTAACCGAGTCTTGGGCAGCATTACCCAACGTATCGAACAACCATTTTATGCTCGGTCATCTTATGGAATGGTTTCATAGCGGCTTAGGAGGAATTAAGCAGGCACCTGAGTCTGTAGGATTTCAACATGTATGGATTGCACCAAAGCTATTAGATCGGAAAATGGATGTTCAAGTCCAATACGAAACTCCATATGGTCCTGTGGAGGTGGATAGAAAAACGAGTATTTCTGGACAAATATTGACGATTCAAATTCCTGTTGGCGCGCGTGCAACAGTCGAATTGCCTAAAGCTAATCATTGGAAAGTTTTGGGAGAAGGTGCCCAACCGATAAAGGACGCAGCCAATCCTTTATCTCAGTATTGGCAATTACCTTCAGGAAAGTATGAGTTCCAGCATGAGGTAATCGATTGAAAAATTTCGCGAAGCTTTAAAATTAAGATATGAAACACCTGATAAATATATGCATTAGTTTATTTTTCTCCACTTTTTTAATCGCTCAGACGGAATTTGCTTCTGTCTCGCAAGAAGAAATGCAGAAAATTTATGAAGAGGTCAAAACTCCCTACAAATATGGTTTGGTTGTGCTTCCAGCAGATCCTTCCTTTCAAATAGATTGTCCAACCATTTACAGGGAAGGAAGCATGTGGTACATGACTTACATCGTGTTCAATGGCCAGGGATATGAAACCTATCTGGCGAAAAGTAAGAACCTTTTGGATTGGGAAACACTTGGTAAGCAGATGAGTTTCGGTTCAGGCAATGGATGGGATGTCAGCCAAAAAGCTGGGTATAATGCATTAGTTGATACCGAATGGGGCGGGAATTATAAACTGCATACCTATGATGGGAAATATTGGATGTCCTACTTCGGTGGATCGTCGGTAGGTTATGAACCCGAACCATTGGCTATCGGTATGGCATTTACAGCTAAAAAGCCGACCTCGGCATTTGAATGGAATAGACTTCCAGAACCCGTACTCAGTAATACGGATAAGGATATTCGCTGGTGGGAAAACCGGAATAAATTGTTTAAAAGTTATGTAATTGAAGATCCTCAACGGAATACTGGTCATCGATACATTATGTATTATAATGCTGTTGGCGATTCATTGGTAAATAATAAACCAACCAGATGGTACGAGCGAATAGGTATGGCGGTATCAGATGACATGCGGTCTTGGAAAAGATATTTAACTGACCCTGTGGTTCACCATCCGGTAGGAATAACCGGCGATCCGATGATTCAACGCATTAACGATACTTGGGTCATGTTTTACTTCGGTGCCTTTTGGAAAGATAAAAAAGGGGCATTTAATCGATTCGCCGCTTCGAAGGATTTAATTCATTGGACAGATTGGAACGGTCAGGATCTGATTCAATCATCCACACAATTTGATGAATTGTATGCACATAAGTCATTTGTCATTAAACATAAAAAAGTTGTTTATCATTTTTATTGTGCAGTAGATAAATCAGGAAACCGAGGGATTGCGCTAGCAACTTCCAATAATCTAGGGAAAAGTCCCTTGCAATTTACACCTAAACAAAAGAATTAATCATGAAACATAAATGGTATTTAACCTTACTTTCTATATTCTTATTCCATAGTTTATTTGGTCAGGGACGGGAAGAGATTCCCTTTAATTCGAATTGGAAATTTACGCTTTCTGATGATTCCAGATTCAGCGCATTGGATTACAATAGCGAAGACTGGAAGACCGTAGAATTACCTCATGATTGGAGCATTGCTTCGGATTTCGGAAAAGAATATCCAGCAGGGAATGCAGGTGGTGCTTTGCCAGGTGGAATAGGGTGGTATCGCAAAGACTTTAAATTAAATGAAATCGATCGAATGAAACATGTTTTCATTCGTTTCGGGGGTGCCTATCGATACACCGATGTTTGGATAAACGGAGTTCATCTTGGAAAAAACAACAATGGATACCTCTCATTTGAGCGGGAATTAACAAAACATTTGCACTATGGAGATCAAATAAATACCATAGCAGTTAAAGTAGACAACAGTCTCCAGCCAAATTCAAGGTGGTATACCGGATCTGGGATTTACAGAAACGTGACGCTGGAAAAAAGAAATCCTTCACATTTATTAAGGGAAGAAACTTTCATTACTACCCCAAAAGTAAGTAAAGAAGAAAGTGTGATTCGGATTCAAAGTTCAGTAAATACTCCTGCCGAAGATGGTGAAATTGTGCTCCAAGATCCGAACGGTGAGGAGGTGTTACGCAAAAAAGTAACCTTTAATTCAGGGAAGTTGGATGTTCGATTTTCCATTCCTGAGATAAAACTTTGGAGTGTCGAGGATCCTCAGCTATATCAACTGCAGATTAATATCCTTGGAAATGGGAGAAACGTGAAAGATATGCTCACATATCGAGTAGGTTTTAGATCATTTCATTTTGATACGGATAATGGATTTTTCTTAAATGATCAATTTTTGAAAATCAAGGGGGTTTGTCTTCATCATGATTTAGGCCTATTGGGCGCAGCTTTTAACAAGTCAGCAGCAAAAAGGCAACTATTGATCATGAAGGATATGGGCGTCAATGCTATTCGTACTGCACATAATCCTCCAGCAGAAGAGTTGTTAGATCTCTGTGATGAAATTGGGCTTCTGGTTTATAATGAGGCATATGATATGTGGAACAAAAGGAAGAACAAGTTCGATTATCATATTGATTTTGCTGAACATCATTTAAGGGACTTGGAGACATTTGTTAAACGAGATCGTAATCATCCATCCATTATTTTATGGAGTATTGGAAACGAAATTCGAGAGCAATTTGATAGTACGGGAATGGGATATACCAAAGGTATGGCATCATTGGTGAAACAATTGGATCCAACACGACCGGTAACGGCTGCATTGACAGAAAACAATTACAGTAAAAATTTTATTGCCCAGGCAAATGCGCTTGACGTGTTAGGGTTTAATTATAAAATTTTCGATTATGACCGGTTGCCTAAAGAATTTAAGGGGATTCCTTTGATCGCATCGGAAACGACTTCAGCACTGCAGACTCGCGGAGTATATGATCCTTTGCAGGATACCATTCAATTGTGGCCAGCATCTTCCAAAGATAAATTTGTTGTAAATGGAAATAGCGACTTTACGGTATCGGCCTATGATAATGTTGCGGCATATTGGGGAACAACCCATGAAAAAGCATGGTTAGAAGTTAAAAAAAGAAATTATTTAGGCGGTATTTTCGTATGGACTGGTTTTGATTACCTAGGGGAGCCAGTTCCTTATCCTTTTCCTGCCAGAAGTTCCTACTACGGAATCGTTGATTTGGCAGGAATTCCAAAGGATGTTTACTATATGTACCAATCTGAATGGACTGATGCTGAAGTGTTACATCTCCTTCCACATTGGAATTGGGAGGAAGGACAGCACATCGATGTCTGGGCCTACTATAACAACGCTGATGAAGTAGAGTTGTTTCTCAATGAAAAAAGTCTAGGTAAATCCGCTAAAACTTCTAACAGATTACACGCTAAATGGGAAGTGCCATTTGCCCCAGGAACTTTAAAGGCCGTAAAATATAAAGATGGAAGAGTGGTGCAAGAAGTTATCAAGCGAACAGCTGGTGCTCCAAGAAAGCTATTAGTGGCAACTGAGCATGAACGCTTTGCTGTAGGGGACACCACGGATCTGTATTTTATTCAAGTTTCCCTATTGGATGCCCAAGGAAATCCTGTTCCGAACGAGGAGTTAGATCTCCAGTTCAAAAGTATAAAAAATATAAGAATTTTAGGTACGGACAACGGATTTCAAGCAGACCTCAAAAGCTTGAGTCTACCGAATCGGCAAACACATAAAGGAGTGTTAGTAGCATTTGCTAAAAAAGATAATCCAGATGAAGAGGCCATTATTCATATAGAATCCAAACTTGGAACAGAGAAATTAATTCTCAATGCAGATAAAAAACCTAATTAACAATTATAAATCAACGCCATGGTAAATCAAATTAAGAAAGGACGATTTTGTCCATTACCACGATTTTTGACCCTCCAAAGGACAATTCTTGGTTTTGGAATAGTACTGGGATGCCAGTCCACAATGTTGGCAAGTCCGCATGGAATTAAAGCATTGGACCGTGTAGTTCATTACCAGGAACAAGAAGTGAAAGGAAGGGTGACGGATGACCAAGGACAGCCCCTATCTGGAGTGACCGTAGCCTTGGAAAATTCGGTTATTGCTACTTCAACAGATATGGAGGGTAATTTCACTATTCGTTTATCTGGTCAGAACGGAAGATTAAAATTCACCTCTTTAGGATTTCAAGAAAAATTTGTCGATGTAATTGCAGGACAATCTTACCAGGTAAACTTGTTAGCTGATAATGAAAATTTGGATGAAGTGGTGGTTATCGGTTACGGGACGACAAAAAAGCGTGATCTAACTGGTTCTGTCACCTCATTGAAACAAGATGATATCGTTCGATCGCCAGCATCCAATGCATTGGAATCCATCCAAGGACAGGTACCAGGATTGGAAATTACGCGAAACTCAGGGAGTGCTACCTCTGGTATTTCCATGAATATTCGTGGAAAGCGTTCATTGGCCAAAGCAGAGGGTGCAAATTCACCATTGGTCATCATTGATGGAATGCAAGGCGGAAATATAGCTGATATTCATCCTCAGGATATCGCTTCCTTTGATGTGTTAAAAGATGCTTCTTCAACGGCCATATATGGTTCTCAGGGAGCAAATGGAGTTATCATAGTGACCACGAAACGTGGGCAGAATGGCAAACCACGAGTGAATTATAATACCTACCTGGGTATGAACGGTTGGGCGCTTTATCCGGAGATGCGTACGGGAGATGCCTATATAAATTTGCGCCGGGAAGCAGCGAAAACTGCCGGACAATGGAGTACCCCAGAGGATGACCAAACACTGTTTAATGCCGGTGAATGGACAGCTCTGAATAATAACCAATGGGTAAATTGGAAAGATGAGGTTTTTCAAACAGGTTTTGTACAAAATCACCAATTATCGGTTTCTGGTGGGAATGCCAATACCCAAGGTATGCTTTCCGGAGGTTATTACAAGGAATTAGGCTCTTTTAAAAACGACAACCTTAGTAAGTACAATTTGCGGTTAAATGTTGATCAAACAATCAATGATTTTATTAAAGTAGGAACCACTTCCCAGATTACGCATTATGACGGAAACACAAGAGCAGATAATGTTCTTTGGAGGGCTTCTACGAATGTCCCGCTAGGCACGGTGTATGATGACGCTGGAAAGGTGGTATTGTGGCCATTGGGTCGAGAGGGCAAGGTTAGCCCTTTGGCAGATGAACTTTCAGAATATACTGCACAGCATCAACTCGTAAACACAAACCTCATAGCAAATGGGTTTGTGGAATTGAAACCATTTACCGGATTTTCCTTCCGGTCAAATTTTGGTGCAAACTTATCCTTCAATAAAAACAACAATTTTGACAGCGCAAACTCTATCGATCGAGCAGGGGAGTTCCCTGATTCCAAAGCGAGTATTTTCAATAATGATCGGAAATTCTTAAACTGGGATAATATTGTCAATTATACGGTTCCTTTAAATGAAGATCATAACCTCGCATTCACAGGTTTAACCTCTTGGACAAAAGGAAGAACTACCACATCTTATTTAGAAGGAACTGGGCAACTTGTTGAAGAACAGTTGTGGCATAATTTAAGCGCGAACGATAAAGACTCGTATATTATTCGTTCGGGATTCATCCAAAGCCAAACCTTTTCCTATGCCCTTCGTGCAAACTATTCATTTAAAGGAAAATATTTATTAACTGTCTCAAACCGATGGGATGGTGCATCACGCCTTTCAAAAGATATGAAATGGGCGGCATTTCCTTCTGTGGCTGCTGCTTGGCGAGTAAGCGATGAATCGTGGTTTAAGACAGAGAAAATTAGTGATTTGAAATTGCGTGTCAGTTATGGACAAACTGGAAACTCCGGCATTAGTGAATATGGTACACAATCAGGACTTTTAGGCTATTCAAACGCAGCATTTCAAGATCAAGGATTTGTATACTATGCTTATAATACCCTATTAGGAAATGAAAACCTGGGGTGGGAGCGATCGGCCCAGTGGAATATAGGTATGGATATGAATTTATTTTCAAATCGCATAAATCTTGTTGTCGACCTTTATGACACCAAGACGACTGACATTCTGTTACCTAGGACATTACCAACTTCTATGGGGTCAGGTAATAACACGCCATTTCAAATTTATCAAAATATTGGAAGTACCCGGAATAAGGGAATTGAGGTTGTGTTAAATACCAAAAACCTAGATAAAGAATTTAAATGGAGTAGTGATTTCACCTTCGGAGCCAATAAAGAAGAAATTACGGAATTAATTGACGGTCGTGATATTATTGGTGCGACCACAAGGGAGACAGAAAGTTTATTGATCGGTCGCCCATTGCAATCTTTCTATACGTTCAAACGGTTGGGAATCTGGCAGGAAAGTGAAGCTGATGAGGCTGCGAGATATTTCAAGGATCAAGCAAAAACCCAAAGCTTTAAACCGGGGGATATAAAACTTGCCGACCTCAATGGTGATAACATTATTGATGACGTAAATGATGTAACATACATAGGAACGACCTCGCCCCGTTGGACTTTGGGGTTCAATAATACGTTCACCTATAAGAATTTTGATCTAAACGTTTATGCGCTTGCCCGTTGGGGACAGATGATGGAATATGATTTTACAGCCTCATTTGATCCACAGGGAAAAGGGAATTCGCCGGCGTACTTAAATTATTGGACACCAGAAAATCAAAGCAATGATTTCCCGAGACCTAACTTAACCAACTTCTACAACTATTTGGGTTATCAATCTTATAATTATGTAGATGGATCATATATCAAGCTAAAGACCATTACGCTTGGTTATAAATTGGATAAAGACCTTCTCCAGCGAGCTAAGCTCAATGGTGTCCGTTTTTATGTAAGTGGTAACAACCTGTTTTCATGGGCCAAAAGTGAATTTGTTCAGGATTATGATGCAGAAAGAGGTGGTTCGGCAAAAAGTCCATTATTGCGTCAGTTTGTGTTTGGTGTAAACTTAGATTTTTAAGGAGGAATTATGAAAATATCGAAATATATTATCGGAATCGGCTTATTCAGTGCGTTAAATGCATGTAGCCTTGAAGAATATAATCCAGGAGGCACGACATCAGATGTTGTGTTCTCTATAGAAGCCGGAATGAACGCCCTAGTAAATTCCGCCTATGTTTATTTTGGCTCCCAGTTTTATGGTCGTGAAGATATATTAATGTTGACCGAAGGGGGTACAGATCTTTGGATAAACATCGCAAATTCCGGATATGGTCGTCAAATGACGAAATATGATGGTTTAAATGCAACGGTTGGTCAAATACGAAATACATGGAATCGTTTGTATGAGATCGTAAATTATTGCAATGCAGGTCTTGAGCGCATCAACGAAGTGCCATTTGCCAATGAAACAGAGAAAAAATCGAGAATTGGAGAATTGTCCTTTTTGCGGGCTTACGCCTACTGGCATATCGTTGAACAATTCGGAAATGTCGATCTGCGCACTACAGAGACTAAAGCTGTAGTCATGGAGGCACAGCGGTCGCCTGTATCAGCGTTTTATGATTTAATGCTTGCAGATTTAGATGTAGCTATTCAGAATTTGCCAATTGATCCCATCCCGGCAACCGATGTAGGACGGGTAACCTTAAAGGCAGCTTATGGGCTGAAAGCAAGATTAGCATTAACTCGTGCGGGACACGAAACAAATGCAGCTGAAAAAGATAAATATTACAAGATAGCGTCGCAAGCAGCAAAATATGTTGTTGATAATCAAAGCCAGCTAAAAGTATCACTTTACGATTCACCCGTGGAGGTATTTGCACCAGCAAATAACAAAAATAATAAGGAGGCGATGTTTATAATCACACATTCGACGGTTAATTCCTTAAATCCTCAGCCAAATAATCCAAACCGATTACATATATGGTTTAAAGCCAAATATTCTGCGAAGGCGGGAATGATTCGAGACCTGGAATATGGTGCTGATAGGAATTCCAATTCCGGAGGATGGGTTTTAATGCCTACCCGACACTTGCTTGAACTCTATAATGAGCAAATCGATCGCAGATACCAAGATTGGTTCAGAGAAAAATATAATCTTAATGTGGATTCCTATACGTGGAAAGTCGACGACTTGGCAGCATTTGAAAAACCGGCAAGTCTGGTGAATACAACTTTGAAAAGAGGAGATTTGGCTTTATGGTTTACTAAACAGAAGGTTAGTGGAGATAAACGGAATACTCCATATGCATTGGTTGATATCGATGACACCTATACAGGCGATGTCGTGACTTCTAATGCACGTTTTAATGTACATTTTCCTGCACTGAAAAAGTACGACGATCCAGATTTGCCAGAAGCAGGGTCACAGGCAGGATCCAAAGATGTAATTGTTATGCGTCTTGCCGAGATGTATCTTATTGTTGCCGAAGCCGAAGCCATGCAGAGTGGGGGAAATAAAGCATTGGCAACAGAGATGGTAAATGTTTTACGTCGGCGTGCTGCGATGCCAGGGAAAATTAATGAGATGTTGGTAGATCAAGGAAATCTGAACATCGATTTTCTATTGGAGGAACGAGGACGTGAGCTTTGTGGCGAGCATATCCGTTGGTTTGATCTGAAACGAACCAAAAAGCTGTACAATTATGTGCAGTCCTACAATAAGAACATTACCTTAATGCAACCATATCATATAAACCGACCTATACCTCAGCAATTTTTGGATGCTATTAGCAATGCTGATGAATTTGGTCAAAATGAAGGGTATTAATCAATGAATACGTTAATTAAGGGGATCGTTTTTATACTGGGCCTGTTGATTTGCCTTCAAGCAGTTGGAACAGAGCTATATGTAGGTAAGACTTCATCTGCGACGAAAAGAGATGGTTCGGCATCCGCACCGTATGCTTCTTTGGAAGATGCATTGCGACATGTCCGTGAACTACGGAGATTAAACGATCCTCAAATTCGAAAAGGTGCGAAAATTTATGTTCAGGATGGTGTTTACCATCCTGAACAACCAATCTTGATCAGACCGGAGGATAGTGGGACATCAGAAAGTCCTACAGAAATAATTGCTTTAGGAAAATCCGCAATTATATCTGGCGGTGTGGAAATTCGGACCTGGCAAAAATTGAACAAGCACCCTGAAATCTCCTCCCACATAGCGAAGCATATTTATGTTGCAGAGGCTCCGCGCAAATCAGGAAGGTACTTTTCTTTTAGGCAATTATGGGTTAACGGTAAAAAAGGAATCCGTGCAGAGAGTCATGATGATCAATCCCTGCCGAGGATCCTCAATTGGAATTTTGAGAATGGTACGGCCATAATACCCAATGTATTTCCGGAGTTTGAACTCAAACCAGGGATGGAATTTTTCATTCACCAATGGTGGGCTATTGCTCAACTTCGCGTAAAGGATGCCAAAGTAAGTAAGGATAGTATCGTACTGTCTTTTCATGAACCAGAAGCAAAGCTTCAAAATGAACATCCTTGGCCAAAACCATGGTTGTCCAAAGAGCATGGTAATTCTGCATTCCGTTTAGTAAATAGTCTTCAATTTTTAGACCAACCCGGTGAATGGTATTTGGATGAAGATAACCACAAAGTTTATTATTATAAACGCAGTGATGAGCAGTTAACGGAAGGATCAGTAATCGTTCCTTATCTGGAAACGTTGGTGGATATAGTCGGCAGCCCAGAATCTCCAGTTCAGTATGTTTCCTTTAATGGCCTACAATTCAAACACAGTTCATGGCTGCGCCCCCATTTCCAAGGCCATGTAGCATTACAGGCAGGCATGTATTTTTTGGATGCTTATAAATTAAAAGTTCCGGGTACCGCTGATAAGAAGGGGTTGGAAAATCAAGCTTGGTTAGGTCGACCACAGTCGGCAGTTTCAGTGAAGAACTCTGCTTTTACATCATTTCAGAATTGCCGATTTGAACACTTGGGCGCTTCGGCTATCGATTTTGTAATCGGCAATGTCAATGACACACTAACAGGAAATGTCTTCAAGGATATTGCAGGAAATGCAATTGTATTGGGTAAGTTTTCAGATCCGGAATTTGAAGCTCATCTTCCTTATCTTCCGAATGACAATCGCGTAGTAACGACAGGGACAATCATTCGGAATAACCTAGTGACCAATGTGGGAAATGAAGATTGGGGAGCCGTAGGAATTGCAGCAGGCTTTGTTAAAGATGTTGTCATTACCAACAATGATCTTAGCGATCTGCCCTATACCGGAATCAGTTTAGGATGGGGATGGACCCCAACAGTAAATGTGATGAAGAATAATACTGTCAGTCGAAATAATATTGTTCGCTACGGGAAGTATATGTACGATGTAGCAGGAATCTATACATTGTCTGCCCAGCCAGGGACTAAAATTCAAGAAAATAGAATCGATAGTATCTATGTTTCTCCATATGCACATCTACCTGAACACTGGTTTTACCTTTATACGGATGAAGGTTCGGCATATATGCAGGTAACTGACAATTGGTTCCCTTCGGAGAAAATTCTTCAAAACGCAAATGGTCCTGCCGTAATTTGGGAAAATAACGGTCCTGCTGTTAGCAAGGAAAAATTAAAATATACAGGACTAGAATCGACATACAGCCATCTACTAAGTGAAAGACATGTAGTTCCAGCAAGCGCTAAATTTAACGCTTACACTCCCTTCACAAAGCCTGTTTTTGTCCAATTTCGGATTAAAGGCCAGGAACTGTCCAAAGCTGAATTAAGTCAATTTTTGAAAAGGCAAGGAGCAGATGTCAATGAACTTTATCATTGGAGCGAATATGCTGTTTTAAAAACCAGCGATGAATTGGGAAAGAAAATTGTTTCAGCGGCAGTGGCAAATTATCCTACTGTTGAAATTAAGCTTTTTAATGATCTATTCTATGCTTTTGATCGTAGTCGCTGCGGTGATGATCAACTTTCGGACTCTTTGGACTATGTTGTTTTAACATGTGCGCTAAAGGATGATAAGGAGATGCAAAAGACATATTATCAAATGCACGCTACCCAGTTTGAGGAGTGGCCTCAAGTAGCCAAAGGTTTCTGCCAGGCAGGCTTTCAAGAAGTGCTTTTATATAGAAAGGATAATCAATTGATGCTGTTTATATCCTTTCCGAAAGGAAAACGATTTGAAGATATAGACCCTTTGACAGTGCGGAACAATCCTAAGGTAAAGGAATGGAATGAAATAATGAGCACGTTCCAGGTAGGGATACCAGGAACAGATAGCCATGAAACATGGATTTTTATTGAAAAATAGATATTAAAGTGAAAAAATTAAGATTAGGGATTTTAGGTTTAGGTGAGGGCCGAAGTACAATGTCTGCCGCCCTACAAAGTGAGTTGTTGGATTTGATTCAGGTTTGTGATCTGAATGAAGACTTAGGAAGAAAAAGAAGCAAGGAATTTGATTTTCATGCCTACACAAATAATTATCAAGTCATGCTGGACAATAAGGATATTGATGCCATTGCTATTTATACTCCTGATCATTTACATGCCAGCCATATAAAGCAGGCATTAATGCATGATAAACATGTTATCTGTACAAAACCTTTTATCGATAATTTGGCCGATGCAATGGATTTACTGCAATTGGCAAAGGATAGAAATAAAAGGGTTTTCGTTGGCCAAAGTTCACGGTTCTTTGAGCCAGTTAGGAAACAACGGCAGGATTTTGAAGCTGGATTAATTGGTGATTTGATAACCATTGAGGGCTATTACCATGCCGATCACAGGTGGTTTTTAGAGAAGCCATGGTCCTTAGAATCAAAGTTTAAATGGTTATATGGTGGCCTAAGTCATCCTGTTGACTTTATTCGATGGTATTTGCCGAATATACAGGAGGTGATGGGCTATGGCATGCTCAGTAGTAATGGACAAAAAGGAGGTTTAAAAAATTATGATACCATGCATTTTATCTTTAAAGCGGAAGATGGTCGAGTCGCTAGGGTTAGTGGGGCCTATACCGGACCGATTCAACCGGTAACTCGCGATAGTGAAATGAGTTGTATTCTCCGAGGGACCAATGGGGCTAGCCAAGCGGACTACATGGATCTACGGTATGCAATTACAGATAATACAGGGGAAGAACGCATGATCACTTGGGAACACAAACTGAAACATTATTTCCGTTTTGAAGGCAAAAGTCATCATGCAGGGGAATATCAGAATTATCTAGAATATTTTGCTCAAGCAATTTTGAACAATACGGAGGCTTTCCCGGATATGAAAGAAGGAATCGGTACAATAGCGTTATTACAAGCAATGGATGAATCTTTGGAAACAGGAAAACCTGTTTCCCCTAAAGATCTTCTGGCCCGATTCGGAATAAACCCAAGTGATTTAGCATGAATTCAATCTTAAATAAACTAACGCTATTCGATTACATCATTGTATTTGCATACTTAGCCGCTTTATTATTGATTGGCTTGTTGTCCTCCAGAAAAAAAGCCGAAGGTGCCGGACATTTTTTGGCCAATAAATCATTAAGTTGGTATAGTATAGGATTTAATATGTGGGCAACGAACGTGGGGCCTTCCATGTTATTAGCTTTTGCAACCGTGGGGTATGTAACAGGGATGGTTGCGGTCAATTTCGATTGGTATGCATTTATTTTTCTATTTCTGTTGGCAGTCGTATTTGCTCCACGGTATTTAGCTTCTAGCGTGCGCACGCTACCAGAATTTTTGGGCATTCGTTATGGAAAACAAACACAAACCATCCTAGCTTGGTATTCATTGGTAAAAATGTTAATTTCCTGGCTTTCTCTGGGCCTGTTTGCCGGAGGATTTTTGGTTCGTCAGATCCTTGGAATTCCAATGTGGCAATCGGTTACATTTTTAGTCGCATTGGCAGGATTGTTCGCTTACACGGGAGGACTAAAAACGGTTGCTAAGGTCAATATTTTTCAAATGATTCTCCTGATTGTCGTATCAGCCCTCTTAACAGGCTTAGGACTTTCCAAAATAGGGGGGTGGGGTGCATTGGTTGACCAAACACCTCCGGATTTTTGGACCTTAATTCGACCTGCTTCCGATCCGGATTATCCATGGTATGCAATTTTGTTGGGGTATCCCGTTGCGGCTGTTGCATTCTTCTGTACAGATCAAGCTATGGTGCAATCTGTTCTTGGTGCGAAGAATCTGGAACAAGGCCAATTGGGGGTGAATTTTATTGCTTGGCTTAAAATATTATCCTTGCCATTGTTCATCCTACCAGGCATTATCTGTTCTGTTCTATTCCCTGGATTGGAAGATCCATCTTTGGCCTACATGACCATGGTTACCACACTATTTCCAACAGGATTAAATGGATTGGTCATCGTAGTCCTCATAGCCGTTCTGGTGGGAACTATTGGATCATCTTTAAATTCATTAAGCACTGTATTTACAATGGATATATACCTGAAACGCATAAATCCGAATGCTGATAATAAACAGATTGTGCAAGTAGGACGTTACTGTATCATTGCAGGTTGTTTTATTGCGGTGATGATGGCCATTGCTATCGATCAGATAAAAGGCCTTAATTTATTTGATGTTTTTCAGTCGATTCTTGGATTTATAGCCCCGCCATTGACTGCGGTATTTTTATTGGCTGTTTTATGGAGAAGAGCAAATAAAGCTGCAATTAATACAATATTAACATTTGGTTCAGTATTAAGTCTGGGAGTAGGTGTCTGTTTCCTCTGGGTGTTCCCAAAGGATCAGTATGATTTTTGGCCGCATTATTTAATGTTGTCTTTTTATCTGTTTATTCTATTACTGTTCATCGGTATAATTATTTCTCTTGTAATACCACCTTCTAATTTTGAAATTGGATATGGTAAAAATGAAGTTATCGTATTGGAAAGACCTGTTTTAAAGGTCAAGATTGCATGGTTGTTATTGTTTATTACAATGATTATCTTATATCTAATATTCAGCTGACCGAAACTTATATAAATTAAGAGATTATTAGGCTTTTTCATAATGCAATTTCGCTGGCTCATATTTTATGGCCAGCGATTTTTTTATACCTCATTTCTCAATGGTAATATCATACAAGACCTGGGGAACATCATATAAGTGCTGCGCATTCTATTTATTTAAGTTTGTTATTGGCCAGCCCATTGAATTGGCAATTTAGATTGTCAATTGATGGCCAATTATAAACCATTTCAATCGTGTTTCTTGTTATGAAAAAGCTTCTTTTCAGCTTCAGTCTAATTTTTCTTTTAAATAGTGTATTTGCCCAACAAAGTCCCACTTGGATTTGGTATCCGGGAGATTTTGAAATTTGGCTCAGTAATGAAATGCAAAATCGTCGGACAGAAAGAGAAACTTATTTCCCCCCATTTTGGCGAATGGATTCACACTATGTATTGGTGGAATTTCATAAAGAATTTGAACTATCCTCTCCAGAAGAGATAACCATTGCTGCAGAGGGTAAATATAATGTAAAAGTAAATGGGAAAATGCTCCCTGGTATGCCTAGTAAGGTGGCGCTTAATGCCGGAAAACAAAAAATAAATATTAAGGTGTATAATCAACAGACTGTTCCAGCTTTATTTGTGGAAGGAAAGCAGGTTACCACTGATAAGGACTGGAAAGTAACTTTTGAAGATAAGGAATGGATCGATGAGACTGGTAAGGCATCCAGCCAATCAGGTACGATTTATGTCAATGCAGGAACTTGGAATTTCAACTCTTTAGACAAAAAACCTTCTGCTTTTAAATTGCCAACGCGTCTGGAACAGGCTGTTAATTCCAGTAAAATAGGAGAAGGAACGCTGATCGACTTCGGTAAAAATACGTTTGGATTCCTTACACTTCATATACTCAAAGGAAACGGTAAGGTTGGAATATATTATGGCGAGTCAAAAGAAGAGGCTTTAGATACTAACCATGGCGAAACGTTAGATGTATTAAACGTAAACCTTCCTCAAGCAAAGGATTCTACTCTGGTAAACTCGAAAGGGTTTCAATATGTTTATGTTGTACCCAATGGTAATGTGGCGTTTGATAAAGTCTCCATGCAATATGAGTACCTTCCTGTAGAAGATCGTGGGTTTTTTAAAAGTTCTGATGAGCAAATGAATAGAATTTGGGAGGTTTCAAAATATACAATGGAATTGACTTCACGCGAATTTTATATCGATGGAATCAAGCGAGATCGTTGGATTTGGAGTGGAGACGCTTACCAATCCTATGCAATGAATTATTATTTGGGATTTGATTCAGAGACTGTCAAACGTACAATTCTAGCTCTACGAGGGAAGGAACCAACCATGACGCATATAAATACGATTATGGATTATACCTTTTATTGGTTCCTAAGTATTTATGATTATTACCAATATTCAGGAGATAAAGAATTTATTGCATTGATCTATCCGCGGATGAAAACCCTTATGGATTTTGTCATGAAGCGTCGCAATAAGGACGGATTATTGGAAGGCCTTGCCGGAGATTGGGTTTTTATAGATTGGGCAGAGGGGTTAAGTAAAAAAGGAGAAGTTAGTTTTGAACAACTTCTTTTTACTAGAAGTTTAGAAACCATGGCATTGTGCGCAGACATTTTAGGTCAACAGGAAGATAAAGCTGCATTTACCAAAGAAGCTTCATTAATGAGGGATAAGTTTATGGATTATTATTGGAATCAGAATAAACAGGCTTTTGTCCATAGCCGTGTCGATGGTCAACAGACTGATGATGTAACAAGATATACCAATATGTTTGCTATATTCTTTGACTATCTGAATCCACAACAGCAAGCCGGTGTAAAAAAGAATGTTCTTCTGTCAGATGAAGTCCAAAAGATCATGACCCCATACATGCGATTCTATGAATTAGAGGCTTTATGTGTTCTTGGTGAGCAAGATGAAGTTTTTCAACAGATGAAGGATTATTGGGGGGGTATGCTCCAACTCGGCGCCACAACATTCTGGGAAGAATACAATCCTGCGAAATCTGGAATAGACCATCTGAGTATGTATGGGCGGCCATATGGGAAAAGTCTATGTCATTCTTGGGGAGCCAGTCCGATATATTTATTGGGGAAATATTACCTGGGTGTAAAGCCGACTTCTCCAGGGTATCAAACGTATGTGGTAGAGCCCCATTTAGCATCCATGAATTGGATGGAAGGGAAAGTACCAACGCCAAATGGTGATATTAATCTACATGTCACTAAAAATAAAGTGAAAATTAAAGCAGATACAGGAGTTGGAAACCTGAAGCTGAAAAGCAAAAAAAGACCAACATCCAAACAAGGAACTTTCTTAGACATTGGCGACCAAATGTATGAATTAAAGATCGAACCGAATAGATCTTACGAAATTGATTATTTAGCAATATAGTACACGATGATGGCATTTTTAATTAGAAATTTAATAAGCCTTGCTATGGTTTTGTGTACTTTTAATCTGGCTACAAGTCAAATAAAAGGTATTCCAGAGCATATCGTGCCATTTGCAAAAGATTCCTATGCCAATGCTAAACCATGGGTAGTCTGGTATTTCATGTATGCAAGTTATTCAAAGGAAGGAATTAAGGCTGATCTTGAGGCAATGGCAGCAAATAATATTGCTGGAGCCTACTTTACGCCTATAAAAGATAAAAAATCACCGGTTTTATTTAATCCTCCGACAGAGACTTTATCCCCGGAATGGTGGGATATGTTTACCTATCTGACCACTGAGGCAAAAAGGCTTGGGATACAGATTGCTATGTTCCCGAATGATGGTTTTGCCACAGCAGGTGGGCCATGGATAACGCCCGAAATGTCCATGCAGAAAATCGTTGCTGCTGATACCATAATTCAAGTGACAAATAAAGACAGCCAAAGCATAAAAATGCCACAGCCTGAAATTTTGGAGAATTATTATAAAGATCTTCGAATTTTAGCCTATCCTGTCAAAAAAATATACCGAAGAAGTGATAATGAAAAGGTGGAAGTAAGCAGTAGTTATGGAGAAGATTTGTCTCGTCTTGCTAAACGGGGTAATCGCATCCATTTTGCCAGTTCCAAGCCAGGATGGTTTCAATTTGAATTTGAGGAGGAATTTACCTGTAACTCAATTAAAATTGATTGGAACGCTTCAAATTATCAAGTCAATAGGATGAAAATTTTTGCCAGTGTAGATGGTGAGCATTTTAACGAAGTAGTTCAGTTAAAATCGCCACGCATGGGTTGGTTGGATTGGGATAATGGTGTAACACATACGATTCCTAAAACAACAGCAAAATATTTCCGTTTCGTTTATGATCCTGAAGGTTCTGAACCTGGAGCAGAAGATCTTGATGTAGCCAAATGGAAACCTTCCGTTAAACTCACAGGAATTACGCTATTTGAAGAGCCTAAAGTCAACCAATTTGAGAGCAAGACCGCGGAGATTTGGCGTGTATCGGAATTTACCGATAGTACATATATAAATCGCGAAGACATTATCGAGGCGGATGCAATACAGGTCTTAACACCGAAGATTGATGACAAGGGTAATATGGATGTGCATCTTCCAAAAGGGATTTGGAAGATATTGCGAATAGGACATACTTCTACAGGACATAGGAATGAAACAGCTGGAGCTGGAAAAGGCTTGGAAGCAGATAAATTGAATGCACAAGCGATGGCACTTCAATTCGAAGAGTGGTATGGGATGGCGAAAAATAAAATTCCAAAGGACATTGCCAATGAAGTATTAACTGTTTATCATATTGATTCATGGGAATGCGGCAGCCAAACTTGGACCGCTGATATGGAAGCGGAATTTCGAAATCGAAGGAATTATTCCATCGACCAATTTTGGCCAGTTCTAGCTGGCTATGTAGTGAATTCCGTTGAAGAATCAGAAGCTTTTTTGTACGATTTTAGAACAACAATTTCAGAATTGCTCAATGAAAAAGGGTTTGGAACACTAAGGGCAAAAACCGAAAAATATGGTGTGAAATTCACTGCTGAGACCACTTCGCCAGTGATGGTTGGCGACGGATTGAGCCATTTTCAATTTACAGATAATACCATGGGTGAGTTCTGGTTCCGGAGTCCTTCTCACGACAAACCAAACGATGTGTTGGATGCTGTTTCCGCCGGACATATTTATGGAAAGAATATAGTGATGGCTGAGGCCTTTACGCAAATCCGAATGCAGTGGGATGAACATCCAAGATTATTGAAACCAGTACAGGATAGGAATTATGCGCAGGGAATCAATAATCTAGTATATCATGTGTATGTTCATAATCCTTGGATGGATAAGAAGCCTGGGATGACCATGGATGGTATTGGAATCTTATTTCAACGTGATCAAGTTTGGTGGAAACCGGGTAAAGAATGGGTAAATTATGGTATCCGGTCTCATCAGTTATTGCAATCAGGAAGGCCAGTTCGGGACATCGCTGTATTCATTGGTGATGAAATTCCTAGAAGGGCAATATTACCAGATCGATTAATCAATTTTATTCCAGGCATTATTGGCGCAAATCGGGTTGCAGCAACCAAGAAGAAACTTGAAAATAAAGGCATTCCAATGCGGAAAATAGCTGATGTAAATACCACAGCAGGACTCTACAGACCGGAAGAGTGGGTTGATCCATTACGTGGGTATGCTTATGATTCTTTTAATCCAGACGCACTATCCAATGCATCGGAAGTTATAAACGGAGACTTTGTTTTAGGTAATAATATAGCTTATAAACTTATTTTAATTCCTTCAAAACATACATTAAATCCTACTGGTGCAACATTTTCATTGAAAACACTTGAAAAATTAGTGGAAACTATCCATAACGGAGCTACGGTACTTTTTGAAGAATTACCAAAAGGTTATAAAGGGCGATTAGAAAAAGAAGATATTCAAAAATTCAATAAGCTGGTATCGCAACTATCGGAAGGATTGGTATCCGAAAAAATTGGAAATACCACTTTGAGATCAAAAGATTTAGGATTGGGCAAACTTTATGTAGGTAGATTTTTAGAGTCTAGTTTTGAGGATTTGGGAATAAAGGAAGACATTATTTTCGATCAGAAAGACAATGAAGTAATTTCGTGGCTCCATAGAACCACAAAGAATTCGGAAATCTATTTTATTGCAAATCAAGATACCACCTCTAGGGAAGTAAACCTTTCAGTTCGATCAAAAAAAGAATATGCTTACCTCTATGATGCCGTAAGTGATGAAATTCAACCGATCACTTATATAAGCAAAAATGATCGAGCGGCATTAAAGTTAAGGTTAGATCCTTCTCAATCTAAATTTATCCTTTTTAGTGATGTACTTATCGATGCTCCAATATGGAAAAAACAAAAGTCGGAGATAATCAAGGGTGAATGGACTTTAAAGTTAAAGGATGTCCCTCATCAGGATTTGAAAATGGATACACCTCGATACTGGACAACATTTTCCGATTCGGACATAAAATACCACGCTGGAGAAGGTAATTATGCATTGAATTTTACCATGAAGAAGCCTCATGCTGCGGAGCGGATTCTGCTAAGCTTGACAGCGGTGGAAAGCATGGCTGAAATTTGGTTGAATGGAAAGCAGGTCGGAGTGATTTGGACAAATCCATTTGAAATAGATGTCACCGAATTTTTGAGAGAAGGGAGAAATATGTTGGAGATCAAAGTATTCAATACATGGGGGAACCGTTTCTGGTATGAAACACAAAACCCTGATATTAAAGTAAAGAAAATGGAAACACCAGCCCCAAGTAAATATCTCAAGGGATTCTTGCCAGCGGGATTAAATGGTCCAGTTTCATTGCATTGGTTCACTCAAGAACACTAAAGAAAATCACATGAAAATTAAGCTCCTAATTACAATTATAAGTTTCTGTTATTGTTTCCAAGCAATCAGTCAGGTTCGGTTATCTGCTTTATTTACAGATCAAATGGTTCTTCAACAGCAGCGCCGTGTTCCAATTTGGGGGTGGGGAACACCAAAAGAAAGAATCACAGTTGTAACTTCATGGGACAACAAGGAATATGCTGGAGAGGTATCTGAGGATGGAACTTGGAAACTGTATATAAACACCCCAAAAGCGGGAGGACCTTTTAAAATTACAATAACACAGAAGACAAGTCTTGTCCTTACTGATGTGCTTATTGGAGAGGTCTGGTTATGTTCTGGGCAATCGAATATGGAGATGCCTTTAAAAGGATATCCTGGTCAACCAATAATCGGAAGTACGGAAGCTATTTTAGGGTCAACGAATGATAAACTGCGCTTTTATACCGTTCCTCGGAATCCAGTGTTGAAACCAGCAGTAGATAGTAAACCGGGTTCTTGGAAAACTGCTAATCCTGAAAACGTAGCTAACTTCAGTGCCACGGCATATTTTTTTGGTAAACGGATTTACGAAGTGTTGGAGGTTCCCATTGGATTAATCCTGAGTGCTTATGGAGGCTCTAATGTAGAAGCTTGGATGGAGCAATCTTGGCTTTCGGATATGGAAGGCTTGGAAGTTCCAAAAACAGAGGAGGGGTTAAAGGATAAAAATAGAGTGCCGACTATGTTATATAATGGAATGATTCATCCGATTGCTGAGTTTGGTATTCGTGGCATGATTTGGTATCAAGGGGAATCCAATTATGAACGCGAGGGCTCCTATGATCTTCTTTTTCCCAAGATGGTGGAGGAATATAGAAAGCTTTGGAAACAGGAAAACTTACCATTTTATTTTACACAAATTGCACCGTTTGATTATAAATCATTACCCCCTCACCATGCCGGCGAAAAATTTAATTCCGCTTACCTGCGGGATGCACAGAGAAAATCGCTCAATAAAATTAAATACAGTGGCATGGCCGTGACTTTGGATCTAGGAGAAGAAAACTGCATTCATCCTGCCCATAAAAGGGAGGTCGGTGATCGTTTGGCTTTGTTGGCTTTAGGAGATGCCTATGGCACAAAAGGAATATTTTATCGAAGTCCATCTTATGAGAAAATCGAAATAATCGATGGACAGATTAAAGTTTCTTTTACTGAGGCACCTCTGGGGTTGACCACATTTGGAAAACCGTTAAGATCATTTGAAATCGCAGGTGAAGACCGCATGTTTTATTCCGCAGAAGCAAAGATCGTAGGAAAGCAGGTTGTTGTTTCTTCCGAGCAGGTTAAAAATCCGGTGGCTGTGCGTTATGCCTTCAAAGATTTTGTTATAGGGGATTTATTCGGAGTAAATGGGCTTCCGGTCGGGTCCTTTCGTTCAGATGATTGGTAGTAACAGTTATGAAAGTACAACTTTTAAAGAATATTTTATTGTTTTTGGCACTGTTGAGCTTCGGAACGGAGGTTTTAGGTCAGGATCAGGATAGCCAATTTGCCGAATACAATGTGAAATGGACCTCAGCAAGCCAAAATTCTTCGGAATCAATGCCCGTTGGTGGAGGCGATATTGGGTTAAATGCTTGGGTGGAAAATGGTGATTTGCTGGTTTACCTTGGAAAAACAGGAGCATTTGATGAAAATAATACCTTGCTCAAGTTAGGTCGATTACGAATTAAATTATCACCTAATCTTCTGCTGAGTTCACGATTTTCACAAGAACTCCAAATTGAAAAGGGACAGATCGAAATTAATGTTGAACAAGGTAACATTCAAGCTAAACTATTTATTTGGGTCGATGTCTTTAGTCCAAACATCCACATTGAAGTGCATTCAAATAAGGCTATTGATGTTGAACCGGCTTATGAAAGTTGGCGGTATGAAGATCTTTACCCCTTAAAAAAGGAAAATAACATGAATTCATGGAAATGGGCTCCACCTCACCGTGTGATTACCCATAGCGATAGTATTCGTTCCGAAAGACAACAAGTCATTTTCTACCACCGTAATAAGGATATCACAGCTTTTGATATTGTAGTACGGCAACAGGAAATGGAAAGTGTAAAAGATTCTCTATTTAATCCGCTGCTGAATTTAATATCGGGAGGAATTCTCCAAGGCGATGGATTTGAATTTCTTGGCACAGCAATGGGTAAGTATATGGATACGCCCTTTAAATCGTGGCGTTTAAAAAGTAGCAAACCACGTAAAAATCATCATATCCAAACCACGTTGCATGTCGGTGCTAATTCTACTTCCAGCATGTGGGAGCAAACTACACAGCGATTCGCATCATCCAGAAAAGCGAACAAGACAATTAAGCAAGAGAATGAAAATTGGTGGCGGGAATTTTGGTCAAGAAGTCATATTAAAATTTTTCCAGGAAATAGGAACGCAGCGGATGAGGCGTGGCAGGTAGGGAGAAATTACCAGTTGTTTCGGTTTATGCTTGCCTGTAATGCATATGGCGAATATCCAACCAAATTTAATGGAGGCTTATTTACTTTCGATCCATCAAGTATCAATAGTGAATTTACCTTTACCCCTGACTTTAGAAATTGGGGAGGTGGGACACATACTGCACAGAATCAGCGATTAGTTTACTGGCCAATGTTAAAAGCAGGTGATTTTGATATGATGCCTTCTCAGTTCAAATTTTATAAACGCATTTTGAAAAATGCTGAATTGAGATCAAAAGTTTATTGGGGGCATGGGGGAGCGAGCTTTACAGAGCAAATAGAAAATTTTGGTCTGCCCAACCCAGCTGAATATAATTGGAAGAGACCCGCAAACTTTGATAAGGGGTTGGAGTATAATGCATGGCTGGAATACCAATGGGATACCGTTTTTGAATTCTGTATGATGATTCTTGAATTGGATAATTTTAATAAGGAAAATATTCAGCAATATATGCCCTTGATTTTGAGTTGTATTCAGTTTTTTGATGAACATTATCAATATCGAGCAAAGCAGTTAGGGAATAAAGTTTTGAATGATAAGGGTCATTTAGTCATCTACCCAGGTTCCTCTGCCGAAACCTATAAAATGGCCTATAATGCGTCAACAACAATTGCTGCATTGCGAGTAGTTACTGACAGGTTACTGAAATTAGGAGATAAATATTTGACAATAAGCGAAAAGGAAAACCTTGAAGAATTTTCTAAAAAGATTCCACCATTGCCTACACGTATTGTTGAGGGACGTGAAATGTTAGCCCCTGCAGAAGTATGGGCACGCATTAACAATACCGAATCTCCTCAGCTGTATGGGGTATATCCTTGGGGAATTTATGGTATTGGACGGCCTGATCTTGAACTTGCAATAAACACCTATTGGCATGATCCTGATGTATTAAGGTTCAGAAGCCATATTGGATGGAAGCAAGATAACATATTTGCGGCAAGACTAGGTATTGCCGATGAAGCCAAACGCTATACCACATTGAAATTAAAGGATGCAGAACGCAGATTCCCAACTTTTTGGGGCCCTGGATTTGATTGGGTACCTGATCACAACTGGGGAGGATCCGGCATGATAGGACTTCAAGAGATGTTGATGCAGGTTCATGAAGATACCATCTATCTTTTTCCAGCTTGGCCAAAGGAATGGGATGTTGATTTTAAATTGCATGCCCCTCAACAAACCGTTATCACTGGGAAATTGATAAATGGACAGGTGCAAGATTTGCACGTGTCACCACAGTCCCGATTGAAAGATGTCCAGCTATTGTTAAAATAATTCATTGTAGTTTATAGTTAAATATTGACGCATTCAGGTCTTCATATTTATGAATGGATGTCAAAATCATATAAGAGGTGGGAAAAATCTTATAACCCGCACCTCTTTAATTCAATTAAGTTTGTGTATAGCCAAAACGGCATAAGCTCATAACCAGCTTTAATTATAAATCTATTTCGGATAAAACTTAATGAATGCAATAAGTAGCGTTTTTTTTCATTTCATCGGAGGATTTGCTTCGGGAAGCTTTTATGTACCCTACAAGAAAGTAAAGGGTTGGTCCTGGGAAGCTATGTGGATTTTAGGCGGTCTATTTTCATGGATCATCGTTCCGTTTTTTGCTGCATGGATCACCATCCCCAATTTTTTGGATATAATTTTTGATGCTTCAAATTCAACCTTGGGCTATACTTACTTTTTCGGTTTGCTATGGGGAATTGGTGGGTTGACCTATGGATTGGGAGTTCGGTATTTAGGCGTTTCATTAGGTAGCAGCGTCATGCTGGGACTAAGCATGGTGTTCGGTTCCCTGATGCCAGCAATCTATTATTATTTTAATAAAGCCCCTGGAAAGCAAGGTATTGACTATTTTCTAACGACGGCTGCGGGACGTTGTGTTTTGATTGGGTTGGCAGTTTGTGTGGTTGGAGTCTATTTATGCGGTAAAGCCGGTATGATGAAGGAAAGAGACCTTGCGCAAGAGGCACCAAACTCAAAATCTGAATATAACTTTGGGTTGGGAATTACTGTGGCAATTGTGTCGGGAATATTAAGTGCTTGCTTTAATTATGCTATTGAAGCAGGAAAGGATATGGCTATTGTAGCTAACGAAGTATGGAAGACCGTGAATCCAAATGAAGGAGAATTTCTTTACCAGAATAATGTAACGTATGTGGTTATTCTGTTGGGTGGCTTTACCACAAATTTCATATGGTGCGCTTACCTTTTAATAAAAAATGGGTCTTTCAGGGATTATAGCAATTCAAAATTACCAATCCTTCGCAATGTTTTGCTTTGCGCACTTGCTGGAACAACATGGTACCTGCAATTTTTCTTTTACGGTATCGGAGAAAGCCAAATGGGAAATGGGGCAAGCTCATGGATACTTCATATGGCTTTTATCATATTAATTTCCAATGCATGGGGAGTCATCCTTAAGGAATGGAAAGGCGTGAAAAAAGCCACCTATTTTACGATTGTAGCAGGAATAGCGACCATTATCCTTTCAATCTGTATTATAGGATTTGCTAAAACATTAGAATAATCAATCAGATAAAATATAACAACGTGAAAACATTCAAACATGTAGAATATCTATGGGATGATGACAAAGCAAGCGCTTTAGAAGGTGATGAGGTTGCCCTTTTACTTTACAGATCCAATTTATTGGGAGCAGACTTACGTATTACCAATTACGGAGGAGGAAATACCTCTTGTAAGGTAATTGATAAGGATCCTTTAACTGGGGAAGCAGTGGAAGTGATGTGGATAAAAGGCTCAGGAGGGGATATCGGAACGTTGAAAAAGTCGGGATTAGCTGCTTTGTATGTTGATCGATTACGGAATTTGGAAAACGTATATCGGGGAATTGAACATGAGGATGAAATGGTGGAGTTGTTTAACCACTGTATTTTTGATCTTTCCTCGAAAGCACCTTCAATCGATACACCACTTCATGGATTTTTGCCGTTCAAACATATAGACCATTTGCACCCCGATGCGGCTATTGCGATTGCCGCTGCAAAAGATGGAAAAAAAATTACGGAGGAACTTTTTGGAGGATCCATTGGTTGGGTGGATTGGCAACGTCCAGGTTTTGATCTTGGAATCAAACTGCGTAGCTGTCTGGAAGAAAATCCTAACATACGTGGAATTATGCTTGGTTCACATGGTTTGTTTACCTGGGGTGACACAGCCTATGCCTGTTATATGAATTCGCTGGAGGTCATAGAAAGGTGTGCTGAATACCTAGAGCAAAATTACGGTAAAAAGGGGCCTGTTTTTGGTGGTGAAAAGATTTCAAGCTTACCACCTAACGAACGTCAAGCACGTGCCGCAAAAATTGCACCCATCCTTCGTGGATTTTGTTCGAGTGAAAGAAATATGATCGGTCACTTTACAGATGATCCTAAAGTATTGGAATTTATTAATTCCAATGATCTTGATCGCTTGGCAATTATGGGAACAAGCTGTCCAGATCATTTTCTAAGAACAAAGATTCAGCCTTTAACATTAAAAATAGCAAAAGATGCCGATCTCAATGATGTAGAAGCTGTCAAGGCGGAGTTGGAGTCTTCTTTTGAAGAATATAGGGAATTGTATTCTAGTTACTACGAATCCTGTAAACATGAAAATAGCCCAGCAATTCGAGATAGAAATCCAGTCATAATTATTTATCCAGGTGTTGGTATGTTCGCTTTTGCCAAGGATAAACAAACCGCACGTGTAGCTTCTGAATTTTATGTAAATGCCATTAACGTAATGCGTGGTGCTGAAGCAGTTAGTTCTTATACTGCACTTCCCCGACAAGAAGCTTTTGATATTGAATATTGGCTGCTGGAAGAAGCAAAATTGCAGCGTATGCCCAAGCCTAAATCATTATCTGGAAAAATTGCTTTGGTAACGGGTAGCGCTGGAGGAATAGGAAAGGCTATTGCCAAAAAATTCGCTGAGGAAGGTGCAGTTGTATTGCTGAACGATATGAATGAAGAGCGATTGGCATCTGCCAAAGATGAATTTATCGCCTTGTTTGGTAAAGATGCTGTTGCAACAGCTGTTTTGGATGTTACGCAACAGGATCAAATCGAAAGTGCACTTAAAACTGCAGCAATTGAATTTGGAGGGGTTGATATCGTTGTCAACAATGCTGGATTATCGATTTCTAAAACAATCGAGGATCACGTACAAAAGGACTGGGACTTATTATATAATGTTTTGGTGAAGGGTCAGTTTTTAGTTACCCAAGCCGCAACGCACGTGTTAAAAGCACAAGGCATTGGAGGTGATGTCATCAATATCGTCAGTAAGAACGCTTTAGTTAGTGGACCTAATAATGCAGGTTACGGCAGTGCCAAGGCTGCGCAACTTCATCTCAGTAGACTAAATGCGGCAGAATTAGGAATGGCGAAAATTCGAGTAAATGTCGTAAATCCCGATGCTGTAATTTCTGATAGCAATATCTGGGCTGGAGGCTGGGCTGAAGGACGTGCAAAGGCTTATGGTATTTCTGTCGAAGAATTACCCGCATACTACGCTAAACGAACGCTGCTGAACGAAATTATTTTACCTGTTGACATTGCAAATGCATGTTTTGCCTTTGTGGGTGGAAATCTAAATAAATCAACAGGGAATGTCCTGAATGTGGATGGGGGAGTTGCCATGGCTTTTGTACGCTAGGAGATAAGTTGAATCTGTTACTGTTTAAATATTGAAGACGTGAAATTAGAACAAAATAAAATTGATAGCCACAATGCTGACCTATATGAAAAGCATCAAAAGAAATTGGCTTATCTTCAAAAAGAGTTACCGGAATCTGAAGAAATCATTAAGAAATTACAAGATTTCCAAATAGCGATACCAAGCTGGGCATTAGGCACAGGCGGTACCAGGTTTGGTCGTTTTTCAGGAGCGGGTGAGCCAGGTTCTCTGGAACAAAAAATAGAAGACGTGGGATTATTACATGCAATAAATAAAAGCAGCGGAGCGATATCATTACATATTCCATGGGATATCCCCCAAGATGCCGAAAAAATAAAAAATCTTGCCAAATCTTATGGACTAAAATTCGATGCAGTTAACTCCAACACTTTTCAGGATCAAAAAGGGCAGGAGCATAGCTATAAATTTGGCTCCCTTCACCACGTCGATCCAAATGTTAGGAATCAAGCAATAGCCCATAATATTGAAGTTATTAAATATGGAAAAGATTTGGGATCCAAGGCTTTAACCGTTTGGTTGGCTGATGGTTCCTCTTTCCCAGGGCAATTGAATTTTAGGGAGGCCTTTCAGAATACACTTGCATCTTTGCAAGCCATTTATGCTGAATTACCGGAGGATTGGAAGATGTTTGTTGAATATAAAGGTTTTGAACCAAATTTTTATTCTACAACGATTGCTGATTGGGGACAATCCCTTCTTTTAGCAAATAAACTGGGAGAAAAGGCCTACACCTTAGTTGATCTAGGGCATCATCAACCTAATGTTAATATTGAACAGATTGTTGCCATTTTATTAGGCGAGAATAAATTGGGAGGTTTTCATTTCAATGATAGTAAATATGCAGATGATGACCTCACTGCGGGAGCGATTAAACCGTATCAATTGTTTTTGATTTTCAATGAACTTGTGGATGGTTTAGCTTATCAAGGATTAGATTTCGCATCCAGTTTAGGTTGGATGATCGATGCCTCGCATAACCTTAAAGATCCATTGCTTGACCTGATGCAGTCTGTGGAAGCCATTAAAATTGCCTATGCACAAGCTTTACTGGTGGATAGGAAGGCCTTGAAAATTGCACAACAGGAGAACAATGTTGTCCGAGCTCAAGAAATTCTCCAAGATGCGTACAGAACAGATGTTCGACCACTGCTTGCTGAGTCTAGGCATCGGAATGGTGCAGCTCTTAATCCTGTCCAATTATTTGAAGATTTAAACTTGCGCGCGGCATTAATTAAGGAACGTGGTCATCAAGGAATTGCCACTGGGTTATAATATAATGGTGAAGAAGAGGATACCTGTGATTGCCATCTTTGATGTCGGCAAGACCAATAAGAAATTGTTTCTATTTGATGAACATTATCAAATTGTTTTTGAACGCACTGCGAGATTTCTTGAAACCGTAGATGAGGATGGTGATCCATGTGAAAATATCGATAGCCTACGGTTATCGGTATTTGATTCGCTCCACGAGGTATTTAGACATACGGAATTCGAAATAAAGGCAATCAATTTTGCCTCATACGGAGCCAGTTTTGTCTATCTTGATCAATCTGGTAAACCTTTAACCCCGTTATATAATTACCTGAAATCGTATCCTGAACCGTTAACAAACGAGCTGCACGCTTCGTATGGAGGGGTGGAGCAATTTTCTATTGACACAGCATCGCCCGCACTGGGGAGTCTAAATTCAGGTTTACAAGTCTTCCGGTTGGCTAAGGAAAAACCTGATATATATACACAGGTTAAATATGCTGTTCACCTTCCACAATACCTGAGTTTTTTGGTGACAGGGCAAGTATTCTCAGATATGACAAGCATTGGTTGCCATACTGCTTTATGGGATTTCAAGCAAAACGATTACCATCAATGGGTTCGGGATATTCAATTGGATCAGAAATTACCACCGATCGTAGCAGGTGATGAGGTGTTTCCAGCTGCATTCCCCGGTAGTCCCTTTAAAGTCGGGATTGGTCTTCATGATAGCTCATCTGCCTTGATCCCTTATCTACTGAACTTTCATGAACCTTTTATCTTAATATCTACTGGCACTTGGTGTATCTCCTTAAATCCATTTAATCAGGAGCCGTTGACGAAGCAAGAATTAACGCAGGATGCGCTGTTCTACATGAATTATACCGGTAGACCGATTAAGGCTTCAAGATTGTTCGCGGGATATGAACACGAGCAGCAAACGCAAAGAATAGCTCAATATTTTTCTATCTCTAAAACGAAATTTAGACACTTGGAAATTGATTGGAACTTAATAGATGAAGTTAAGCAAAAATATGATCATGCGACCCTGGAAGATTTCAAATTAGTGGATCTTGCGGAATTCAGAGATTATGAACATGCTTACCATGCGTTCATGCTTTGTTTGATACAATCGCAAGTAGAAAGCCTGAGTTTAATTTTGGAGGAAGGAAATGTTTCTAAAATCTTTGTAGATGGGGGGTTCAGCAATAACGATATTTATATGAATCTCTTGGCTAAATCATACTGTAAAATTGAAGTCTATGCAGCTTCTATGGCACAGGCAACAGCTATTGGAGCAGCACTTGTCATTCATGACCATTGGAATAGCCAATCTATTCCGAGTAACATCATCAATCTCAGGTATTATCGGTGCTAAAGAAGGATCTACATTATTTTGCAATAAACTCCGTTCCTAGGATAATGTGCTCGTAAGCCTCTTCACGATGTTTGGACTCAATCTGTCCAATCAATAATTCCGCAGCTCTTTTGCCAATTTCAAAAGCAGGTTGTCTAACCGTCGATATTTCAGGGGTAAAAAGACTTACTACCTTGGAATTTGTAAAACCCGCAACTTCAATGTTTAATTGAAGGTATTCTTGATTTTGTTTGATAGCTAATAGATAACCTGTGGTTAGCTTATCACCTGATATGAAAATACCATCTATATCCTGCTCAATCAATTCTGCTACAGCCTGATTGATTTCGTCTTGGTGAAGACCTCCATATTTGCAATATTTTACAAGTTTCGGATCGAAATCCAAACCACCTGCTAAAAGACCAGTTTTGTACCCAGATAATCTCTCCTTTGTAATCGAAAGATGTTCTGCACTGGTTAAATGGCCGATTCTTTTTTTTCCAGATTTTTGTAGGTAATCTACAGCCTGATAGGCACCCATTCTGTTATCTATGGTTACTTTGTGGGCTTGGATTTCGGATGGTACGCGGTCAAAAAAAACAATAGGGAATCCTTTCTCTGTCAAATTTTGTAAATATTGGATGTCTGTAGTTTCAGAAGATAAGGCCATCAGTAATCCGTCCATGGACCGTGAATAAAAATGTTCTACATTTAGCCTTTCCCGATCTGCAGATTCCCTCGTCTGTGAGATCACAACCTGATAGTTCTTATCATAAGCAATTGACTCGATGCCATCAATAACCTGGGAAAAGAAATTATTTGCTATTTCACTTACTATAATGCCTAAACTATAACTCTTGCGTTCCTTTAAACTCCTTGCAATAGGATTTACCCTGTAATTTATCTTCTCCGCATATGCAATGACCAATTTCTTTGTCTCCGTACTGATTTCATAGCTGTCGCGTAATGCTCTAGATACAGTAGATGGAGAAAGGTTCAAGGCTTTCGCAATATCTTTAATGGTATAATTTTCAAAAGGCATAGTCATAAATGTACAAAAAAATGAAATGGAAATGATGTAATTAATTTGTTGCCAATATAGTGCAGAAAATAATAAAATACTGAAATATGAGGCAGCAATCGGAAATAAAATAAGGCTGTATTCGAACGATACAGCCTTGGGTTGTTTATTTGTATTAATTTAAGGAGAGACTAAAAAATAAACTTTGTACTCAAGAAGTTGGAAGTGTTTTCATTCACGATGCCATTTAATAGCTTTTTGTTTTGATCCGTTTCCTTCGTAGCTACTAAAGATCGGATGGAAAAGGAACGAAGGGCATCAAAAACAGATAATGTTCCTTCGGCACTATCCTTTCGACCTGTGAATGGAAAGGTGTCTGGTCCTCTTTGACACTGGCAATTGATATTTACACGACTTACTTGGTTCACCAAAGGTGTTATCAATGAGGATATAACTGATTCATTGTTGCTGAAAACACTAACTTGCTGGCCATGTGAAGATTCAATAAGGTAGTTGATTGGTTCTTCCAGATCATCAAAAGGAATGACAGGGATTACAGGTCCGAACTGTTCCTCCCGATAGAGTTTCATTTGTGAATTTATAGGATAAACGATAGCAGGATAGAAGAAGGATTCCAATGACTCTCCACCATGTGGATTGATAATTTTAGCACCCTTCTCTTTCGCATCATCGAGGCATTCCTTAAGATAACCTGGCTTATTTGGCTCTGGCAGGGGAGTCAAGAACACTCCTTTTTCCCATGGCATCCCGTATTTTAACTGACCAACCTTTTGACTTAGTTTCTGTAGGAATTCCTGGGCCAGGCTTCTGTGCACATAGACGATCTTGATTGCAGTACATCGCTGTCCATTAAAGGATAATGAACCCAAGACAGTTTCAGAAACTGCCAAATCTAGATCCGCATCCCGAGTTATGATTGCCGCGTTTTTTGCGTCCAGCCCCAAGATAGCACGGAGACGATTTACTTTTGGATGTAATTTTTTCAGTTCATCAGCTACTCTACTGGATCCAATTAATGTCAAAACATTGATTTTTCCAGATTTCATCAACTCAGGTACGATTTTATTTCCCCTTCCGTAGATTGTATTGACAACTCCTTTGGGGAAACTTGTTCTAAATGCATCCAGTAGAGGATAATGTAATAAAGTTCCGTGTTTAGGTGGTTTGAATAAAAGGGTATTTCCCATGATCAACGCTGGAATCAAAGTCGTAAAAGTCTCATTCAGCGGATAGTTAAATGGACCCATACATAATACCACGCCTAAAGGTGAACGACGAATCTGCGCTATAATACCCTGCTCGATCTGAAAACGAGAAGAGTCGCGATCAAGGTCCTTTAATGCCTCAATCGTAGCGTAAATATATTCCACAGTTCGGTCAAATTCCTTTTCGGAATCTGAAATGGATTTGCCAATTTCCCACATGATCAATCGCACAACAATTTCCTTTTGCGATATCATTTTCTGGGTAAATGATTCTACGCAAGCGATCCTATCCGCCACACTCATGGTTGGCCATTCGCCACGTCCATTATCGTAAGCATTTACAGCGGCATCTAAAGCTTCCATAGATTCTTTTTCTGTACCCACTGGATAGCTCCCAATCCTTTTCCTTTGAAGTCCATTCTTGGTTTGAATACAAATAGGGGAGAAAACGTCATTGACTTCTCCCTGCCAAGGTAACAACTCCCCATTGGAGAGGTATTCCCGCTGATCAATTTCTTCTGTTAGGACGAATTCTCTAGGAATGTCCTCTTCTTGAAGAAAGATTTGTTGTAAATCTAATTCCATATTTATTCCGTTATAGGTTGATTATATACTAAAATGCATGTGGGATTTTTTAGGTTGGGGGTCAATGAAGCCCCCCAACACTAAAACCAAACAAATACAATAGGTTTTTTACTAATTTTCTTTACCAAAAATATTTTTAGGCTGGAACTTTTGGTTGTTCCTTTCATCGTCAAGAAATGATGATGAATGCATCTTAACTTTTAAAAATTGAAATATGTTTTTGCATTGTTGTAGCTAATATCTTTGATGATGCCACCGATCAAATCACGGTCATCGGGAAGCTCACCATTTACAACATCCTGACCAAAAATATCACAGATTAAACGTCTAAAGTATTCATGACGCGGAAAAGAGAGAAAACTTCTTGAATCGGTCAACATTCCGACCAAGCAACTCAGCAATCCCATATTGGATAGTGCATTAATTTGCTTCGTCATGCCATCCTTCTGATCCAAAAACCACCATGCCGATCCAAATTGAATCTTTCCCTTTATGGAACCATCATTGAAATTTCCGATCATAGTCGCTATCAATTCATTATCCGCGGGATTTAAATTGTATAGAATTGTTTTGGCTAATTTATCTTGATCATCCAACCTATTTAAGAATTTGGATAGCGCACGAGCCTGGCTAAAATCACCAATGGAGTCCCATCCCGTATCAGGACCATTCACCCGCAACATCCGTGCATTATTGTTCCGGAGGGCACCCAAATGGTATTGTTGAACCCATCCTTTTTCATGGTCCCATTCCGCAAATTGAAGGAGCATTGCTGATTTAAACTTTAAGACGTCCTCCGGCGAAAGTGCTTTTCCTGTCCTTAACGTGTCGAATATTTTCGAGATCTCACTGTCGGAAAAATCTTCGGCATAAATCTGTTCCAAACCATGATCGGATATGGAACATCCGTTTTCAGCGAAATAGTCATGTCTAGATTTTAAAGCCTGGATATATTCTTGATACGTTCCGATGGATTTGTTGCTTACTTTTTCCAAACTTTGGATATAATCATTCATACCAGCGACATCCTCTGCCTGCATTGCTTTGTCAGGTCGGAATGCTGGTAACATCTTAAAAGATTCCTTCTCCGAAGCAAATTGTTTATGGTAATTTAATGAATCGATCGGGTCATCTGTAGTACATACGACCTCTACATTCATTTTCTTCAGTAAACCGCGAACAGAGAATTCAGGTTGTCCTAATTTTTCTGCTGTTTGTTCGTAAATCTTTTCTGCCGTTTTGGGTGTCAAGAGATCCGTAATGCCAAAATAGCGTTGCAATTCCAGATGAGTCCAATGATACAATGGATTTCGCATGGTATAAGGCACGGTTTCAGCCCATTTCAGGAATTTTTCCTTATCTGTAGCATCTCCAGTTATATATTTTTCCTTGATGCCAAAAGTGCGCATTGCTCGCCATTTATAATGATCACCATTTAACCAAACCTGTGTAATGTTATCAAATTGCTTATTATTGGCAATTTGTTCTGGGATCAAATGGTTATGGTAATCAATAATCGGCTGTTGCTTAGCAAAGTTGTGATATAGGTCCTGAGCAATTTCGCTCTGTAATAAGAAGTTTTCGTCTAAAAATTTTTTCATGATCGTTCTTTATAAGCTTACACCCCTTTTCCAAGGGATAAAGTCATCTTGATTTAATTGTACCGCTTTTGGAATAATTTCGCCACTTGCCGCTTTGATGCAATACGCTAATATTTCTTCCCCCATTTCCTGAATGGTTTTTTCACCCTCGATGATGGGGCCGGTATTGATATCTATAATGTCACCCATACGTTCCGTAAGGGCATTATTGGTACTCACCTTAATTACTGGACAGATTGGATTTCCTGTAGGTGTGCCTAATCCTGTTGTAAATAGGATCAATGTTGCTCCAGATGCTGTTTTTCCTGTGGTGGCTTCCACATCATTACCTGGTGTACAGACTAAATTTAAACCTGGCTTTGTTGCCTTCTCCGTATAATCAAGGACATCTACAATAGGGGAGGTTCCACCTTTCTTTGCTGCCCCCATACTCTTTATGGCGTCGGTAATTAGACCATCTCGAATATTACCCGGAGATGGGTTCATGTGAAAGCCTGAACCCGCTAATTCCGCAGATTGGCTATATGCAGACATAAGGTCCATAAATTTTTGCGCGGCTTTTGGATCAATTGTTCTTTCAATGAGATTCTGCTCTGCTCCACAAAGCTCAGGGAATTCCGCTAATAGTACCTTCCCGCCTAATGCCACCACGAGGTCAGACGCATAGCCGACCGCCGGATTCGCAGAAATCCCAGAAAAACCATCACTACCTCCACATTTAACACCTAAAACCATTTTATCCAACCCTACAGGTGTTCGTTCTTCTTTATTGATCTCTATAAGTCCAGCAAATGTTTTCTGAATTGCTTCCTTGATGAGAACTTCCTCACTGATGGACTGTTGCTGTTCAAAAACATATAAGGGCTTTTGGAATTGTGGATTTCTAAGTTTAATATTTTCTAATAATTCCGAAGTTTGTAGATTCTGACACCCCAAGCTCAAGACAGTAATGCCAGCTACATTAGGATGATCAGCGTAGGCAGCGAGTAATTTTCCCAGCACAGTTGCATCTTGTCGAATACCGCCACATCCTCCTTGGTGGAGTAAAAATTTTATGCCATCAACATTCTTGAATACCCGGCTTTTGGTTGTGGCGGGAAAGTCCAAGTCCTGCAACGAAACGGATGAAACATCTTCACCAGCTGTGTAAGCCGATAATAATTCGTGGGTAAATGCTTTGTATTTATCGGTTATTCCGTATCCCAGTTCATTATTTAGGCTCTCGCGTATCACTTCCAAGTTCCTGTTCTCACAAAAGACAGTTGGAATAAATAACCAATAATTTGCTGTCCCTACCTGTCCATCCGATCGCACATATCCATTAAATGTTCGCCCGGCAAACTTTTGAATATCAGGTGATTCCCATTCGTAATTAAAGGGTTTAAAGGTGTATGGATCAACTGCATGTTTGGTGTTGTCCACATTCATGATAGCTCCTTGAGGAATGGAAAACTGAGCTTTCCCAACCAAAACACCATACATGAAAATCTCATCACCAAATTCCATAGCATGTGTGAAAAATTTATGCTTGGCAGGAATATCCTCGTGCAGATAAATGGTCTCGCCGTCCAATATAATACTTTGACCTTTTTTTAGATCCTGAAGGGCGACGATGACATTATCCTTCGGATGAATTTTTAATACGTTTCTTCCCATGATGCATTTAGTTTTTCGATGGTATGTAAGACACCATTAGCGTTTATCTCCTGGATAAAATTTTGTACAGCTTCAGCAAAACCCTTGTATTGGGTCAAATTCTTACCCCAAAGGTTATCATCGCTGAGTACATTTTTAACTACATTTTCTTCCTGAATCCAATAATCGTGAAGTAATGGTGCAAATTCGTCCTGCAGTGTAATGGTTTTGCCATTTATGGATTGTACAAAACCCTGTTCTTGTTGTTGGCTGTTCATAAACTTTAGATAAGCAGCAAAACCCAAGGCAATATGTTGGGGTAGAACATGATTTTTAGCATACCAATTATGGATCAGGTCAATGACACGCATGCTCATTTTTGATGTATAATTGAGTGCAATACTTTCCCATCGATGCTGTAGAAATGGATTGCTGAACCGGTCGATCACTCGTCTAGAAAATTGAGCAGTATCGTCTTTTTCGATATGCTGATTCACAATTGCCGGCCCAATTTCCAACCGCATTAAATTATCGACGAATTGATGGAAATGTTTGTTGTTCATTGCTTCCGTAACGGTTTCAAATCCACTCCATAAAGCGATTGCAGTGCTGAGTGTATGCGTTCCATTTAGTAAGCGCAACTTAATCTCTTTGAACTTATTAATTGAAGGGACCAGCTTGATGTTCTCATCTGCTTTGGCAAAGCTAAGTTTCTGCTTTACCCTTTCAGAATCCGTCTCGATTGCCCAAAGGCTAAATGGCTCTGCCATTATCATTAAATCATCTTGATATCCCAAAAGATTTTCTACCTCCATTTTATCTTGAGTGGTTAATTTGCCAGGCACAATTCGATCAACTAAAGTATTACAGAAATCATTGGCAGATGTTAACCAAGCTATGAATGCTGCAGATAATTGATTCTGTGTTGCAAGGGTTATTATGATTTTTTTCAGCTTTGTCGCGTTGTCAGAAATTAATTCTGTAGGGAGGATTACAAGTCCTTTTTGTTCATCCCCGTCAAAATGGTGGAACCTGTGATATAGAAAACTCAATAGTTTTCCTGGGAATGAACTAGGAGGGTTTTCCTCTATGCTATCATTACTTAGTGTTATGCCAACTTCCGTTGTGTTGGAAAAAACTATATCAAGGTCTGGATTTTCAGCAGCCTTCAGAATTTCTTGCCAATCCTTTGATGCAGATAATACGTTGGATATTGCATTAATTAAAGTGTATTTCACGACCTGTTCGCCATCTTCAATACCCTTTATACATAAAGTGTAAATATTATCTTGTTCTTTAAATTCATCGGTCCCGTTAGATGATGTCGATTTTACAACCAAAATACGACCATTAAATATTCCTTGTTTATTGGCCTTATCTACATAATAATCAGGTAAACCCCGGAGTAGCACACCAGTACCGAATTGAAGGATACGAACTGGAAGATCAAAGGTAGATGGGGCAGGAAGCTCCACAGCTTTGGATTTAATATTTTTTAAATTTTCTCTTGAAACCAACATGGTGTCCTTATTTTATTGTGCTTATTTTCTGTTTGTTTTTTGTCTTTCCATTTCTGAGGCTGCCATAAGAAAAGCCCCAACACCTTTCGGGTCGTTCGCTTTTACTGGCTCACTAATGTAATATTCGAAACTTCCATCACGATACTTTTTACCTCCTAATCCAGATACTGTAACCACCTTATTTAAATTGATGTGATCCTTCCCCGCTGGTTCCACAAATTCTTTGAGAAGACCTTTATATCCTAGGTCAACATTCTTCTGGAAGGTTTGATCGATATAGCCTAAGCGGATGGATTTGGCCATGGCATAGATAAACATGCTTGAAGCCGATGCCTCAACATAATTGCCTTTTCGATCCCCCTGATCAATTACATCAAACCAAACGTGTGTTTTTGGATCTTGTACCCTTGCAACAGCAGTAAGCGTTCTATTTAACATGGCTATAAGATCTTTTCGCTTAGGGTGATCGGCGGGGAAATGGTCCAAGACATCTACCAGCGCCATGGAAAACCAGCCAATACCGCGTGCCCAAAAATTTCTGGACAAACCAGTATTCGGATCTGACCAACGTTCCTTTCTGGATTCATCCCAACCATGATATAACAATCCTGTTTTGGCATCGCGAGCATGATTTTCCATATATTGGAATTGCTTGGCAACATCCTCATAAATGTGCGGGATATTATGTATTGAAGCATATTCGGTATAAAATGGCTGTGCCATATATAATCCATCGAGCCACATTTGATAAGGGTATATTTTCTTGTGCCAGAAACCACCTTCTTTTGTTCTTGGGTGTGTTTGAATCTGCGCATAAAGCTTATCTGCAGCTTTTAGATATTTCTTGTCTTGAGTCGCTTTATATAGAAATAAAAGCGATTTCCCGTTCTTTAGATGGTCAATGTTATATTCTGTTGCATGATAATTCCGTATTGTGCCATCTTCGGATACAAATTGATCCATCCAATTTTTGATGTAGTTAAAGTCTGTACTGTCTCCGGTGTTTTCGAATACTAAAGCCATTCCATCCAGTACTACCCCCATATCATAAGTCCATTGTGGTCCTTTCTCCTGATTTGTGAATCGAGCATCCTTGAATAATGCAGCGATGGCAGTATTCGCCATTTGTTCTGACAAAGGTTTCTGTGCGAAACCTTCTAGTTGTACAGAGACAAAGTAGACCAAAATAATAGCTTTAAGGAACAAACTTTTCATATTATTGGATAGTTAAGGCGCTTTCACTCGCGTTGTTTATAAATTCTTTCTGTTTATTGAGCTGTTTAATCTCATTTCCTTGAATCTTGATGTTAACACTTTCTTCACCGGATACTTGGATCAATTTTTCAACCGGATTCACGGAACTTAAGCCATTAATGTGAATATCCTTGCCATTATGTACATACAGTAAAGGATTGCTCTCTTCCGTTTTCAGGCGTATTTTGTTAAGGGTGATGCCAGAAGATTCAATAATATCTATTCCTTTTTTAGCTTGAATGTTAACATTCGTGATTGAAATATTCTGAATGTTCATCTCAGGCAAACCACGCAGGAATATTCCTTTATCTGCCCCATGAACATGAACATTTTCAATAGTGAAATTTTTAAAGCTTGGTGTCTCTTCAGTGACTGGAAGTTTGACCACTTTTACCGTTTCTTTTTTCTCCCCTGCTAATGGTACAGGATCTACGGCCATGTAATACATGTCAAATAATATAGCTTCACCTGGAATATCGAACATATTGATGTTTTTAATGAAAATGTTTTCCACTACACCACCGCGCCCTCGCGTTGTTTTGAATCGTAGACCTATATCAGTACCAATAAAAGAGCAATCTTCCACCCAGATGTTACGAGCCCCACCACTCATTTCACTACCGATTACAAAACCACCATGTGCATGGTACACGATATTATTGCGAATGATCACATTCTCCGTAGGCATTCCTCGATCACGCCCAGCTTTATCTCGACCAGATTTAATGCAGATACCATCATCTCCAACATCGAACGTACAATCTTCAATGAGGACATTTCTACATGATTCCACATCTACACCATCTCCATTTTGGGCATACCATGGATTCAAAACAAGAAGATCGCGCAGGGTGAGGTCTTCACACATCAAAGGGTGAAGATTCCAAGCAGGTGAATTTTGAATCGTTACACCTTCTAGTAATATTTTTTTACAGTTTGTCAATTGCAAAAGGTTAGGGCGTAGGAAGTCTTTAACCTCTTGAAAGTCACTGGCCTGTGTCCCGGGCTTCATTAATCCTGGTTTTTTCTGCTTCGATCCTTTCAGCGAACCGATCGAAGGATACCAGATTTCTTGTTTTTCGTCTAAAACGCCTCCCGATTCAATTAATTTTTTCCATTGTGATTCAGTTAGTTTGCTTTTCTTTACCATACGCCATGCAGCGCCATTTCCATCGATGATACCTTTTCCTGTAATCCCAATATTTTCTAAGTTCCTTCCGGATATAGGGCTTTGATTCCTCCATGATGGTTCACCCTCCCAATTTGATTCAACGAGTTTGTATTCGTTAAAATCAGAAGTAAAGAGCAGCACGGCATCTCTTCCCACATGTAAATTGACATTGCTTTTTAATTCTATTGGACCGGTAAGCCATAGACCCGCAGGAATGTGAACTACTCCACCACCTTTTTTGTTGCATTCAGCGATTGCAGAATTTATTGCTTCAGTATTTAAGAATTGGCCATCTCCCTTTGCTCCAAAAGATGCAATGTGCGTCGTATCCTTTGGAAAGCTTACCTGTTGGATAGTGGGTCTAACAGGTTCTTGTCCCAATGTTTTGGAATTTCCCAATACACAGAGAAGTGATATCCCTAAAAATGAAAGTAAATCCTTTTTAATCATGATGCTTTGCTTCAATAATCGTTTATAATCGGTAGTTATATAAACAAGTCTACAAGGAATCAATTTGAAAAGCACGGAAAATTTATGCAAACGATGCCGGAGCTTTTCAAAGGCCCCTCGTTTATACTTATGCAAAATTAAAATCGCAGCACAATAGAATATTGGCTGCGATTTTTTATTAAAAAAATTGTGGGTTGATATTTTTAATTGAACTCGATGATCGTCTTTATTCCTTTTAACAATGGTCGATCTGGATCGGTAAATAAACTTGCCGCGTCCGCAAAATTTACTCTTCGCGTAATGAAATAGCCCGATTGTAGTGATTTTTCTTCAAATCGATCCATGACATATTCGAAATCCTTGGCCAAAGCATTCCTGCTGCTCATTAATGTCCCCTCACGTTTATGGAATTCAGGATGGCTAAAATGGATTTCATCCTTTTGCAACCCAACCAATATATAACGTGCCCCATGAGCCATATATTGAAAAGCACTATTTATAGCTGTTGTGTTTCCTGTAGCATCAAATAGTAGAGTCGGCATATCACCATTCGTAATTTCTGATAATGTCGTTGTTACATCTTTCTCTTTAGGATTTATGGTATGGGAGGCACCGAGTTTGCGTGCCTGTGCTAATCTCGAATCGTCCATATCCATCGCGATGACCTTTGCCCCGGCAATATGGGCTAGGCTAATGATACCAAGCCCAATTGGGCCTGCGCCAATGACCAACGTATATTCGGAGGGTATTAAACCTGCCCGTTGAATCGCATGTGCTCCGATGGCAATAGGTTCAACCAAAACCAATTCATCATAACTTAAGCCTTTCGACGTGCAGACTGCATGCGAGGGGACTACAATATATTCAGCCATTGCACCATCGATATGAACACCTAAAACTTGCATGTCCGTAGCACAATTAGGGCGCCCAAGTCTAGAGGCAATGTCCAAGCCTTTTGTAAGGTAGGGTATAACTGTGACTTTGTCGCCAACCTGAATACCTTCAGCATCACCAGCAATATAATCTGCCGCTATTTCATGTCCCAATATCCTGGGATATGCGAAGAAAGGTTGATTTCCTGAAAAAGCATGTATATCCGTTCCACAGATGCCGACCTTGCGGATCTTCAATAATGATTCTCCCTTACCAGGTTTTGGAATTTCGGCTTCCCCGTAAACCATTTCTCCCGGGTTTTCACATCGTAACGTTTTCATTCTTTATCAATTTTTAAAAGATGAATTTCTACATTATTTCAATATTGCGGAAATTTTCCTACGCAATCGTTGCCGGAAACGATTGCGGGTATCGCCCTTGTGTAAATAGAGAGGAAATGTTAAACTTGAAATAAATGTAAGGTGAACAAATGTATAATTTAAAAGGATTCGTCGTAATATTGCTGATTTTCTCTTCGATTGCAGTGGTTGGACAAACTATTGACAATAAAGACCAGCTTACAGTTGCACAAGATGGGAGTGGTGATTTCTCTAGTATTCAAAAAGCGATAAACCATGTCCGTGACCACGCAGAAAGAAGGGTTACTATAGTTATTAAACCTGGAACTTACACGGAAAAAATCGTAATACCCGCTTACAAAAGAAATATCAGTTTGATAGGATTGGATGCGGAACGTACGATTATTCAATTCCAAGATTTCTCAGGTAAAGATCTTACCAATCCAGATCCTACGGGATTGTCCAAAATGAACACGTATAATTCTTATACAATATTGGTGTCAGCAAATGACTGCAAGTTGGAAAATTTGACTATCGTCAATTCGGCGGGTCGAGTTGGACAAGCCGTAGCATTACATATTGATGGAGATAGAATAGTTGTTCGGAATTGTAAATTGATCGGCAATCAGGACACCTTATACTTAGGGAGATCGGGAACACGATCTTATTTTGAAAATTGTACAATTACCGGTACAACAGATTTTATATTTGGCGCAGCAACAGCTTTTTTCGAAAAATGCACCATTATAAGTCTATCTAACTCCTACATAACTGCCGCAGCTACAGTTCAAGAAGAAAAATATGGGTTTGTATTTTCGAACTGTCGTTTACTTGCTGAAGCGGGTGTGCATAAAGTTTTCTTAGGAAGACCGTGGCGGCCCTATGCCAAGGTCGTTTTTCTAAATAGCTACTTCGATCAACATATCGTAGCGCAAGGGTGGGATCCCTGGGATGGTGACAAGAATTTTCCAGAAAAATATTTGACGGTTACCTTTGTGGAGTACAATACCGCCGGTCCGGGAAATCAATCTGCTCATAGAGTGGATTGGGCAAAAGAGTTAACGGCAAAGCAGGCAAAACACTATGCGAAAGAAAAAGTATTGAGGAGCTGGAAGCCAGAAAGTTAATCAAAATTAGTCCATATTCCAACTTGGAAGATATTGTAAGAAGGTCATAATTTTTTCTTTATAAACCTCTGTATTTAAGGTGTAATAAAAAGCGCCTTTTTTGGAGCCGGATTTATCCTTTTCCGAAGTTTTGTTCAATAAGCCAGAGGTCGATAATTTGCGGATAAAATTTCGCTTATCTAGTGCTGTGTCGTATACGCCTTCATACAGTGCAATAATCTGGGGGATAGTGAATTTTTCAGGCAAAAGTTCAAACAGAATAGGGTAGAGGGCAGCCTTCATGCGCAAGCTCCGCCTCGCTTTTGAGACCATTTTATTATGGTCAAAAATCAATTCCGGAAACTCGCTAATCGGAAACCATTGCGCCTCATATTTTTCTGATACTATTTCCTGCGTCTTTTTTGAGTCTATTAATGCAAAATAACAGATACTAACCACCCGCCCTGCATAATCTCTATTAGGCTCGCCAAAAGCACCGCATAGTTCCATATACACATCATTCAATCCCGTCAATTGTTGTAAAACGCGGTCTGCCGCTTGCTCCGGACGTTCGTTTTCTCGAACAAAACCACCCATCAAACTCCATTTGTTGATTTCAGGTTCAAAACCCCGTTTTACTAGTAGTACTTCCAGATGTTCACCGTTAAAACCAAAAATGATACAATCTACTGCTAATAAAAACTTGGGATAATCCTGATAGAGCGTCATGAGTAAATAAAATTAGATAATAAACGATTTTGAAATGCCAAGTGGAAAGATACAATTTATGTTCTTTCCCTGCGTACTCGATGCACGAATATACAATAAATGTAGAAATTACATTTATTATTTTTATTATTGAAAAATTAAATGTTAATTTGACATTAATAAATGCAGAGATTTACTTTAAATGGTATTCAACGCATTTATAGCACATTATAAACCAACTTTCAAAATTTTATTCATGGACAGATCTTTTGTAATAGGGATTGATTATGGGACGGATTCTGTACGTTCGGTCCTCGTTGATGTTTCCTCCGGAGTGGAGGTTTCATCCTCGGTTTTTTATTATCCGCGATGGAAGGCTGGGAAGTATTGCCAAGCGGTCAATAGTCAATACCGGCAACACCCTTTGGATTACCTGGAGGGTCTGGAATCTACGATAAAAGACTGTCTTGAAAAATCTTCCATTGCCGATATCGGTAATATGGTGACTGCCATTTCCGTGGATACAACAGGATCGACTCCGATTGCTGTAAATCAGGATGGTGTCCCACTAGCGATGCTAGATGAGTTCAAGGACAACCCGAATGCCATGTTTATTTTATGGAAAGATCATATGGCCATAAAAGAAGCAAATGAATTGAATGAACATGCCGAGAAATACCCTATTAACTACCTTAAATACGTAGGCGGTGTCTATTCTTCCGAGTGGTATTGGGCGAAACTCCTGCACATCCTGAGGAAGGATGAGGCCGTTCGGCAAGCCACTTTCTCATGGGTGGAGCATTGTGATTACATACCCTTCGTCTTAACAGGTGGTTCAGATGCAACGCAATTGAAACGCGGAGTATGCTCTGCAGGGCATAAAGCTTTATTTGCTAGTGAATTTGGCGGTGTTCCGCCAAAAGATTTTTTTACCGATTGGGACCCTTTATTAGCCCCTATTTTAGATCATATTTTTACGGAGACATATACAGCTGCGGAATCAGCTGGAACAATATCCCCAGAATGGGCCGATCGATTAGGGCTTAATGAGCAGGTGAAAATTGGTATTGGCGCATTTGATTGCCATATGGGAGCAGTAGGAGGACAGATTGAACCCTATCACCTCAGTAAGGTGATGGGAACATCAACTTGTGATATCGTTGTTGTGCCGAAGGATGAAGTTGGGGATACGTTGGTCCGGGGTATCTGTGGCCAAGTGGATGGTTCGGTCATTCCTGGCATGTTGGGCATGGAAGCTGGTCAATCTGCTTTTGGAGATGCTTATGCCTGGTTCAAGAAATTGCTTATGTGGCCTCTGGATTTTATGGTGTCCAAATCCGATTTATTATCCACTGAAACTATAGAAAGCCTAAAAGAAGAATATGAATCCAATTTGTTGATCCAGTTAAGTGCTAAGGCGGAAGAATTGGAGATCAATTTAGATAGTGAATTTGCTATTGATTGGTTTAACGGCCGCCGTACACCGGATGCAAATCAGGAATTGAAAGGTGCAATTGGAGGGTTAGGTTTAGGATCTGATGCGCCTCGGATTTTTAGATCTATTGTTGAGGCGACCTGTTTTGGCGCAAAGAGTATTGTCGATCGTTTTGAATCCGAAGGGATTCCAATCAAAGGTCTAATTGCTTTGGGCGGAGTAGCAAAAAAATCACCTTTTATTATGCAAATGATGGCTGATGTGATGAATGCTCCAATTAAGGTCCACAAAAGTGAACAAACTTGTGCCCTTGGGGCAGCTATGTTCGCGGCAACTGTTGCCGGTCATTACGCTTCGGTTGAAGATGCAATGCATGCAATGGGGCAGGGCTTTGAAAAAACCTATCAACCAAATCCGCAAAAAGTTTCCATTTATGCCAAAAGGTATAATAGGTACAAGGAATTAGGTGGGTTTTTAGAATCATTTACTAGTAAAAATTAAAAATATGTATAGCGCTATTAAAGAAGAGGCATATGCGTGCAATATGTTATTGCCAAAATTAAATCTCGTCCTGTTTACATTTGGGAATGTAAGTGTTGCTGACCGGGAAAAGGGTGTATTTGCGATCAAGCCTAGTGGTGTCCCGTATGAAGAATTAAAGGTGGATCAGATTGTTATTGTGGACTTCGATGGTAATATTGTCGAAGGCAAATTTAGGCCATCGTCAGATACAAAGACCCACGCTGTCCTGTACAAACATTGGGATATCGGGGGGATCACACATACCCATTCTTCCTATGGAACAGCCTGGGCGCAGAGTTTACGCGATATTCCAATCTTCGGAACAACTCATGCGGATCATCTCACCAAAGATATTCCCTGTGCTGCACCAATGAAGGATGATCGTATCATCGGAAATTATGAATACGAAACGGGATTTCAGATCATGGATCACTTCCAGGAAAATAATCTGGATTATAAAGAGGTAGAAATGGTCCTTGTTGGAAGCCATGCACCGTTTGCTTGGGGTAAAGATGGCCACAAGTCAGTATATAATGCCGCCGTATTGGAGGAAGTGGCAAAGATGGCGCTATTGACAGAACAGATTAATCCCCAAGCTCAGCGAATGAAAGAATCCTTAATCAATAAACATTGGGATAGAAAACACGGAGCCGAAGCTTATTATGGCCAACAATAATCAACATTAAACCTACATTTACATGAATATTACCTACAAAAACCTGGAAATTTGGTTCTTGACTGGAAGTCAGGATTTATACGGAGAAGAAACATTAAAACAAGTTGCACAAAACGCAAATGCAATTGTAGAGCATTTCAATACAGAAACAACTATCCCTGTAAAGGTCGTCTATAAACCAATTGTTAAGAATAGTGATGAGATCTATCAGACGATCGTTGAAGCTAACAGCACAGCTAATTGTATAGGTATCATTACTTGGATGCATACATTCTCTCCGGCTAAAATGTGGATTCGTGGACTGAAGGCTTTACAGCGTCCATTATTGCACCTACATACCCAATTTAATCGTGATATTCCATGGGAGGCCATTGATATGGATTTTATGAATTTGAATCAAAGTGCGCATGGAGATCGTGAGTTCGGACATATCGTAAGCCGTTTACAGATTGCAAGGAAAGTAGTTACTGGACATTGGAAGGATGAGGAAACGATCGCGCGAATAGCCGTTTGGTCACGGGCGGCAGCAGCATGGAAGGATTGGCAGGGAGCTAAATTTGTCCGCTTTGGCGATAATATGCGCAATGTAGCAGTTACAGACGGCGATAAAGTTGCTGCAGAAACCCAATTCGGTTTTTCTGTAAATACTTACCCGATTGGTGATTTAGTAGCCGTGATAAACCAAGTAACAGATGAGCAGATCCAAAATTTACTCGATGATTATGCCAATAATTATGAGTTGGCGGATGATGTCAATAAAAATGGGGCTGCTAGAAACAGCCTAATTGAAGCAGCTAAAATTGAAGTGGGTTTGCGTAGATTTTTGGAGGAAGGAAATTATAAAGGATTTACGGATACTTTTGAAGATTTGCATGGTATGGTCCAACTCCCTGGCCTGCCTGTTCAGCGGTTGATGGCTGAAGGATATGGTTTTGCAGGTGAAGGCGACTGGAAAACCCCAGCTCTAGTTCGTGCATGTAAAGTCATGGGAGAAGGGCTTCCGGGTGCCTCTGCATTCATGGAAGATTACACCTACCATTTTGACCCTGAGAATCCAATGGTATTGGGCTCTCATATGTTGGAGGTAGATCCCAGTTTGGCAGAAGGAAAGGTCCGGATTGAAGTCCATCCGCTCGGAATCGGAGGTAAAGCTGACCCAGCACGTTTGGTGTTCAATGGCATGAGCGGCGATGGCCTCAACGCTTCTTTAGTGGATATGGGAAACAGATTTCGTTTAATCGTAAATAAGGTTATAGGTGTTCCCGTAAAAGCAGAATTGCCAAAACTTCCTGTTGCACGGGTGCTATGGAAGCCACTCCCTGATATGAAAACTGGTTGCTCTGCATGGATTTATGCAGGTGGTGCACACCATACGGCCTACAGTTTAAGCTTGACACCGGAATACTTAGAGGATTTTGCACGAATTGCAGGATTGGAATATATCGCTATTGATGAACAGACAACCATCCCTCAACTTGAAAGTCAGTTGCGATGGAATGAATTGTACTATACGTTAAAAAGAGACTAAACCGATTATAGAAAACCATATAAACTAAAAAAATGGAAAAGTTCTCAACCATAGATTATGTTATTTTTTTCGTATATTTTATTGTCGTTGCTGGCTATGGCCTTTGGATCTACCGCAGGAAAAAAAGTGCAGAAGAAAGCAGTAATGACTACTTTTTAGCGGAAGGTTCACTGACGTGGTGGGCAATCGGCGCTTCATTGATTGCATCCAATATATCCGCTGAACAATTCATCGGCATGAGCGGTAACGGATTTGAGGTTGGTATAGCAGTTGCCGCCTATGAATGGATAGCAGCTATAGCATTAATTATTGTCGCCGTTTGGTTTATTCCAGTTTATCTGAAGAATAAAATATTTACGATGCCCCAATTCCTTAATCGGAGGTACAATGAAACAACCAGTTTAATTATGGCGGTTTTTTGGCTGTTTTTATATGTGTTTGTTAACCTGACGTCTATTCTTTACCTCGGGGCCTTGGCAATCAATAATCTAATGGGTGGGGAATATTTCCATATCATTATGTTGGTTTTGGCGGTTTTTGCAATCATTATCACGTTGGGCGGAATGCGCGTGATCGGATTCACGGATGTTATCCAGGTTGTTGTGCTCATCGTAGGTGGTATTGCGACAACCTACGTCGCATTGACACTGGTCAGCGAACACTTTGGACTAGGCAAAGATGTCCTCGCTGGCTTTAACAAACTTCTAGAAGATTCACCACAACATTTTCACCTGATTGTCGATAAACCGACAGCAGAATCTTCCCAAGCGGATATTAATAAATATTTAATGTTACCTGGAATCGGTATGTATTTAGCAGGTATCTGGATTGTAAATCTGAACTATTGGGGATGTAACCAATACATCACACAGCGCGCGCTGGGTGCTGATCTCAAAACGGCCAGAACAGGGCTTTTATTTGCTGGATTCTTGAAATTGTTGATGCCAGTAATCGTGATGTTGCCAGGTATTGCCGCCTATGTATTGTACAAGAATGGGGCGTTGCAAAATGAAATGGCACCAAATGGGAATTTCCAAGCTGATAATGCCTATTCAGCAATACTTGGTTTTTTGCCTGATGGTGTTAAAGGTATGGCCCTTGCCGCACTTACTGCAGCAATTGTAGCTTCTTTAGCCGGAAAAGCAAACAGTATTGCGACAATCTACACCTTGGATATTTATAAAAAATACATCAATAAAGGCGCGCAAGATAAAAAATTGGTCGGCATTGGGAAATTAACCATTATCGTATCTATTGTAATCGCTGTGCTATTTACATGGAATGATACCCTGGGAATTGGTGGTGCAGGAGGATTTACTTTTATCCAGAAATATACCGGGTTCATCAGTCCGGGGGTTTTCGCCATGTTCCTGTTAGGAATGTTCTGGAAGCGAACCACGGGGACTGCCGCAATTGTTGGACTCATCGCTGGGTTTGTACTATCGGTATTTTTCAATGAATTTGCTCCAACACTATTAGGAAATGAAACTTGGATATACACAGCCTATCCTAATGGTAAAGGGGGATATGAAATTCCATTCCAGATCTGTATGGGATTGGCATTTGCTTTCACCATGCTGCTCATGGTTGTGGTTAGTCTTGCTGGACCACAAATTAATCCTAAAGCGTTTGAATTAGATAAAAAGATGTTCCGGGTGGAGCCATCTGTAATGATATTAATTGTTGTTACTGTTCTTTTGGTTAGTGCACTGTATGTTCGATTCTGGTAATAAAAAAAAGGATGAAAAAGATATTTATAGCGGTATTATCACTCGTATTTGTTTCTTGTCAGAATCGTCAGGAAAAAAATGTAGCAAAGGATCAAATATCCATTGATTCCCTTGGAGAAACTGGATTTAATCTGGAAATTGATGCTAAAGCTGTCAAACTCGTGAAAATAGAAAATGGGAAGCTTTCTGCAACGATTACAAATTACGGGGCAAGATTGGTAACGTTGTTTGTTCCTGATGCGCAGGGTATAGCAAAGGACATTATTCTAGGCTATGATTCAATAAAAGAATTCAAATCCAATAGTGCCAATTTCTATGGTGCCATCGTGGGGCGATACGGGAACCGAATAGGAAGTGCGCGGTTCAATTTAGGCGACGAGACCTATGAATTGGAAAAGAATGACGGTGAAAATTCCTTACATGGTGGTCAAAATGGTTTTTATAATAAGATGTGGGACATCAAAAATCAAACCGATACCTCTGTAACCCTAACGTATACTTCCGCTGACTTGGAAGCTGGATATCCTGGCAATTTGGACGTAGAAGTAACCTACACCTTAACATCAACAAATGGCTTGGAAATTAAGTATAGCGGTCAAACTGATAAAGAAACAGTAGTAAATCTGACGAATCATGCCTACTTCAATTTAAATGGAGCAGGTGATTCAACGATATTGGATCATGAATTGCAGATTGCAGCCAATCAATTCACAGAAGTAAATTCTAATTTGATACCTACGGGAAATCAGATCGATGTAGCCGGAACAGCTTTTGATTTTCGGGATTTCAAGCCCATAGGCTTGGATATTGCACGTGACGAAGAACAATTGGAAATTGGAAAAGGATATGACCACAATTTTGTATTGGATAAGGAAACCGAATTTGCAAAAATCGCGAAGCTTTATGCACCAAAAACGGGAATTATTATGGAGGTATGGACTACTGAGCCAGGTCTGCAGTTTTATAGTGGGAATTTCATGAGTGATCAAGATGCTGCAGGCAAAGGTGGTAATCGATATGGTTACAGGTCTGCATTATGTTTAGAAACGCAACATTTTCCGGATTCCCCAAACCAACCAAATTTTCCTTCGACTGTTCTGAAGCCTGGTGATACCTATAACTCGAAGACAACCTATTATTTTAGTACAAAAAAATAAACGATTTTAATCTTGCTAGATTGATCAATGCCCCTGACCAAAATGCATCTGGAAAGCAGTTTGGAAAGGGGCTTTTTTTGATACGTTCAGTTTCTGAATTGACTATGCTTAATGATAAATTAAGTAATGGAGCAATTTTGGGAAGGCAGTATGGAAGGATATTTAGAAAAGCGATAATCAAGCTTTGTGTAAAATGATTGATATATTGTTATGAATTTTCATGTTTTGGATGTTTAAGTGCTAATATCGTACAGAAACAAGCTAATTAACACCACTGTAACCTAAGCTATTTTTTGTTTATTTGAATTACCAGTTATAAGCGAATTTCAATTAATTATTTCGTTTAGGATCTGTTTACGCACTTGCTGAATCGATCGTCAGGTATAAAATAACACAAAACCTTAAATACCTTATGAGGCATTTATTACTGATTTTGATGAGTACAGTCATGCTCTTTAATCCTGCTTTTGGAGAAGAGTGGCAACTTTTTTATTCCAAAGATGGCGTAGTAAATGACGCACGTTATTCGTATGCATTAGAAAAATTGAAAGCCGTAATCGGATTAACCAATAGCTCCGAATATACCAATGGAACCAAATTAGATGGATCCGCTATTTATTTTGGATTGGCAGCTAATCCAACTTCCAAATCGCTTGATGTTTCCTCTCTAGATTTAAATAAACTTAACAAACCAGAGTCATTTGCTATTTATAGAAAAGCTGCAGGAGGACCTTTATTTGTTTTGGCAAAAGATGAATCAGGGTTGCTTTATGCGGTGAATCAAATACGCCAAGGAAATTTATTGGATAAGAAAGGCGCTATTCTAATACAGGATGGCCCAGAGATGGTGTTGCGAGGTACGAGCATAGGGCTACAGAAGACTGAATATCTTCCCGGAAGGGATGTCTATGAATATCCATATACAGAGGAATCCTTCCCATGGTTCTATGATAAAGATCATTGGGTGGACTACTTGGATATGATGGAGGAAAATAGGTACAATACGTTATACCTTTGGAATGGCCATCCCTTTTCTTCGTTGGTTAAACTGGCAGACTATCCAGAGGCATTAGAAGTAGATGAGGCAACTTTTGCCAAGAACGAAAAAGTTTACCGATTCTTAACTGAAGAAGCAAATAAACGTGGTATTTGGGTCATCCAAATGTTTTATAATATTATCCTTCCGAAACCCTTTGCCGAAAAGCATGGACTGAAAACCCAAGAAAGGAACCGCGTCATTACGCCTTTAATTGAAGATTATACCCGAAAATCTATTGCCGCCTTTGTTGAAAAATATCCCAATGTTGGATTACTGATTACGCTAGGGGAAGCGATGGAAGGTGTTGGTGAGGATGATATCAATTGGTTTACCAATACCATAATTCCCGGTGTGAAGGACGGCCTAAGAGCGAATAACAGTCCCTATGAACCGCCAATTATCTTGCGGGCACATGATACTGATGCTCCAAAAGTGATGAAAGCCGCATTGCCTAATTACAAGAATCTTTATACCATGGCTAAATATAATGGTGAAGCATTGACAACTTATACACCACGTGGTAAATGGGCGGAACTTCACCGTAGCTTAAGTAATATCGGTACTGTCCATGTCCAGAATGTACATATTCTCGCCAACTTGGAACCGTTCCGATATGGATCACCCGATTTCATACAGAAATCAGTTAAAGCAATGCACGAAGTATATCTTTCTAATGGTTTACATATTTATCCACAGGCATCTTATTGGGATTGGCCGTATACGGCGGACAAAACTTCCAAAAGAATGCTGCAAGTAGATAGAGATTGGATGTGGTACAAAGCCTGGTCGAGATACAGCTGGAAAGTTGGTTATTCAAAGGCTGAGGAAGAGCAATTCTGGGCAAAATGTTTAGCAGAGCATTATGGAATTTCTCTAGAAAATGGCCAGGCTTTACTTTATGCCATAGAGGAAATAGGGGAGATTTCCCCAAAGATATTACGTCGATTTGGCATTACTGACGGGAACAGGCAGACCTCCTCCTTGGGCATGCTGATGACCCAACTAATCAATCCATACCGATATGGCCTTTTTACGTTACTATATGAATCGGAAGCACCAGAAGGTGAAATGATCATTGATTATGCGGAAAAGGAGCACAAAGGCGAAAGTCATGTCGGTGAAACGCCTTTGCAGGTTGCCAACGAAATAGTCGTGCATGCAAACAAAGCAATCCAAGCTATTGAAGATTTAGGGAAACCAACCAAAAATATTGAAGATTTCGAACGTTTGATTAATGATGTCTATATTCATCACGCTCTGGCCGAACATTACAGCTATAAAGTAAAAGCAGCAATTACTGTTTTGGGGTATAAGTATACCAAAAATCAAGCGGTATTAGCCAAGGCCTTGCCAGATTTTGAAGCGAGTGTGGAAGCATATAAAAAATTGACCGCGCTTACAAAAGACACCTACTTGTATGCCAATAGCATGCAGACGAAACAACGAAAAATCCCAATGCGTGGTGTAGATGGAACGTTTAAACACTGGGACGAAATGTTGCCAGTTTACGAACAGGAACTTGCTAATTTTAAACACAGTCTAGATTCACTACGTAAAAGTTCGGGAAAGATTGAAGTACCCCTTAAATCTTTTGAATCGGTACCAGTTAAATTTTCCCAAAAGGTTGAACTTGCAGAATTGAAGAAAGGAGCACAGTTGTATTCCGATCAGGAGCTGGTCATTACTCACCTTCCAAAGGAATTGGAAGGTCTACAGGCCATCCGTACGAATGCTGAGCAGCAGAAGGTAGCCGGTACTGTGCTGGTTTTTGAGAACAGTAAACCCGTTAAGTTTTTGGTGGGCTATTACAATAATGAAGATAAAGTGTTTGCGCCTAAGCCCGTTTTGGAGATCGATGCTTCAGCAAATAACTATGGACAAGCGGAAGCCAAAATTCGCAATGCGGTTCGCGTGCAATATATGCCCATGGTAGATATTCATACCTATAGTTTTCCTGCGGGTAAACATGAATTAAAGGTTCCAAAAGGCGAAGCCCTCCTTTTGGGAATAATTAGTGACGAAGAATTAGGCACTCCCTATAATGCAGATATCGATAATCAAGGTGATGATCTCGATGATCTGTTTGGTTTCTATAAGGGTACAAAATTGTGATTATGTTTAGGAAAGTATTTTTTATGTCCTCTTGTTTAATCCTACCATTGATCGGTTTGGGACAAGTGGATTTGCGTGAGAAATTGGATACTTATGTGCAGGAGTTCAACCAACAGGACAATGAGGCTGTTGTACATATGGTTAATAATGCACGTTCGGCTGAATGGATGAAATCCAATATTCCATTATTGGATGTACCCGATTCTGCCATTGAAAAGGTGTATTATTTTCGTTGGTGGTCCTACAGAAAGCACATCAAGCACACCCCAGAAGGGATCATTGTAACAGAGTTTATTGAACCGGTAAAACATGCTGCACGATACAATGCAATCAGTTGTGCCCTGGGGCATCATTTGTATGAAGGACGATGGTTAAGAAACAGTAACTTTTTAAAGGAATACGTGGACTTCTGGATGTACCATGCTGATAAAGGTGAGAACAGACCTCGATTCCATCAATTCAGCTCTTGGTTGCCAGACGCTTTGTTGGCATATTATAAAGTCGAAAATGACAAGAATTACCTATTGAACCGCATTGATGATCTCGATAAGGATCTTGACCAATGGGAAAAGGAACGTCAATTGAATAATGGTTTGTTCTGGCAACATGATGTCAAAGATGGTATGGAAGAATCTGTATCGGGCGGTAGAAGGGTTAATAATATGCGCCCTACCATCAACAGTTATATGTACGGAAATGCCGCTGCAATGATAGAGTTGGCGAAAATGGCAGGACGTGAGGATCTTGAGAAAAAGTACAGCCTAAAAGCTGAAACGTTCAAAAAACAGGTGGTGGATTCTTTATGGGATAAGAATGAACATTTCTTCAAAACAAAATTAGAGGATGGAAAATTGCACGATGCTCGGGAAGCAATTGGATTTATCCCATGGTATTTTCAAATTCCGCCAGATAATAATCATTTTGCTGAAGCTTGGAAACAGGTGTCAGATACCGCTGGTTTTAATGCACCATGGGGGGTAACAACAGCAGAACGTCGCGAGCCTACTTTCAGAACGCGAGGAACTGGGCACAGCTGTGAGTGGGACGGTGCTATTTGGCCTTTTGCTACTTCACAGACCCTACGGGGGATGGCCAATTTCTTAGCAAATTATAAGAACCATGCAGGGGTTGATCATGATGAATTTTATAGGGAAGTCGCAAAGTATGCAAAGTCGCATATTTTTGATGGAAAAGCCTACATCGGTGAATATCAAGATGAAAAATCGGGGTATTGGCTAAAAGGGGATGATCCACGAAGTAAATTCTATAACCATTCGACCTACGCGGATGTTATTATTCAGGATCTTATTGGATTTAAACCAGCCTTGGAAAATGAATTTGAATTGAAGCCCTTAATTCCTGAGGGGAAGTGGGATTATTTTGCTTTGCAGGATTTGCGCTATAAAGGACATGATGTTAGCATTTATTGGGATAAAATGGGAAACCGATATCAACGGGGTAGAGGATTAATGGTTTATGTGGATGGGAAATTGGTATCAAAGAGCAATAAATTAGAAAACCTTAAGATTAAACTTAAATAATATGAAAATGCATTGTATAAAGCTTTTTGTGGCCGCTCTGCTTTGTTATGGATCCTCCGCCTATGCGCAGCAATTTATAAATGTAATGGATCTGGGAGCCAAGAATGATAGTACCGGGATAAATACGGAAGTCATTCGTCAAGCCATCGATAAGGCGGCCGCAAAAGGAGGTGGTACCGTATATTTTCCTGCAGGAAAATACATCACCGGACCTATTCATATGAAAAGTAATATTACCATTCATATAGATGCTGGTGCAGAATTACATTTCAGCGATAATTTCGATCATTATTTACCCATGGTGGAGTCTCGTTGGGAGGGCACCGAGGTAACGAATTTTTCTCCTTTAATATATGGGAAAGACCTGAAAAATATTGCCATTGTAGGCAGGGGCCTTATCGACGGGCACGGCAAAAATTGGTGGCGGTACTCCGAAGTAGAGGTAAAGAAACTTACAGAGGATAGTAAATGGCAAAAAGAATTTAAGCGCTTGAATAAAGATGTTTTAGCACCAGACTTACCGGGGTGGGTTGAACGAGGGTTTTTACGCCCACCGTTCATCCAATTCCTTCGTAGCAGCAATATTCAAATTAAGGATATTACCATTCAAAACTCTCCGTTTTGGACGGTGAATCCCCAATATTGTGACAATGTAACAATCGATGGGGTGACAATTACGAATCCGCCATCGCCAAATACGGATGGCATAAATCCAGAATCCTGTCGTAACGTTCATATTGCCAACTCGCACATCTCTGTAGGGGACGATTGTATCACGATAAAATCAGGGAAAGATCGTTCAGGAAGAAAAATCAATATTCCTGCCGAAAACTATACGATTACCAACTGTACCATGTTGAGTGGGCATGGAGGTGTAGTTATTGGAAGTGAAATGTCTGGGGGAGTGAAAAATATAGTAATCTCAAATTGTATTTTCGATGGTACCGATCGTGGTATTCGTCTGAAAACGACACGTGGGCGTGGAGGAGTCGTGGAGAATGTTCGTGTTAGCAATATTGTCATGCGGAATATTCGTGATCAGGCAATTGTTCTGGATATGCGGTATGCAAAGTCTGAATTGGAGCCTGTGTCAGAACGAACACCACAATTCAAGAATATTTTTATCAGCGATATGGCAGGAACAACCAACCGTGTAGCACGAATTGCCGGACTGGAAGAAATGCCAATTGAAAATATCAGTTTTGCCAATATCAATATGGAAGCAAATTCAGGGATTCTAATAGAATATGCCAAAAAGGTAAGTCTCTCAAATATTCAAATTGACGTAAAAAATACAGCTACTGTTGAAGCGAGGAATGCTACCAACTTGGATATCCAAAAGATTCAAAACTTTGTGCAAAACCCTGATAAAGCCGTGATCCTGTTGGAAAACACGAGTCAAGTGAATATTCAGAATAACTTCCCAGCATTAGCGGAAAATTACCTCGAATTGGTAGGAAATGCCAACAAAGAAGTTGCCCTACATTCCAATAATTTCAGTAATGTAAAGACTTTAGTAAAAGGGAACAGTAATTCCCTTAAAATACAGTTCAATATTCAAGAATAAGGTTTATGTTTTTTAAAATTCTTTTTGGGTGCCTACTTTCAAATCTCTATTTGCTTGCTTTGCAGGCTCAAGAATTGCAATTACGGTATACAGAACCAGCCGAGAAATGGGAGGAAGCACTTCCCATTGGTAATGGACGTTTGGGCGCCATGATTTATGGAGGCATCCAGGAAGATGAAATCCAGTTCAATGAGGAAACTTTATGGACTGGCGAACCGAGAAACTATAATAAAGCGGATGCCCACTTGTTTTTGGACAGCATTCGAAACCTCTTACATGCTGGAGAACAGGGAAAAGCAGAAGCCTTGGCAATGCGTGAGTTCATGGGGGTAAAGAGTGAAGAAGACGATGCTACAACGTGGTTAAATTACTTGGCAGCAGGTAGGAAGGAAAAAATAAATCCTTCTAATTTTTCTTTCAATGACACGGATTGGAAGGAAATTTCTGTGCCCAGTTATGAAGGATGGGAACATATTGGTTTAGAGGGAGTCGACGGAGCGGTTTGGTTCAGATATGAATTCCAGCTATCCGAAGAGGATATTAAAAAGGAAACGTGGTCACTGGATCTCAATAAGGTTAGGGAAATGGATTTTACCTACATCAATGGGGTCTTTTTGGGCAGTAACTCAACATTTGATGACCGAAGGATTTATACTATTCCTGCAGGAACGCTAAAGAAAGGTAAAAATGTTCTGGCCGTTCAAGTCATAAATTTAAATGGTAAGGGCGGGATTGCCGGATATAAAGATACCTCACAGCACATTGGTCTGGTAAGTAAGGGTAAGAAAATATCGCTCAATGGCAAATGGAAATATGCAATCTTAGATGCTAATACACCACGTGTAGGAAAATATCAAGCTGCCTATCAGCCTTTTGGAACCGTACAGGTGTCCTTCCCACATGATAGGGTACAAAATTATCAAAGAATTCTCGATCTGAAAAATGCAGAGGTCTATATTTCCTATACACATCAAGGAACTCAATTTGAAAGGACGTACTTAGCAAGTCATCCAGATCAGGTGTTGGCAATGCACTATGGCGCAAGTCGACCTGGCCAAGTTTCATTTGAGGTGGAATTGGCAAGCAAACATGCTAAGCAAACTATCGAAACCTTGAATGAACAAACGCTTCATTTACAGGTGGATGTAAAGGATGGTGCTTTGCATGGTGATGCATTGTTGACCGTGAACTTGGATGCTGGACATGCATCTATTAAAAATGGTCGATTGATTATCCGAAATGCGAACGCTGCAACTTTATACCTAACAGCAGCTACCAATTTCGTGAATTATAGCAATGTTACTGGGAATTCTTTTGAGTTGGCAAAAGTTAGGTTAAAGAATGTAGATACTAAAAACTTCCAAGCTGTACAGCAGGATCATCAGAATGATTATGGCCGATTGTTTAATTCGTTCTCCATTGATTTAGGGGCGCAGGATTCTTCTGCTACCAATGTCAGATTGGAGAATTTCTCCAAAAATGTCGATCCTGCGTTTGCCGCACTTTATGTGCAGTATGGACGATACCTCTTAATATCAAGTTCACGCGAAAATACACAGCCTGCAAATCTGCAGGGCATCTGGAATCATTTATTGGAACCATCCTGGGATAGTAAGTACACGACTAACATCAACCTTGAAATGAATTATTGGCCAACCGATGTTCTAAATTTATCTTCATTACATCAGCCTTTATTTCAATTGATTAGGGATGTGAGTGAAAAAGGTCAGGAAACAGCAAGATCCTATTATAACGCACGCGGTTGGGTGTTGCACCATAATACAGACCTTTGGCGCGGTACTGCGCCAATTAATAATTCGGATCATGGTATTTGGCCAATGGGAGGAGCTTGGCTGGTAAATCACATTTGGGAAAGCTATCTTTTCAATCAAGACCCACAGATATTGACCGAAAACTACGATATCATTAAAGGCGCAACCTTATTTTTTAAAGATGTTTTGATTCCTCATCCTAAGACTGGGGAATTAGTCAGCAGCCCTTCTAACTCTCCTGAAAACGGTGGATTAGTTGCTGGACCAGCTATGGACCAACAAATCGTAAGGAATTTATTTCGGGTGTACATTCAGGCATCCAAGATTTTGGATAAAGATGTTAAACTGCGCGATTCAATTGCGGAGATGTTACCTAAAATAGCAAAAGACCGGATTGGAAAACATGGTCAATTACAAGAATGGATGGAAGATATCGATGACCCTGAAAATAAACACCGTCATGTATCACATTTATGGGCCTTGCATCCTGGAAGTGAAGTCAATTGGGATTCGACCCCCGATTTATGGAACGCGGCAAGAAAATCCTTAATCATGAGAGGTGATGAAGGCACGGGGTGGAGTTTAGCTTGGAAGATTAATTTTTGGGCAAGATTGCTTGATGCAGAACATAGTTTGGGATTGGTTAAAATGTTGCTCCGTCCGGCAGATCGCTCAGGAGGTTCGTATCCAAACTTATTTGACGCACATCCACCATTTCAAATTGATGGGAATTTTGGTGGAGCGGCAGGAATTGTGGAAATGATAGTGCAGAGTCATACCCAATACATCGATATTCTCCCAGCATTACCTAATGCATTCTCAAAGGGGGTCATTAAAGGAATTAAAGCTCGTGGTGGCTTTGTCTTAGATATGGAATGGAACAATCATCAGTTAACGAAAATTATCGTTAGATCTATCGCGGGAAATGAATTGCGCTTAAAATATCAAAAACAGATCAAGAAGGTAAATACAGTAAAAAATGGTATTTATCAATTCGACGGCATGTTGAATTTAATTAAATAGCCGATAATTTCAGCTTAACATGAATAGCAAACACATAAAATATTTTCTTTATTTCTATTTTTTTTGTTTTCACATTATCACTGTATTCGGACAAGGACCGCGCGAAGTTATTTCGCTAAATGACAAGTGGCAAACGGTTATGCATGAGCATGACACCAGTGCTTTTGGGGATTTTGAAAAAAGAAACTTTGAAGAGAAGAACGGTTGGAAAGCTGTTGATGTACCGCATAATTGGGATCAATACGATGGTTATAGACGCTTAATACATGGGAATGTTCATGGATACGCGTGGTATCGGAAAAAATTCAAGACGCCTAAATCGGGAAAAGGAAAGCGGTATTATCTTTTTTTTGAAGGTGTAGGTTCTTATGCAACTGTTTGGTTAAATGGTAAGCGTGTCGGTTATCATGCAGGTGGCAGAACAACTTTTACCTTGGATGTTACGGATGCCATACTTAAAGCTGGGGAAGAAAATATTCTTGCTGTACGTGCTGACCATCCAGCTGAAATAAGGGATTTGCCTTGGGTAGATGGTGGATGCTCCCCAGAAAGAGGATTTTCGGAAGGCTCCCAACCTTTAGGCATTTTCAGACCAGTTTCATTAATCGTTAAAAATGAAGTCAATATCATTCCATTTGGGATGCATTATTGGAATGATGAACAAATCTCATCGCAGAAGGCCGCGATCCAACAAACAGTTGAAATGATCAATACGACGGATCGATCCAGAAAAATTAGTGTGAGAAGCCGATTGCTGGATCAGAAAGGCAGAGAAATCCAACAGTTTCAGGACCATGTGGAAATAGGGCCAGGAAAAGAGCATCAATATCGCCTATCGACATTTAACGTTAGCAACCCCACATTATGGTCAACGGAAAATCCATATCTCTATCGGATTGAGACAACATTGATAGAGAATAAAAAAATCCTAGATCAAGTAGTCGCGCCTTACGGGATTCGCAAGATTTCGTGGCCTAAGGGCTTAAAGCCGAATGGAACAAATCAATTGTTCGTGAATGACAAGCCTATATTTATTCATGGTATTGCAGAATATGAGCATAAATTTGGTAATTCCCATGCATTCTCAGAAGAAGAGGTCCTTGCCCGAGTTAGTGAAATGAAATCATTGGGCTTCAATTCTTTCCGAGATGCACATCAGCCTCATAATCTCCGGTATCAGGCATATTGGGATCAACATGGCGTGCTGTTATGGACCCAGATGGCTGCACATATCTGGTTTGATAATCCAAGCTTCAGAGCAAACTTCAAAAAGTTGTTGAAGCAATGGGTCCGAGAACGAAGAAATAATCCATCGGTATTTTTATGGGGCTTACAGAATGAGAGTACTCTGCCTGAAGATTTTGCAGCTGAATGTACCGCGCTTATTCGCGAGTTAGACCCTACGGCCTCCATCCAACGGTTGGTGACGACATGTAATGGCGGGAGTGGAACGGATTGGGATGTTCCCCAAAATTGGACGGGAACCTATGGCGGTCATCACAACACGTATGCTGAAGACCTGAAAAGACAGGTGCTCGTAGGGGAATATGGAGCTTGGAGGAGCTTGGAGCTCCACGCTGAACCTCCTTATCTGCCAAATCATAATATCTATTCCGAAGAACGTTTTACGGAAATCCTGGAAACAAAATTACGATTGGCGGACTCGGTAAAGGATGAAACAATCGGTCATTACCAATGGTTATGGACCTCTCATGATAACCCAGGTCGAGTTCAAGGTGGAGAAGGATATCGTGACATCGATAAGATTGGCCCGGTCAATTATAAAGGTCTCCTGACACCTTGGTTAGAACCAACTGATGCATATTTTATGTATCGCGCCAATTATGCACCAAAGGAGGATCCTATGATCTATATTTCTTCGCATACCTGGCCGAATCGATGGCGCGAACCAGGAATTAAAAATAATATTCGAATCTATTCCAATTGCGATGAAGTCGAACTTTTCAATGATATGAATGACCTATCCCTTGGAATTCGGAAACGTGGTAAAATAGGAACCCATTTTGAATTCAATGATGTTCTGATTAAATACAATGTGCTGTATGCCGTGGGTAGAATCGATGGTAAAGTGGTGGCACGAGATACTATAGTTTTACAGCTATTACCTCAAAGTCCCAAATTCACCAGCTTATTAGATTCAAATTCCACTGTTCTTCAGGCGCAACCAAATCTACATTACCACTATAGGATTAATGCGGGAGGACCGGCATATACCGATGGTTTTGGACAGGTGTGGTCGGCCGATCGGCCTTATGATGGCAGTTCTTGGGGATCCGGGTCATGGACGGATGATTTCAAAGAAATTAATCCCATTTTTGCTAGCCAAAGGAGAGTATTTGATCCTATTCGAGAGTCGTCGGATTGGGACTTGTTCCAGACCTTTCGTTATGGATTGGATAAAATGGGTTATACATTTCATTTGCCAAACGGACAGTATGAAGTTGAGCTCTATTTTGCAGAACCTTGGATAGGTACAGGCGGGATTTTGGATGGATCGGGGAGAAGGGTTTTCGATATCGCATTAAATGGACAAACTGTAGAAGAAAGATTGGATATTTGGAAGGAAGTGGGACATGATCACGCGCTTAAAAAAAGCTATACGGTTCAAGTAACGGACGGAAAATTAACTATTGATTTCCCGAAGATTCATGTCGGGCAAGCAGTTATCCATGCTATAGCTATTGCAAGCAGGACTAAGCCTTCGCATTCATCCCTTCATGAGCACTATAACTTGACAGCAGACTCCACACCATTGTTGGGATTGAATAGCTGGTTGGATATAGGGACGGTATACAATGTAGCCAATCAAAAATCCATTTTTCAATTGGCGTCCATACTCTACGGAAGTGATTATTTTCAGGTGGATCCAGCAATGAAACAGGTCAACCTTCAATTCAAGCATCCAACGAATTTCTATGTTATCGCAGATACAAAACAGGAAGGGTATGAAGATACCGGCGAGCAAGTGGTGAATAGTGAGGGTGGTGTCTTTTCGGTTTACCGGAAAATTTTGAAACCCAATGAACCATTTACTTGGAAACGGCAATCGGGTGAAGAATTCTTTGCGTTTCAACGGTTGAGTGGAATTGAACCTGCCTATGACTTGAAAAAAACAGTAGGTTACAAAGCTAACCAAACTAAGATTTATTCGCACGTTAAACGTGTGAATTTCCAAGAACAAGAGCGATTGCAATTTGAAAAGTCAAGCGGTAGTATGGTGGGCTGGGAGATATCCGTCGGTGTGGCTGATGTGTATGCATTGACATTTAAGTATCACAATGCTGGAAATACACCGAAAAAAGGATGGTATGAGGTGCTTTCTTTGGATGGGACGATTTTAAAAAGCAAAACACCTGTAATATTTGAACCGACACGATCGGGAAAATGGAACTACCTTAACGAAAATACCAGTACCATGATCAATGCTGGCAGCTATATCGTTAAGATTTATTCAGAAGATGCGGAGGGCATTTACATCGATAATTTGGATGTGCAGTAAATTTATGGAAGGAGCAAAAGCTTAGAATTAAGCTTTTGCCCTATTCAAGTATTTCTTTTTATAATCCATTGGCGTCATCCCTGTAACGCGTTTGAAGTGCCGATAGAAATTGGAAACGTTATTGAATCCACAATCGAAGCATATTACCTCCGTGGGAAGGAGGTTTTCCACAAGCTGCCTACAGGCATGACTGATCCGTATTTCAATTAAAAAATCATAATAGGTTTTCTTTGTCATCATTTTAAAATAACGACAGAACGAGGTAACACTAAGGTGTGCAATATTGGCAACCTCCTCCAGAGAAATATCCTTTTTATAATTTGCATGAGTAAAGTTGAAAACATCGTTTAAACGTACGCTGTCTGATTCATTCGAATGATGGAAAGCACTTTGTGTGTTAACTATAGTTTCGTACTCATCACTTTCGGCAAGAATCTGTAATATAGAAAGTAAGGAGATTACCCGTCCCATTCCTTCTTCGTTTACACATTTCCGCATTAAATCAGCAACTTTCTCTTTCGTTGATCCCTTGAACAATAATCCTTTTTTTGCCCGTTCAAATAAACGAGGTAACATATACATTTCTGGAAGTCCCAACAATGGTTTTCCCAAGAAATCGGGGAGAAATTGAAGAACGATCGCTTCAATTTGATAGTTTGGATCATTTTTATAATACTCTTCATTACAACGCCAAGCATGGGAAAGCATACTTCCCACCAGAATGATCTCATCCGGTTCAAACGTACTAATGTTATCACCAATAAAACGGATTCCTTCACCACGAATGGTATAATGTAATTCCAACTCTTCATGGTAATGCCACACGTTTCCAAAATTTGGCATTACATCATGTCGTGCCAAAAAGGAATTCTCATACTGTACAGGAACCTTCCTAAATAATGGTTTCATAGGCAATGGTCTTTAAACTGATAATCAGAATTTAATAATGGAAATAGGTTTATATTTCTAACACTTAAAATTACGAAAAAAAACTGCTTTTCTGGGAATAATCATGTAACAGGATTATGGGAATTAATGGAAAACAAGGAGCTATGGGGCCACTGGTTTGGGGTGGAGATGGAAATGACATGTATTTCAGGTGAATCACAGGAAATTAGTAATCCTATTTCATAAAAGTTTCTATACCTTCCCATTTCCTCGTAACTTACATCATGACAACCAAAAAGACAATCGCTATCGATATGGACGGAGTGCTGGCCAATAATATGCAGCATTACCTAGACTACCATTTTAACGAAACCGGAGAGCGCATTTCCGCAGCGGATATTCAAGGCTTACCTGAAATCAGTTTTCTTCCGGACCCGAATGCCGTTCGCAGGCATCTCCAACAACCCGGTTTTTTCCGCACCCTGCCCATCAATCCCGATGCTCAAGAAGTAGTCAGGGATTTGAATGAAAGGTTTCATGTCTTCATCGTTTCTGCAGCCATGGAATTTCCATGGAGTCTGAACGAAAAATATGAATGGCTCGCCGAACACTTTCCCTTTCTCAACTGGCTGCAATTTGTTTTTTGTGGTGATAAAAGTATCATTAAGGCCGATTACCTGATTGATGACCACGTAAAGAACCTTCAGACTTTCGAAGGGGAACCGTTGATTTTCTCCTGTTTTCATAATATCAACGAGTCCGGATATGAGCGTATGGCCGATTGGAAGGCAGTAGCGCAGTACTTTTCAGGGAAATAGGACTTGATGAAGTAAATAAGGGCATAAGACTAATCGTCTGACCTGGATAAGGTCTGATCCAGTTAGGAATGAAGAGGCTATTTGGATTCGTATTTGTTCTCACGCAATCCATATCTGCTGATGAGAAACATTTCGACGATGGCTAATAGGCTGCCCCAAAAACCATAATGCGCATCCAAGGCATCCCTAGTATTCAGCCAGGGCAAAACATATTCATAGAGGTAATTGAAAAGGACAACCGCAATGCCCAAAAGAAGGACTTTCCAGAACCGCAATCCAACGATGAGCCAAAGAAATCCAATTCCCGATATGAGCAAATAAGCGATCGCAAAGTTCGAAATATGAAGATGAAAATCAGGGAAATAATCGCTGATTGCTTGAAACCGTAGGCTTTCATATTTCCGTGCAAAGAAAAGGATAAACACGCAGATAAAGAGTGCAAAATGGGCAATGGAGGCGAGCAGGGTAGGTCTATATTTCAAATGCATAGGTTGGAAGATAAGAAATTAAGGCTTAATCCAAAAAATTGGGCATAAAAAAGCCACTGGTCTATTGGATTACCAACGAAGGACCAGTGGCATATTTTGGGATTATGGGTTTACAGATTACGAGACGGCAACCTGATATTCAGGTTTTGCCATGGCCGGATCTTTCTGCAGGATGACAGTCAGGACACCTTCTTCGTAACTTGCATGGACATTTTCCACAAGGACCTGATCCTGTAATTGAAATGCCCGCTCAAAAGCCGATGCTGGTTGTTCCTGATAGATATATTTCATACCCGGTTCCAATTCCGAAGCAGTACAGGAAATGGTCAACACCTGGTTTTGGATGCGCACCTGAAATTGATCCTTCCTTTTCCCAGCAGCAAACAATTGCACCTGGTAAAATTCCTCATTCTCGGCAATATTTACGGGATGAATACTCCTTGCACTATTGCCGTCCTGAAACAACCGCTGTTGTAAGCGATCGAATTTTCGCTTAAAATGATTCCGACAAGCGTCGCTACCGAATTGTTGACCTACATTTTGATATTCTTTTCTAAACATGATTTCTTGAGTTTAATGGATTTAATAAATGGGGATAATGGTTGCCTTAGTCTGGTGTGTTGTTCCGATTATCGGAGAAATGGCCAGAGAAGGGGAGCCTTGTGCAAACTGTGCTCTTTGGGTATGAAGGTAGTGTTGTTCCAACATTCTTCTTTTTCGGATCCGCGACATCACGAACGCGCCGATGCCTACAACGACTGTCCCCAACAAGAGAATCTTAAATAATGCGCCAATAATGAGGCTGAATATCCCGACCAGGGCTGTGATGACCAATAATCGGGGAAGTATAAAGTGAATCTTATTTTTCATTTCTTTTTTAATTAAATTGTTTAAAGGCCTTTGCTGTAGTAGACGGGTACAGCTCAACTTTTACCTTAAACTTTTTTTATTTTTTTCCCCAATTGGTATTAGTCCCGAAAACCACAGGCACCGAAACGTTTCTTCCATTCAGTGCGTAGACGTTCGCGCTCTTCTTCACTGAGGTCGTCACGTTCTGCGATTCGCCTTTCCATCCGGCGGCGCGCATTTCCAAAACCGCCCGGTCTGCCGGGGCCTCTGCCAAATAATATTTTAGAGATCGCAAATAAGCCCAGGGCTTCCCAATAGGAAATCGCACGGAGACTGAATATATCCGTTATCAGGGTATTCCATAGGTACTGTAGCAACGCAATCAATAAACTGAAGAGTACAATGATCGCTAGGATGACAAATGCTTTTTTCCCTTTTCTTTTTCCTTGCATAAATCTGTTCATATCGGTATTTCTTTACTGTTTTAATTCATCATATAAACTCCTTAACCGCAAACGGAGATGCTTGACTGCATATCCCTTTCGGCTAATGATAGTCTTTAGGTTTTCGCCTTCCTGGTCCGCTATTTCCTGTAGCGTCATTTCCTCCAGTTCATTCAACATAAATACTTTTCGTTGTTTCTCTGGAAGTTCCTCCAATGCCTTCATCAGTTCGTCCCAAAATATATCCTTGAACATCTTCAATTCAGGGTTTTCGGTTTCATCAGCTGCCAGAAGATGCGCAATGGCGAAGGACTCATCGTCCGCATCGGGATACAGGTCGTCCAGGGATTCGGTTTTCTTTTTACGGTAACTGTCGGTAATCTTATTGCGCGTAACGGAGTAGAGCCAAGCACCCGCATTTCCGAGGTCATCAATGTTGGTTACCCTGGAGAATTGATACCATACCTCTTGCAGGATATCTTCCGCATCCGAGGTTTTAGAAACACGTGATTTTACAAAACGCAGCAATTGACCGCCATAGGTCTTGACGATTTCTGAAAATGATTTGGAGGAGGTTGATCCCATTGCTTCTTGCTCTGCGCTGTCCATGTAAAGATAGACGAATGAAAAGAAGTTTTACTTTATTGGTTTTGTGAAAATTTTAAAATTTTATTTGAGACAGTTTCCGAGTTGCAAATCGATTATAAATACTCTCCAAATTGACTTAAATATTCATATGTTTATTGCTTATATGGTTGGTTTTAAGTGGGATAGGTGTAAAAAAAAATAAGCCCGCCGATTTGCTCGGCGGGCTTAAAGAATATACTTGTTTCAACTTATCGTTTCACATCAAAGCGATCGGCATCCATAATTTTTGCCCAGACCTTCACAAAATCCTTCACGAATTTTTCCTGTGCATCGCTAGAGGCATATACCTCTGCAATTACGCGAAGTTCTGCATTCGAACCGAATACCAAATCTGCACGAGTACCTGCCCACTTCGGTTGTCCGGTTTTGCGGTCTGAACCGATATACAATTCCTTGTCTTCGGAAGCAGCCTTCCAAGACGTGTTCATGTCCAATAGGTTGACCAAGAAATCATTGGTCAGCTGACCAGGACGGGTTGTGAACACACCGTTCTTGGAACCGTCGTAGTTCGTGTCCAGAACGCGCATACCGGCAAGGAGAACTGTCAATTCCGGTGCAGAAAGATTCAACAATTGAGCTTTGTCGATCAAGAGTTCTTCGGTAGAAGAGGAGTACTGTCTCTTTTTATAGTTTCGGAAACCATCTGCAATCGGTTCCAGGAATGCTACGGACTCAACATCAGTCATTTCTTGAGAAGCATCCATACGACCTGCCGTAAAAGGTACTTTTACCGAAACGCCAGCATCCTGCGCCGCTTTTTCTACGGCTGCATTACCTGCCAGAACGATCAGGTCGGCAAGGGAAACCTTTTTGTTGCCCACTTGACTTCCATTGAAATCATTTTGGATCTGTTCCAATACGGATAGTACTTTTTGCAATTGCGCCGGTCTGTTGACTTCCCAATCCTTTTGAGGAGCCAAACGAACGCGTGCGCCATTGGCACCACCACGCTTGTCGGAACCACGGAACGTGGATGCGGATGCCCAAGCTGTCGAAACCAATTCAGCAACCGAAAGACCGGAGGACAAAATTTGATTCTTCAGGCTTTCAATATCTGATTCGTCAACGACATCATGGTCCAATTCAGGAATCGGATCCTGCCAGATTAAAACTTCTTCCGGAGCATCCGGACCTAGGTATAGCGTACGAGGCCCCATATCGCGGTGGGTTAGTTTAAACCACGCTCTAGCAAAGGCATCGGCAAAAGCATCGGGATTTTCGTAGAACTTACGGGAAATCGGTCCATAGATCGGATCAAAACGTAACGAGAGATCCGTAGTCAACATGGTTGGCTTCCGTTTTTTATTGGGATCAAATGGATCAGGGATCACATCATCGGCATCTTTGGCTACCCATTGATAGGCTCCAGCGGGGCTCTTTGTCAATTCCCATTCGTAGTTGAACAAGTTTTCAAAGAAGTTATTGCTCCATTTTGTCGGCGTTGTGGTCCAGATTACTTCCAATCCTGACGTGATGGCATCGGCACCAACACCTGACTTATATGTACTTTTCCAGCCCAAACCTTGCTCTTCCAAACCTGCTGCTTCTGGTTCCTTTCCAACACTGTCTGATGGCCCGGCACCATGCGTTTTACCAAAAGTATGGCCACCAGCAATCAGCGCTACGGTTTCCTCATCGTCCATGGCCATGCGGCCAAAGGTGTCGCGGATATCTTTAGCAGCCAATAACGGATCTGGATTGCCATCAGGTCCTTCCGGATTCACGTAGATCAAGCCCATCTGAACGGCAGCCAATGGATTTTCCAGGTTTCTGGAATGGTAATCGCCATCGGGTTTATCATCACCGGAAAGTACACCGTGATTTTTCTCTTCCACACCTTCAGAACCACCGTGGGCATAACGGATATCGCCACCCAACCAGGTCGTTTCCGAACCCCAATATACATCTTCCTCAGGTTCGAAGGCATCTTCACGTCCACCTGCAAAACCAAAGGTCTTGAAGCCCATGGATTCCAATGCAATATTTCCGGTCAGGATCAGTAGATCCGCCCAGGAAATCTTACGTCCGTATTTCTGTTTGATAGGCCACAATAAGCGACGTGCTTTATCCAAACTTACGTTGTCTGGCCAACTGTTCAATGGGGCAAAGCGCTGCTGCCCCGTTCCGGCACCACCGCGACCGTCACCGACACGGTATGTTCCTGCAGAGTGCCAAGCCATGCGGATGAATAGACCTCCATAATGGCCGAAATCTGCGGGCCACCAATCTTGAGAATCCGTCATTAAGGCATGTAAATCTGCCTTAACAGCTTCCAAATCCAAGGAGTTGAATGCTTCAGCATAATTGAAATCCGCATCCATCGGGTTGGATTTTGTAGCATGCTGGCGCAATAGACTTACTTTAAGCTTCTTTGGCCACCAATCGGTGTTCGTTGTTCCGCCGCCGGCAACCGTCATTTTCTGCTTGCCAGTTCCGTTGCCATTCCCGTTGTGGAATGGGCATTTACTGATGTCATTTGATCCGTTATCCATATCTCTTTGTTGTTAAGTGGCACTGTTTCTCCATGGTGCCGTTGGTTATATATGATTCACTAATTATTTACGTATCCAGTGGAAACTTCTTCGTTTCTCTCTTTAAATTTAGTTAAAATTAGATAAATAAAATCGAATAAGTTGATTGTTTTTGATAGATTCTATCTATGATTCATAGAGATTTTTTCAATCATTCATAAGAGATAATTGCGTACTCGCGCAAAGGGATACTAGGAGTTCAATAGCCATATATACCAGGGAATAACATTGGTAAACAAGACTTTATAAGCGAATGACAATCCGTTCGCCAAGCTCCGGTTTCAATTGCCAAGCTGTATTAATGTCTTTCAGGTCCATTTCCAGGGTTTCTATTTTGATCTTTCCAGCAACTGCCAAGGCATAGACCTCAGGTAGGAGTGTGGTAAAGAACAATTGCTGTTCCTGATGGTTCCAGCTTCCCAATCCCGACCCCATGATTTTCAGATCTGTACTGCGCAGAAGAGCGGATGGGAGGGTGATGTCGTCACCAGACATGGCACCGACATTGACAAAAACCTTGGGATATGTGTATGTTCCTTTTCCAGTCATGAACTTTAAGATGGATTCGGCAGAGTTCCCCCATAGGTAGTCAATTACGATGTCGATCTGGTGGGAAGTAAATACTTCAGCCAGGCGTTCTTCGAAATCGTTCTTATCTTCTGTCAATGGAATAATGATATCAGCACCTAGCTGTTCAACCGTTTTTAAAGAGGTCAAATTCCGACCGGTAGCAATGATGGTTCCCGCGCCATAATACTTGGCCATCTGTACGGCTATCTTTCCCGTAACCCCAGTAGCACCATTGATCAATACCGTATCGCCAGGTTTGATCTGCGCTCGGATTTTCAAGGCCATGACTGCACCCATGGCAGCGTTTGGAATTGCTGCAGCGCGAATGACATCAAGTCCCTTCGGAACAGGAACCAGCGCATCTTTCTTTAGGAACGCAAATTCGGCCATGGTTCCATTCAAACCAAAACCATAAACCAAATCCCCATTTTCCAATGTACCGACACCATCCGATCCGACAACCTTAGGCTTCCACTCACCGTGACCTGCCGAATAATGCTTGCCGCTGGCTTGCATCTTATCCAAATTTTTAATTGACACCGCTTGCATCTTGACCAATGTGCCGTTTGATAGGTCGTTTTCAGGTTTTTCCAAATTTTCTACATAGGTTGGTAATTCACCCTGCTGTATTACAACTGCTGCTTTCATGTGCTGTATAATTTATATGTTCATAAAGCAATATTAATTCATAATGTTTCATTAATGATTGATGTATGTTAATTATTGTTGAACTGAGTGAATTATTTTATTGTGGGTAAAGGCCTAGCCAGTAATTATTTTATATCTTGGAAAAAAAATGAAACGTATGCACCTTCAAAAAGTTACCCAATTGAAAGCCATTCTTGACGTTCTGCAACTGGCCGAAAAATTGAAATTTGAACTTCGACACAGTTGGCTTTCCAATGGAAGACAAGAAAGTGTAGCTGAGCATACCTGGCGCATGTCGCTTATGGCCGTGCTGTTGGAGCCACTTTTGGAACACCCTGTCGATATGGTTAAATTGTTGAAAATGATAATTATCCATGATCTGGTTGAAGCAGAAGCGGGTGACGTATCTGTCCTGGATCAAATCCGAAATCCAGAAATAAAGAAGATAAAGATTGAAAACGAAAAAAGGGCAATCTTGAAAATTCGTGATATGCTTTCTACTTCTATTGGGCAGGAAGTTTATGATCTATTCTACGAATTTGAAGAGAAGCAGACGTATGAGGCTAAAGTAGCCAATGCCATCGATAAGCTTGAAGTGCAATTGCAGCATAACCATGCTGAACTAATAACTTGGGAAGATATTGAATATGAACTCTCTTTTGTAATTGCCAAGCATGTTGAATTCGATGAAACCATTACGTTATTGAAAGATTTGATTGAAAAACAAGCCGCTGATAAAATGGAGCAAGCCGGTAGGAATGTCGACGAGATTCGGAAGCGGTCGGAAACATTGTTCAAATAGATTTTCTGAATCAATTATATACGAAAAAACAATTCAATAGGAATTCATCCTGAGGTACGATTCCATAACGCCGTTCTTAGAAAATGATCGGAATTATGGGATTTTTATTTTCTGCACTAACATCTGACTTTCCTGTCAGCTAAACATCTAATTCTTTTCAAATTCATATCCAACTTCGTTACATTGTAATCATTTTTATAATGATAAAATCTTGATTACCATATATTTTGCTTGGACCTTGTCTGAGGTGAGAGCGTGGTAAGAGCGTACTGAGAGCGTGGTGAGAGCGTGCCTATAACACGTCTCCACTACGGTTAAACTACGGCCGCACCTCGGACGCATGTCAGACAAGGTCTAGGGAGCATCAATACAGATATTATTAGTTGGAAAAATTATGATTGTAATAGGTAGATCGCTTATTTTTTGGAAAGTACACAATGCCAGAGCGTGTTGGCATTTCGCTTTCCATAGTAAATCAATAAAATTTTTGAAAATTCACCAATTATGGCCAAAGAGGCAGGGAGAAAATAGGTGATTGGGATTATGATTTCAATATAGTTATTTAATAGGGCAATCCAAAATAAATGAATCCCAGAAAAAAATATCCAAGCGCAATATTTAGAAGGTAATAACCCGCCATAGGTCTAACTACTACCTACTTATTACTAAATACAAAAGCTCGTCGAAGACGAGCTTTTCAAGTACCTAGGGCGGGAATCGAACCCGCACTCCTTTAACAGGAACAGGATTTTAAGTCCTGCGTGTCTACCAGTTCCACCACCTAGGCAACTGAGCGAAAGACGAGATTCGAACTCGCGACCCCAACCTTGGCAAGGTTGTGCTCTACCAACTGAGCTACTTTCGCTTGACGTGGTGCAAATATAGCCAGATTTGGGAGAGTTGAAAAATTTTATCCTTGGAATTCCTGCAATGTCCTTGTAATGTGCGTAATAATTTTATTGCTTTAACTGTATTGCATAGTAAAAACATCGTTTTTAGCTTTAAAATTGCCTATTTTCGTGGCAAATTTGATGGTATGCAACGTAAACTTATAGCCTTCCTCATCTGCTGCTGCTTCTTGACCATTGCCAAAGCGGAATCCTATCCCGAGGTTGTCTTCGACAATAGCCTGGTGAAGGGTTCGTATGCGCGCAGTACGGTCAACTATTCAGGAAAAAGCTGGGTAGAGAACGTGCAGAAAAGCCTTTTGGTATCGGATACTTTATTCTTTACACCTGGGAACGCGCTTTCCCTACGGTATATATCAGCAACTGACGGTGACTGGGAGGTATTGGTGAAATACAGTCGCCAAAAGTTCCACTATAGGGTATCGCTTGACGATGTGCTCAGCATGAAGATCTTTGTAGCCAGTGGACATACCAAAGCAGAGATGCTGCCCTCCATTGCCATTCAGCAGGGCGATAACCAATCGGTTTCCATCCGATTGGCCGATTTTGTGGAAGACTTCAACCACAGCAACTGGTTGAGCGTAAAGATCCCGGTAAAGGAATTTGCAGGAATCAATATCGATGATGTGATATCAGGGATTGTGCTCCGACAGCATCAGACCGGGAAAAGTACCCATCAGCTGTTTTTGGATCAGATTGAATTTCTGCCGAGTGCATACCCTACAACTTCGCTGACCTCACCGGCAGTACTGACGAAGGCGACTGCCTATGGTAAACATATCGATCTGCAATGGCAGGTGCCCCTAACACCGAGCATCCGCTATGTAAAAATATACCGATCTGAAGACAACAAGGAATTTAAAGCGGTAGCCATTCGACCGACCTATATGTTGAGTTGCTTGGATTATATTCCCGTTCTGGATAAGAAATACTATTATAAAATCGCTTGGGTGGATTACAACTACCGGGAGTCTCCATTTTCGGAGGTTCGGGAAGTAACACCTGTGGAGATCGGTGAGGACGGTCTGTTGGATCTCATCCAATTGTCCAACATCAATTACTTTGTCGAGAATTACGACATCAACTCCGGTATGTATATGCCTTTCCGGATGAAGGACAAAGCGCCTGTATCCATTCGGGAGACAGGGGGAGCTATCTTGAGCCTTTTGGTGGGGGTAGAGAAAGGTTTTGTGAGTAAGCCTTTGTTTATGAGTCGCCTGAAACGGATCGTAGGGTTTCTGGAAAAAGCGCAAAACAATAAAGGTTTCTTCCCGACCTATTTTGACGGGCGGAAAGGTTTGCCTATCTACCTTGATGGACAACCGCGTTATGATATTGTGGCCACCACATCATTGATAGAAGCGCTCTTGGTAACACGACAATATTTAAGCGGCGACGCCGCGGAGGAGAATAAGCTTCGTGGGGATATCACCAAGCTGTGGGAGCGTTTGGATTGGCAGGGGATAGCCTATCAATCCGATCCGTTGGTGTTAAGGTCGGCAATTGACATGGTGGATGAATATGTAAACCATGAACCATTGGTGGGGATCAATGTAGGGTTGAATGCCTATATGTTGGCCATTGCATCCACCAAATCCAGGCTGCCAGCGGAAGCTTTTGCCAATGCTTTGGAATATCGCTTTGAACGACCGCGGGGGATGAACCGTAATTCCTTGCGCCGCTTAGGCATGAATGCAGCTGGCAATGTTGCCGATAGTGTGCAGGCCATGCTGCAGGGTGGATATCCAGAACTGAAGGTGGAAGGTCGCGATTCGGTCTACAAGGTTTCAGCGGCAGCCGACACCATGATGTACGGATTGGAATTGCCATTCGGCGCCTTTTCGGGAAGCCTATTGGAGATGTACAGGCCATTCAATACTATCAATCCAGATCTGGCCAAACTGAAAAAATATGATCTTAAGGATATCCTGAACCGCTACACGCAAATGGTGAAGCGACGGGACAATGAGATCGGGGTAGGAACAACAAATGGTGATATCTGGGGGTTCTACCAGCACCGCGATACCGTTGGAAGTTTCCGGGTAAATCCCGCAATTTCAATTGCCAGCATCTTTTTGGAACCTACCAAGGCCGAGCGATCCCTGAAAGCCATATACAATCAATACGGTGAATCGATTTTTACGGAATACGGCTTCCGGGCTTGGATGGATCTAAGGACCGATGATGTATCGGATGAGTACCTGGCCTATAACCAATCGAATTTGGTGGTGCTGTTGGAGAATGCACGCAGTGGGTTAATCTGGCGCCTATATCAAGCCATTCCGGAGATCCAATCTGCGGAACAAAGAATCTTTAAGAAGTAAGGTATTTTTAGGGAGAATCATTATATTTACGGAATCATAACTCGATAAAAAAACATGAAGCGAATCAACTATTTAACTTTAATCCTTTTAGGTGGGATGACCCTGTTTTCCTGTAAGCAACAATCTTTAATTGTAAACCCAGGAGCTGTGGTGACCCAAGATGGTACTAGTGATGGACTCAAGAATGTAAAACGTGAATTTGAAGATGCAAAACAGACCAACGAAGGTATTATGGTTTCGATATCTTCGGATTTGCTATTCCCTACAAATTCATCCTATTTAACAGATAACGCAAAAACGGAATTGAGCAAATTGGTGAAGGTACTCAAAACTTCAAATGCCAATGCGAAGGTCCGTGTGGATGGACATACCGATGCAACCGGAACTGCCGAATACAATGTATGGCTATCGGAGAAACGCGCAGCTTCTGTAGAAAAGTTCTTGGTGGATTCCGGAATTTCAGATTCCAGGATCTCTACGAAAGGTCTTGGACAGTCAAAACCTATTGCGGACAACAAGACTCCAGAGGGTAGACGTAAGAATAGACGTGTAGAAGTCGTTATTCTAAAATAACGAATTGACCATATAGGAAAGCGCAGTTTTGCTCAGCAGAACTGCGCTTTTTTTATTCTCGATATTCAGGCAGGATGTTTCTTAGTTTTGCTTGTTACCAAGGAAGAAAAATCTAATTTACTCGTTTATATTCGGTTAAATCGATCGTGGAAATCCTAACCTAGAAATGAATTTTTGTTTGGATAATATTAAGTAGATTTGTTAGTTATTAGAGTAAGTTGTTGTTGCTATGTTTATAATTTTTGATACAGAGACTACGGGTTTGCCGAAGCGATGGGATGCACCGATTACCGATACGGATAATTGGCCGCGTTGTATACAGATCGCTTGGCAATTGCATGATGAAATGGGAAGATTGGTTGAGCATCAGGATTATTTGATAAAACCCGACGGCTTTAATATTCCCTATGATTCCGAGAAGATCCATGGTATTTCGACCGAACTTGCAGAGGCCGAGGGTATTCCCTTGACCGAGGTGCTGGTGAAGTTTAACGAGGCCTTGGGTAAAGCCAAATTTGTGGTTGGCCAGAATATCGGTTTCGACCTTAATATTATGGGGGCGGAGTTTTACCGCTATCAGGTCGATAGCCCCATGGCTTCCATGCCGGTACTCGATACGTGTACCGAAATTACGGCAGAATTACTGAAACTGCCGGGAGGACGCGGAGGACGCTATAAACTGCCCAACCTGACAGAGCTCCACAGTTATTTATTCGGTGTTCCATTCGCTGAGGCGCATAATGCCACCGCCGATGTGGAAGCTACCACGCGATGTTTCTTTGAGCTTGTCCGTAGGGAGGTGTTCACGCCATCCGAGCTACAGGTTGATACCGGTTACTTCGTTGAATTTAAAGAAGAGAATCCTGCGGTTGTCGAATCGGTAGGCTTGAAGCATATCAACCTAAAAGCTGCCTCCGATGCACTGCGCGTTCAGGAACCAGCCGGCACACAGAAAGTAAGCATTGATGCAGATACCCTTGCCGCATTTAAAGCAGCGAATTTTGCACACCTGCACAACCATACCCAATTCTCGGTTCTACAGTCCACCATTTCCATCGATAGCCTGATTCAGGCTGCCGCTAAGCATAAAATGCAGGCTGTGGCCATGACCGATCATGGAAATATGATGGGTGCTTTCCATTTTGTGAGCAAGACCTTGGGCCATAACAAGGACGTAGAGGCCAAACAGCAGGAAGCTCTTGAGAAAGGTGAGGAATTTGATGGCACTTTGATCAAACCTATTGTTGGGTGCGAGTTTTATGTGTGTGAAGACCGGAAGGATAAAACCCGTAAGGATAATGGCTACCAGGTCGTATTCCTGGCAAAGAACAAAAAGGGGTACCATAACCTGGCGAAGATGGCTTCAGTAGCCTATACCGAGGGATTCTACTATGTGCCACGGATCGATAAATCCACCGTGGAGCAGTATAAGGAAGACCTTATCGTCCTTTCCGGAAACTTGAACGGTGAGGTGCCTAGTAAAGTATTGAACATCGGTGAAACCCAGGCCGAGGAAGCATTGATCTGGTGGAAGGAACAATTTGGAGATGATTTCTATATCGAAATCATGCGCCATGGCCAGGAGGATGAAAACCGGGTAAACGACACCCTCATCCAATTGGCAAAGAAACATGATGTTAAATTGATAGGTACCAACAATACCTATTATGTAAATAAAGCCGACGCGCATGCACACGATATCCTATTGTGTGTGAAGGACGGTGAAAAGTTGGCCACACCTAAGGGGCGTGGTCGCGGCTTCCGTTTCGGGATGCCGAATCAGGAGTATTATTTCAAATCTACCGAAGAGATGAAAGCTGTCTTCTCGGATCTTCCGGAAGCCATCATCAATATCCAAGAGGTATTGGACAAGGTAGAGATCTACTCCCTCAATCGGGATGTTCTCTTGCCGAAATTTGAGATTCCAGAAGAGTTTCAGCATGCCGAAGACCTGGAAGATGGTGGGAAAAGAGGGGAGAATGCCTTCCTTCGCGACCTGACCTATAAAGGGGCGGCACGCCGTTATCCAGAGATTACCGATGCCATTCGCGAGCGATTGGACTTTGAGTTGGCAACAATTGAAAAAACAGGATATCCGGGGTATTTCCTTATTGTTCAGGATTTTATTGCTGAAGCCCGTAAGATGGGGGTATCCGTAGGTCCGGGACGTGGATCGGCAGCAGGTTCTGCAGTCGCATACTGTCTGGGGATCACCAATATCGACCCTATCCTATATGACCTTCTATTCGAGCGTTTCCTGAATCCTGACCGTGTATCCATGCCCGATATCGATATCGACTTCGATGATGAGGGCCGTGGTCGTGTCATGCAGTATGTAATCGATAAATACGGTGCCTCGCAGGTTGCACAGATCATAACCTATGGTACGATGGCGGCAAAATCATCCATCAAGGATACCGCTCGCGTATTGGATCTCCCATTGGCGGATGCCAATGAGATCGCCAAGCTCATTCCGAACCTGAAGCTCAGCAAGATCTTCAACATGGAGGACAAGGCGTTGAAGGAAGTTTTGCGCAGCGAGGAGTTGGAAGCCGTGAATCGACTGAAGTCATTGGCTGATGGTGCGGGGATCGAAGCGGAGACCATCAAACAGGCGCGTGTGTTGGAAGGATCGATGCGGAATACCGGTATTCACGCCTGTGGTGTGATTATTACGCCGGATGACATTACCAACTTCGTCCCGGTTTCCTTGGCAAAAGATTCCGATTTATACGTCACACAGTTCGATAACTCGGTCGTGGAAAGTGCTGGTCTCCTGAAAATGGACTTTTTGGGATTGAAGACACTGACCCTGATCAAGGATACGGTTACGAATGTGAAGTTAAGCCATGGTATCGACCTGGATCCCGATCATTTTCCGATCGATGACGTGAAGACGTATGAGCTCTTCCAACGGGGTGAGACCGTAGGTATCTTCCAGTACGAATCTCCGGGAATGCAGAAGTACATGAAGGAGCTCAAGCCGACTGTTTTTGCGGATTTAATTGCCATGAATGCGCTATACCGTCCGGGACCGATGGAATATATCCCAAGTTTCGTCAAACGGAAACACGGTATAGAACCGATCAAATACGATTTGGATGCCTGTGAGGAATATCTTGCAGAGACCTACGGAATTACGGTATATCAGGAGCAGGTGATGTTGCTATCGCAGAAATTGGCGGGATTCTCCAAAGGTGATGCCGACGTGCTGCGTAAGGCCATGGGTAAGAAGCAGAAGGCCGTTCTGGATAAGATGAAACCGAAGTTTGTTTCCCAAGCGGAAGCAAATGGGCACAATGCGAAGGTACTTGAGAAAATATGGACCGACTGGGAGGCATTTGCGAGTTATGCATTTAACAAATCCCACTCGACCTGCTATGCCTGGATTGCTTACCAAACAGCTTACCTGAAGGCGCACTATCCAGCGGAATACATGGCTGCGGTACTATCGAACAACATGAACGATATCAAGCAGGTTACCTTTTTTATGGAAGAATGTCGCCGGATGGGATTGACAGTCTTGGGGCCTGATGTGAACGAATCGCATTATAAGTTTACGGTAAATGACGAAGGGGCGATCCGCTTTGGTATGGGTGCCGTAAAAGGCGTGGGTGCAGGTGCAGTGGAAACGGTCGTGAACAGCCGCGCGAATGGACCTTATAAATCCATCTTTGACTTTGCAAAACGTGTTGATCTGCGTATGATCAACAAGAAAGCCTTTGAAAGTCTGGCCTACGGCGGTGGATTTGATTCTTTTACGGACACCCATCGTGCACAATATTTCTATTCCGATACCGATAACAGTTCCGGGATCGAGAAGGCAATAAAATTTGCGCATAAATTCAAGGATAATGAAAATTCGGCACAGGTCAGTCTTTTCGGTGCTGGGGGTGCTGTTGAACTACCAGAGCCTGTACTTGCGAGTTGTCCGCCTTGGGGACTGATCGAAAAGCTGAAATACGAAAAGGATGTAATCGGTATCTATCTGACCAGCCATCCCTTGGACAATTATAAGTTTGAATTAAAACATTTCTGTCCGAATAACGTTACGGATTTACAGCTTATCAATAAGGTTAAAGCAGCGGAGGTCGATCAGGAAGTGCTGTTGGACTTTAACAGGATCAAGAACAAGGAGGTTGTGCTGGGAGGCATTGTGCAGATGGCCAACCATCGCGTTGCGAAATCAGGTAAGCCTTTCGGTTCTTTTGTTATTGAAGATTACTCGGAGTCCTTTGAAATCATGGTATTTGGCGAAGATTACGTGAAGTTCAAGGGCTACCTGCAGGAAGGTTATTTTGTGCAGATTCGCGGCCTGGTACAGGAGCGTTTCAAACAAGTGGGGAACTGGGGATTTGAATTGAAGAATATTCAACTCCTTTCGGATTTGCGTGAAAAGATGGCCAAGAGTTTTACCATACAATTTCCATTGCATGCGCTGAATCATGAATTCTTGGATAATTTAGAGCGTACATTGAGCCATTGCCACATGGAAGGGCAGGAAGCAAGCTGCTCGTTGAAATTCATGATCATGGATGTGCAGGATGAACTCTCTATTGAGATGCCGGTTAAACGTCGTAAGATTTTCATAACGAATGAGTTTCTTGACAGTTTAGAGGCAATGGAAGGGGTTCGGTATAGATTAAATTGATAGGCTATCAGAAAATTGTTTGGCAAAAACGAATAGCAATCGTTTGCGATTGCTTATATTTGTGTATAATTATTAAATTGTAAAATCAAAAAATAAACATAATCAATATGGCATTAGAAATTACAGATGGCAACTTTGATGAAGTTGTATTAAAATCAGATAAACCCGTATTAATCGACTTTTGGGCAGAATGGTGTGGTCCATGCCGCATGGTTGGTCCATTGGTGGATGAATTGGCAACAGAATACGAAGGCAAAGCCGTAATCGGTAAGGTAAATGTGGATAATAACCCGGATATTTCCGTGCGTTACGGTATCCGTAATATCCCTGCGTTGTTATACTTCAAGAACGGTGAGATCGTTGATAAACAAATTGGCGCCGTGCCGAAGTCTGTTTTAGCTGAGAAATTAGAAAAACAATTATAATTTTCGACAGAAATTGAAAAGCCGCTCAAAGAGCGGCTTTTTTTATGTCTTTTATTTTAGCTGCAGTTGGTACTTGATCCCCAAGCTGCTCCATCGCGTAGGCATCGGAACTGCACCGACTTCGATGTATTCGGCATCGAATATATTCTGCACATCCAGGTAGATGTTAAGGTTCTTCCGGTTATAGCCGATCCGTGCATCCGATATGAAATAGGAATTCGAGGATACACGCTCCAGTAAACGGTTGGCAGAACTCACCACCCAGGGCCCAAGTTGCACGATCGCATTGGCCTGGAATTGATGTTTCAAGCTTTGAATGCCATATTTGATCGTTGTATAGTCCATGCTCTTGACGATGGAAGGATCCAGGTACGTATAGGCTAGGTTGACCTGAACCGATTTCTGTTCTGCAAAAGGATAGTGCAGGCCAAGCGAGGTGAATACGCCATTGGTTTTGTTCTCGCCCAAGTTCTGCGCCTGGAAAGGTACATCGGTGCTGCTTCTCACCCAGTCGATAAAATTGCTGATATCCCGATAGAAATATCCCGCTTTGGCCGTAAAGTATCCTTTGTGGTAACTCAGGGACATTTCATGTTGCCAGGCCTGCTCGCTTTTCAGGTTGGGATTGCCGATGTTGCCGGGACGTTGGTTCAGGTAGAGGTCTGTAAAGGAAGGGATGCGTTGGCTTGCTCCCGAACTAGCCGATACTTTCCAGTTATCATCAATTAAATAACTGACATCCAACCCCGGAAAAACCTGCCAGTCATAATCGGAATTGTAATTCACATACGCCCCCAAGCTGATGATAAATTGCTTGAAATAATCCGTTCGGAATTCCGTAAAGAAGCCCAGGTTATTTCTGTCGTGATCGCCGATATTGGAGCTGTTGATCTTCTCCATGCGGTTTTCAACCCCCAAACCCATACCGAAGTATTTAAATTGCTTGTGGGCATGCAATTCCGTTGAAAGGGTATGTGTGTAGTGTTGGCTTCTACCTTTGCTTAAATCGTCCTTGAAATAGCGGTAATCATCCTCGTTGTACCGGTAATTGATCCGTGGGTTCAGGTACCAGGTATCGGAAAGTTGATGCTGACTGGAGATACTTCCCAGAAAGGTTTCTACGATTTCCTCGGAATTGATATCGCCGGGAGCTGCATAGAAACCATTTGCACCGAATTGATTATGGATATAGCCGGCCAACATTTGGATTTTATTGCTGCCATTCAATTGGATGCTATTCTGATAATGGATCTTTTCATTGTCCGAAGCGCTGTTGAACCGCTGCCCATTACTGTGTTCCTTAGTGAAATAAACTTGGTGTTGATGGCTCTTCTTTGCAAACGTACCGCCGACCTGCACCCCGGTGCCGTAGTAAATGCCGTCACCATCGGATTCCTCGACGGGTTTAAAGTTGGAACCGGTGTAGAGATGTGCGAATAGACTGTTTCCCTCCACTTGTTTTGTCACGATATTTATCGCACCGGTCAACCCATTGATGCCATAGATCCGGGAAGTTGGCCCCCGTAATATTTCAATGCGCTCGATGGCTTCCGTCGGTATCGGAATATTGAGCATGTGGTGTCCTGTTTGTGGATCGGATAGCTTGATGCCATTGATCAGGACAAGCGACTGCTCAAAACTACCTCCATCAATACCTATATCGGCCTGTGTGCCGAATGGGCCACGCTGACGGATGTCCAATCCCGGTACATAACGCAGAACTTCGGCAATGCTGACGCTGGGCAAATGCTGCAGATCCTTTTGCGTGAGGACATGGATGTTTCTGCTATGTTGATTGAAGGGAATCTGGAATCTATTTTCTTGGATCAATACTTCATTGATCGTTGTTGTTGTGTCGGTAAGAGAGTTTTGCGCTAAAAGCACTGAAGGAAGTAGGGAAGCGGCAAGTAATAATTTTTTAGTTAACATATGTATTGATTTTGGCAAAAGTAACCAAATGTTCGGATTGCACCATACATTAATGCCATTCTTCTCGTTTCAGACGGGTATTTAAATGTTTAACCGATACCGTGTCCATGGTTTGGGGGATTTTAGGGCTGAGGTGGATATTGGGTTGACCAGCATCGACCCATGCTGAAAACCACATGGACCCTAAAGCATGGACGGATTTTCGCATCTGGCGTTCAACCAGACCGTTCATCCTTTGATGGTAGGCATGGACGTAAAAATTGGAATAACTGTAATTGATGGTGTTTCCCCGTTGATGATAAGCTTTTTGTTGGTAGCTGGGGATTTGTTCGGAAAGTCTCTTTTCCAGCAGCAATACCGAATCCAATGCGGCGTGGCTATCCAATATTGTCTGCCAGGAATAGCTTTTGATATCATCGATGTAGCTGGCACTGCCGACCAAAAAATTATAATCCTTGCTGAACAATTCCGGGATTCGTGTTTCCCAAAGGGCATGTATGCCCGGCTGACCCGTCAGGTGTCCGTTATAATTGCTCGTGGTGTGTAGTGGGACATGGGCGTCGGCGATGTAATGCCCGAGGTCTGATGCATGCCGTAGGATTGCCCGCGTGTTGTATTGTTTATAGGCACTCACCAGCTTTTGATAAGTCAAGTCAATCTGCCACGGAAGAATTCCCTTCTGCAGGATCTGCTGCTGGTCTGTCCGCTTTTTTATTTTATACCACGGAACCATTAATGAATCCGTAGGTAGGGAATGGAGATCCAGATTGATGTAATGCCGTACGGCTTCATCTGGATCTACGTAGACTCTTTTGTCGGCATTTATGGCCATCTCCCGGATTTGGTTGCTGTATCGCTTAAAGAAAATATTGAGCGGTTGGGGGAGGGTGTAGATGGCGTTAAGGTTGATCAGCCGATGGACATGGAACCCCCATGCGGCCAGAAAAAATGGGCATAGCAGGATAATGCCGATCAGGTATACCTTTTTCATCAGGATTTGTAGGTATTTATCGTAATTTACTATTTTTTTATGGAAGGTTAATATGAATTAATGGCACATATTGGATGAAATTTGTTACTTTGTTGAGTCAATCGAAAGATCAATGAAAATATTATATGCTGTTCAGGGTACGGGAAATGGACATTTATGTAGAGCCATCGACATAATTCCCTGTCTTAGAGCGTTTGCGGAGGTCGATGTATTGGTGAGTGGTATTCAAGCGGATATCCAACTCCCATTTGAGGTGAAATACCGATACCACGGTTTGAGTTTTATTTTCGGGAAAACGGGAGGTGTGGATCTCTGGAAGACTTTCATGAGTTCTACCGTCCGGAAATTCGTCAAGGAAGTGAATGCCGTTCCAGTGGAACAATACGATTTGGTGATCAATGATTTTGAACCGATTTCGGCATGGGGAAGTTACTTTAAGGAAAAGCCCTGCATTGGCTTGAGCCACCAGATCGGCGCCTTTGATCCGGCAAGTCCGAAACCGGAGGAAACGGATATGTTGGGTAAGTTTATCATGAAGAACTACGCCCCATCCACCCATTCCTATGGTTTCCACTTCAAATCCTATGCTCCACATATCTTTACACCGGTAATCAGGCAATCTGTTCGGCAATTGGAACCGCGGGATTTAGGGCATTATACGGTTTACCTGCCATCCTATGATGATGCACACTTGCTTAAACAATTATCGAAGTTCCCCGACGTTAAGTGGGAAGTGTTCTCCAAACATAATAAGAAGCCGTTCAAATTAAAGAATGTCTCCATTAACCCGATCAATAGCGATGCGTTTGTCCAGAGCATGGCGGATTCATCTGGTGTGCTGTGCGGTGCAGGATTTGAAACGCCGGCGGAGGCCCTACACCTCGGGAAGAAGTTGTTGGTAATTCCCATGAAGAACCAATACGAACAGCACCTCAATGCGGCTTCGCTTGAGGAAATAGGGGTGCCTGTTATTAAGAGTTTAAAGAAGAAGTATGATCTGGAGATTGAATCCTGGTTGAACGCAAGATCGCGTGTGAACGTGGATTATCAAGATTGTACGGCCGATATTGTTGAGAAAATAATTAAAAATCACAGCTAACATGAAATACATTTTTGGCATGCTGATCGGGGTTTGCTGCTTTACGCAGACCCACGGACAGAAATTGAAGACAGCGAACGACTCTCTGTCGTACGCTTTGGGACAAGATATCGGTGCATCACTGAAAAAGATGGAGATACCCTTGGAAAAGGATAAATTTCTGTTGGCCATATCCCATATCCTGGAAGGCAAGAAACAATTGATCCCGGAAGAGAAGCGGGGAGAGGTGCTGAATTCTGGTCTGGAACGGGTAGAGAAAGAACGTATAGCTGCCAAGAAAAAAGCATCTGAGGAGTTTTTTGCCAAGAACAAAAAGAACCCGAAGATTGTTGAAACTAAAGAAGGCTTACAATATGAAGTATTGACTGAAGGATCGGGTATCCGTCCGAAATTGGATGACCGTATTCTCGTGCATTATACCGGTAAGGTCTACAATGGCGAAACTTTTGACGATTCCTACAAACGCGGCGAACCCCTGGAGCTGAATCTCCAAGGCGTCATCGAAGGATGGAAAATCGGAATCCCATTGATGCGCGAAGGGGCAAAATATCGTTTCTACATCCCGTATAATCTCGGCTATGGCGAGCGCGGCAGCGGACCGATTCCTGCATTCAGTACCTTGATATTTGATGTTGAGCTTATCGATATAAAATCAACAAAAGAAGATGCAGTATAATCAACTTGGAAAATCAACTTTAGAAATTTCAACCATTGGCCTAGGGGGAATGTCCCTGGTGCCAGGAAAAGAAAAGGTAAACGGTAATATACTTGCCCAAATAAAAGACTTTGGGATCAACTATCTCGATACCTCCGACTTGTATGATCGAGGGGAGAATGAGAAGGGAATTGGTAAACTGATTTCAGGCGAGCGACAAGATTGGATATTAGCGACCAAGGTCGGTAATAAATGGAAAGAGGACGGTAGTGGATGGGATTGGGCACCCAGTAAAGCCTATATCCTGAAAGCTGTTGAAGACTCTCTAAAGCGTTTGAAAACGAATTACATCGATCTTTATCAATTGCATGGCGGTACGCTGGAGGATCCATATGATGAGATCGTGGAAGCCTTTGAGCAATTGGTTAAAGAAGGGAAGATTCGGTATTATGGCATATCGTCCATTCGTCCGAATGTATTCTTGAAGTATGCTGAAGATAGTCAGATTGTTTCCAACATGATGCAGTACAGCTTGTTAGATCGCCGACCTGAAGAATACCTTCAACAATTGAAATCGAAAGGTGTATCGGTTCTGGCGCGCGGATCGGTGGCTCAGGGGCTATTGGTGGACAAGCCCGCCATGGAATATCAGGAGTACTCAGCAGGCCAGGTCGATACCGTACAGCAGCACCTCGCAGACATCGCAGAAAAACATGGTGTATCCAAGTTGGCGTTGGCCATCAAATACCCGTTATTGCACGATGCCGTTGCGGCAAGTGTGGTCGGAATCCGGACGGAAGACCAGGCAGCCGATTTGGGAAAGGCCATCCAGGATCTGGACAAGGTATCCCTGGACCTGTATGACCCGATCTTAAAGAGTTTATCAGCGAAGAAATATACAAGTCATCGATAATCTAGAAGATTAGCTTATTGATACTTTAAATAACAAAATGCCCGGAACTTCCGGGCATTTTGTTATTTAAAGTATTTTTTGAGGATCAGGTCCAGATCTTCCGGTGTATCGATGGGATCATTGGTATGTGCCGAAATGGCTGTCGCAATTTTATAGCCATTTTCAATCCAGCGCAACTGTTCCAAAGATTCTGCAGATTCCAGTTTCGATATGGGCAGTTTGGTCAGCTCCTTCAAAACTTCAGCCTTAAAACCGTAGATGCCGATATGGTTGTAATAGGCTGTTTCCTGCAGCCATTCGTTGATTTCCTTTCCACGGTAATAGGGAATGGGCTGTCTGGAGAAATAAATAGCTTCCTGAAGTACATTGAGCACGACTTTTGGTTTGTTCACATTCTGGAGGTCATCCACAGTGGTGATCTGGCGAATCAGGGTCGCAATCTGTACCTCCGGGCGGGTAAAACAGGAAACCAAAAGATCGATCTGCAAGGGGTCGATAAAAGGTTCATCGCCCTGGATATTGATCGCAATGTCAAAACCCTGGATATTCTCGATTACCTCGGCACATCGGTCCGTTCCGGATTGATGATCCTTTCGGGTCATCACCACGTTCCCGGCAAAGCTTTTGACGTGATCATAAATACGCTGGTCATCCGTTGCGACCACCACTTCACTCAGTGAGGTGGCATGCTTAACCTGATTGTACACCCGTTGAATCATGGTCATGCCTCCGATATCCACCAAGGGTTTGCCCGGAAAACGGGATGATTCATAACGTGCAGGTATTATTCCAATTGCTTTCATAAGCTTAAAAGTAAAAAAAGCCGATGGAAATCGGCTTTTTATAGATTAAAATAATCCAAATAGTTCAGTCTCGATCTTCTGAATAATCTCGCCCAGGTCTTCTTTGTTGTTCGCAAAGTCCAGGTTGTCCTTATCCAGGATCAATAGTTTTCCTTCTTTATAATTGCTGATCCATTTTTCGTACTTATCGTTCAATTTGGAAAGGTAGTCCAAACGGATGCCTGACTCATAATCACGACCTCTTTTCTGAATGTTGTTCACGAGGGTCGGTACAGATGCCCGGAGGTAGATCAATAGATCCGGTGGTTTGATGTAGTGGATGATGCTCTGAAAAATATCGCTGTAGTTTTCGAAATCACGGGCACTCATCAGCCCCATATCGTACAGGTTCTCCGCGAAGATATACGCATCCTCATAGATGGTCCTGTCCTGAATCATATTAATTCCTTGATTCTGCAACTCCACAATATGTCTGAAACGGCTATTCAAAAAGAATATCTGCAAATTGAACGCCCATCTCTTCATGTCGCTGTAGAAATCCTCGAGGTAGGGATTGTTTTCTACCGCTTCATATTGCGCCTCGAAGTTGAGGTGTTTCGCTAAAAGTTCGGTGAGGGTCGTTTTACCCGCTCCAATATTTCCAACAATGGCTAAATGCATAATCTTCTAGTACAATTTTTTTAAACCGATAATTTCACGAACTTCCTTCAGGGTCTTCTGCGCACTCGCGTGAGCTTTTTCAGCACCCATTTTCAAGACCTTGGCGATATACGCATCGTCGTTATTGATTTCTTCGATCCGCGTGCGGACATCGTGCGTAGCAATGATCATATCTTCCGCCAATTGTTTCTTGAAATCACCATAACGGATCTCTGCTTTGTTGTAAAGCTGATCGAAATGCTCCACCGTATCCGGTGTGGATACCACTTGCATCAGGTCGAATAGGTTCTGCACTGCTTCCGGTTTCTGCATATTCGGTTCGGTAGGCCCATTGTCCGTTACGGCACGCATGATCTTCTTGCGTACAGCTTCAGCGGTATCCGATAGGTAGATACAGTCTGCATCACCATTGGATTTGCCCATTTTACCCTGACCGCTTAATCCGGGGATCTTGATCAGCTTATCCGAATAGGTGAACGCAAAGGACTCCTTGAAATAATCCACTTCATACAGACGGTTGAAGCGGTTTCCAAAGGTTCTGGTCATTTCCAGGTGTTGCTCCTGATCCTTGCCCACAGGAACTTTCGTTGCGTGGTGGATCAAGATATCGCAGGCCATTAAAACAGGATAGGTCAATAACCCTGCATTGACGTTGTTCGGATTCGCTCTGACCTTATCCTTGAATGCAGTCGAGCGTTCCAGCTCACCGAGGTAAGCGTTCATGTTCATGTACAGGTACAATTCCGAAACCTCAGGGACATCGGACTGCACATAGATCGTTGATTTCTCCGGATCCAGTCCGGCAGCTAAATATTCGACCACCACCTGGCGAACTGTACTGGTCAGATCGTGTGGGGTAGGGTGTGTCGTTAAAGAATGTAAATCGGCAATAAAAAAGAAGCAATTGTATTCGTCTTGCATTTTAACGAAGTTTTTCAACGCTCCATAGTAATTTCCTAGGTGTAATTTTCCGGTACTTCTAATACCACTGACAACTGTTTCCATATTACCTGCGAAGTTAAGCAAAAAACAGGAAAATACAGCTAGGGGTACCTGATGAAAAAAGCGGGAAGCGCCAATAGGCCAAGAGGTACCCGTCGGTAATTAATAGATCATTGGATTTTCCAGAAGATCGGTGACATATCCCAGGACTTCGACTTCCTGGGCGCCGTCTTCCAGCATGGAGAAGGTCAGGTAGGTTGCATAGATTTCTGAGCTGAACACAACGTGTTTATCCGCAATGAAATTGTCGATCAAATCCTCGCGCATCTCAAATCCCAAATGTTCTAATTCATTGTGAAGATTGACCGATATGGTATCGTGTTCCTCTCCAGAAGCAAAGCCTACGATAATATGCAGCACCAACTTGTCGAACATCTCGGGGGTCATCCCCGCAAACATGTTGAAGTATTTGTCTGCATCAAAACGACTTTTCGCACTTGAGACAATCTTGTCCCAAATCAGGTACTCAGTTTTAGTTTGCATAATGAAAGTTTATAAATTGTTAAAGTAAATCTAACTAATATTATCATAAAATACAACGCCCTTTCCGACATTATGTTATCTCGAGGGCGCAAACAATATGGGCTTTTAGGAGTTCTTATAGTACACAATCAATAGGAGATACAGGTATGAACAAAGACGGAAAAAAGAATAGAGAGCCACTTGACGATGAGGAACAAGGGCCACAGGATCCACAGGATTTAGCGTATAACGAAGAAGATGATTCGTATGAATTGGATGTGAACGATGAAGATCCCGATTGGGACCATCCTTCGGATTATGATACCATCAGTGAAGGCGCACAGGATGACGATTCCACGTACGATGATTCCAATCCATATGTAGGCGATGAATACGCGCCGTTGGAGGAACTTCGGGAGGAGAATCTCGATGACAATGGCATGCATATCGAAGGTGACAGCATCGTAAAGGTCTCCAAAATGGACGAGGAGCTTGCCAAGGACGAGGAGGATTTACGCGATGACCTCGATGAAGAAGGATATCCAAAAAATGATGAGTAGGGGGATGTTTTCCCACATTTTTGCTAATTTAGGTTCTTCAAACCTTAAGCTATGCAAATTGATTTAAAAGGTAAAACGGCCCTCGTCGGCGGTGCCTCCGGGGGTATCGGTCGTGCGATTGCCATGGAGCTTGCGGCATGCGGTGCATCTGTTGTGCTGATGGCGCGTAACGCTGATAAATTGGAAGCCGCCCGCCAGGACCTCCCTGCTGGAGATGGACAAAAACATGAAATCTTGGTTTCGGATTTTGCGGATCATGAAAAGCATTTGGAGACCATGGCTGAATTTTTCAGGAACCACACCATTGATATCCTGATCAATAACAGCAACGGGCCCACTGCCGGTGATGTGCTTTCCAAAACCCTGAAAGATTATCAATCGGCTTTCGATCTGCTGTTCCAGAACAATGTACGAACCACAGAACTTGCCTTAAAGGGCATGCGTGAGAAGGGGTATGGAAGGATTATCAATGTATCTTCGCTGACGGTGAAGGAGCCTCAAGATGCTCTGGTGCTCTCCAATACCATGCGTGTTGCTTTGGTGAGCTGGAGCACGAGCTTGGCCAAGGCCGTGGCTGCGGAAGGTATTACGGTGAATTCTATCCTGACGGGTTATTTTGCCACCGATCGGCTATATAGCCTGATGGAGAACCAAGCAAAGTCCAGCGGTGTCAGTCTTGAAGAGATCGAACGGAAGCGAATTGCCAGCATCCCTGTGAAAAGACTGGGAAATCCTGAAGAATATGGTTATCTGGCCGCATTTCTCGCTTCCCCTTATGCCGGATTTCTTACAGGAACCTCCATTCCCCTGGATGGCGGACTCTCGTCAACCTTGTTCTAAACAAAAAGATCAGTTAAAATAACAATCAAAATATCCATCATAACAACAATTGGAAGCTATTCGGCTTCCAATTGTTGTTTATATTTCTTTTTATGTTCTTCGATTTCTTCGGGCATCTCGGGATATTGGATGTCCTTGTATTCGGATAGGATCTCGAAAATTACCTGAGCCACCAGATAACGTGCAACTTTCTTGTTGTCTGCGGGGATGACATACCAAGGCGCATCCTTTTTGGTGGTATGGGCGATGGCATCTTCATAGCATTCCATGTATTTGTCCCACAGCGTCCGTTCCTTGAGGTCGCCCGGCGAGAATTTCCAATTCTTATCCTCCTTATCTAGTCGGCGCAGCAGTCTGTTTTTCTGCTCGTCCTTGCTCAGGTTCAAAAAGAACTTCATGATCAGCATACCATTCTGCGTCAATCTTTTTTCGAAATTGTTGATTTGATCGAAGCGCATCTTCCAAAAATCTGTGGGAAGATCCTTGGGGTCATTGATATGGGGTATCCGCTCGTTCAATAGGTATTCGGGGTGTACACGGGTCACTAGGACATTCTCATAATGCGTGCGGTTGAATACCGTGAATTTCCCTTTTTCTGGCAACTTTACCTCGTGCCTCCACAGGTAGTCATGCTGCAGTTCGATTTCTGTGGGTGTCTTGAAGCTCTCCACCACAACCCCTCGCACATTCATCTCCTTAAAGACTTCGCGGATCAACGAATCCTTTCCCGCAGTATCCATGCCCTGCAAGCAGATCAGCACGCTGTATTTATCATGTGCATACATCTTATCCTGAATCTCTGCAATTTTCTTCCGTAGCTGCTTTAATTCGGCTTTTGCTTCGTCTTCACTGATCTCGTCCTGGATATCTGTAGGGTGTTCCTTTATTTTGAAATCGCTTTTTGCCGCTAACTTTTTTGAATAGGATGCCATATTGTTTATATTAGTTTTTACAATTTACTAAATTATTTAATGTAATCAAGCCACACATACAAGCAGATATTTAAACATTTTGTTTGAAATACATTGGTAAGTGCACTTAATTTAATTTTATAATTATTTAATTCATTATGACTCATTTTGGTCATAAATGCCAATTATGATTGATATTAGTCATAATTGCCAATTATCACTTATTTTGGTCATAATTTAAAAATATGACTGAAATTAGTCATAATTCGGAATTATGACTATATTTGGTCATAATTCAATGTTAAATTGATTTACTAAATTAGCATACTACCTGAAGCAAAATAGAAATGGGATCGAAAGCGAACAATATGATCGTATTAACCGGAGATATCATTCACTCCAGTGACTTTGAAGCCGAACAGTGGCTACCCTTATTGGAGGGTGGAATCCACCCGTATTCGACCAATTATGATATATTCAGGGGGGATAGTTTTCAGGCCCTGGTATCTGCAGATAACTGTTTCCATGCCGTTTTCAATCTGAAGGCGAGTCTGCGGCAGATAGAAGGGTTGGATATTCGGATTGGCATCGGAGTGGGGTTGGTTGACCGCTTGGATGAGGACATCAAGAAATCGAGCGGACAAGCTTTTGTATTTTCCGGTCGGGCATTGGACGACTTGGAAAAGGAATCCCTCGAATTCCGTTCCCCCTGGGAAGACCTGAATGAGGAGATCAACCTGATGATGTCCCTGTGCACGCGCATTACCGATCAATGGACGCCCAACCTGGCAGAAACCGTAAAGGCAGCCCTTGAAAATCCGGAAGCCAGCCAAATGGAACTCTCGAATATCATCGGGCGCAAGCACCAAAGCCAGGTCAGCAAAGAGCTCAGCAGAGCGCATTATGCGAAAATCATGGATGTCATTTCCTATTGCACCAAAAAATTAAAAAAATATGTTGACGAGCCTGCTTAAGATGATCCTATGTCACTTATTGGGTGATTTTGTGCTGCAGCCAAAGTATTGGGTAAGCAAAAGGGAAACCAATATCAGGTACCTCCTGTACCATGTCGCTGTGCACGCAGGACTCCTGATCCTTTTTTTTATCACCGACCTGGCCAACAATTGGCTCAATATCCTCTTCTTGGTGACAGCACACCTGGCCATTGATAGTTTGAAAATAGGACTACAGCAGAAATGGCCAAATTACAGAACCCGACTCTTCCTGGGCGATCAACTACTGCATTTCATAACCATATTTGCGATTTATTTCTTCAACAACCAGCAGCAATTCCTCGATTTCCTGACGAGCATCAACATCAATAAGCTCTTCATGTATATCATCGGTGCCTGCATGGTCATCTTTGTATCGCCGATTGTCATCCGCATATTCTTTATGCGCTGGCACACAGACGAGGAATTCCTGAAGAAAAGGAAGGAATCGCTGATGCACGCCGGAAATATCATCGGTATCCTTGAGCGGACTCTGATCGTTGCCTTTATCCTGATGGACTTTGAAGCTGGGATAGGATTTCTGCTCGCAACGAAATCTGTGTTCCGCTTTGGCGACCTGACTCGCGCAAAGGATACCAAATTTACAGAGTATGTCCTCATCGGAACACTGCTGAGCTTCGGCTTCGGAATGGCGATCGGCTATGGGCTGAAGTTCGTCCTGACTTTACTGTAATCTACCTAAAAACAACAATATGATAACTAAAAAACTATTGGCCGTCATGATGAGCGTTGTGCTCTGCAGTCCGCTCTTTGGCCAAAGCCCAACTTTCGAGAAAAACCTAAAGGACATCACCGATAAGTACGACGCCGTGGGCTTGGCGGTGGTCGTAGTCAAGGGTGGTAAGCCTATTTTCTCAAAATCAGTAGGGTATAAGGACCTGGAAACGAAGGCTCCATTGACCAACGACAACCTGTTTCGGATTGCTTCCATCAGCAAGAGCTTCAGTGCCACGGCCATTATGCAATTGGTCGAGCAGGGTAAGGTTTCCCTATCGGATGACTTCAGCGATCTGGTCGGTTTCAAGGTGCGCAATCCCAAATTCCCAGATACAAAAATCACATTGGAAATGGTACTCTCACATCGTTCCAGCCTTAACGATAGCAATGGTTATTTCACCTTTGACGTCCTTGATTCGGCAAAGAATAAAGATTGGGAGAAATCCTACAACGATTATAAACCAGGAACAGACTATGAATACTGCAACCTGAACTTCAATATGGTCGGCGCCGTGCTGGAACGGTTGACCAACGTCAGGTTCGATAACTATATCAAGCAACAGATCCTTACACCACTGGGATTGGCAGCCGGCTATTGTGTCGATTCCCTGGATAACAGCAGATTCGCTAAACTATATGCCAAGGAAGATGGTTCCTACAAGGAACAACCCGCAGCCTATAGCCCTCGCTCGGAAGAAATTAAAAACTATACCATGGGCGTTAGCACACCGGTATTTTCTCCCACAGGTGGGATGAAGATCTCTGCAAATGACCTGGCGACTTACATGATGATGCACATGAACTATGGGAAATTGGGAAATGTAAAGATCCTTTCCAAAAAGAGTGCGAAGAAAATGCAACAGGGGCTCCATCCGAAGGAAAATTATGGCTTGGCCCTGTTGGAAACGGACAGATTGATTGATGGGGAACACATGATTGGCCATACCGGTTCGGCTTATGGCTTGTACAGCAATATGTTCTTTGAACCCAACAAGAAATTTGGGTTTGTGGTGATCACCAATGGATGCGACCCTATCGTGGATCGCAATGAGGATATCATGATGTCCAAGGATGTCATCAATCTCTTATACCGTGAATTCATAAAAAAATAAGTAAATTCAAAGGGGATAACCGATTGACAATGAATGGGGAAAGCAGGGGAGTGGAGGCAATCCATTCCTGCTCGATTTCACCTGCGGTCAATTCCTTTGAAAAAATAACTACTTTTGTAAACATTATTCAACTTTGACATTATAGCAAGATGATTATTCAACCAAGAACAAGAGGTTTTATCTGCTTAACTGCCCATCCCGATGGCGCTGCAGAAAATATCAAGAAACAGATCGAATACGTAAAATCCAAGGGTGCCATCAACGATGGTCCTAAGAAAGTTTTAGTAATAGGAGCGTCTACAGGCTTTGGTATTGCCTCACGTATTGTTTCTGCATTTGGATCGGATGCGGCAACAATCGGTGTATTCTTTGAGAAACCAGCAACTGAAGGTAAATTAGGTACCGCAGGCTGGTATAATACTGCTGCATTCGAGAAGGAAGCACAAGCGGCCGGATTGTATGCGAAAAGTATCAACGGTGATGCATTCTCCGATGAAATCAAAAAGCAAACGATCGATTTGATCAAGGAAGATCTTGGTCAGGTGGATTTGGTCGTGTACTCCTTGGCTTCCCCACGTCGTACACATCCTAAAACAGGCGTAGCGCATGCTTCTGTCCTAAAACCGATCGATAAACCATTTACCGATAAAACTGTGGATTTCCATACAGGTGTGGTTTCGGACATTACGATCAACCCCGTAGAGAACCAAGATGATATCGACAATACGGTTGCTGTCATGGGTGGTGAAGATTGGAAATTCTGGATCGAAGAGTTGAAAGCTGCAGGCGTCTTGGCGGAAGGTGTAAAAACAGTTGCCTATTCCTATATCGGCCCTGAACTTACGTACCCAATCTACCGCAACGGTACGATTGGTCGTGCAAAAGATGATCTTGAAGCAACCGTGCCAACCATCAATGCAATCTTGAAAGATTTGAATGGTGTTTCCTACGTTTCCGTTAATAAAGCATTGGTGACACAATCAAGTTCAGCTATTCCAGTGGTGCCTTTGTACATTTCTCTATTGTACAAGGTGATGAAAGAAAAAGGAATCCACGAAGGAACAATCGAACAGATGCAACGCTTATTTGCGGAGCGCCTTTACAATGGATCTGATTTGCAATTGGACGACAAGGGGCGTATCCGTGTGGATGACCTGGAAATGCGTGAAGATGTACAGGCTGAAGTTGCGAAACTTTGGGAGCAGGCAACTACGGAAAACTTGGAGTCTATTTCTGATATCGTGGGATACAGAAATGATTTCTTCCAGTTATTCGGTTTCAATTTTGATGCCATCGACTACGAAAAAGATACCAACGAAGTCGTACCGGTACCGAGTATTCAACAATAAGAATAATATCACCACTATAGGAAGCTGTCCAATTAAGAATTGGACAGCTTTTTTTTCTCCGACCCAATGCTACCCAAGCCTAATTTTTCAGGGAGCAACCTGAAATACGATATTATTTTATTGAATGAAAATAAATTGGAAATGAATTTCCGGTTTTCTATCTTTATGCCATAAATGGGGAAAGCCCATATTGAGGGCCGTTTTTGCTTAAAGATCATCTACTAACTAATTATTTTCATGATTACCCGTGTAATTCAAGAACCTGATGGCTTGTATTTAAGTGAAGGAATACAAGAATATGGCTATCTATTGATTTCTGATCTGGATTTTAATCTGGTTTCAGCCAGTGAGAATTGCCAAGATTGGATGGGCAGCGCTGTCGCACCTGCATTACAAAATAACCTGTGGGATCTGGTGTCGACCTATTTCCCCGATTTTTACGCGGATATGCACCGGGGTGTGCATCAGGTATTGCTTGATGACAAGCAGCGCTTGCTGCTGGAAGTGCTCATCCATCAGGTGGAGCCCTATTTCCTCAATATCTATATTTTTCAAAATTACCTCTATCTTGAGTTCGAGCGTAAAATGGATGATAGCACGGTATTTTTTCCCAAGTTTGAAATCGTTGATAAGCTCCTGAAAGAGAACAAAGGCAAGATTTGGGAAATGGCGACGTCCTATATCTCAAAAATCAGTGGGTTTGATCGCATTCGTGTCTTTCAATATTGTAAAGATGGATCCGGACATATCCTTGCGGAATGCATCGAGCACCCGGAACTGGAGGGGATTCTGGATTGCTATTACCCCGATATCGATATCTACCGATTGGCAAAGAACACCCATGTGGTAAATGCCTACCGGTATACGGCCAAGGTGAACGGCAAAACCATTAAAATGATAAGCAATGGGAAGGATAATCCAAACCTTTCCCATACGGGCGTACGGATGATCGCACCGCTTCATGCAGATTATCTATTGAAGGACGGAGTGAACTCCAATTTGAGTGTTTCCTTGTTTACGGAAGACGGTGATCTCTGGGGCTATCTGTTTTGCCAGAGCCGTAACGAGAAGAAGGTAAATCTGGTTAAACGCGAAGCGTTGGTATATTTTGTACAGATGGCGATGAACCGTTTCCTGGAGGAAACGCGTGTGCAGAGCCGCTTATATAAAGAAACCATTCGGGATTTTGAACTCAAATTGAAGTCTATTTTGATGGTCCGGAACAACCTTGCCGAGTCGCTTTTTGAGATGTCCAAGGAGCTGTGCTATTTTGCAAAGGCAGATTCCATGATTATTCTCTTCAATGGCCTGTTGTATTCGTACAATATCAATATAGGTTTGGGCAAAATTCTGGGTATCAAGGATAAGATTGCCACTCTGACGGAGGACTTTATTTTTGGCGATCATGAATTTATCTTGAATTATGGGGAAGAGCTAGAGCTTGATTTCGATCGCTTTGCGGGTGTTGGAGGGCTCTATGTTGAAGTGCCTCATAAATGTACCATCCTTTGGTTCCGACAGGGAACGGTGAAGAATAAAAAGTGGATCGAAAAGCCTGAGAAAATCATGCAGCGGGGCCGAAAGAACGAGGATTTTGTGCAGGAGGAAAACCCCATTATGGATATCTGGCATCAAACAACCTTTGGAACCTCTGATGAATGGGAAGATGACGAATTATACTTTTTCCGGAGACTTCGCGAGCTGATCATTAACAGTGAAGGGACCATGGCTGCCGAGATCACCAACCTGAATCAGGAGGTGAGCAACCTGAATAAGGCATTGGATGACTACGCCAATATGGTTAGCCATGACCTTAAAAATCCACTTTCCGCAATTAACCTATCTACCCAGATGTTGCTTCAACGACCGGAAATGGCAATTGAAATGCGCAATAAAATGCTCAAGAATACCAAAGATGCCGTGGTCATCATCACCGATATGTTGGGCCGCATCCATGAGTTCTCCAAGGTCAAAGAATATGACTATAAATTTGAGCCCGTTTATGTCGATGAATTTCTGCCGCAATTGGTGGAATTCTGTAAGCTCCGGTATGAATCCGACAAGACTGAGGTTGTTTTAAGTAGCCTTCTTCCTGTCTATGGAGAAAAAACGATAATCTACCAGCTTTTCCAGAATATTGTTGGCAATGCAATTAAGTACAGCGCCAAAGTGGACAATCCATGTGTCCGAATAGAGGCGGTCATGCGGCATGAGTTCGTCTGTTACAGCATCAGCGATAACGGCATCGGGATTGCCAAGGAAGAGATCAAGACTGTGTTCGACAATTTCAAACGGATGTCCAATGCCTCGGACTTTGAGGGTTCCGGACTCGGATTGACCATCGTTAAACGGATCGTCGACCGTTTGGGGATCCAGATTGAAGTGGAGAGCGAACTGAACGTCGGCACAACCATCTACCTTTGGTTTCCCAATGAAGTGTAACAGCTGACCTTCCGAAATCATCCATTTTTCCCATGGTGAATATGTTTTTTTCAAAACGTAAATAGATGACTTATTTAGCTAAAAACCTCACTTAAATAAAGTATATTTGCGAATTAATTTGAAGGCATAATAACCTATATGAAGCATATACGCAATTTTTGTATCATCGCACATATTGACCACGGTAAAAGTACCTTGGCCGATAGATTGTTAGAATATACCAATACCATTAGCCAACGTGAGGCTCAGGCCCAATTGTTGGATAATATGGATCTGGAACGGGAGAGAGGGATTACGATTAAGAGCCATGCCATTCAGATGGAATACACCTTGGACGGACAGACCTATGTTCTCAATCTGATCGATACACCAGGACACGTAGATTTTTCATATGAAGTTTCGCGCTCGATCGCGGCCTGTGAAGGTGCGCTTTTGATCGTCGATGCTTCCCAGGGAATTCAGGCGCAGACCATTTCCAACTTGTACCTTGCCCTGGAACATGACCTCGAAATTATTCCGATCCTCAATAAAATGGACCTTCCGGGCGCTATGCCTGAGGAAGTGAAAGACCAGATAGTGGATCTGATCGGCGGAAAACGCGAAGATATCATTCCTGCTTCCGGTAAGACCGGAATGGGGATCCCGGAAATCTTGAGCGCGATTATCGATCGTATTCCAGCTCCTGTCGGTGACCCGACGGCACCGCTACAGGCTTTGATCTTTGACTCGGTGTTCAACTCCTTCCGAGGCATCATGGCGTATTTCAAAGTCGAGAATGGAGAGATCCGAAAAGGGGACCGCGTAAAATTCGTGGCAACAGGCAAAGAATATTTTGCGGATGAAGTAGGTACCTTGAAACTGAACCAGGTTGCAAAGGATGTGATCAAAACAGGTGACGTAGGCTATATCATTTCCGGTATCAAAGAAGCAAGAGAAGTAAAAGTTGGTGATACCATTACCCATAAGGACCGCCCATGTGCCAGTGCCATTCAGGGTTTCGAAGAGGTGAAACCGATGGTATTTGCGGGGATCTATCCGGTGGATACCGAAGATTACGAAGAGTTGCGGGAATCCATGCACCGCTTGCAGTTGAACGATGCATCGTTGGTCTTCGAACCAGAATCCTCCGCAGCGTTAGGTTTCGGTTTCCGTTGTGGATTCTTGGGTATGTTACACATGGAGATTATCCAGGAACGTCTCGAACGCGAATTCGATATGACCGTGATCACCACGGTACCCAACGTATCATACAAGGCATATCTTACCAAGGATAATGAAGAAGTGGTTGTACACAACCCGTCCGATCTTCCCGATCCAAGTAAATTAGATAGCATTGAAGAACCATATATCAAAGCAAATATTATCACCAAGGCTGAGTTCGTCGGTCCGGTTATGTCCTTGTGTATCCAAAAACGAGGCACGATCGTAAACCAATCGTACTTGACTTCCGACCGTGTGGAGTTGGTATTCGAAATGCCAATGGGGGAGATCGTATTTGATTTCTACGATAAATTGAAGACCATTTCCAAAGGATATGCTTCCTTTGATTACCATCAGGTCGGCTACAGAACATCTGATTTGGTGAAATTGGATATCCGCTTGAACGATGAACCAGTAGATGCGTTATCATCCCTGATCCACAGAACGAATGCCTATGACTTCGGTAAGAAGATTTGTGAGAAGTTAAAGGAGCTGTTGCCGCGTCAACAGTTTGAGATCCGTATCCAAGCATCGATCGGTGCAAAGATCATTGCACGGGAAACGATTTCAGCATTGCGGAAGGATGTAACGGCGAAATGTTACGGTGGTGATATTTCCCGTAAGCGTAAATTATTGGAAAAACAGAAAAAAGGTAAGAAGCGTATGCGCCAGGTCGGAAACGTAGAGATTCCACAATCGGCATTCATGGCTGTTCTGAAATTAGATTAATACATCAACCTAAGAATAATAATATATCATGAAGTTACTTGACGGAAAAGAAGTATCCTCCAAAGTTAAAGAAGACATCACCCGGGAAGCGGCAGAACTGACCAAACAATTGGGTCGCAAGCCTCATTTGGTCGCTATTCTTGTGGGCAATGACGGTGGTAGTGAAACCTATGTAGCCAGCAAGATGCGTAATTGCGAGCAGGTGGGTTTCGAGTCAACGAATATTCGCTATGATGCCGATGTAACCGAAGAGGAACTGTTGAAGAAAATTGCAGAAATCAATGGCGATCCGAACATTGATGGACTTATCGTCCAACTGCCATTGCCGAAGCATATCGATCCAGAAAAAGTAACTGAAGCTATCGACTATAAAAAAGATGTGGATGGTTTCCATCCCATTAATCTAGGCCGCATGCAGCGCAATCTGCCTTGTTTCATTCCAGCGACACCGTATGGCATCATGTTGATGTTGGAACATTATGGAATCGATACAGCGGGTAAAAAAGCGGTAATCGTTGGCCGTAGCAATATCGTCGGATCGCCAATGAGTATCCTTTTGGCGAGAAATTCGAACCCAGGAAACTGTACCGTAACGTTGACCCATAGCCGCACCAAAAATCTGAAAGAGGAAGTGCTACAGGGGGATATCGTGGTGGCGGCCATTGGTAAGAAAAATTTCGTTACTGCCGATATGGTGAAGGATGGCGCGATTGTGATCGATGTGGGTATCAACAGGGAGAATTCCTCAGAAACAAAGAGTGGATTTAAACTATATGGTGACGTGGATTTCGAAAACGTCGCACAAAAGGCTTCCTGGATTACACCCGTACCGGGCGGCGTAGGGTTAATGACCATCGTTGGACTTTTGAAAAATACATTGGAAGCAGCCAAAGGAACTGTCTATCCAAAATAAGAAAAGCTGAAGATCTTTTCAGGAATAGCTTTCGGATCCCCGGAAGCTATTCCTGTTTTTGGGGAAAACGTTTTTAATGATGGATTGTTTCACCCTTATACAACAGGGAACGATCATGAAAGCAACCATTGGCAATCGCGAAATTAGGGAGTTGATCAATCAAGGTGATGAAAATATCAAAAAGCTCCATGACATCGTGCAAAAGAGTTTTGAGGAAGAACAGTTGATCGTTGACCATCTCGTGCATCCAGCAAAGGAAATTCTCACTCCGGCAGATAGGCTGTCGGATAGGGTTGCCCGATTTGGAGGGAGCTGGAAGTTTATCATTTTATTTTCAGCCATACTCATCATATGGGTGCTTTTCAATACAATGGCTCTCCAAGCCGATCGATTCGATCCATATCCGTTTATCCTTATGAACTTGGTCCTATCCTGCGTTGCGGCCCTTCAGGCCCCATTTATCATGATGAGTCAAAACCGGCAAGAAGAAAAGGATCGAAAGCAATCCGAGAACGACTATTTGGTTAACCTAAAGGCAGAATTGGAAATCCGTAGTCTACACAAAAAAATCGATATGCTGCTGGAACAGCAAATCCAACAGCTTTTTGATGCGCAGGTTGCACACCTTAAAATTTTAAAGCAACTGGAGGAGCGTTTGATCCACGTAGAAGAAAGTGTATGCGAAACAAAGAAAAATAGAGAAGACAGTTGAAAAATTGAAAAATAAATTCTTAATTGGTATAAATATTGTATTTAAGGTTCAAGTAAATATTAATTTATAAACTAATAAAAATAGAAATGAAAAAAATCGCTGTATTAGCTGCTGTTGCATGTGCATTGACGTTCTCAGCATGTAATAACACAAACTCAACGGACAAGAACCATGATGGTGATACAACTGCCGGAGAGCACTTAGACCATGCTATCGAATCTGCAGATCAAACAACTGATGAATTGAAAGCAGATGTTAATGCTGAACTTTCAGCTGCTGAATTGAAAGCAAAACAAGCTCAGGCTGATTTAGATGCTGCAATCAAGAGTGGTGATAAGAAAGCACAGGAAGCTGCACAAAAAGCACTTGATGATGCAAACGCTGCTTGGGAAAAAACGAAAGATGCAGCTAAAGCAGCTGGTCATTCCATCGAAACTGGTGTAAATAACGCTGTTGATGCAACGAAAGAAGCTGGACAAAAAACTGGCGAAGCTATCGATAACACGGTAGATAAAGTAGATGCAAAAACTAAGGAATTATCCGAAGATGCAAAGCGTAAAGCGCAAAACGTGAAAGAAGCTTTAGAAAACTAATCCATCTTTCCGTTCGGAAAAGATAAGGCGGCTCCCAAAAGGGGCCGCTTTTTTTGTGGTTATGCTGAAAATTACGCGTACATCGTTATTTTTGCAGGATGACTACATGGGACAAAGCGGAATTAGTGACACTGTGCAAGCAGAAAATTGAAAATAAAAGAAATGAGGTGAAGGCTGCCATGTCCATTGCGCAGGATAGCATACTGAACGATACAAAAAGCAGCATGGGGGATAAATACGAAACATCCCGCGAGATGGCCCAGCAGGAGCTCAATCGCCTGCAACAGCAATTGATGCTTGCCGATCAGGATATAGCCGTCCTGGAATCCCTGAACCAGGAGACAACCACTAAAGTCATTCCCGGCGCCATCGTCCTTACAGATCAATTCGATTATTTCATTGCCGTTTCTCTAGGCCCATTGAAAATAGCCGATCGGACCATTATGGTTGTTTCCAAGGAATCCCCAATCGGAAAGGCCTTGATGGGCAAAGAAATCAATACTGAAATAACCTTTAACGGGAAACAGATCAATATAGTAGCTATTGCATAACAACAACCTGCAACTTTTTCAGGATTTGAATAGTGGAAATTCGGCCAGATTTTATTTTCTACATAGAAAATAAATATATTCGTAGTGTATAACCAGCTATTTAATAACCAATTATATAAATCTATATGCTTACTGTGTTTTTTATCGTCGTCCAATTTTTCTGCGGTACCTGCTAAAATCTACAGCGCATTTTCAAACGAAAAATCTTTTGCGAGTTTTTAGTACATATCATTTTATTCGTGTTGGGGCGATATATTAAATGTATCGCCTCTTTTATTGTATCATAATAAATGCAATAAAGGGTGATTTTATTCGATATCGATAACCGGTAACCTTATCGAATGCTATCTACAGCTATATTAAAAAATTGTTAGCGGAAACTATTTCCACTTTTTTTTGTTTAGATTTAAGTATTATTTACCACATAAACATACGTTTTATGAATTTAAAAAGAATCCTAAGTATTGCACTAGTATCCGGTGTCTTGATGACTGGAACTATTGCCTGTAAGTCGAAGATCTCTGATGCTGACTTAAAAGCGAAAGTTGAAACAGCGATCACGGCAAACCCAAATGTAACCGTCGATGTGAAAGATGGGGTAGTGACCTTGAATGGTACTGTGGCATCAGACGATGAAAAACTGCAGATCGAAAATGCAGTTAAAGCAGCCGATAGCAAAGGTGTTAAATCGGTCGTGAACAACATTGTCGTGAATACGGCGCCTCCGGTAGAGATCAATACCAACGATGCTGATCTTACGGCAAAAGTATCCGAATTCACAAAAGATTTCCCATCCGTTAAGACAGCTGTTGTTGATGGCGTGATCACGGTAACAGGCGAGTTGGAGCAAGCACGTGTACAAGCATTGAAAATGGGATTGGACGCTTTGAATCCGAAAAAAGTGGACATGAGTGGTTTAATCATTAAATAATTAGCAAATGAGTTTACAAGGAAAATATCAAGTTCTAATCGATACGGCAAAAGCTTCTGGCATGTCCGATTTAGCGATTGCTGAGCAAGAAGGAGTGTTGCATATCCAAGGCACAGCACCAAATGCAGATGTGAAGAATAAATTATGGGATATCTACAACCAGATTGATCCGAACTTCCTTTCCGGAGATGTGGTCATGAATGTGGATGTTTCCACTTCGGTAACAGGTCAGCAAGTTAAGGTGATTACCGAAAGCAGCAACCTGAATATCAGAAAAGGTCCTGGAACCGATCAGCCTATTGTAGGTAAAGCGGCGAAAGATGAGATCATTACTTTAATCAGTCGCGCCAATGACCAGTGGTGGTTGGTGAGAACGAAAGACGGTGAAGAGGGCTATTGCTACGCGCAATACCTTGAGCCGGTTGGTTAATCAGCATATCTATTGCTAGTAAAGGCTGTCTGCATCATGCAGGCAGCCTTTCTCTTTATTCCATTTAGCGAACCAAACGGACAATATTACCATTGGATCCCGCAAAATAGATCTGTTTGCCATCCTTTGATTTGGCAATGACGTTAAAACTTTCCGTCGAGAAATTCCGCCAATTCTTACCGCCATCTTCCGAGATATCGGAACCGGATGTCCCGGTAGCGAGCAAACGTTCCGGTGTTATGTATTTAACGCTAGAGCGATACCCAAAAACCGGTGTCGTTGGTTTATTCCATGATAGTCCTGCATTGTCCGTCAACAGGATGTTGTTGGAATTGTCCTTGTCCGACATGTAGTTTCCACCGACGACCACGCCGACGCGTGCATTCAGGAAATCAATCGAAAAGATTCCCGTTCCTTCCGACCCCGACCAGATAGGTACATCCACTACATCCAATCGACTTTCTTTTTCATTTCTTTTCAACAGGCTCGAATACGCACCTCCAGATCCTATATACAGCCAATCGTTGATGACCTGCAGGGAAGAACCGCTAGCGGCAAAGGCTGCTTCTCCAGATTCGGCGAACAGATGGATCACGTCGGATACGTCTGTCCAAGACTGCCCGCGATCGGTTGATTTCAACAAGCGGAAGGCGCCGGCAATGGGGTCACCCAAAACATAACCAATTTTCCCTTGAAAATCCATGCCGTCCAGGAAAATTGCCGGATCCTCATTTCTATAGACTTCTTTCCATGTGTTTCCACCATCCTTGGTATGCAAGATCACTGCAGGCGTGCCCGCGCTCACAATTACCGCTTCCTTAGCGCTGAAAACCTCGATATCCCGGAAATCAAGCTTTTCATAGCCTTTGGGCGATACCCAGGTCCAGGTTTTTCCAGCATCCAGGGATTTGCCGACAGTGCCACTGCTGCCACTAACCCAAACCACCTTGTTCTTATAGGTCTCTAAACCCCGAAAACTTGCTTTTTGACCTTCGACTAACGTTTCAAAGGTCTGGCCATGTAACGAAAGTGCGCACAGGCTCAGCAGGAGGGGAGCGAATATTTTTTTCATACGATTCTGCATTTACTAGGTTAGATCCTGCATCAACTTGTCAAATTCCGTCCGGAGTTGGAGCAATTGCTCCTCTAATACCTGTACCCGGTCTTCCAATTCCTTTACCCGGGAGCTTCGCTCCGTGGATTGGCCTTCGGAACCCGTAGTGGACTCTTGGTAAGCTTCTTCATCAAATTCTCCGAAAAGATGGATGTAGCGGCTTTCTTTCTGACCCACCTGCTTAGGGAGCTGTTTAATATAAACAGGTTCTTCCGAACTCAATTTATTCATCAATGTTTGCACTTCATCCAGATCCTCAAACTCATAGAGCCTCCCGGAGTTGCTGTTGATCTCACCAGCCGTCAACGGACCGCGCAGAAATAACAAGCAGAGAATGGCTGTTTCCTGTGGTAGCAAAGGGAACTGAATCGCCAGATTATGCTTATACTTCATCACCCGACTGCCTCCGCCAACCACGGTGGATACAAACCCTTTCTTCTTCAAGCTATCAATGACATGCACGATGGTTTCTTCATCATACTGCACAACAGGCTTCCGCGAGCTCTTTTGATTGCAGGCCGTTTGCAGGGCATTCAATGTTAAAGGATAATTTTCAGGTGTCGTCTTTGATTTCTCAATGAGCGAACCTAATACGCGAATTTCTTCTGGACTTAATTGGGGTATTGTTGCATTCTCTTCCATTCCTTAAAGATAAGGGATAGAAATCAATTCTGTGTATGGGAATGGAGTAGATTTATTTGCAAATCCATTCCCGGTTCTGTCTGCTGTAGGATTAAAGAATGGTATCCACCAGCTAATATTTCAGTCGAAACGAAAATTCGCCCTTCAAGTCTAATCCACAAAAGCTTTTTTACAGCTGTCGTAAACCAGTGCTACCGCGGTGAGCTTCCTATAATCCTCGATTTCAATTTTCTCCTTTTCACAGGTATAGCCAAATTTAGGAGGTTCATGTAAGCAATTTTCACAACCTGAAATTGGCGTCGGGTAATAGATGGTTTTTCCTTCATAGTTGGATTTTGACAAATTATAGCCCGTTTCACCGTCAATGGTACATTGTAAGTCATCCTTAAAAAGTTCTTTCATTGCTAAATCACAGGGCGATACATTCTTGGTGTCATCTTTATCACAGCCAATTAATGCCAGACAGGCAATAAAGAGGGGTAGGGTTCGTTTTATCATAATTAATGGTTTTATTGGATAACGTTTTAAGCTATCTTTTTGCTACACGCAAACATTGATTTAAATTAGAATTTTTTCTTTAGAAATAGGATTCCGAGGGATGAAATAGATGGATGCTGTGAATAACACGCTTAACACTTAGAATTTGCAGAGTGAATGTTAAATCTGTGCTAATTTTTTTAAGTACGGAAATTCTTTCTTACTTTCAAATATCAATCTACCAAGATGGGGTCCGAAAATCCTGGAATCAACATATTTTACGAAATCGTGAATATTTCTCCTGTTTAATTCAATTAGTTTTATTGCCAACACGCTGACGCCTGATGATATATTTATAATTCAGGCCACTTCCTTAGTATATCCGCAATTAAAGATGGTAACATACTGCGTTGGATGGGGCTAGACCTTGTCTGAGGTGCGTCCGTGGTGCGTGCGGAGTTCTACCGTGGTGAGAGCGTGCCTATAGACACGGTCTCACCACGCTCTCAGTACGCTCTCACCACGCTCTCACCTCAGACAAGGTCCTGTCTTGTCCTTATATAGCTATACAAATTATTGGATTAATTCTGAATTGATTATACAGGCAAATTTGGTAATACTATATGTACTATACAAACTCTTTCTGCACTATTGGATATTTTTTCGGTCTCCATCTCTTTCTCAGCGCACCTGACCTCATATGTGCCTGTTCAGGTGTGAGGTAATCACAGCTCGCGTGGGGCCTTAGGTTGTTGTATACCCTGATGTTCTCCCTGATCTTTCTTGTGGTCTCCCTCAGGCCACTCTGTGATGCGTAGAGGTCAAACTCCGCCTTCAGTATGCCGTTCACCCGTTCGGCTATCGCATTCTCATAGGGATCCCCGTTCTCGGTCATGCTGACCCCGATCCCGTTGGTGCGTAGGATATCCACATAGCCTTTGCTACAGTACTGCGAACCCCGATCGGAGTGGTGTATGAGTCCCTTTCCCGGATACTGCCTCTGCTGCAGTGCCATCTGCAGGGCATCGATACATCCCTGTGCCGAGAGGTCGCCCCTGAACGCCCAGCCCACTATCTTTCTGGAATAGGCATCGGTGACCAGGCTCAGATATCCCCAGCGCCGGTTGAGCTGTACATAGGTGATGTCGCTTACCCAGACCTGCTCGGGGCGCTCGACCGCAAGTTCCTTTATCAGGTTTCTGTACTTCTTCATCCAGTGCCGCGAATCGGTGGTGACCGCCTTCCTCTTCCTGACCCTGATCTGTAGGGAATGCTCCCTCATCAGGGCGAAGAGATAGTCGCGGCCGATCCTGATCCCATGTTCCTGCAGGGGGCCGGCGAGCATATGGAGCAGCTTCCGGGTACCGATCCTCTTCTGTTCGCTGCGTATCCGCAGCACGTGCTGCAGGATGATCTCGTCCTTCAGTCCGACATCCTGCACCCGCCACTGGCGGTCATAGTACGCATGCCTTGTTTTGCCAAACAGTCCGCAGATCAAACGGATCCCCATTGCTGGGGATTCCTGTTTGATCTTTACGACCGCTTGGCACCAGACTTTTTTCTGATGTCGATCTTGAGCTGTTCCTCGGCAATATCGATCATGGTATCCAATGCCCTGATCTTCAGGTTTGCATATTCCAGGGCCTTCTTCAGGGCCAGGATCTCTGCCTCTTTGGGGTCTACGGGTTTCTTGTTGGCCATATCATCGGGTTCTGGGGAACTAAGTTCGGTATTTTTCCCCTTATATTCCCTGACCCATCTGGAGACCGTACCGCAGGAGATATCAAAGGTGTTCCCCGCCCGGTAGGCGCTCATCCCGTCCTGGACCGCCCTGATCACTGAACGCTTCAGCTCGGTGGTATACCGCTTTGCCCCAATGGGCTGTCGCCCGAACTTCTTCATCCAGCGGATCAGGCTCACTTCGGAGACACCGTACTGTTCCATCAGGTCCCGGCGGGGGACCCCAAGTTCGATCTGATCCAGCATGTGGAGGATCAAACGCTTGTCGAATGGCTGCTTCTTACTGGTCCGCTCAGCGAACTCAAACTCTCTTTCTATTGTTTCCATACACTTTGTTTTTGTGTATAGCTTTTTTAGGATTGGACATCCCTAGTGAAAAGTTGGCAAGTATTGTTGGTTTTTACTGAAAACTCATTTTAAAACACTGAAATTCAGTTTTTTACAAGTTGTTTTGGGTGGTTTTGGTAATTCACTAAAAAATAGAGATTTGGCTAGGTTTGCTCCATAAAATGAGGGATTTCAGCATATTTTGGATTTTATAGAGTTTTTGGGGTGTTTAGGGATATTTAAAAATATTAATCAGTATATAATTCAAATTTATTTCGTAGGTTTAATTAAGGTTTTGAAGCTTCGATAATACTAAGGCATTGACTTGTAGGTGTATTGATTAGGGGGATGAAACGGTGTATGCATTATCATGCTTAGCAAACCATCTATCTAAAACGATTCATTTATATTTTTAATTTAATTGGTATGAAATTGAAGTTTGAAATTTTAATCTTGCTAATGATTTTTATCGCTTGTGGTAATGGGAAAGATAAAAAAAACAGTCAGCGTTCGTCTCAAGATGATCTTTTAAAAAATGAGCAGAAAGATACTGTGGATAGTATATATGTAAAGTTTGAGCCTGGTGCCGATTTTCGATTAGATATTCTATCTGTTCAATTAAATCAGGAGTCTGTTAAGCCACAAGAAAATTTCAAAGCCTATTTTTTTGATAAATTTTCCAATTTAAAATATTTTCCTATTCCTACTGATGTTCTCTATCCAATAAGTCCCGGGGATAGTCTGATTATTTCATCTAAGAACAACCTCCCATATATAAAAGTCTTAAATAATAAAAAGTATACCGAACGTGAGTTGAATTTGGCTACAGAATTGTCAGATAAGAGCCTTAGCATTTTTGAATACTTATTTAAAAGAAAAGGTACGCCTGAAGACCAGTATAATTCGACGGTGAATTATGTGGATAGTTTGGTGGGTAAAGGCGAGTTGAGCCAAGAGTATGCGGAATGGATAAAAAAGGAAGCTGAATACAGTTATCTAAAATTGTCGTTAACTAAAAATATAAAAACTGATCCAATTGATATAAAGGATAAAATAAATATTGATGAAAATTTAGAGATTTATAATTACAGAGGATTATTATGGAAGCAAATGGACAATTCGTTGAAAGAGGATAAGTCGATTGATAATATAATAAAGGTTGCCGATGCCAATTTTACGGGTGCTAGTAAAGACTATGTGCTTTATAAATTTGCAAATCAAACGCTTCCCACTTTAGATGCCGAAAAAGCTAAATCGGATGTTGCCAAGTTGCATGATCATTTTGCAGATAAGACCTACCATACTTTACTAACCTCAAGATATCAAGATACCTACCAGACAACAACAACGGCTGCAGATCAGTTTTTGCAGCCAAATGGCGAAACCATTTCACTTGCGGATTTACTTGCAAAATACAAAGGAAAGATGGTTTACATCGATTTCTGGGCAAGTTGGTGCATGCCCTGCCGAGCTGAGTTCCCATCTAGTCACGCCTTGAAAAAAAGAATGGATAATGATAAAGTAGCTTTTGTATATATTTCCATCGATAAGGTTCAGAACGATTGGTTAAAAGCAAATAACGAAGAGAAATTAAGCGTAACAGATAGTTATTTAGTATTAAACCAAAAAGAATCTAGTTTATTGAACAAGTATAAACTCGGAACCATTCCCAGGTATTTCATTATGGATAAGGAGGGCAAAATAATCCATAGTGATGCCCCTCGGCCAAGTTCTCCTGAAATTGAAAAGCTGTTGCGATAATAGGGGATAAGGGATGGCTTAGTTGTTGAAGATTCTATGGATGATCATTTGGAGAGTCCATCCATGCTAACCCTTAAAGATGTACTATTTGAATATGGTCTAAAGTCAGCAGCAGTCCGTAAAAGAAACTATAAATCATTATGAAGCTTATTATTTTATTTTTATTTGTTTTTTGCCTACAGCTCACCCACGGTCAACCGGTTAAACCTTATCATATTCAAGGTCATATAGAAAACCTTGATAATAAAATGGTCTATTTGGTAGATTTAGGAGCTTTTTATTTTCTGAAAGACAAGGATTTGGTTTTGGACTCATGTATGTCCAATAATGGTTATTTTGAATTCAAGGGAAATATTTCAGAAAACATGCAATGTGCAATTAAAGTTCCTCAGGAAACGAATCAATACTTAGTTTTCATCCTTGAAAAAGGGACTATTTCGATTACAGGTGAATTATCCAGTTTATACAGAGGAAAAGTGGATGGTGGAATAGAAAATAGCCTCTATAAGCGGAGTGGTGAGATTAGGCGTCCTTATGCAGCCCTTATAAATAACCTGGCTGATAGTCTGTCGAAATATAAAGATGAAGGAAGTAAATATAACGACTTCAGATTAAGATACGATTCACTTAACTCAACGATGAATTATGAAAAAGAGATGTTTATAAAAAATAATCCAAATGCCTATGCTTCATTATTATTAATCAATGAAATGTTTCACAGCAATATGAGTTTGGACTATATAAGTGATCAATTTAATGTTTTGTCCATTTCATTAAAAGCGAGTCAAAGTGGAATGATTGTACAAAAAAGATTATTACAAAATAATATAAGCCAAAATGTTTTGGAAGAATTTTCCGGTAGAGATATTAATGGTCACATAATTAATGCTGATAAATATAAAGGTAAAGTTACAATTATAGACTTCTGGGCTAGTTGGTGTATACCCTGCATCGAAAAGTTACCAGTTTTACATCAATTAAATGAACGATACAGAGATCGCATCAATATTCTCTCAATTTCTTTAGATCGAAATATAAACTCATGGAAAAAAGCAGTAGAACAGCATAACATCACATGGGATAATTTCTGCGATGGTTTAGCAGGAAGAAATCCTTTGGTAGTAGAATTAAATATCATTGAAATTCCACGTATAGTTGTTTTAGATAAAGATGGTCTCCTTATATATGACAGTAAAAATGATGATTTTGAAGTAGATGAATTTATGGAAACAATCTTAGAGATATAAAAAGGTAGTGAATATAGTTGGGAATTTTTACTCATATCTCAGTATTAGAAGTTAAAAACCCGCCATAGGTCTAACTACTAACTACTACCTACTAAATACAAAAGCTCGTCGAAGACGAGCTTTTCAAGTACCTAGGGCGGGAATCGAACCCGCACTCCTTTAACAGGAACAGGATTTTAAGTCCTGCGTGTCTACCAGTTCCACCACCTAGGCAACTGAGCGAAAGACGAGATTCGAACTCGCGACCCCAACCTTGGCAAGGTTGTGCTCTACCAACTGAGCTACTTTCGCTTGACGTGGTGCAAATATAGAGAGAAAATTGAATTCACGAAGTATTTTTTTTAAAATAATTGCCCTACGATTCCAAACTATTGTCTTTCAGGATTTCCAAGATTAAATTGCTTTCAAAACCCCGGGATAGTGCATATTGATAGAGCTTATTCCTCCGTTTAAATGGATCCGTTTCCTTTAACAAGGTTGATTTTTTGGTCAGGATACCGACCAAACGTTCGAAATAATCATTTGGGTCGATCTCTTTCAGGGCGATCTTGATCAGGGGAGGGGAAACCTGCTTTATTTTTAAGCCCTGTGTGATCTTGATGCGGCCCCAGCCCTTGATCCGGAATTTGCCGAGCACATAGGCCTTGGCAAAACGTTCTTCATTGAGGAAATTCTCCTCCAGCAGGTAGGAAATGATCTGTTCGACATCGGAAGGATAGAGCCCCCAGCTGAACAGCTTATCCCGCACTTCCTGTTGGGACCGCTCTTGGTAAGCACAATAGGCTTCCGCTTTGCGCTTCCCTTCCTGGGGAGTGTATTTCTTTTGTCTTTTTTCGAACTCTTCCATACTGCAAATGTTCAAAAAATGATGAACTTTTAAAAAAAATGATGAAATTCGTTCCATATTTACATCACTATGTATACTATTGAAATTATTAGCACCATCCTCGAACAGAAGCTGCTGAAGAATAACAATAATGCAAACGAAATCAATGAATTAGTATACGACAGCCGCAAAATTGCCAACCCTGCCGAATCACTTTTTTTTGCACTGCAGGCTGCCCGGGATGGGCACCAGTTTATTCCGGATGCCTACCAAAAGGGGGTGCGAAATTTTATCGTTTCCGAAGCTGTTCCATTTTTTACTGATAAAGACGATGTAAATGTCATTCAGGTTGACGATCCGTTGGCAGCGATGCAGACCATCGTGGCTTTCCATCGCGCACAATTCTCCTTTCCCATTATCGGTATAACGGGGAGCAATGGCAAGTCCATTGTAAAGGCCTGGTTGTTCCAACTCCTGTCGCCTGATAGAAAAGTTTACCAAAGCCCCAAGAGCTACAACTCCCAATTGGGCGTGGCACTATCCCTATGGAATCTCAATGCACATTATGACCTGGCCATTATCGAGGCTGGAATTAGTGAACCCGGAGAGATGGACCGATTGGAAAAGATGATCAAACCCACTATTGGTGTACTGACGAATATTGGTCTGGCGCATGCCCAACATTTTGACTCCAAGACGCAGAAATTGACGGAGAAACTGAAATTATTTACAGGCGTGGAGGCATTGATTGCAAATCCAGCCTATATTGATGATAGCTTGGTTCCCGCTGATGCCGATTGGATGCGCTGGGGAAGGGATGCAACGGACGATATCCAATTGGTTGAAACGGTTATCCATATAAACAGTACCACATTACATCTCCGCATCGGGGAGGAAGATAAGACCTGTTCCGTACCGTTTACGGATAAAGCATCCTTGGAAAATATATTGACATGTATTTCCGTGCTCTGGTATTTGGGTTACGGAAGTGATGTGATCGTTGAACGGATTACCGGTTTAAAACCTTTGGAGATGCGCCTGCAGTTGAAGAAGGGCATCAATAACACCTCGATCATTGATGATTCCTACTCCAATGACCTGGCCTCCTTGCGGATTTCCCTGGAATTTCTGCAACAACAGAATCAACACGAGAATAAAACGTTGATCCTCTCGGAAATGGAAGGACTCACGGAAAATGATAAATTTCAGCACAAGCTGGTGGATCTTCTGAACACCAACGGGATCAACAGACTGATCTGGGTAGGCAAGCAATATGCCTGGTTGGATCGGTTGGCGATAGCAAATAAGTTGGTGTTTACCGATACGGAGGAACTTTTGAAAGCACTTTCGGACCTCCGCTTTGCTGAGGAGAGTATCCTGATCAAGGGCGCGCGGGTATTCCAATTTGAACGTATCGTACAACGCTTGACCTTGCGTTCGCACGGAACAGTCATGGAAATCAACCTGAATGCGATCTCGAATAATCTCATGGCCTACCGGTCGTTACTGCCCAATCAGGTTAAATTAATGGCCATGGTAAAGGCCTTTTCTTATGGTAGTGGTAGTTTTGAAGTGGCCAATCTGTTGCAATTTTCAAAGGTGGACTACCTTACCGTTGCCTTTGCTGATGAAGGCGTTGAACTTCGTGCTGCGGGTATTTCCCTGCCGATCATGGTCTTGAGTCCCGATCGCGAGACCTTCCGGTCTTTATTGAAATACAATTTGGAGCCGGAAGTATACAGCATGGCGTTCCTGAATGAATTCATCACCTTTCTAAAGGAGGAGAATCGACGTGATTTTCCCATCCATCTGAAACTTGATACTGGTATGCACCGGTTGGGATTCTTTCCTTCGGAAATCAGTGCGGCCATTGACGTCATCAATGCCAATCCGGAAGTCCGGGTACAGTCTTTCTTTACGCACCTGGTTGCTTCGGGGGATCCGAGTCAGGATGATTTTACGCGGATGCAAATCCAACAGTATGAGGAAGCAGCAACCCAATTGGCGGAAGGCATCGGGTACACTTTTATCCGTCATGTCGCCAATACTTCTGCGATTGTCCGCTGGCCACAGGCCCACCTGGATATGGTCAGGTTGGGGATTGGCCTGTATGGGGTGGATATGGACCATACGATGGGAAATCTGGAGGAGGTCAGCCGATTGAAGACGACCGTGACGCAGATTAAGGAGCTCCCTGCGGGAGAGACCGTTGGTTACGACCGTAAGGGTGTATTGAAAAGGGACAGCAAAATAGCAACCGTCAAGATAGGTTATGCAGATGGATATCTACGCCGTTTTGGAAATGGTATCGGAAAAATGCAGATCGGTTCGCAATTTGTCGCAACAATTGGCAATATTTGCATGGATATGTGCATGCTGGATGTCACCGACGTGAATGTACAGGTCGGCGATGAGGTTTTGGTATTCCCCGATCTGATGCAAGCGGCAAAAGATATCGGCACGATACCGTATGAGCTTTTGGTGAATATATCCAGTCGAGTGAAAAGAGTTTATTATTACGAATAAAAATGCTAACTAAGTTTTTCCAAAAATTCTTCTATTACCTGATCAAGGGGACATTGGTCGTTGCGCCTGTGGCGGGTGCGATTTTCGTTATCGTTTGGTTGGTGGCTACACTGGATGGGGCGCTCAATATCACCGAGCATTTCTTGGAAGATGAACAGGGGCATCCGCTGTACATCCCGGGATTGGGGATCCTTTCGGTCATTCTCCTGTTGACCTTGATCGGATTGATCTTCACGACATTTGTTACCGCGCCGATCCGCAGTTGGCTGAATAGAACCATTGCTAAAATTCCGCTTTTTAACACACTTTATTCTTCGATCAAGGATTTTACGGAGGCTTTTGTTGGCGATGCCAAGAAGTTCAATGAACCTGTTCTCGTGACGGTAAATGATTTTGGACTGAAGAAGATCGGCTTCCTGACACAAAAGGATCTTTCCGCAATCGGGCTGGAAGGGGAGGTCGTGGTCTATTTTCCGTATTCTTATTCGGTAGCAGGTCAGGTTGTTGTCGTGGAGTCATCGAAAGTAAAGAAGTTGAACCTTTCCGCGACCGATGCAATGAAATTGGTGGTGTCCGGAGGTGTAAGTGGTCTGGAGAATAAAACGAAAATAGGACAGCATGCCTTGGTGGAAAAGAAAACCGAAAATTAGTGAGGAAGAGCGTTTAGCGGCACTATTTGAACGAGCCAATTCCTCCTTTGAAAAATCACAACAACTGATTCCCTTAGTTGCTCAGGACGTCCTGAATTTGGAGCAGTCGGATCGATTGGCGTCCTTGAACCTCAACCAGGAATGGAGTATCGCTGATGAGATCGACATTTTAAAGATCTACCTTGAAGGTTATAAATCGAGCTTCGGCAACATGACGTATACCTTCGTGGCTGATGCTGCTGATCCTGTACCTATAAAAGCGCTGGTGCTATTGCCCATCGTGCAGAATGCCTGTATCAATGGTTATAATGGGATGGAAAATTATCCGGTGAAGGTCAAGGTTAAAGTTCTGGGAAGAACAATCAGTTTGGAGGTGAGTAATCGCGTCAACCATCATCTGGCAGATCAATCGGACACTGATTTAATGGATCAGGCGAGGGCAAGATTGGATTTTAGTTATTTTGGGAGATATAACCTATTCCTGAACAGCAACAGCAATTTATTTAAAGCTACTTTACTGTTGCAGGTATAGATTTAAAATAAAGAAATATACGAAAAAGGGTTGCTCCATTTGGAACAACCCTTTTTAAGTTAAATTAATCGACTGTATATATCAACTGATTCTTATCTATCTGCGTCAGCAGTCCAAGTTTGATTGTCTTTAGCATAAGCCATAGTCAATTTACCCTCAGTAATACGGACATATCCAATAACACCGTCTTCAAAGAAAAGCGTGTTATTGTCGCCTTTTGTCATCGTTACATTATTTAAGTCAGGAATACCTCTGTCAAATTTGAAGGAGTAATTGCTTCCACCGATTTTGACTACAGTAACTTTACCATCACCTAAGTCCACATCCGATCCAGAACCGGTGTAACTGGTTGTACCTTCATAGGTTCCAACAAAAAGATCATTATCCACAGGATCATCATCTTTAGAACAAGAAGATACCGTAAACATAACCACGAATAATAGGCTCAATAATTTCAATGTGTTTTTCATAGCTTAATTATTTTAGTGTTTTTAATAGTTTATTGTTGATATCCTTCCAAAGGTGGTGCCAAGAGGATAGTATGTTATCCGTTTAAATTAATTTTAACATTTGTTAACATTAATTTTACATAAATAAATTAAGCTGATTTGATTTATTTTTATTGAAATGCGATAAATTAAATTGAAAGTGTTCAACGTTTAGCTTATTGAGTTTGCAGTGTAGTCGGAAAGAATCTCTGATCATTTCCGCAAGCTGTCCGGATCCCCGCATTCTATTCCCAAATTCGCTATCATTCACCTTACCCTGATGGCAACTCTGTATACTATGCCATATTTTATTGGCACGATCGGGATAAGCTTTGTGCAACCATTCCTCGAAAATCTTGCCTATTTCCCCATTCAGGCGCACTACGGTGTAGCCAGCCCATCGTGCTCCTGCTGTTGCAGCAGCCTTCAGTACATTCGGGATTTCATGGTCTGTCAAACCTGGGATAATGGGTGCACACATAATCCCTACGGGAATGCCATTATTGGATAGCGTTTCGATAACTTTTAAGCGCTGAGCCGCCGTAGCTGTCCGGGGTTCCAGCTTGGCTCGCGTTTCCTTGGTCAACGAGTTGATGGATATATATACGGTGACGAGATTTTTCTGGGCCAGCTGCTTCAGAATTTCCAGATCACGTAAAACGAGGCTGTTTTTGGTGATAATACCGATTGGCTGACCATATTCCAGTGCAATCTTGAGCATGGCTTGGGTGAGCTTAAATTTACGCTCCAAGGGCTGGTAGCAATCGGTGTTGCCGGAAAAGTTGATCGGTGTGCCCGTCCAATTCTTCTTGGTAATGAATTCCTTGAATAATTTGGCGCTATTGGACTTGACCAGAATCTTGGTCTCGAAGTCCAGGCCCGCACTAAAACCCCAATACTGGTGGCTGTTGCGGGCATAGCAATAGATGCATCCATGCTCGCAGCCTTGATAGGGGTTAGCGGAATACTCCATCCCCACATCTGGACTGCTCACTTTATTGACGATCGTTTTTGGATGAACGATCGTAAATTTCGTGTTGGGAGACTCAACTTCCCAATCATCAACTCCTTCGATATGCTCCTGACTGTAGGTAATCTTGGAAAATACATTGTCCACATTCCCCTGAGCCCCTCTTCCTGAAATAAATTCCTTTTCCATCACGCTGATATTTCAGTAAAAATACTAAAAATATTAGCAAAATAAAAATTACTCAGTTTGCAGGATGATTTCCTCGGCTTTCGCTTTCAGGTAATTGTGGATTTCAATCTGTGAACGGAATTCAGGACCTTCAGTCTGTACGTATTCGTTGTTCTGTTTATTGTTGAGGTACCGTGCTTTTACATTATCCAGTAATTGGATTTCCAACATTTCTTTCAGCTCTTGCTTTAGTTTCTTGTTGTTGATCTTTACGGCCGCTTCAATTCGATGATCCAAGTTTCGTGTCATGAGGTCGGCGGAGGAGATGTACGTCATTTCCTTGCCGGCATTGTAAAAATAAAATACACGTGCATGCTCCAGATATTCATCCACGATACTGATGGCGTGGAAAGGTTTATCGAATTTCTTCTGGTTAACGGCACAGAAAATACCACGCACAATTAAATCCACTTGAACACCCGCATGGCAGGCTTCGTAGATTTTCTTGATCGATTCCTTGTCACTGAGCGAATTGATCTTGATGATCACCCGCGCTTTCCTTCCGGCTTTTGCTTCAGCAATCTCGACGTCTATCAACCGACAGATCTCAGAACGCATATCCAGCGGACAGATCAGCAGATTTTTATTGTTCTTGATGCTGTCGACCAAAGGGACTTTTGGGCGTTGAAGCGCATTGAATATTTTATTGATGTCCGCCATAACACCTTTGTTGGACGTCATTAGGCAATAGTCACCATATAATTTCGCTGTTTTCTCATTGATATTCCCCGTACTGACGAAACCGTATTGGATCGTTTTATTATTTACGCGTTTCTTAATGATACACAGTTTCGCATGGACTTTCTTGTTGGGGATACCGACCAGGACCTTTACACCTTCCATTTCAAATCGCTCCTTCCAGTCCAAATTGTGTTCCTCATCAAACCGCGCACGCAATTCCAACATCACCGTTACTTCCTTGCCGTTTCTGGCGGCATTCACGAGCGCATTGGCGATCTTACTGTTGGTCGCCATCCGATATATCGTCGTCTTGATGGATTTTACATCCGGATCCATCGCCGCCTCACGGAGCAAGTCGATCATCGGGCGGAATTCGTGGTATGGAAAGGAGAGGAGGACATCCTTTTTCAGGATGACATCCGTAACCCTGTCACCAAAGCTGAAATCGGGATGCTCAAAGCTGACCCGTTCGGCTGGTTTAGTGTAGGACCGGAATACATCCGGGAAATCCATGAAGTGTTTGAAGTTGTGGATGCGCTGACCGGGAATGATGCTATCTTTCTTACTCAGATTGAGTTTCTTGATCAGCAGTTCCAATAATTTCGGGTCCATTTCCTGATCGAATACAAAGCGTGTCGGCTTTCCTTTCCGACGGTTCTTGATACCCTTGCTGATCTTTTCGACCAAGGTCGTGTTCACATCGTTGTCGATATCAAATTCGGCATCCTTGGTAATCTTAAAGGTATTAGCAACAAACTCGTCGAAACCAAAATAGGAAAAGATATACGGTAGATTTACCTTAACGATATCCTCGATAAGGATGATGTGTTTCTGGTTCTTTGGCGATGGCAGAATAACGAAACGGCCCAATTGTTTTGAAGGTAATTCGATAATCGCAAATTTCGTGTCGTACTGCCAGTCTTCCTTATACATCGCAATTCCGAGGTACAGACTCTTATCCCGCAGGTAAGGCATGGGGTTGGCTTCGTCCAGGATAAGTGGAATGATATTGGTCTCCACCTCTTCGTCGAAGTAATCCCGTACAAAACGCAGTTGGGTTTCATTCAACTCTTCCGCTGTTTTGATGAATACCTTTTGTTTGGCCATTTCCTTTTGCACATTTCCCCAGATCTGATCGAACTTACGTTGCTGCTTGATCACAATTTCCGTAATCTTCTCCAAGATCAAGGTGGGCAGGGTATAGAAATAGCTGTTGGCTTCTTTGGTATTGATTTCTGCAGCGCGCTTTAGCGCCGCTACCCGGACACGGAAGAACTCGTCCAGGTTATTGGAAAATATACCCAGAAATTTAATCCGTAAATGAAGGGGGACTGTGGGATCGGCAGCTTCCTGTAGCACGCGACCATTAAAACTTAACCAACTAATATCTCTTGGGATAAACTTGCTTGCCATTTCCTTATCTAACATCATAGCTCAAAGATGTTCGAGCTTTATTTGGTAAAAGTTAACAAATTAATATGATATTATTAAATATCATTTTGTGTCTTTAAACCCAAATTTCATCCATTTTATTCATCGGAACTGCAATTAAGGTGACGCCGTTCTGTGATGGACTTTAGCTCGATGATTTATTTGTTAATAATTGAATTCTTACTGATTATTCCTTGCAAGGATCTATCTTAAGCCAAGTAATTCTGCGGACAATCAAAAGAAGAAGAGTTTCGTTGAACAATAATCTTGACGATTTCCATTAAGCCCTTAAAATTTACCTTTTCTTGGCTTACAATATCCTTTAATTATTTTAAAATGATCCTATGGAATGAGTTTTAGTTTTGTTTTTCTTTGTTATGGATAGTGTTTTTTGTGTCGCTGATGAATACTTGTTGGATCGTTGGTGTTTGGTAAGCCTTTTTCTCCCTTTTTGGAACGTTTACCGGCTTTGGGGTAATATGCATACTTTGATAATTTCAGTTAATATAGCTTCAAAATTAAACTAATTGTTTAAAATTCATTGTAAATGGTATATTAATTTTATGTTAAGTAATAAAGATTGAGGTTGGATGCAAAAAGAAAGGCAACCCATTGGGTTGCCTTTCGCTGTGTAATGTCCTTATTTTGAGGTTCCTGTGCGTCTGAGGATATTGATGGCTTCGTATTTTGCCGTGTCATAATGCGGATCTTCCAATTGTAAAGCAGTCGGGAAAGGTTTGTTCTTATCAAAGAAATAAATCTTTGTTGTGCTTCCGTAGTCATTTACAGGGAATAAATCTGCAGCTTGATCATAGGCCGCATTCATTTGATAGCCTACGGTCACGGCATAAATCCTGATTATTCCGCCCTTATTGTTTTCGTTACGTACGAAGGCCACTTCCTTAAAATCGCCAGGAAGGTCTTCAATACTCGGTTGGGAGTAAGAATCGTAGATCAAATAGCCCAAGAATAAGATCAGTGGAATTGCAAACCACCATATTTTCTTATTCTTCATTAGAGCGTGATTTTTATGCCCAATAATTTATAGAATTCCTTCAGGATTTCCTGGTGTCCTGGCCAAGCTGGTGAGGTTACGAGGTTTCCATCAACGACTGCTTGATCGGCAGGGATGTTTTTCCAAGTGCCACCCGCAAGTTCAATATCTGGACCTACTGCAACATAAGCCGTCAATGTACGACCTTCCAATACCTTGGCAGCCGTTAAGACTTGGATGCCGTGGCAGATTGCTGCAACAGGTTTGTCCTTATCGAAAAATTCCTTGGTAATTTCCAATACACGCTTATTCAATCGGATATATTCCGCAGAGCGACCACCAGCAATATACAGTCCATCGTAATCGTCGGTATTGACCGAATCAAAATCCTTGTTGATTGCAAAGTTGTGTCCACGCAATTCCTTATACGTTTGGTCGCCGGTGAAGTCATGAACCGCCGTTGGCACAACATCACCTTTTTTCCGATCAGGTGCAATGGCATCTACTTCTATACCGATGGCACCCATTGCTTGAAAGGGAACCATTGCTTCGTAGTCTTCTACGTAATCACCAACTAATAATAATACTTTCTTTGCCATAATATGAATATTAAATTTATTGTTGTTTTTCTTCTAAAATCTTGGCCATACTGCGTTTGGTCTTGCGGACTTTCGCTTCCAATTCGCTTCTATATAAGGGTGTGATGACACCTTTGCCATCTTCAAAATTTTTGCTGAATTCAGGTAGGGAGAAGGTGTCGAGCAGGTTTGCGCCATCGCGTGGTAACCGATCTTCAGCTGCTGCCAACACAGATTTTCCGCCTCTAGCACCTTCACTGGTCGCCATGATGAATACGGGTTTGTCTGGGAAGATCTTGCGGCCCCGGATACGGGAAACCCAATCGATGAGGTTCTTGTAGCCCACATTATAACTGCCGTTGTTTTCAGCAAAGGAAATCAAAATGAGATCGGCCCAATCGAGCCGCTTCGCAAATTCATGCGCGAGGTCAGGAATACCATCCTTTTTTTCCTTGTCCTTGGAAAATAGTGGCATTTCGAAATCATTTAAATCCAGGATCTGGATCTCATCCTCTTTTTCCTTGTAATATTTGCTCACCGAAGTGACCAACCGTTTGTTGATGGAATCGGAGCTGTTGCTCCCTGCGAATGCCAATATTTTCATATCCCTAAATTTAAGGATATTTGTCGGTCAGCACAAATTAAAACAGGGCTTAGGCGGAAATTTAACGGGTTCCTAACAATTGCAATCTTTTACTGGACGATCTTGATCTTGAACTTCTGCAATAACCCGGGAAGACCATCCATGGAGAACTTCGCACCTTTAATAATATTCTGATCCGGATCCAATTCGTAATTGGTTGCACCAACAAAATTGGCTTTCTCCAAATTTGTCTGGAGGAAATGGGCACCCAAAAGATCCGATTCGGTAAAATTAACTTCTTTCAGTTGGGCGTTTTCAAATTCTACATGCTGCAGCCTGCAGGTTGAGAAGTTCGCCTTCACCAACTTTACACCAAAGAAAGAACTGTGCTCCAGATTGCAGGCATTGAATTCCATGTGCAAATTGAAGGGATTGGCCTCATCAAAACGAATCCCGATCATTTTGCATTGTTCAAATTGGCAATCTTGAAAGGAAGTGCCAACAACAGGGGCGAGGCTCAGGTTACAATCTGTAAATCGGCAGTCGATAAACTTGAATGAGCTGAGGTCAACCTGTTCGAAATTACATTGATCAAATACGCAGGATTCATATTCCGCCAAGGGAAAGGTTGCTTCCTGGAAATTGATGTTTTTAAAAGGTTTATTCGTTATTTCTTCCATGTTTATGCCTGTAGTATTTCCTTTCTGATTCTGCTCAAGGAGCTATCCGTCACACCGAGATAAGAAGCGATGTACTTGAGTGGTGCCTGCTGGATGATTTGCGGTTTTTCTTCCATCAGGTGCAGGTATCTGTTCTTGGCAGGTTCGGTAATCATTTCGGTTGCTCTCTTTTTGCTGAGGTAGAGTTCGAAGGCCATCCATGCACGGCCCCATTCCCGGAAGGCGGGGATCTTATGGAACAATTCCTGAAAGATATCGTAGTCGATTTTCCATAGCGTACAATCCGTAAGACATTGGATGTATTCCTGGGTCGGAATGCGCTGGAATATGGAGGCTACTTCAATGACGACTTCATTGTTGCCTGTGAATCCCGTTGTGATCTCATTGCCTTCATAGTCGTAAAGAAAGGTCCTGGTCAGGCCATCGGCAAGAATGTAATATTCGTTGGAAACAGCGCCTTTTTCCAAGATAAATTCACCTTTGGCCAGGTTTACCTGTTCGTGTGCATCGAAAATCTGCTGTAAATCCTCATTGGTGAACAATGGATGTTGATAGGCGTATTTTAAGACTTCCATGGAATAGATTTTATATAAAAGTAGCGATTTCCCGCCATATAAAAACTAAAATGGATCGGCAACTTCAAATTCCATCGCCTCTTTTGTTGTCGGGTGGATAAATTTGATGTAGCCCGCGTGCAGGTGCAAACGGTCAAGTTTTTCACCATATAGATCATCACCCACAATAGGCGCATTCAAACCCTGCGCATGTGCGGAATGCACACGTAATTGATGCGTGCGCCCTGTCTGGGGGAAATAATGGATACGTGTTCTGTTCCCTTCAACGGCCACAACCTTAAATAGGGTCAAGGCTGGTTTTCCATAAGTATAGCAGACGACTTGGCGGGGTCTATCATCGAGGTCCACGCGTAAGGGAAGGTCAATCTGTCCCTCTTTAGCCGTAATGATACCGTCCAAAAGAGCGGTATATCTTTTTTGTACTTGGTGCTTGATGAATTGATCCTGGATAAACTGATGGGCATATTTGTTTTTGGCCAACACCAGAATGCCAGAGGTAGACATATCCAAGCGGTGGATGATGATCGGACCGGTATAATCTGGCAACCGTGCCTCGATTCGTTTCTGCACGCTATCCTGAATATGGATGCCCGGTACGGATAGGAATTCTGCAGGTTTGTTGACAATGATCAGGTCATTATCCTCATACAGGATCTCCAATTCTTTATCTGCTGCAGGATTCTCAAGCATCGGATTCGGATCGATCGCTAATCCCTGTAACATATGGCCGAGAATGGGCTCACATTTACCTCGGCAAGCAGGGTAGTAGCTCAGGTGTTTTCGGACTTCTGAGCTTGGTGAATCGCCCCACCAGAATTCGGCCATACAGATGGGCTTTAGTGCATGTTGATAGGCATATTGCAATAGTTTTGGTGCGGCACATTCGCCTGCACCCGCAGGTGGCAGCAATTGTTTGGCTTCCTGAAAGATATCCAATACGGCGCGTTTTTCCAGATGGGCATTGAGAAATTGATATTGGTCAAAAAGTCTGTTCTGCAGTGCGGCAGAACGGGTTTTCCTTTCCAGCTTCAACTGTGCTATGGTTTCCAGAAAGGTATGGAGATTGCGCTCCGCTTCCGCAATTACTTGGGCGGACAGTTCTTTTTGGACGGCAAAGATATGTTGATCGCGGTAGCTCTGTTTAACGAGATCTTCCTTCAGTGCAGCATATTCGGAAGGCGAGAGCAGGGGTTCCTGTACTTCCCGCTGGATCTTCCGATCCAATTTATTTTGCTTATGCGCTTTCCGTAGGGAAGCCAAAAGTTCATCCTGCTCATCCCGCGTTTGTTTTGCTTGTTTCTTAAGGTCCTTTAGGCTATCAGCAGCTTCCATTTCCTTGATCTGGTGATTCAGCGCATTGATGACTTCTTCTTCTTGTAGAAAAAAGCCATCCGGGGAAAGCATATCAAAAATAGGCGGTACGAAATAGGAATGGGTATTGCTACCCGCCATCTTGCCGGATACTGCAGCAAGGAAACCCAGATTGCCATCGGTATCCTGGACGACGAGCACACCGAACATCTTTCCGATTACCAAACCCGGCTGATTTTCCTGAAGCCCGAAGTTGTGCTCGAAGTCACGCTGATGCTCCAAGTACTGTTGTACCTGCTCCGCCGCTAATCTGCTCAGCGGATGTGGAACGTAGGCAAACGGAAAGGTAAAACGCTCCGGTAAAGGCAGTTCCGAAACGTCTTCCGTAAATCGATGGATAAATGTTGTGCTTCCCAAAATTTCTTGAATATGCCTGCAAAAGTAAGCATAATTTGGGAAGCTTATAAACTGTCTTATTTATGACAAAAAATTGCCAACAATTGGCTGTTTAAGGCGTTTTTATACGTAAATTGACAATACTTAACAACGGAAAACATGAGTAATAAAATAGCTTTTGGGAATACTGACATACAGCTTGTTCCACTAATTTTTGGAGGTAATGTTTTTGGATGGACTCTAGATGAAGAGGCTTCATTTACCATATTGGATCAATTCCTTGATCTGGGTTTCAATGCCATAGATACTGCAAATAACTATAGCCATTGGGTGCCAGGCAATCAAGGTGGGGAGTCTGAAAATATAATTGGGAATTGGCTAGATGCCCGCAAAAACCGAGATCAGGTTGTGTTAATGACCAAAGTAGGGGGACGGTTTGGCTATGATACCAAACCGAATACCAAAGCAGCATATATTAAGGAACAGGTGGAGTTGTCATTAAAACGGTTGAAGACAGATTATATTGATGTCTATCAAACACATTATGATGATGAAACAACCGGTATCGAAGAAACCCTTCGGGCGTATGAAGATCTGATTCAGGCAGGAAAGGTTCGTTACATCGGTGCTTCGAATATCAGCCCGGACCGTTTGGAGGAAAGTTTGGATATTGCCCAGCAAAAGGAACTTCCTGCCTATATTTCTTTGCAACCGGAATATAACTTATATGATCGGGAAAAATTTGAAAAGGAGTATCAAGCCTTGGCGGCTGAACGTGATTTGGCAGTGATCCCTTACTATTCCTTAGCGAGTGGCTTCCTCTCTGGAAAATACCTGACTGATGATGATTTCAAGAAATCAGCACGTGGTGAGGGGATCGAAAAGCGGTATTGGAACGATAGAGGTCGTAAAATAGTTGAAGCTTTGAATGAGGTGGCAGCGGCATACCGTACCTCTGCTTCTGCGGTGGCATTGGCATGGCTTCTGGAACAGCCCACTATCGCTGCTCCGATAGCAAGTGCAACCAAAAAAGAACATTTAGAAAGCTTTGTTTCAGCTATCCAATTGCGACTTGGAGATGAAGCTTTGGAAAAATTGAATAACGCAAGTGCTTATTAATAAACAACATATATCATGAAAACAAATATAGGAATTAAAGAAACAAACAGAAAAGCTGTAGCAGAGATCTTAAACAAACTTTTAGCCGATGAAACTGTGCTCTATACCAAAGTGAGGAATGCACACTGGAATATTGAAGGGCAAGATTTCCACGCACAACACCTATTCTTTGAGGAACTGTACAATGATTTAGCAGAGCTGATCGATGAGATTGCAGAGCGAGTACGCGCTATAGGTCACTATGCGGTTGGTACCTTAAAGGAATACCTTGCGCTTACGCAGTTAACGGAAATGAAGTACAAGAAAAATGACAGCCAAGGCTATATTGCTGAACTGTTGAATGATTACGAAAGTTTGATAATTTCTTTAAGAGAAGATATTCAAAAGGTTGAAGAACTGGAGGATGCGGGAACTGAGGATTTCTTGGTCGGCATTTTGGAGAAACATGAAAAAACTGCTTGGATGTTGCGAGCGCATATAGCTTAATAGCGATTTTTTCTTTGTATAAACATACGTAAAGAATAAGGTAGGCATTTCGAAAGAGGTGCCTATTTTTATATGACCTGGTATGGAGCAATTTTCTTCTGAAAGCAGCTTAAATTTGGTGTAGAGGAGTTAAAATCTAGAATTTTTATTTCAAAAAATTAAATTATGGAAGGAATTGGTTGCTGAATATAAAAAGAATACAGTATTTTCAAGCCAAAATAGATAATTCTAAAGATGTTAGAAGAACTTGTTGCGTATTTGGGTACATTGGATCCCGTTGTGGCGGCCCTATTAGCGGGTTTATTTACTTGGGGTGTGACGGCATTGGGAGCGTCCGGTGTTTTTCTCTTTAAGGGGGTCAATAAAAAACTGATGAACGGGATGCTTGGCTTTACGGGGGGTGTAATGATTGCGGCCAGTTTTTGGTCGTTGCTTTCTCCGGCCATCGAGATGAGTTCAGGCGAAAAGTTTGAAAAGGTCATGCCTGCAGCGATTGGTTTTATCTTGGGTGCACTTTTCATTTTTGGTCTGGATAAACTTATGCCTCACCTGCACCTGAATTTCCTGAAATCGGAGGGACCTAAATCTTCGCTGCATCGGACAACACTACTGACCATTGCCATTGCTTTGCACAACATTCCCGAGGGTTTGGCAGTCGGTGTTCTTTTTGGTGCCGCGGCGAGCGGAGCACCAGAGGCAAGCATCAGTGGAGCGGTCCTCTTGGCAATGGGGATCGGGCTTCAGAACTTTCCGGAAGGAATTGCTGTATCGATGCCCTTGCGACGTATGGGCCTCTCAAAATGGAAAAGTTTCCAATATGGCCAGCTCTCGGCAATCGTAGAACCTATATTTGCTGTGCTTGGCGCTTTTGCGGTTGGCTTTTTTATGCCTGTTCTTCCTTATGCCTTGGCTTTTGCGGCAGGAGCGATGCTGTTCGTCGTGATCGAAGAAGTTATTCCGGAGACACAGCAAGAGGAGCACTCGGATATTCCTATCCTAGGTTTTGTGCTCGGCTTTGTTATTATGATGGTGCTGGATGTGGCTTTGGGTTAAGATCTTGATGATATTGAAATCGAGAAAATATTCATAAGAAATTGATATACTAAAAAAGCCGAATTCCAAGGAATTCGGCTTTTTCTATACTGCTTTTGAACCTTAGTTCAACGCGTTGATTTTTGCTTGTAATTCTGCTGATTTTGCTTCATCGTTGATGAAATCGTAATAGCTTTTTAAGCTTTTCAAAGCATCAACATTCTTTGGATCGATATCGACAGCTTTCTGTAGGTATGGAACCGCAACAGCGATCTTTGTTTTGATCTCACCTAGTTTTTTGTCGTAATCTGCTTGTTTCAACGTTTTATCTTCATTCAGCTTCATTAAATCTTCACGACCACCGTTCATGATCACAACAGCTGCGTTCATGTTGGCTTCCATGTAGTTTGGATCCAATTCGATTGCTTTTTGGTATGCAGCCAATGCTTTTTCATCATTACCAGCCGCACTGTGTGCCAAACCTAAGTAGTAATGTAAGTTCTTGTTGGATGCATCCTTAGCCAATTGTGCTTCAATATCGGAAACGATCTTTGCTTCATTTCCAGTGATCAGGTTCAATTCGATGTTCTGAACGACTGCATCGTTATCGTTAGGATAAGCTGTTACAGCTTCTTGCGCCGCAGCGATAGCTGATGTTGTATCACCTTTGGAAAGGTAAAGTTTCGGAAGGTCTACCATCACCGTTTTGTGGCTCGAATATTCCTTAACAGGGATCAACGCTTTGTATTTTTCGATAGCGTTATCATAGTCCTTGTTCTGTACGGCAGCTAATCCGGAATAGAACGTTAGGGTCGTGTCACCAGGAAGGTAGGTTAGGGCATCCGAGAAATCGGTATATGCTGTTTTGTAGTCTTGTTTATCCCACGAAGCAACACCTTGGTTGAACTTGAACTGACCTAAAGTTTGGGAAGCCACTTTGATGTTTTCCGCAAATTTTTTGTCAGTATCCAACTCCGTTGCTTTCGCGATACCATCTTTTGCTTTAGCTGCAGCTTCGGCATTATTGTCCAATGAAGCAATGTTTGCATAGATAATGCTGTAGAATGTCCATGCTTCAGGATTATCCTTTGTCTTGTCATGAACAACAGCCTCATCAATTGCAGTCTGTGCTTCGGTTAAACTTGTTTTCCCTAGGGCAGCAGTTCCCGCTCCTTTAAGTTCCTCGAACTTACCTATGGCAGTCTTTGCTTTTCTGATATTGCCTGTCTGAGCGAATACCGCTGTGGTACTCGTCGCGAATAGCAATCCTACAAATAATATTGATCTTTTTAAATTCATATCTATTGTATTGTTTGTTTAATTTGTCAGTTGATTCAACAAGAGGTTCACGCGATCCAATTGTGTATCATCTTCAGCCTTTTGATAATATAAAGCTAACGATTTCAGGGCATTTATCTCATAAGGTTTAATTTCATTTGCCTTCAAAAGAAAATTCTGAGCATCGTATTGAGCTTCCTGATTATCGCCGTCCTTTAAATATTTGTTCAGGTTTATCAATCCAAGTGCGAGGTTGGATTCGTAATTGTTGGGGTCAAGCTCCAAAACCTTCTGGTAATAGGTGCTGGCCAATTCAATGTTATTCGCATTCTCATTGGCATAACCCGCCATGTAATTCAGTTCAATGTTTTCCGGCTCAAATTTCAACGCTTGATCGACGATCGGAACGATGGCATCATAGGCTCCGTTCTTTGCGTATTTGTCAATGAGTAGAAAGAGAACATCCTTATTTTCTGGGAATTTTGTCTTAGCTTCTTCGAGAGTCGAAAGGGCAAGCTGCTGTTCGGTCTGCTTATCGTAAAGATTTGCCAGTTCGATAAACTGTTCAGCCGTCATTTTACCTCCTTCATGGATGGCCTTGTAGTATTTGATGGCATCCGCAGATTTACCAGCTTTCGTTGCCAAGAGTGCAAGATTATAAGTTACATCGCCGCTTTTTGCATTGAGTGCATCTACCTTGCTGAAATCTTCAAAGGCTGCGTCATATTTTTGATCCACCAATGATTTGTTCGCACGGTAGATTAGTGCAGCAGCAAGATTCTGTTTTACGTAATCCAATTCGCCAGGGTAACCATCCTGATCGCGTTCTTCGATCTTGCCCAATGTTTGGTAGGTCAAGTCGATAGGATCCGCGTTCAATTTGATGGTTCTTGTCGAATCCGCATAGGCAATCGAACTCATCACCATGGCACGTAAAACATTCACTTTGGTCTTGGATGAATCACGTCTGGTCTTGTAAATATTCTCGATCTGTTTTCTGGCGTTATCCAGATTCTTGATATCGCCAGTTTGGGAATACATCGCAAATGCATTGCTTGCTTCCTTGTAAGCAGATTGAGCGGATGCCTGTTGGGCACCCACCAATAGAAATAAGCCTAAAGTACTTGAAATGATTTTATTCTTGTTCTTCATTCTCCGCGTTAGCTGATTCATTTTCTGCTGAAGTATCGATTCCTTCTCCATCAATTTCCTCTTCCTCGTCTTGTCTGTCCACTTTCGTTACAGAAGCGATCTCATCAGAATCTTTCAGCGTAATTAGTTTAACACCCTGTGTCGCACGACCCATGACCCTCAGGTTCTCAACACCGATACGAATCACGATACCGGATTTGTTGATGATCATTAAGTCATTTTCGTCCGTAACACCTTTAATTGCAACTAATTCACCAGTCTTATCGGTTACATTGATGGTTTTGACACCTTTACCACCGCGGTTGGTGATTCGGTAATCATCAATATCCGTACGTTTTCCGTAACCTTTTTCCGATACAACCAGTACTGTTGTTTCTTCATCATTCACACTAATCATGCCAACAACCTCATCTTTTGCATGCGCCAAGGTAATTCCGCGTACACCCGTTGCCGTTCTACCCATCGGTCTAACCGTGGATTCGTTGAAACGGATGGCACGACCGGAACGAAGGGCCATAACGATCTCGCTACTGCCGTTGGTCAATGTCGCTTCCAATAATTGGTCGCCATCATTGATGTTGATCGCATTGATACCGTTTGCACGTGGTCTCGAGTAAGCTTCAAGAGATGTCTTCTTAATAGTACCCTTTTTGGTACACATGATAATGAAGTTATTCTCCAGGTATTCCTGATCCTTCAGGTTCGTCACCTTGATGTACGCCTTGATTTTCTCATCCTTCGGAATGTTGATGATATTTTGTAGCGCACGTCCTTTTGACGTTCTGCTGCCCTCAGGGATCTCGAATGCACGAAGCCAGAAACAACGTCCCGCTTCAGTAAACAATAACAGGTAATTGTGTGCTGACGCAGTGATGATGTGCTCAGTAAAGTCCTCATCACGCGTAGAAGAGCCAATTGCGCCCTTCCCACCACGTCCCTGAACACGGTATTCCGTTAACGGCGTACGTTTAACGTAAGAATTATGCGAGATGGTAATGACAACTTCCTCATCATCGATGAAGTCTTCCATACGCATATCTTCTGCAGAGTGGACAATATGCGAACGGCGCTCGTCACCATATTTCTCCAATACTTCATTCAGCTCATCTTTGATGATCTTAAAGCGGAGGCCTTCATCAGCAAGAACTTCTTTTAAGTATTCGATGGTTTTCATCAATTCCGCATATTCTTCCTTAATCTTATCGCGTTCCAGTCCTGTTAACCTTCTCAGGGTCATATCCAGGATTGCGCGTGCTTGGATATCGGATAGTCCGAAACGTTCCATCAAGCCTACACGTGCATCTTCCGGCGTATCCGAGTTACGGATCAACTTGATCACCTCATCCAGATGGTCTAGAGCGATCAGGTATCCTTCAAGGATGTGTGCGCGTTTTTCCGCTTCCGCCAATTCAAATTTTGTTCTACGGATCACCACGTCATGACGGTGCTCAACGAACTCATGAATCATATCCTTCAGGTTCATCAACATCGGTCTGCCTTTTACAAGGGCAATGTTGTTCACGGAGAAGGAAGTCTGAAGTGCAGTATGCTTATATAGGTTGTTCAATACCACATTGGCATTGGCATCACGTTTGATTTCGTAGATGATACGGATATCTTTGGCAGATTCATCGCGGATTTCTGAAATTCCCTCGATTTTCTTTTCCTGTACCAGATCTGCGGTACGTTTGATCATATCCGATTTGTTCACCTGGTACGGGATTTCCGTAACCACGATGATTTCCTTACCAGCTTTGGTCGTTTCGATTTCCGCCTTTGCGCGCATTACGATCCGTCCACGGCCGGTTTCAAAAGCTTCCTTAACCCCATTAAAGCCATAGATCAAACCGCCGGTAGGGAAGTCTGGACCTTTGATGTGGGTCATCAGCTCACTGATTTCAATATCTCTATTGTCGATGTAGGCAATGGTACCATTGATTACTTCGGTAAGGTTGTGGGGAGCCATATTGGTTGCCATACCCACCGCGATACCTGCAGCACCGTTGACTAGAAGATTCGGGATGCGGGTAGGGAGGACGGTCGGCTCTTCCAAAGAGTCGTCAAAGTTCAACTGGAAATCGACCGTATCCTTGTTGATATCGGCCAGCATTTCTTCGGCAATCTTACGGAGGCGTGCCTCTGTATAACGCATCGCTGCTGGTGGGTCTCCATCGATGGAACCGTAGTTACCTTGGCCATCCACCAATGGATAGCGCATCGACCAATCTTGGGCCATACGAACCATGGTGTCGTATACGGATGAGTCACCATGAGGGTGGTACTTTCCGAGTACATCCCCAACAATACGTGCGGATTTTTTGTAAGGTTTTCCACTCGTAACCCCTAAGTCCAACATCCCGTAAAGCACACGGCGGTGCACCGGTTTTAGACCATCGCGTGCATCCGGAAGGGCACGAGAAACGATAACCGACATCGAATAATCGATGTAGGCAGATTTCATTTGGTCTTCGATATTGATAGGGATAATCCTGTTTTCAGCAGGAACTAAATTGTTTTCATTTTCTGTTTCTTCAGCCATTATATTTTGGTTTCAGTCAATAGAATATTTTTAGTGACTTTAAATAGTCACATAACAGGCGAAGATACATAATTTTTCGGGGTTTTGGGATTAAAAAGGCTCCTAAAATTATTAACAGTCAGGCCGAAATGTTAATTAATTTTTAATGGCCAAATACCACGTTAAAATTCAGATCATTATGGAAATATGACATGAAATGTCTTTTTAATTTAAGATATTTTAAACAAAGCCTGAATTTGTTTTAAAAAATTTCAAAAATATTTTACCTTTGGACATTCTTTTAGAGGTCAAACGTTGGTTTTGCGTCTAACCAGTTTATTTATAACAAATTATACAATTCAGATGAAACACAATTTCGGTGCAGGCCCATGTATTTTGCCAAAAGAGGTTTTCGAACAAGCTTCACAGGCGGTAATTGATTTTAATGGTACAGGCTTATCTATCTTGGAAATTTCGCACCGTTCCAAAGAGTTTGAAGAGGTGGTTGTTGAAACAGAGCAATTGGTTCGCGAATTATTGAATGTCCCTTCGGGATATTCCATTTTGTTCCTGCAAGGGGGAGCTTCGCAGCAATTTGCCATGGTTCCCATGAACCTTTTGCCAGCAGATGGTAAAGCAGCTTATTTGGACACGGGTGTTTGGGCTACAAAGGCCGCAAAAGAAGCGAAAAGGGTAGGTCAAGTAGAAATTGTGGCATCGTCGAGTGATCAGAATTATAACTATATCCCGAAGCTGTACACTATTCCAACGGATGCGGCCTATTTTCACTATACCTCCAATAATACCATCTACGGTACGGAAGTTTTCGATAGACCAGCAACACAGGTTCCTGTAGTTGTGGATATGTCATCCGATATCTTGAGCAGAAACATCAATATCGCAGATTACGATTTGATCTATGCCGGTGCACAGAAGAATATGGGACCAGCGGGAGTAACCTTGGTCATCATCAAAGATGAGCTTTTTGGTAAATCGGGTCGCACGAATCCTATGATTTTTGATTATGAAGCACATGCAAAAGCTGGCTCCATGTACAACACGCCTCCGGTTTTCTCTATTTATGTCTCCATGTTGAACCTGCGTTGGTTGAAGGCAAAGGGAGGTATCGATGTCATTGAGCAGGAAAACATCATCAAGGCGCGCACATTGTACGATGAGATCGACCGTAATCCTTTCTTCAGGGGAACAGCAGCCGTGGAAGACCGTTCGCGCATGAACGTGACCTTTGTAATGGAAAATGCCGAATTGGAAGCCGAGTTCTTGGCCTTGGCCAAAGAACGCAACCTGATTGGAATTAAGGGACACCGTTCTGTCGGTGGTTTCCGAGCTTCCATCTACAATGCATTGACCATTTCATCCATCAATGCCCTAGTTGATACCATGAGAGAATTTGAAGAGCGTAAAAAATAGTTAATTGAATAATGAAGATTTTAGCAAACGATGGGATCGATCCTATCGGTAAAAAAATATTAGAGGATGCTGGCTTTATCGTTGACACAGTCCACATCCCACAAGAAGAGTTAGCAGGTCGGTTGAACGAATATGATGCAGTAACTGTTCGCAGTGCGACCAAATTGCGTCAACCTTTGATCGATCTATGCCCGAACATCAAGGTGATTGGCCGTGGTGGAGTAGGTATGGATAACATTGATGTTGATTATGCCCGCTCCAAAGGCATTACCGTGGTGAATACACCAGCGGCATCATCCCACTCCGTAGCGGAATTGGTCTTTGCCCACCTGCTGAATGGCGTCCGTTTCTTATACGATTCGAATCGCAAGATGCCCGTTGAGGGCGGCAGTAATTTCGGTGGTCTTAAAAAGGCGTATGGCGCGGGTACCGAATTGCAAGGAAAGGTACTTGGTGTGGTAGGTTTTGGTCGTATTGGCCGCGAAACCGCAAAAATTGCACTCGGCTTGGGAATGACAGTGATCTACTCCGATCTTTTCGAAGGGCCGCAATCGCTAACATTGAACCTTGCCGGTGGTGTTGAGGTCAATGTTCCAGTTGAACAGGTTGAATTGGTCGAAATATTCAAGCAGGCAGATTTTATTTCGCTTCATGTGCCATTCACGGATAAACCGGTGATCGGTAAGGAAGAAATTGCGTTATTGAAAGATGGCGTAGGCTTGGTCAATGCTTCCCGTGGTGGGGTAATTGATGAATTGGCTTTGGTTGAGGCGCTTAACAGCGGCAAAGTGGCATTCGCAGGTATCGATGTCTTCGATAATGAACCGACTCCACGTGCTGAAGTGTTGACGCATCCAAAGATTTCGTTGACCCCGCATATCGGTGCGGCGACAAATGAAGCCCAGGAACGTATCGGCGAGGAACTCGCGCAATTGCTAATAGAAAGCCTGAAGAAGTAGGTTTTCCGCATAAAAATTTATGCGGCACAAGAGCTTTTACAGCATTTGTGCCGTTTTTTTTGTTAAAAGACTTATATTCACACCCGCAAAAAAAATAACAAGTTTAAAATAGATATGAAAATTCTAAAATTCGGTGGAACATCCGTTGGGAGTGCTGAACGTATCCAAAGCTTATTGGATATCGTTAATCCCGCAGAGCGTCAGATTGTGGTGCTTTCAGCTGTAGCTGGAACGACAAATGCATTGGTTGAAATTGCTAAAGCCTATACTTCGGGTAAGAAGGATGAGGCTAAGGATCTCATCAAGCAACACAAGGATAAGTACGAAGCTTTAATAAAGGACCTCTTCAGCACAGAGAACGGATATAAGCAGGGTAAGGAATTGATCGATTATCATTTTAACTACATAGCATCTCTTTCCAACGACTTATTTACACCGACTGAGGAAAAGATCATTCTTGCACAGGGAGAGTTGATGTCCACAACGTTATGGCATTTCTACCTTGCTGAAAAGGGAATTCCATCGGTGCTGTTGCCCGCATTGGACTTTATGAAGATCGATGAGGACAATGAGCCTGTTGTGCCTTTCATCAAAGAGAAATTGGAAGCTATCCTGGCAGAGCATCCTGAAAATATGCTGTTCATTACACAAGGCTTTATCTGTCGGAATTCTTTCGGCGAAATCGATAACCTGCGTCGTGGAGGATCGGACTATACGGCATCCTTAATCGGTGCGGCAATCCAGGCGGATGAAATTCAGATTTGGACGGACATTGATGGCATGCACAACAATGACCCGCGTGTGGTGAAAGGAACAACGCCGATTGCAGAGCTGAGTTTCGATGAAGCTGCCGAATTAGCGTATTTCGGCGCGAAGATTCTGCACCCGCAGAGCGTTTTCCCAGCACAACGGTACAATGTGCCCGTGCGCCTATTGAATACCATGGACCCAAAGGCGGCCGGAACTTTAATTTCACAAAATGGCGGTAAGAAAGGCGCGATCCGTGCCATCGCTGCAAAGGACGATATTACCGCGATCCACATCCATTCATCGCGCATGTTGTTGGCGTATGGTTTCCTACGTCGTGTATTCGAGATCTTTGAACGGTATAAAACACCGATAGATATGATTACAACATCTGAGGTGGCGGTATCCCTGACCATCGATGACACCAAGAACTTGGATGATATTATCCGTGAGGTGGAAGACTTTGGAAAAGTGAGTGTAGACCGCGAACAGACGATTATATGTGTCGTAGGTGATTTCGGTGCCAACACGCATGGTTATGCAGCTCGTGTTCTGGATGCTGTTAAACACTTGCCTTTGCGAATGGTTTCCTATGGCGGATCGGATTATAACGTGTCCATCCTGTTGGATTCCGAGCATAAAGTGGAGGGACTTAGATCATTACACCATCGAATTTTTTAATTGAAATGAATATACATCAAATCGACCTGAACCACCTGAAAGGATTAGAAACACCTTTCTATTACTACGATATGGATTTGTTGGCTACCACTTTGAACCAAGCCAAGCAGGCTGCGGATAAAAGAGGTTTCCATGTTCATTACGCCTTAAAAGCAAACTGCAATCCCCGGGTGTTGGAGATGATCCAAGCCAAAGGTTTCGGTGCGGATTGCGTCAGCGGAAATGAAGTCCAACAAGCAATAGATTGCGGTTTTCCCGCCGATCAGATTACCTTCGCAGGTGTAGGGAAAGCAGATAAAGAAATAAATTTGGCGTTACAGCATCAGATCTTTGCCTTTAACGTTGAATCCATCCAGGAATTGTTGGTCATCAATGAGCTTGCGGCAAAAGCAGGGGTGAAGGCACAGGTTTCCTTGCGGATCAATCCCAATGTAGATGCCCATACGCACCATTACATCACCACCGGTTTGGATGAGAATAAATTTGGCGTTCCGAATTCGGAATTAGAGAAAGCAGCTGCCGTACTCCGGGAATGTGCAAACCTTGAATTACTAGGGCTGCATTTTCACGTCGGATCACAGATTACGGATATCAACGTTTTCAAGAGCCTTTGTGTGAAGGTCAATGAATGGAAGAATTGGTTTGAGGAGCGTGGGACGGCCATCAAAGTGTTGAATGTCGGCGGTGGATTGGGTGTGGATTACCATCAGCCAGATGCGCATCCATACGCAGATTTTGAGGCCTACTTTGACGTATTCGATAAATTTCTCGAGCGTACGGCACAGCAGGAAGTACATTTCGAATTGGGCCGCGCCTTGGTTGCTCAAGCAGGATCCTTGGTCAGCCGTGTGCTGTACACAAAAAGCGGTGTCAAGAAACATTTCCTGATCTTGGATGCAGGCATGACTGAACTGATGCGCCCAGCCTTGTACCAAGCCTTCCATAAGATTGAAAAATTAGGCGGCCAAGCAGATGCGGAGTTGATGAACTATGATGTCGTAGGGCCGATCTGTGAAAGTTCGGATTGCTTCGGTAAGGAAGTGCCACTACCGCCTTCTGAAAGGGGAGACCTGATCGCTATCCGCACCGCCGGTGCATACGGCGAGGTGATGGCATCCCGGTATAATTTACGCGATGAAATGCGGTTTGTCTACTCGGACAACATGTAATAAAATAATAAAAGCCCGAGCATGCTCGGGCTTTTATCTTTCCTAGAACTGTTGGGCAGCTCCAGTACAACATATTAAAATCTAAAATTACTGTTCTTTATTCTTGTTCAGGAAGACGAATTTTCCGTCAAAGACATCCAATTCGATGATGGCATCCCTTGATACCGCACCTGAAAGGATTTCCTTGGAAAGCTCGTTCAGGATCCGCTTCTGGATTACACGTTTCAGAGGGCGTGCACCGTAAACAGGATCATAACCCAATTGCGCCAACCAATCCAATGCTTCATCAGAAGCGGAAAGGAAGATGTTCTGTTCCGCAAGCTGATGCTGTACCCTTCCGAATTGCATCCGTACGATATCACCGATTTCAGTTCTGCTCAATGGAGTGAACATAATGACCTCATCGATACGGTTCAAGAATTCCGGACGGATGGATTTCTGCAGCAGATCCAGGACTTCGTCCTTGGTCTTTGCGACAACCTCATCGCGGTTACCGTCATCCAACTTGGAGAAATTCTCCTGAATGATATGGGACCCCGTATTGGAAGTCATGATGATGATGGTGTTCTTGAAATTCACCACACGTCCTTTGTTATCGGTTAAGTGTCCATCATCCAATACCTGCAAGAGGATGTTGAATACATCAGGGTGTGCTTTTTCGATTTCGTCCAAAAGCACAACGGAATATGGTCTGCGTCGGACAGCTTCCGTAAGTTGGCCACCTTCATCGTATCCTACGTATCCCGGAGGCGCTCCGATCAATCTGGACACGGCATGGCGCTCCTGGTATTCCGACATATCGATACGGACCAATGCCTGTTCGTCGTCGAATAGGTATTCCGCCAAGGCTTTCGCAAGCTCGGTCTTACCAACCCCGGTTGTACCCAGGAAGATAAATGATCCGATAGGGCGTTTGGCATCGCTCAATCCCGCACGGGAACGGCGGATGGCATCTGCAATTGCCTCTATGGCTTCATCCTGTCCGGCTACACGCTTGTGCAGTTCTTCTTCCAGGTTCAGGAGTTTCTCCCGCTCAGATTGCACCATTTTGCTAACGGGGATTCCTGTCCATTTGGAGACCACATCAGCGATATCTTCGGAGGTAACTTCTTCCTTCAGCATGCGGTTGCTATCCTGCTTCTCGGAAAGTTCCTGTTTCAATTTATCAACTTTATCCTGCGCCTCCTTGATCTTACCGTAACGCAGCTCCGCTACCTTACCGTAATCACCGGCACGCTCTGCCTGATCGGCTTCCAGTTTGTAATCTTCAATATTTTGCGCTTCTTGGTTGACCTGATCTACCAAGGTCTTTTCTGATTGCCAAGATGCCCGTAGGGAGTCGCGTTCGCTGGAAAGGTTCGCAATGGTTTCCGAAAGCTCAGCAACTTTCTTCTCATCATTCTCGCGTTTGATGGCTTCCCGCTCAATCTCCAACTGCATGATACGACGCTCCAGTTCATCCACGACCTCCGGTACAGAGTCCATCTCCAAGCGCAATTTAGAAGCTGCCTCATCCACCAAGTCGATCGCTTTATCCGGTAAGAAACGATCGGTGATATAGCGCTGTGATAATTCAACAGCGGCAATGATCGCCTCATCCAGGATACGAACTTTATGGTGAGTCTCATAACGCTCTTTCAGACCACGCAAGATCGATATCGCGTCCTGTGTATCCGGTTCTTCTACCATGACTTTCTGGAAACGACGTTCCAGTGCTTTGTCCTTTTCGAAATATTTTTGGTATTCGTTCAGCGTTGTCGCACCGATCGTCCGCAATTCACCTCGGGCAAGCGCCGGTTTCAGAATGTTCGCAGCATCCATCGCACCTTCGCCACCACCAGCACCAACTAAGGTGTGGATCTCATCGATGAACAGGATGATCTCACCATCACTCTCGGAGACTTCCTTTACAACGGCCTTCAAACGTTCTTCAAATTCTCCCTTGTATTTTGCGCCGGCCACCAAGGCACCCATGTCTAGGGAGAATACAGTTTTACTTTTCAGATTCTCTGGCGCATCGCCTTTTATGATCCGGTGGGCAATCCCTTCTGCAATAGCCGTCTTACCGACACCGGGTTCACCGACAAGGATCGGGTTGTTCTTTGTCCGACGGGATAAGATCTGCATCACACGGCGGATTTCCTCATCACGACCGATAACAGGATCCAATTTTCCCGATTCGGCAAACTCGTTCAGGTTCCGTGCATATTTGTTCAGGGCATTAAAGGTCGCTTCAGCATTCTGATCCGTAACCCGGCTATTGCCGCGCAATTCCTTAATGGCCAGTTTAAGATCCTTTTCATTGACACCTTGATCTTTCAATAAGGTGGCTACTTTGTCATTTGCAGCCAATAGACCCAATAAAATGTGTTCAATGGATACAAATTCATCATTGAACTCTTTAAGATAGCTCTGCGCTTTCTGCAATACCGCAGTTGCTGAATTGCTGAGGTACACATTGCTACCGCTTACTTTAGGGTAGGATTCGATCAATTTATCAACTTCCTGAGTAAGGTAGTTGATGTTGACGTTCAATTTCTTTAATAGGTGACCGATGACATTTTCGTCAACAGTCAAGAGGGCCTTCATGATATGTGCAGGTTCAATCGCTTGTTGCTGATTGCCCATGGCAATTTCCGAGGCTTTTTGTATGGCTTCTTGAGCCTTTATTGTATAGTTGTTAAAATTCATATGTTCTTTTGATTTTCGTACCAATAGAATAACAAAAGAAGTGCCCGCAGGGTTTCAGAAAAATTAAGATGAATTTTTGTCATGGAAAAATAATTTTAGATGACAAATTTTCCGATTATCGATAAAAATAGGAAATTATTTCATTGAGATTCAAAAGGTTGTTTTATGGGTGTTGAAAATATGCACAATCCATTTGCAAAAATTCCCGCAAGTTGCCATATTTGCATCGTTTTGAAAGAAACGCCTCCTTAGCTCAGCTGGTAGAGCAACTGACTTGTAATCAGTAGGTCATTGGTTCGATTCCGATAGGAGGCTCAGTAAAAGCGCCCATTTGGGCGCTTTTTTAGTATCTAGAAAGTGATTTAATCTGCTAGACTTAAGGGATTAAGAAGAGATCATAAATTCACTATTTCAACATCATGGCTTCTTTGTGGTTCAGCAACTGTTTGTAAGTTGGATTCCCATTTTGGAATAGGCTTTCATGGAAAGGAGCGGGGATCAGGATCTTTACCTCAAATTTTTCCAACGGCACAAAGAAAAGTACACCCTGAACAACAGCTTTATCGTCCGTTACATGTGTGTACTTCTCGGCTTTATTATTGATTCGATTTAACGATTCCAGTTTTTTGATGACCTGTAGCATCGGCTATTTTTCTTCGTGAAATACTAAGATTGGAACTTTTGAGTGAAATGCCAAATTATTACTGATGCTGCTGTTGAATAATCGATCAAAAAATGATCTGTTCCGTTTTACCACGCCCATGATATCAATGTTGTTCTCGAGGATGTAATTGGCAATGGTATTTTCAACACTTTCCACCTCGTCCAAAAGAATGTATTCGATATTTTCATCTTTGAATTCCTGTTGCCAAGCTTCAGTCTGTAAGAGAACATCCGCAACATTTCGGTTGTGCAAAACATGGACACAATCGATCTTGGCATCGATGGCATTGGACATGATCAGCATTTCGCGCAATGCAGATTTGTCCTTCTCACGGAATAGCGTCGTGAAGACAGCACGGTTGATGCCTTGGTATTTCGCATGTGGAGGAACAGCCAGAACGGGGTTCTGGATGGACTTGATGACATTAACGGTGTTCGTGCCGATTAATTTCGACAAGAAGCCCGATTCACCGTGAGTACCCATTACGACCACATGGATTTTCTCCCGATCAACGATCTTCTTGACGACAGCCGCTACAGGACCTTCCTCAAATAGGAAAACCAGTTCCACATCGGCCATTCCGCCTTCGGCAGCGATAGCACGGAGTGCTTGTGTTTTCTTTTTGTAGATCTCAAACTGATTCAACTCGATGGTTTGATACACTTCTCCCAATAGCTCGGGCTGACCGCCATGTGTCGCAGACAGAACCGGTTCCAGATAGGTGTACAACACATAGATCTTGGCGTCAATGGACTTGGCAATATGAAGCGCGTATAGGAAGGCATTATTGGCAATGTCAGAAAAATCGGTAGGAAATAATATGGCTCTCATGATCGTAAAATTTTAGTGTTTGTTAAATTTACCAAATAAACTTCAAGGAAGTAATGATCGTAATCATTATTTTATACCAACTGTAGCAAAGAATTGTTTTCGCTCGTCATACTGTTAGGATTAAATTAATAACAAAGCATGCAGAGCGTCTAAATTCATCTATAGTTTTTAAGGACATCAAGAAATTAATGAAAACTTAGGTGGGGATCTTCAATACATATTTAGGTAAATCTGAACCATTGTCTCTACGGACGGCGTTGGAGAAGTGTGTCCTTTCCAATTCGGAAAAGAGCAAGGCCTTTATATACAAGAAGTTCTATGGATATGTGATGGCTATTGTCATCCGTTACATGAAGCATGAAATGGAAGCGGAAGAGTTGGCGAACGAATGCTTTGTGAAGGCTTTCAATAAGATTCCCAGTTTTTCCCTACATGAGGATGAAGCTGTTTTGGAGAAGACATTTAAATCCTGGCTGGCGCGGATCGCCGTCAATACGTCGATCGACGCCCTACGCGTCCGCAAGCAAATGTACATGCTGGATGACTTGCCCAGCAGCGATACACTGCATTATTCGGTAGAAAATGCAAGCAGTTTGGAGTATGAAGATATGCTCTCCCTGATCCGGCAATTGCCGGATATTCAGCGTTCCATCTTCAATTTATATGAGATTGAGGGGTATTCACACGAAGAAATCGGAAAACAGCTTCAGATTCCGGAAAGTACATCCCGCACATACCTGACGCGAGCAAAGCAGAAACTGCGGAAATTATATGCAAGTCAAATTGGTTTACAGAATTTACAATCCTGATTCGTTTAGAAAATGGAACAAAAGAATAGAAAAGATATTGTAGAACATATCATCGAGCGGATGAAAGCTACGGATGAGCTTCCCTATCGTGCGGGTGCTTGGGAGAATTTCCAGCAACGCCATGGCGGAACGCCAATCCGTAGGACCAAGCCATATTATTGGGCAGCAAGTGCAGCGGCGATTTTATTGTTCGGGGCGCTTGCCGTGACGTTCTGGCCGCAACAGCAGGCTGAAACATCAGGAGAACAGCTCGTAAAACAAGATATACCGCAAACCCAAGCATCTCCGAACAGTTCGCAGGAACTTTCTGGAGAGCAGCAGGGGCAGATCACCGAGCAACCATCTGGACAGGCTGAAGATATGTTACAAAGCGGGTTGGCTGATCGCCAAATTGCACATGCCCCAACGACACCAATTTATGGAGGTGCGGAGGAACATGCTTGGATGTCGATTCAGCAGACTGCACCTTGGCAATTACAAGCCGGTAATGCGGTACATGTTTCTGCCGGTGCTGGTATACACTCTTCATCTGTACAGCGCAGGGATCTCCAGATCGCAGCATTGCAGCTTCCTGAAGAAGATGGTGAAGCAGGATTCCGGGAGATTATGCCCGTGAATGGGCAAATGGCACATGAAACCAATGGGAATGTGCTAGCTTCTGGGCCAAATGGACAACAATTACGGGATAGAAAGTTTAGTTTCCGGGAGAAGTTCGACCTGGGATTGTTTGTTTCCCCGGGTTCTACCAATGAAAACTTTAATGTTGGTGGAGGATTGGTACTGGCCTACAACATCAACAAGAACTTAAGTGTGCGGACAGGATTGGGCTATAATCGCTATGAGGTATCTACGCTGAAGGATCCATTATCCAACCAAGGTACGGAGGTCTATGCATCTAAGGAAACCCTGCAGAAGGTTTCGAGTCATGGTTTGCAAGCCAATGCCATGAGCAATTCCCTGATCTTACCGAATATCAATGCGGTAAGTGGAAATGTGCAGGCGCTGGAAGTGCCATTGGATGTGAAATATAAATTCGCCAAGGGATTCTATGCTTCCTCAGGGGTAACTTATGCGGCAGTGATCAACCAGAACCGTTATACGCATTATATTGAGAATGCCAATAGTGAACTACTTTCGCAGGGCCTTCCAGGAAATACTTCGGAAATGCGGAATCAGGTGAAACAGGTTTCCAAAGCAATAAAGACGGATGATGAAAATGTCAAACAAGGCGCATTAGGTGGCTTTGTGAACTTCTCATTAGGTAAAGAGGTGAAGATGAAAAAGGGCATTTCCCTTTCCGTAGAACCGTTCGTAAAACTTCCTGTTGGAAGCTTTAAAAGTGCGGACATGAATTATACCAACGGTGGAATCCGCGTGATTACAAACTTCTAGCGTTAAATCTGGTCGATACGCACGTAGGCCATGCCTGCAGCAATTGCTCCCTGTACGCCGGGGTCTCCATCCTCGAAGACCAAGCAGTCCTGCGGATCCACTTCCAGCTGTTGTGCGGCCAATAAGAAAGGCTGTGGTGAAGGTTTGCCCTCAGGGGTATCTCCGGCACAGACCAATGTTTCGTATTTCCCGTGTAATTTAATGGTCTCTAAGGTGACATTCAAGGTCGATCGGGTGCCCCCTGAGACCAGTGCAATACGATGGGTGTCCACACTGTCCAAAAGAACCTGAACAACATAGTCGACGGGTAAGGTCTGTTGGACAAACTGCTCCAGAAAGATCCTAGATTTCCGTTTTGCGAACACATATTTATCCAGCGGCGTCTCATATCGCTTGGAGATTTCTTCCGCAACAGCAATGGTAGGCCAACCTGCCGTCTCATCAATCAATATAGGATCCAGATCGATACCGTATTCCTTGGACGTAGCGACATAAGCAGCTTTGTGGGCATGCATATTATCGGCTAAGGTTCCATCAACATCAAATAAAAGGGCTTTATATTGTTGCGCTAGGGCTTTTAGCTTGCGGTATTTCTGTTGTGCAATTTCCGTCATGCGGCAAAAATAAGAAAGTCTCCAAGATTTGGAGACTTTCAGTAGATGAATCTTTTATTTTCTAGCAGACTTACGTCTTTTCAGTTCTTTCATGATCAAGCTTAGCTCACGTCCGGTCTGTCCACCCACGGAGGTATTCTCCTGTGCACGACGGAATAGGTAAGGCATTACTGCTTTAACCGGCCCATAAGGCATGTATTTCGCTACATTGTAACCCGCCGCTGCAAGGTTGAAGGAAAGATTGTCCGACATACCCAACAATTGTGCGAAGAACACATTCGGTGTATTGTGTGGGATATTTCTGCGCTCAAGCTCTTCTGCAAGGATACGGCAACTTTGTTCGTTGTGCGTTCCGGCCATCAACCCAATGCGGTCAATGTTATCCAGACAGAAGTGGATTGCTTGGTTGTAATCGGTATCCGACGCTGGCTTATCCGGTTGAATCGGGGATGGGTACCCTTTTTCCTTCGCGCGTTCGCGTTCGATTTCCATATACGCTCCACGTACGATTTTTGCACCCAAATGGAAGTCCTGTGTTTTCGCATAGGCAAAGTCAGCCTTCAAAGATGCCAATTTATCGTGTCTGTACAATTGATAGGTGTTGTATACGATCGGTTTTTCCTGATTGTATTTTTCCATCATTTCCCTAGCGATATCATCAATGGTGTCTTGGATCCAGGAGTGCTCTGCATCTACCAAAACTGGGATTCCTGCATCGTGACAGGCTTTACAGATTCGGTCACAACGATCCATTAAACGTTTGTATTCTTCCTGCTCGGTTGCTGTAAGTGTTTCTTTGGCATCGATTTTCGCCAATAGGTCGAAACGGCCAAGACCGGTCGGTTTGAATACACAGAAAGAAATCAATGGGTTTGCTTTGGCAGCATCCACTGTTCTTAAAATTTCCGCACAGGTCGCATCGAAACTTGCTTCCGATTCTTCCCCTTCAACGGAATAATCGAGAATAGTCGTAACGTGTCCTTTTCCAAGGTCTTGGATCGCGCGGCTACAGTCAGCGATGCTCTCACCTCCACAGAATTGTTTGTAGATCGTGTTCTTGATGATCCCTGTGATCGGCAATCCAATGTTTAGGGAAAATGTAGTGATAGGTGTACCTATCTTGATCAAGGCGTTGCTGGCTACCATTTTGAATAACCAGTATGCTTTATTAAGATCTTTATCAGATTTGCCTGAGAAGGCGATTTCAGTATTATTAAAATCCAGCTTTAAAGGTGAAGCTATGTCCATGTTACTTTATTTTTGTGCTGGCAAAATTAAAGGTTTTTTCTGTGAAAAATCAAATCTTAACTTTTAAATTATGGGAATAGAATTACTTTTGTTTATGCAAACGTTTACATTGAAAGGAGAATTCATCCAATTGATCCAATTATTGAAGGTGATGAACTGGGTGGAGCATGGCGCGATGGCGCAGTGGGCTGTAGAAGAGGGCTTGGTCAAGTACAATGGCGAGGTCGATTACCGGAAGCGACTGAAGGTGAAAGTGGGGGATATGGTCGAATTTGATGGTAACAAAGTCAAGATAATTTAAGGGATTCCTATTTTTTGTGGTAACCATCGTCCGGATACCGCAATGTTTTCGGAAAATAATCTATCTTTAGATGGAATTTTTAATATGAAGAAGATAACAAGTTTAGGGTACGACGTTGTTTTTGACGACTCGTTAAGTGAGTTGCAGCTTTTCCTGGTAGACCATGATTATTCGCAGCTCTTGATTTTGGTAGATCGCAATACGAATGACCATTGCCTGCCTGTAATCCAGGCGGCCATTCCGGATATCGTGGATTATGATATTATTGAGGTGGACCCGGGAGAGGAGAACAAGAATATCGATTTCTGTATCGGTGTGTGGAAGACCATGTTGGACTTCGGTGCAGATCGAAAAGCACTGATGTTGAACCTCGGAGGAGGAGTTGTTACGGATATGGGCGGTTTTGCCGCTTCAACCTATAAACGTGGGATAGATTTTATCCATATTCCGACAACGTTGTTATCGCAAGTGGATGCTTCTGTTGGTGGAAAGACTGGTATTGACCTGGATAATGTCAAGAACATTATCGGAACATTCAGCCAGCCGCAAGCCGTATTCATTTCGAATAAATTCCTTGAAACGCTGGACGACCGCCAGATGCGCTCCGGTTTTGCCGAAGTGATCAAACATGGGCTCATTCAGGATAAATCGCTTTTTGAGCGATGCAAAACTGTCGTACTACCTAATCTTCCCGAAGATATGGTCTACGAATCCGTTCAGATTAAAAATAAGGTGATCACGGAAGACCCTACGGAAAAGGGCTTGCGCAAGATCTTGAACTTCGGACATACGATTGGCCATGCCATTGAAGGCTATTCCCTGGTGTCGGACAATAACCCGCTGCTGCATGGAGAAGCCATCGCGATCGGTATGGTCTGTGAGGCGTATATCTCCAATAAGGTAAATGGCCTTCCAGATCAGGAACTGAAAGAGATTTCAGATTTCTTGATGGCACTATACCCGGCTTATGATTACAATACTGCGGTTTATCCGGAGTTTATTGAATTGATGCGCAATGACAAGAAGAACGAAAGCAATAAGTTGGGATTCGCGCTGTTGAATACCATTGGGGATTGTGCCTATAATAACTATGTAGAAGAGGATCTGATCATCGAAAGCTTAGACTATTATAAATCCCTAATAAACTAAACAATGAGAAAACTAATCACCCTAACCCTCCTCATCCTAATTGGTGTCAGCGCTTCATTCGCTACCTACGCGAAGAACCCTAAAAAGGTTCTGCTGTTTACAAAGACTGCTGCCTTTCGGCACGATAACATCGAAGAAGGTGTCCAGGTTATCAAAAAACTGTACAAGGAAAATGGTATCGATGTCTTTCATACGGAAGATGCCGGTATTTTCCTCGCCGATTCCCTAAAGAATTTTGATGCCGTATTATTTTTCAGTACCACGGGCAATATTCTCGATGAGGCCCAAAAGAATGCATTCCAGAAATTCCTGAAATCGGGCAAGGGATTTATGGGCATTCATGCCGCGACAGATACCGAACACGAATGGCCATGGTATGGTCAATTGGTTGGCGGCTATTTCGCAAGTCATCCTGCCGTGCAGGAAGCGAAGATCAATGTATTGAACAGAAAGCACCCGGCAACCAAACATCTGCCTAAAGAGTGGTTCCATAAAGATGAATGGTACGATTTCAGTGATGTCAAACCGGGATTGAATATTTTAATGACCTTAGATGAGTCTTCCTACAAGAATGGGAAGATGGGGGATTTCCATCCCATTGCTTGGTACCAGGTATTCGAGGGCATCAAGATGTTCTATACAGGACTTGGTCATACCAAGGAATCCTTTCAAGATGCAAATTTCCAAAAACAGATCCTCGGGGGGATCAAGTATGTTTTAGGTAAATAAAATTTTATTATTTCTCAATAAAAAGGAGGCTAAGTGCCTCCTTTTTTTATGTACACAATTTTGTGACAATAAGGCTTTGATTATTAAAAATAATTCCTAAATTAGATTTAATTGTAAACCGAAATCCTTAAAAGATCCTGTCCTGAAGCTAAAGGGATGATATGTATTATCGCTATAGCTAGAATTCAGGTCAAAATACAGAGTGTATAATGCACACTTTCAATACTCTTTCCAATGGTTGTGGTTTTATAATTTCTTGTTACCTAAATGCGCTTATAAACTAAATAAAACTATAAACTAACAGCTTATGAACCACCATTACACCATTACGAAAAAGAAACCTACTTAACCTAATTGCATCATCGGTTATTTCATGTTGTACTTGCTTCATTTTGGGGCGAGGTGGAATTGTTTTGAAGAAAAACTGATGATTTCCTATGCCCGAAAGGGATTTTGGGGCATACTTAATTAATCTTTAAACTCAGTCATTAACAAACTAACTAACATTTTATTATTATGGGAAAATCAATGAAATTCCAAGGCAATCCTTTCTCAAAAAGGGTGCTTAAGAATAGTCTGCTGATTTCCATGGGCGTTCTCAGTTTGCAAACTGCGATCGCAGCGGAATCCACTATTTGGAATAGGATCGCTACGCATCCCTTGTATGCGATACAGACACCTGTAAAAGGTCGTATCGTAGACAAAGCAACCCAACAACCGATTATTGGTGCAACGATTAAAGTCGTTGGAAAAACCTCCAGTACATCATCCGATGCATCGGGTAATTTCGAAATCGATGCGCAAGCAAATGATGTGCTCGAAGTGACTTATGTAGGTTTTGTTACTGCACGTTATACCGTTACTTCCGTTACGCAGAATGCCGTTATTTCACTAGATGAGGACAGTAGTAATTTGGAAGAAGTGGTTGTTACGGGGTATGGAGCACAACGTAAGAAAGATTTGACCGGTGCTGTGGCCGTTGTCAACGTCAGTGAATTGAAATCACAACCGGCAGGTTCCGCTGTGGAAGCTTTGCAGGGACGGGCGACAGGTGTTCAGATCGTGAATGACGGTGCGCCAGGTTCCACACCACAAATCCGGATCCGTGGTTATTCCACTGTTCGAAACAATGAACCTTTGTATGTTATCGATGGTGTACCTTTCGAAGGGAAATTAAGCTGGTTGAATCAGAACGATATCGAAAGCATGCAGGTTTTGAAAGATGCTTCAGCTGCTTCTATCTATGGTGCCCGGGCGAATAACGGGGTTGTGATCATCACCACCAAATCGGGTAAGGAAGGACGTACCACCATTGCTTTTGACGCCTATGCGGGCGTAGGTGTACCAAATAAAAGTACTTTCCCAAAAATGCTGACTCCACAGCAGGTGTTGGATTTTGATAACCGACTGAACGGTACCAACTTAACCTTGCCTGAGTATTTGGTCGCTGGAGGTAATAGTGATCATAAAATCACACCAGAGGATTTGGACATGTCAAAGTATAACTATTTTGCGAAAGACCGCTCCGGTTTCTATCAGATTACGAAAGCAAATCACGCAGGTACCAATTGGTTCAATGAATTATCCCAAAATGCGCCGATCCAATCTTATCAATTGAGCGCAAGTGGCGGGTCTGAAACAGCGCAATATGCTTTCTCTGGAGGTTTCCTCGACCAAAAAGGTAGTTTGATCCATTCTGGATTCAGACGCTACAATGTCAGAAATAACGCCCAGTTCAATGCCTTCAATAAAAAATTAAGATTCGGTGAGAATGTATCCTATGCGTATACCGAAGGTTTTGGTATGGGGGTTAATCCGAACACAGCTGGTGGCTACCAAGGGGAAGGTTCCGTATTGGGCTTTGCTTACCGTATCCAGAATATCATTCCCGTATACGATGAAGGAGGAAATTTCGCCGGTTCGTGGGGTGAAGGACATGGTAATGGTCAGAACCCGGTGGCGATGGCCTATAGAGCAAAGGATAACATGAACCGCTCCAATTTCTTCTTTGGAAATGCGTTCGCGGAATACGATATCATCGATGGATTGACGTTCCGAAGCAATTTTGGTCTACGCTATGAAAATTACAATGGCGTAAGTTATACCTATCCGAACCCTGAATTCTCTGAAGGTGGTTTCAACAACGGTATGAGTGAATACCACGGTTTCACCACGGAGTGGACATGGACGAATACGGTAAACTATAAACCAAAATTAGGCGAAGATCACGTATTGAACATCATGCTCGGTACGGAGGCCATTAAGAACCGGAACCGTGGTATCGATGGTAGCCGTAATGGATACTTTATCATGAACAGTCTGGATTACCTGTATCTGAATGCTGGTAGTACAAACTTCAACAACAACGGTTCAGGATCTATTAGTTCCATGTTCTCGTTGATGGGTAAGGTAGATTATTCCTACAAAGATCGTTATCTATTGAGTTTGATCGGTCGTCGTGATGGTTCATCCAACTTTGGGGTAAACAATCTATATGGTGTATTCCCAGGGATTTCAGGTGCTTGGCGTATTTCCCAGGAGGAATTCGCACAGGGCGCTGAATGGTTGACGGATTTGAAGTTACGTGCAGGTTACGGAGTAACCGGTAACCAAAGTATTCCAGCTTTCCAATACCTGAACCGGTATGTTTCCTCATTGACGCAGTCATCCTATCCAATGAACTCCACAGCCATTAATGGTATTTGGCAAAGTGATTACGCCAATCCGGATATCAAGTGGGAACAGGTGAAATCAGTGAACGTAGGTTTGGATTTCACGGTATTGAATGGTGACCTTGATGGTTCCATCGATTGGTTCAACAAGACTACAACCGACATGCTATTCTTGGTGCCTCTTCCTGCAGCGGCAGTAGGGCGCGCGGCATCGCCATACCAAAATATCGGTGACATGTCCAACAAAGGAATTGAGTTCTCATTAGGATACCATTATGGCCAACGTCAGGAAAAACCATTCACTTTAGATCTTTCTGCAAGCTTTTCCAGATATGTTAATAAAGTAGTTTCCTTGGCACCAACTATTGACCATGTAAATTATGGCGTATTCAGAAGTATGGAGACTTCCATCCTTCAGAAAGGCCAACCTTTTGGTTCGTTCTATGGGTACCAAGTTGCCGGTATCTATCAGAGTGAGGACGATGTTGCCAATTCTCCATCGTATGAAAATGCACGTCCAGGGGGATTGAAATATGCCGATCTCAATAACAATGGCGAAATCGATCCGGGAGACCGTACGATTATCGGAAACCCACACCCTGACTTTGTGTATTCCTTGAATATCAATGCCAATTACAAGAACTTTGATTTATTAATGTTCTTCTATGGTTCTCAGGGTAATGACCTGTACGAAGCAACGCGTTACTTCACCGACTTCGGTGTATTTAAAGGACAGAAAAGTGCGCGCCTATTGAATGAGTGGAGTCCTACAAACACAGGAAGTGATATTCCATCCTTGCCATCGCCGGAACAGAATCCATCAGCAATGGAATACGTGACATCATCCTACTACATCCAGGACGGTAGTTTCCTAAAACTGAAGAACCTGCAGTTGGGCTATAATTTGCCGACCCAGAAGATCTTTGGTGAAAATACATCGTTCAATAGATTACGTGTGTATTTAGGGGTTACGAATGTGTTTACGATTACAAAGTATGAAGGACTTGATCCAGAAGTATCGGCTACACCATCTGACTACCCAGCATTGGGCGTTGATTTTGGGGTATATCCACAGGCACGTCAATATACATTCGGTTTAAGTTTAGGATTTTAACAGTGAGGATTTTAAAAAGTACAATCATGAAACGAAATAAATTAATGATTCTTTTAGGTGCAGGGATGCTTTTGGTAAGCTCCTGTGGGAAGGAATTTTTACAGAAATTACCACAGGGCCAGCTCTCTGAGCCTCAGGTGGGAAATAAAGATGGTGTTGAAGGTGCACTTGTAGGAGCTTACAGTATCCTGAACGGGAATGTCAGTGGTACATGGGGTAATTACTCGTCCGCACCGAGTCAATGGCTTTTTGGTGAGGTGGCATCGGATAATGCCCATAAGGGATCTTTCCTGGATGACCAGTCACCAATGAACATGATCGAAGCTTACAATGTCATCAGTACGAATGATAACCTGAGCCAAATGTGGCAGGTGTATTTTGAAGGGGTGATGCGTTGTAACAATACGCTTCGCCTATTGGCAAACGATCAAGCGAGTACCAAGGAAATTACTGCGGAAAGAGCCTTGCAGATCCAAGCGGAATGTAAAATGTTACGCGCGCATTATTATTTCATGCTGTGGCGAGTATTTAGAAATGTACCGATCATTACAGAGGATATTTCAACAGAAGATGCGCAAACCGTTAAGAACGACAAGGATGTGCTGCCATTGATCGAAGAAGATCTGAAATTTGCAGTAGCGAACCTGCCAGCAACCAAAATCAACAATGAGTTTGGCCGTATGGATAAGAATGCTGCTAAAGCATATTTAGGTAAATTGTACCTGTATCAGAAGAAATATGGCGATGCTTTGGGGCTCTTCAAAGAGGTGATGGCTGGCAAAGATATCGTTGGAATGCCATTCTGGAACAATTTTGATGTCACTACAGAAAATGGACCTGAAGTGGTGATGGTATCCAAGCATGCCATCAACTCAAACGGTTCTGCAGATAATGCCAATGTGGGCGATATGTTGGGTGGTCTGTACGGCAGTTCACCGGTAGGCTGTTGTGGTTTTTATCAACCAACGATTGACTTGGTGAATGCATACAAGGTGGATGCAAAGGGATTGCCATTATTGGACGATTCCTATCGTACGAATCCTTATCTTTCAGATAAAGGGGTTGCGGCTAATGCGACGTATACCTTGAATGTCAAACTTCGTTTTGACCCACGTTTGGATTATACTGTAGGTAGACGTGGCGTGGAATATTTAGATTACGGCATTATGCCGGGTAATGGATGGATCCGCGACGCAAATTATGCTGGACCATTTGTAGGTATCAAGACGATGATCCCACGATCCCAATTTCCAACCCAAGCTGCTCCTGGTGAAAATTACCTGACCGGTCTGGATGTGAACATTATCCGCTTGGCCGATGTATGGTTAATGGCTGCCGAATGTGAAGTGGAGCTTGGAAACCTTGCTGGAGCAATGAAGTATGTCAATGATATCCGTAAGCGTGCAGCTAATCTGGAGCCAAAGAAAACAGCTACCGGTGTTAATGCAGCTGATTACGACGTGAAACCATATACATCTTTCCCAAGCCCGGATTATGCTCGGAAGGCGGTACGTTTCGAAAGACGCTTGGAGTTGGCCATGGAAGGGCATCGATTCTATGACTTGGTACGTTGGGGGATTGCTAAACAGACCATCGAAGCGTATTCGGCTTTTGAAGGTCAGCATCTTTCGTCATACCTGAACTTGAAATTCGATCCTGCCGACGAATATTATCCAATTCCGCAGGCGGAAATCGATCGTTCTAACGGTGCGCTGACACAAAAGAAATAAACTGATCTCTTTGTGATAGAGCAGGGGGCATTCGAAGGAATGCCCCCTTTTTTGTTACAAAACTTCCCGCTTTAACCGTTATGAATTCGTTAAACTATTATTATGTTTACATTATGAAAAACATCCTAACCGCACTTGGTTTATTTGCCTTTCTCACGGTCCATGCGCAAATCGACCAAGACCTAAATCAACAACTCCAGAAGTCCAATATCCTCAATAAGCATTATTATGGATTCTCACTCTATGATATCAACAACCAGAGTTTTGTGTTCAACTACAATCCGGAAAAGCATTTTACGCCGGCCTCCAATACCAAGGTCTTTACCCTCTATACATCCCTTAAATTAATTGGGGATTCCATTCCGGGTTTGGCCTATGAAGAGCGGGGAGACTCTCTGATATTTTGGGGTACGGGAGATCCAACTTTCCTACATACCAGGTTGGATAATGGCAAGGTGTATAACTTCCTGAAAAACAGCAACAAGAAACTGTTCTATGCGACAGCAAATACCCAGGAGCCAAGTTACCGCAACGGATGGTCCATTGAAGATTACGAATTCTACTACCAACCTGAAGTATCTGTTTTTCCTATCTATGGTAATGTCATACAATTCAGGGAAGTAAATGGAAAACTTTCCCTTATGCCATCCCATTTTGATAAAGAGGTAGTCCAGCTATCGGATACCACCACTCGGTATCGGATCCATAGAGCTTTGGAAAATAATAGGTTGGAAATCAATGAGCTCCCATTGCCAAAGGGTTATGTCAATGAAAAACCTTTCCGTCCGAGCGATACGCTCTTGGTGAAATTGCTTGAGGATACCCTGCATCAGGAGGTTCAATTGATCAATCTCCCGCTTCTAGCAAATCACAAGATCGTCTATTCATTACCTACCAAGGATGTTTTACGGGAGATGATGCTACCGAGCGATAATTTCTTGGCGGAGCAACTGAATATGATTGCCTCTTTCCTAAAATACCGTGCGTTTAAGACCGAGGATCTGCGTGCGTATATGATGAAGGAATATTACAGCAAATTACCTGATACCATTGAATTGCGGGACGGTAGTGGCCTTTCCAGTTATAACAAGATTACTCCGCGCAGCATGGTGCAATTGCTGCTATGGATCAATAACGAAGTGCGCGATGAAGCTGCGAAATTAAAATTATTCCCTGCTGGCGGATTGGAGGGTACCCTGAAGGGGGTGTATCCAACACCTGGAGGAAAGGCATTTGTCTGGGCAAAAACCGGTACCATCAATTCCGTGCACTGCCAGAGCGGCTACATACAGACCAAAAAGGGAAATCGCTATGCCTATTCGTTCCTGAACAATAATTACATGGGAAGTTCCGGACCGGTGCGTCGCGAGATGGTCCGCATCATTACGCACATCTATGAAAATTATTAGCATATTCAAATCAATTGTTATATTCGCATAGAATAATCTTATGAAGGTCTTCAAGAAGAACGATAAGCGATTGATTAGGTCTTGGTCCATGTTTGATTGGGCCAATTCTGCTTATAATTTGGTCATCAACTCGACCATTTTCCCTGTCTATTATACTGCCATCACTGCAAATAAGGATACCGGAGATACCGTTTCCTTTTTCGGAATCGAATTGGTGAATACGGCACTCTCAAATTTCTCGCTTTCCATTGCCTACCTGTTGATGGCTTTGGGATTGCCTTTCATCTCTGCCTATTCCGATGCTGCAGGGAAGCGGAAGTTTTTCATGAAGCTATTTACCTATGTAGGTGCATTTGCCTGTATGGGGATGTTTTTCTTCAAGCTGGAAACACTGGAATGGGGGATTGTCTGTTTTGCCCTGGCGGCCATTGGTTATATCGGTGGTGTGGCCTTCAATAACAGTTACTTGCCGATCATTGCCACGCCGGATCAACAGGATAGGGTCAGTGCGCAGGGGTTTGCCTACGGGTATGTGGGCTGTGTTACGCTGCAGCTGATCTGTTTTGTCTTTGTATTCAAACCCGAATGGTTTGGTATTGTCGATCCTTCCTTACCGGCCAGGATTTCCTTCTTGTTGGTGGGGCTATGGTGGATCCTGTTTGCGCAGATTCCATTCCGCTACCTGCCCAAAAATAGACCCACAATCGGCTCAGAGAAAATGCCTTTCTTCCAAAAGGTGAAGAATGAGTTTAATACCGTGCTTGCCGAGATCAAAAAAATTGACGCCATTCGGCGGTTCCTTCCGGCTTATTTTTTCTATGCCATGGGAGTACAGACGCTCCTGATTGTAGCAGCAGCTTTCGGTGAGAAAGAATTGCAACTGGGATCATCCAAATTGATCGCCTCCATTCTCCTTATTCAGATCGTCGCCATCGGTGGGGCATATATCATGTCCGTACTGGCCAAACGATTCGGAAACATCAAGGTATTGATCGTGGTGGTATTTTTCTGGGTAATGATCTGTTGTTTTTCCTACTTTTTGAATAATGAGTACCAATTCTATGGGATGGCTTTTGCGGTGGGATTGCTGATGGGAGGGATCCAGTCCCTTTCTCGTTCAACCTATTCCCGCCTGATTCCGGAACATATTGAGGATACCACATCCTTCTTCAGTTTCTATGATGTCACCGAGAAAATAGCGATCGTAGTCGGCCTATTTACCTTTGCCTTTATCGAGCAAATCACACATAACATACGATATTCAGCATTATTTTTATCTGTATTTTTTCTAATTGGGTTTTTCTTGTTGTTTAGAGTGTTAAAATTTAATAAATTACAGATTATTCAAAATAATAAATGAATAAAGTAGAGCTATTTATACCTTGTTTTATTGATCAACTGTATCCGGAAACCGCCTTTAATACCGTTAAATTATTGGAAAAGGCTGGTTGTGAGGTTGTTTATAATACGGAACAGACCTGTTGCGGTCAACCTTCCTACAATGCTGGCTTCTGGGATGAAGCGAAAATCATCGGGCAGAAGTTTCTCGGTGATTTCAATGTGGAGCATCCGATCGTGAGTCCTTCGGCATCGTGTGTAGGCATGGTGCGTGGCGGATATGATGATCTGTTTACCAATTCGATCGAGCACAATACCTGCCGTTCCATTCAGCGCAATATTTTCGAAATAAGCGATTTCTTGGTCAATGTGTTGCAGAAGGAATACTTCGGTGCCGAGCTTGTCGGTACTGCCGTTTACCACGATTCCTGTTCGGCCCTTCGGGAGTGCAAGATCAAGGAGGAGCCACGCCGTTTACTGAGCCATGTTGGGGGATTGGATCTCGTGGAAATGCGCGGACAGGAAACCTGTTGCGGTTTCGGAGGAAGCTTTGCCGTAAAATTTGAAGGTATTTCCGCAGCCATGGCTGAACAGAAGGTTTTGAGCGCCATGGAAGTGAAAGCCGATTACATCATCTCGACAGATTCCTCATGCTTATTACAGTTGCAGGCATACATCGAGAAACACCAACTTCCCATCAAGACCATGCATTTGGTCGACGTACTGACGTCCGGGTGGGCCAACATTTAATAATAACCCAAACAATCAACAATATGAACTCAAGAAGAGAATTTTTAAGAAATCTTGGGCTGATCACTGCCGGCGCAACATTGGCACCTTCATTGGATGTCTTTGCCGCAAAAAAGGATTGGTTCGAGATTTCATTGGCGGAATGGTCCCTGCACCGTACGCTGTACAAAGGGGACCTCAAGAATATCGATTTCCCTGAATTTACCGCAAAAACATTCGGTATATATGGTGTAGAATATGTGAACCAATTCTTTAAGGATAAGGCGAAAGACATGACTTACCTAAAGGATTTGAACAACCGTGCCAAGGATAATGGTGTTAAGAATGTGTTGATCATGATCGATGGGGAAGGTAATCTCGGAGACCGCGATGAAGCGAAGCGCGTGGAGGCTGTGGAGAATCACTACAAGTGGATCGATGCGGCGCATTTTTTGGGCTGTCATGCGGTACGTGTGAATGCTGCTGGTAAAGGCACCAAAGAAGAGGTGAAGGAACAAGTGGTAAAAAGTCTTTCCACGTTAGCGGATTACGGTAAGAAAGGCAAGATCTCCGTTGTTGTAGAAAACCATGGTGGCATCTCCTCCCATGGCGATTGGTTAGCGGATGTGTTGAAATCCGTAGGCAAGAAAAACTGCGGTAGCTTACCTGATTTTGGTAATTTCTATGAATATGACCGCTACCAAGGTGTGAAAGAGTTAATGCCTTACGCAAAAGGCGTATCGGCGAAGTCTCATGCTTTTGACGCCAATGGGAATGATACCGGTATCGACTATGCAAAGATGATGGCAATCGTAAAAGAGGCTGGATATAAAGGATATGTAGGGATTGAGTTCGAAGGCGATAAAATCAGTGAAGTAGAAGGTATTAAATTGACGAAAGCTTTATTGGAAAAATTTAAATAATAAATATTTGTATTATAGATATTTATATAATTTATTTAAATTATAAATTTATTAAAAGGACGGTATCCCTCAGGGTACCGTCTTATTTTTTACCCGTTTTTAATTCCAAGGCACCCGCTGGCGGAAATGTTTTGCGGATGGCCCATCAAGCTTGCGCAAGAGTTGTGCGGCAGGCCTCGTGCGTTGGATCTCTTGTGCCTTGAAATCTTCCCCCTTTTTTAATCCCAAGCCACCCGCTGGCGCAAGAGTTGTGCGGCAGGCCAAGTGCGTTGGATCTCTTGTGCCCTGGATGGAATCAAAGCCCTGGCGCAAGGGTTGTGCAGATGTCTTTTGCGGATGTCTTGTGCCAGCTGTTTTTTTGTGCCTACGGCATGTTTTTTGGCACAAGTCCGCCACCGCGCTGCCCACATCAAAAGACTTGCGCCAGCGTGCGAAATGACGCGTTTAGGAGAGATTTTGGGAGGGAATGGGCGCGCAGAGCGCGCCCATTCCCTCCCAAAATCTCTCCCTTATTTCAAGCCCACAACGCTGGCGCAAGAGTTGTGCGGTAGGCCTGTGTTGTGGATCTCTTGTGCCTCAAAATCTCCCCCCTTTTTTAATCCCAAGCCACCCGCTGGCGCAAGAGTTGTGCGGCAGGCCAAGTGTGGTGGATCTCTTGTGCCTCAAAATCTTCCCCCTTTTAATCCCAAGCTACCCGCTGGCGCAAGTGTTTTGCGGATGGCCCATCAAGCTGGCGCAAGAGTTGTGCGGCAGGCCACATGCGTTGGATCTCTTGTGCCCTGGATGGAATCAAAGCCCTGGCGCAAGGGTTGTGCAGATGTCTTTTGCGGATGTCTTGTGCCAGCTGTTTTTTTGTGCCTACGGCATGTTTTTTGGCACAAGTCCGCCACCGCGCTGCCCACATCAAAAGACTTGCGCCAGCGTGCGATATGACGCGTTTAGGAGAAATTTTGGGAGGGAATGGGCGCGCGCCCATTCCCTCCCAAAATCTCTCCCTTATTTCAAGCCCACAATGCTGGCGCAAGAGTTGTGCGGCAGGGCAAGTGCGTTGGATCTCTTGTGCCCTGGATGGAACCAAAGCCCTGGCGCAAGAGTAATGCAGCTGCCTGAGCGTTGGATCTCTTGTGCCTCTACCATGCGTCAGCACCCTCAATCCCAATCGCCCTGCCAATTTATTTTCCGAAACATTTGTTTCATTCCCCCTGAACTAATTACATTTACTCTAAATTGACTAACTGTAAGAAGTAAAATTGTTTTTACAGAAACGAATTATAAAACCTTGAATGCATAATTTTTAATTAAAATGGCGGTTCGATTCGATGTTTGAACAGCTTTTGGATACCTTGATGTGATTTAGATGGACAGGGCAGGGTAGGTTATGGATTGGTTTGTTTGAAGGCTGTATCGTATTGGTTTATTGCAGATTGCTAGACAATGTTTGCAGACGGAAATAAAAATGATGGACCTGGATTAAACCCTTACTTATTCAAAGCAGTCAATTTGTTGTAACCGGAGGTTGGGATTATTTTAATGAAAACTGGCTTTAAATTGCGTCAAATTGTAAATAAAAATTTGTTAATTTGCTATCCGAAAAAAATATTGTTCTGAAATTAACTTTATAATAACAAAAAATAAATAATAACCGATGAATCAAGAAAACGACCAAGACTTGGTCCAGCACCTGGAGAAACAAGGTGTTGAGACGAAGATGGTAATGGGGCATCCAGCGAGTTTGTTTGTCCTGTTCTTTACTGAGATGTGGGAGCGTTTCAGTTATTACGGGATGAGAGCCCTTCTGACCGTATTCCTAATCACCGAGATCGCTAAAGGCGGTTGGGGATGGAATAATTCCGATGCCATGCAGTTATACGCTTGGTACACCGGTTTGGTTTATCTTACACCGTTGATCGGTGGTATGATTGCCGATAAATTGACAGGTTACCGGAAAGCGATCCTTTGGGGCGCACTAATAATGACCTTAGGTCATGCTTCCATGGCTTTTGAGCAGACCTCGCCAACATTCTTTTACATCGGTTTGGTGTTGATGATCTTGGGTAACGGTATGTTTAAACCAAACATTTCATCCATGGTAGGTCAGTTGTATCCGGATACATCCAAGAAAAAGGATGCTGGATATACCATTTTCTACATGGGTATCAACTCCGGCGCATTCCTAGGTATGTTGCTGTGTGGATACATCGGTGAGAAAGTCGGCTGGCATTATGGTTTTGGTCTAGCGGGGGTATTTATGTTCTTCGGTATGGTTCAATTCTATTTCGCACAGAAAATTTTCGGTGTGATCGGTGAAGAACCGGGTACTAAACACGCACCGAGCGAACATGTACATAACCTGGTAGAAGAAGATCAAACGCCGAAAAATGTTGTCAGAGACCGTCTCGTTGTTGTAGCGGTACTGATGATTGCCTCTATTTTCTTTTTCTTTGCTTTCGAGCAGGCTGGTGGTTCCATGACCATTTTTGCTAAAGACTATACGCAGCGTGTCCTTTCGGGCGAAGCTGGAACAATCTTCAAATGGGTTGATGCTGCGCTGACTATCTTTCCAATCTTAATCGTAACCTACGTCCTCTTCCAACTTTCCACACAGATCTACAGTAAATATCCAATGACGGTTATTGCTACGGCAATTTCCTTCGCGATCATCTGGGGATTGGGCTTATGGAAGGTAAACCGTGAGTTCTCACAGGATGTTACAGAGGTTACCGTTTCTTGGTTCCAGATTTTGAACTCCTTCTTTATCGTAACGTTGGCTTCCTCATTCTCCAAATTATGGGAGAAAGTATGGAACCCTTCCGGACCGGTTAAATTTGCTTTTGGACTGATCTTGGTCGCTGTTGGTTTCGTGGCGTTGGCTTATGGGTCGATGTCTATTCCACAAGGTGCAAAAACAGCATCGGTGAGCATGATCTGGTTGATCTTGGCCTACTTCTTCCATACAACAGGGGAGTTGTGTCTGTCACCGGTTGGTCTGTCTTATGTAAGTAAGCTCTCTCCGAAGAAATTTGCAGGTCTATTGTTCGGTCTGTGGTTCACAGCATCGGCCATCGCGAACTTTATCGCTGGTATGACCGGATCCTACATCGATATGATTACCGAGAAATATTCCATGACCGTATTCTTCCTGATCATTGCGGCACTTCCAGTGGCCGTGGCAATCTTGTTATTGTTGTTCAATGGCAAATTGAAGAAAATGATGCACGGTATCAATTAATTGATGCTTACGAAACTATATAATTCGATAGCCGATCACACGTGATCGGCTTTCTTTTTGCGTACAATTCGGCAAAATGCATTGAAAAAGTAGCTGCAATGTATTTTTTTGCGCTCATCCGATTGGACAAGTCCAAATTAATCCGTTAATTGTGTACCTTTAGCCTTTCAAAAATCAAACAGTGTCAGATAGCTTAGTTATTATTCCAACATACAATGAAAAAGAGAATATCGAACGGATTATCCGCAAGGTATTTTCATTGGAGGTTGATTTTGATATTTTAATTGTCGATGATGGATCCCCAGATGGTACGGCAGAGATCGTAAAGCAACTGCAATCCATTGAATTTGTGGGCCGCCTGCACATTGAGGAGCGCAAGGGCAAGTTGGGATTGGGAACGGCGTATATCCATGGTTTTAAATGGGCATTAGCGCGGAATTATGCCTTTATCTTTGAAATGGATGCCGACTTCAGCCACAACCCGGATGACTTGATCCGCTTGCGGGATTCCTGCAAGTACAAAGGTGCCGACATGACGATTGGCTCCCGGTATATCAAAGGTGTCAACGTGGTTAACTGGCCAATGAACCGCGTGTTGATGTCTTATTTTGCGTCTGCTTACGTTCGGTTGATTACCCGGATTGATATACAGGACGCTACGGCCGGTTTCGTCTGTTTCCGTAGGGAAGTGCTGGAAACCATTCCGTTGGAGAAGATCAAATTCGTGGGTTATGCCTTCCAGATCGAAATGAAATTTACAGCTATCCAATATGGCTTCAATGTTGTCGAAATCCCGATTATCTTCACAGATAGGACCTTGGGAACCTCAAAAATGAGCACCAAGATTTTTAAGGAGGCATTTTTTGGCGTTATCCAAATGAAGCTCGGCAGCTTATTTAAGAAATATAACAGATAGGTATATAAATTATATTGCCGATATTTAACACATACAATACTGCATTATGAATGAACACCTTGATCCGAATCCAGATCGTTTAAGCCCTACGGAAAAAGATTTAGAGCGCGTACTCCGGCCGCAGACCTTTGAGGATTTCACGGGTCAGGCGAAGATTCTGGAAAACCTGTCTATTTTCGTGAAGGCGGCGAAGTTACGCGGTGAGGCCTTGGATCACGTGCTGTTGCATGGCCCTCCGGGATTGGGAAAGACAACCCTTTCCCACATCATTGCCAATGAGATGGGGGTCGGAATCAAGATTACTTCCGGACCTGTGCTGGATAAACCCGGGGATCTGGCAGGTCTATTGACGGGTCTGGATGAAGGGGATATCCTTTTCATCGACGAGATACACCGTTTAAGCCCGCTGGTAGAAGAATACCTGTATTCCGCAATGGAAGACTTCAAGATCGATATCATGCTGGAGACGGGGCCTAATGCGCGCTCTGTGCAGATCAGCTTGAATCCGTTTACCTTGGTTGGCGCCACGACCCGTTCGGGCTTGCTGACCGCACCGTTGCGTGCGCGTTTCGGAATCAATTCACGCCTGCAATATTACGACTCCAAACTCTTGACCGATATCGTCATGCGCTCGGCGGCTATTATCCATGTGCCCATTTCGGAAGAAGGAGCCTACGAGATTGCCAGAAGGAGCCGTGGTACACCGCGTATTGCCAACGCATTGCTGCGCAGGACGCGCGATTTTGCCCAGATCAAGGGAAATGGTTCCATTGACAAAGCAATCGCTCAATTCGCCTTAAATGCACTGAATGTGGATGAACATGGATTGGATGAAATGGACAACCGCATCTTGAGTACCATTATCGACAAATTCAAGGGCGGCCCAGTAGGCTTGAAAACCATTGCCACGGCAGTGGGTGAGGATGAAGGCACCATCGAAGAGGTATACGAGCCTTTCCTGATTCAGGAAGGATATCTTATGCGTACCTCGCGGGGTCGCGAATGTACTGAGCTTGCCTTTAAGCACCTCGGGAAAAACTATTTCAATAAAGGGAATACCCTGTTCTAGATCCCGATCGGATCAATTTAACTTCGTTAATTTTTTCAACAACATACTACCTCGGCTCTTCAAAGCTGGGGTAGCTTCTTTTTCCAGATGGAATTCCACGAGCATCCGGAGTTCCGTCCGTAGCCATTTCATCTCCAACGAAAGCAGGAAGAGGATATCCAACCCATTGACCAGTACAGCTACCGGACATTCGGGATCTTCTACGATGGAAAACGTTTTATCCAAAATTGACTCCTGTTCGCTTTCCGTTAAAGAAATGCTTTTATTTTCCCTACCTAACATCCACATGATTAGCTTGGTATAGCTGCGTAGGCAGCTCCAGTTTTCCAATTGGTTGTACTGGGATAGCATTGTTGGATAAACTTGCGCTAGGAGATCGGTATGCTTCAAAAGGATATGCTCCACCGCCCATGCAGTTCGAAAGGCGAGTCGCGGGTTCTTCCGGTCCATATTCATCGCCAGTAGATCTTCCAGAGAAACGATCTGCAACAAATCGGTATTTAAATCAGAAGCCCCAATATACATTAGGGCTTCTTGAATGGTTTTTGCGTTTTTATTGGTCATATTATTTACCCATGGGTTTTTCCCGGTTCATTTCCATGATGTCAACTTCGTTCATGGCAGAGGCTCCCAACAGGTGCTGGCTGAAATAATCCGCCATGCGCCAGAAGAAATATTCGGTCATATCGCCAAATGCATGACGTTGACCAGGCAATAATAAGAAATCGAAACGTTTATTTGCACGGATTAAAGCATCCACCATGCGAATCGTGTTCGCGGGGTGCACATTATTATCGATATCACCGGTGACAAGTAACAAATGTCCCTTGAGGTTTTTCGCCAATTCGGTGTTTTTCTGGATCTGGTAGGAGAAAGTGGTATCGCCTTTTGCGTTCACGACTTCCTTCACGCCATGGTGGCGCTCGCTCCACCAACGGTTATAGATATTGTTCTCGTGATTTCCGGCACCCGAAACGGCTACTTTGAAGAAATCCGGGTATACCAGCATGGCAGCGGTCGACATAAAACCACCACCAGAGTGCCCCGTGATACCTACACGGTTGATGTCTATGAAAGAATAGCGGTTAGCAAGCTGTTCTGCAACTACTTTTTTGTCCTCCAATCCGTAATCCCGTAGGTTTCCGTAGCCATAGGTATGGTACCATTTGGAGCGAGAAGGGTGTCCACCTCGGTTTCCTACGGATACCACGATAAAGCCCATTTGGGCCAAGCGATCGATACGGTCCATGGAACGACCAAAGCTCTTGTTTACCGCTTCGGTTTGCGGTCCGGGGTACACATATTCGATGATCGGGTAAGTCTTTGTCGAATCAAAATCGAACGGTTTGTACATCACACCGTACAGGTCAGTGATGCCATCGCCAGCTTTTACAGTAAATGGTTCTGGGAATTTGTAGCCCGAAGCCAATAGGTTGCTCAGATCCGTTTCCTCCAATTTCATGACCAATTGACCATTTCCATTGTACAGGTTGCTCACGGGAGCAGTGTTGACACGGGAGAAATTATCGATGAAGTAATTGCCAGACTCGCTTGAAGTGACCTGGTGATCGAAATTTCCAGGAGTCAATAATTTCACATTTCCGCCGTTCTTGTTCACGGAATAAAAGAAGGAATAATACGGATCTATATTTTTTTCAAGGCCGTTTGCCTTGAAGTATAGGGTTCCCGTAGCTTCATTGTAACTGCTCAACTCATCACAGTGATACGCTCCATTGGTAATCTGGTTCACCAGGGCACCATTTTTATTGTATAAATAGAAATGTCCCCAGCCGTCGCGTTGTGACCAATGGATCAATTGATTTCCATTATTGATCAGGTAAGGTTTTTTCACGTCCAGGTACACGTTTGACCGTTCTTCGATAACAGTACGCGGTTGGCCAGTGGCTACATTGACCGCTAGGATATCGATGCGCTTCAGGTCGCGGCTGGATCGTGCAATATAGAATTCCTCGTCATTACCTAACCAGTAGTTGATGTAGTGTTTTCCTTTATAGCTGTTTTTGTTCCGATCAGCATTCCAGGAACTGATGGTCTGGTTCTTGAATGCAGCAACCGGTACCTGACGGGATTTTAAGGTGGAAGCATCAAAAATGTGCAGCTCTGTTTCCGTGGAGTCCAATTCGCCGGGCATAAGATATTTATAGGTTTCCAAGGTCGGTCGCTGCGCGGCCACATTGTTGATGACCCATAGCGCACTCAACTCCCGGTTATCTTTCCGCGTCAAGGTGAAATAGCGCCCGTTAGGGGACCAGTTGATCCAAACCGGTTTACGCTTTTTCTTTTCCTCGTCCAACGATTTCTTATCTCCGGTTGTGGAGGAATACTCATCACCGCCCCAAGCATAGTACTGAACGCCATCCGTTGTGATCTGATGCTCTACAATGGTGGAGTCCTTTTCATCTTTCTGTGCTTTTTGGAAGTTGGCGTAATCCATCCAGTACAGGTTATAGTCCTTCGCATAGAATACTTTGGTGGTATCCGGATTGAAGTTTGCCCAGAATAAGCGGCTTTTGTCCTTACTGTCCTCAGATAACTCCCGCAGATTTTTGTTGCTCAGGTTATATTCAAAATAGAAGAGTTTCTTTTTTAGGGTATCGTTCTTATTGGTCAATTTCTTGATCTCTTCCTTGGTTTTCACGGTGTCCTTTGTGCTCTGTACCTCAAAGCGTATCAAGTTCTCATTTTCCATAAAACGAAGGTTCCGTATATCGAGGTGCTGTGCGTCGAATGGATTCTTCACGATGGAAGTAATTCGGGAAGCCATCTCGGCGTGATCGAATAATTCAGATTTCTTTCTGGTCTTCGGATCCACCAGGTACCATTTCTTACCCTTAGGAGAATTGTACTCATACCAGAACTTGTCACCAAAATTTATCCAGTTGGGATTGACCTCGGTGGAGAAGATCATCTTGCTCAATTTTGCCGGTGAATATTTCGCGGCCAGTTGATAGTTTGGTTTGGCTAGTGTAGATGGTTCCTGTGCAGTGGCATAACTGCCGATCAGGAGGCATAAACCTAGGAAATAATACTTCATGTGATTCTATTAAGTCAATTTTGAATTGCGAAAATATTCTTTTCTACAGCCAATAAAGAAGCAATAGTGTATTATTTTTGATAAGATTAGTGTGGGTAGAACTTTTCGTTAAAGTTGACCAGGAAGAGCTCTTGTGTTGCCCGCGTTATGGCGGTGTACAGCCAGCGCATAAATTCCGTATTGAGCATTTCATCCACCATATACCCCTGATCAACAAAGACCAAGGGCCATTGACCACCCTGGGCTTTATGGCAGGTAATGGCATAGGCAAATTTAATCTGCAGTGCGTTGTAGTAGGGGTCTTTCTTGATGGCGTCCATGCGGTCCTTTTTCGTGCCGATGTCGGCATAGTCTTCGGCAATACTGTTGTAGAGTTCCTTCTGTTGCTCATAGGGCAGGTTGGCCGAATCCACATAAAGGCTATCCAGCAATACCCGACAGCGTATGGCATCGCCTTCGTTGTTGTCCATAAATTCCAGGTACAGGTCCGCAAATCGAAATCCGTGCATGTCATGGATGTTGCTGACCTTCTTTACCACGGCCATATCACCGTTGGCGATGAATCCCGTACTCTTTTCGTCATTTTCCTGGAGCCAATAGTAATTGTTGCGGACCACCATGATCAGGTCACCTCCGGTGATTTCTTCCTCGCGGAACAGAATCTGGTTTCGGATATGCTTGTTGTACAGATTGGCGGATTTGTTCGACCGGCAGATGACCATGCTGTTATTGATCCCAAATTTATCGTACGCATAATGCAGCCCTTCGATCAGGCGGTCCCCATTCATACGGAAGATGTCGTGGAATCCCTTAGTGACGAATTTGGGGTAGCTGTATTCTGCAAATTCTTCGTCCAACCGGATCTCGTTCCTGATTTTGGTCGCATTGTACAGGATGCCCGAATGTTTATCCTGGCGGACGACATCGGTCAATTCGTAGGTGAAGATATCCAGTCCGAATTCCCCATTCATATATTCGGGGTTCAAAGCCGGGCTATCTTCCAATCCGACAGGCGGGAGTTGGGCAATATCACCTACGAGCATCAAACTGCAGTTCTCGCCCGATTGTACATAGCGAATGAGATCGTGCAAAAGGCCTTGGGAAAACATGGTGACACCCTCATTGCTGAGCATGGAGGCCTCATCAACGATGAATAACGTGTTTTCATGGCTGTTATCGCCCAAGCTGAAGTCCATGTCCAAGCTTGCCGCATTCTTTTTCCTGTAGATTTTCTTATGGATGGTCAGTGCATTGCGCCCGGAATAGGCGCTCATTACCTTGGCGGCCCGACCCGTTGGGGCAAGTAGCACGGAACGCTTCATCAATTTGGGCAACGTTTTGACCAATGCGCCGATAATGGAGGTTTTTCCCGTACCCGCATACCCCTTCAAAATAAAACAGCTGTCCGACCGAAAAGTCATCAGGAAACTCGCCAGTTGCGAGAAAACCTCGATCTGCTGTTCGGTGGGCGCATGCGAAAATTGTTGGATTAGGGTGTTTTTTATCTGCACAGTTCAAAGTTATCCAAAAGGTTGGTCAATCCAATTTTTAAAACTAATTTTGTGGTTCAAGCATTTGCAACGGAATGAACTATACGGCAAAACAATTTCATCTACATTATATTTCGCAATACACACTGATCGTCAAGGCAAATTATGAATATGATATGCTTTATGTCCTGGATGCGGAAGGTCAAATCCTGGTCTACATGAAGTTCGAAAGCATGGAGCCCAGCGAGGAAGCGTTGAAGTTGCTGAGCCTACCTTTCCAACAGGTCTTCGTCAGTGTACCAAGCCAGAACCTGACCTTTATACCGCAGGATCTATATCAGGAAGAGGATCTGGATGCATACCGGGACTTTATGGAAAATCCATCGGCAGCCATCGAAACCGAGCACCTCGATTTCCTACAGATCCAAGCCCTGTACCAATACGATGTGCTGTTGAGCCACCGTTGGAAAACACTGTTTCCAAGTGCTGTCTTTATTCCGGAATTCAAACTGAACCTACTGCAGGCACGCCCATACATTCCTCTGAAAGGGGAGGTGGTTGGTGTTGTTTTCAACAACAGTACAACCGATATTTTCCTTTTCGTGAATGGACAGTTTAAATTCTACAATACCTTCGAGATCCTTTCGGATGATGACCTCAGTTATTTTATCCTCAATGTTTTCGATAATTTCCAGCTTAAGGATAAGGTTACGAAAGCATTGGTGTCTGGAGTTGATCTGGAAGATAGCGTCCTGCGTAAGTTGGATAACTATGCCCATGAGCTTGTTTACATCAAAGCGTCCCATCCTGCAAAAGCCAATGAGGCTTTGGAGGAAGAGGTCAGTTCATTGTACCTTTTAGATCTGCCGACATGCGCATCATAGGTGGAAAAGCAGCTGGATTGCGGTTAAATCCACCACAGAACCTTCCTGTTCGTCCCACAACGGATATCGCTAAGGAGGCGCTGTTCAATATCTTGAACAACAGATTGGATTTTGACGAGCTGACTTGCCTGGACCTGTTTGCTGGAACGGGCAATATTTCCTTTGAATTGGCTTCCCGCCATGCTGTTAAGGTCGATGCAGTCGATCAGCACGGCAAATGTGTCATCTATATTACGGATACCGCCAAGAAGCTGAATCTGGAGCAGATAAAAGCGCGCAAGGCGGATGTGTTCAAATACATCAAATCGGCAAAAGAATCCTATGACCTGATCTTTGCAGATCCACCTTACGACTTGGGACAATTGCCCATGTTGCCGAAAATTATTCTGGAGGGCGATTTATTGAAACCGGGGGGCTTATTGATTGTGGAGCATCCGAGCAACCGAAAGATGGTGGACCATCCCCATTTTCAGGAAACACGCCAATACGGTAATTCTTCGTTTAGTTTTTATACCTTACCATCATGAAAATAGCAGTATTTCCAGGTTCCTTTGACCCTTATACCATAGCCCATCACGATCTCATCGAAAGGGCATTGCCGTTATTCGATAAGATCTACATCGCCATTGGCGTGAACAGTTCTAAGGTGGGATTGATGGATACGGACAGCCGCAAAGAAGCCATCACAGCACTGTATCAGGAGGTGCCGCAGGTGGAAGTAAGTTTCTATACCGGATTGACCGTGGATTTTTGCCGATCGGTGGGTGCGAACTTTATCCTGCGCGGAATCCGCAACGGTGCCGATTTGGATTATGAGAATATTATTGCCCAGAATAACCTGATTTTGGCACCTGATATTGAGACCTACTTCTTGGTAAGCCGTAGCGGTAAGGCCCATATATCGTCCACCATCGTTCGCGACATCTGGAAGAATAAAGGTGATATCAGTCACCTCGTACCCGAGGCTATCCTGGACTTTATTAAATAGAATTAGTAGATCGAATCGGATTAAATCAGATTAATCCGCACTTTATTGCCCTTGATCTTTCCGTTAGAGCCTGTTTTGGCTACTTTAGCAGCAACCTCTTGCTTCACGGCAATGTAGGAGTCATGTGCTTTCACTACGATCACGCCCAAGTCATCCTTATCGATATCCGGTAGATTCAGGATATACCCGACGATGTCGATCTTGTTTACTTTTTGTTTCTTTCCGGCACTGATGCGCAGGGTTCTGTAGGCAGGTGGTTCGGGAAGTGGGTAGAATTCATCAAGTGTAATTGTCTCAGCATGGTCCAGGAATTTGGCTGCACGGTCTTCCTCGGTCAAAATCCCATAGATATAGCCCTTTTGGCCATTTCTTCCTGCACGACCATTTCTGTGGATGAAATCTTCATCCTTGTACGGAAATTGATAATGGATAACGTGGTTCATTTCCGGGATATCCAATCCACGGGCAGCAAGATCTGTCGTGACAAGGATATTCTGACTGCCATTCTTGATCTTGGTAATCGTCAGTTCGCGCACAAATTGCTCCAGTCCGCCATGGTAGGGGATGCTGTCGATACCCTTGCCTTCCAAAATATCGGAAATATGCTCCACGGCTTCGCGGTGGTTGCAGAATACCAGGACACGTTCATTTCCGATCTTGCAGATCAGTTTGAAGAGGGATTCGAGTTTGAGTTTGGTCGAGCTGATGACTTTATAGTAGGAGAGGTCCGGACGTAATTTGTCTCCATCGAAATAATCCAGCTTAACGGGGTTATTCAACGCGAGAAATTCAGGGAGCTCCTCCATATCGGTTGCAGAGGTCAGGATTTTATGCTTCACAAAACGACAGGCAGCAATGATGAAACTCAACTGATCCTGGAAACCCAGTTCCAGCGATTTGTCGAATTCATCCAATACGAGTGTTTCGCAATTGACCAATAGGTCTGGTACACGCTCGATGTGGTAGATGATCCGTCCCGGCGTTCCGATAACGATGGGCGGTTGCTGCTTCAACTTATCCTTTTCCAATTGGTTATTGTTCCCGCCATAGATACAGGCCACATTCACATGGGGATCCATCTGTTTTATCACGGTTTCAATCTGGAGCGCCAGTTCACGCGTAGGTACAACAATTAAACTCTGTACACCTGTTTTGTTGCTTTCCAGCAAGAGCTTGTGGACCAATAGGCTAAATGCCAAGGTCTTGCCGGAGCCCGTAGGGGATAGTAAAACAAAGTCACGACCGTTTACGAATTGATCCATAACTTGTTCCTGCATCGGGTTTAAGGCCTCAATTTTCAGGTTGTCCAGATAAGTGCTTAATTTTTGCATGTCACAAAAGTACCATAATAGCCTGTTATTTGCCCTCTTTTACAAAATTTAATATTTATTTTTTTGATGGCTAATTTTTTGGCACAGCATTTGAAAGTATGCTAGTATTCATAATTTAGGTTAATAATTGGTTAGTTAAGGCTTGAAATCTCCCCGATTTCAAGCCTTTTTTGTTGTTATCAGCTCAGCTTCGGTGTTGCGCTTGAATTCCATTTTCATATATCCATTCTTTTGGGTATATTGTTGACAATCAGCACTGAAATCCCTTCAATTTCCCTCTTATTCCCATAGGATTGCATTCTTGGCAATTTAGAAACAACCATTTGAACAGATTTTCAATTTTTCCCAGTCAACTTTATAAAAACTAAAATCCCACCACGCACTGGCATTATGAAATTTGTAAAGATGCCCCTTCCTATATAGGGTGGGTATCCTTCATAAAAACGGGCATGGAGCGGTCATCAGGGTTTATGGACCTTGTCCGACATGCGAGCGTAGTGCGTCCGTATTGCAACCGTGGTGGGACCGTGTCTAATGACACGCTCTCACCACGCTCTGACCACGCTCTCACCTCGGACGCATGTCAAACAAGGTCAATCACAAATCCCTTTACAATTGGTCGGCGTTGCTGAGAGATTTGCATTACATTGGCTTTATTTTTAGGGTTGCGCCAGCGAGAAATGTCTAAGGCACAAGAGATCCACCGCACAAACCCTCCACAAAACTCTTGCGCCAGCGAGAAATTTTCTGCTGTTCTGTCATTCCCCAATTGAATTGGAACTTAAATGTTTAATACACCTTCTTCCTTGGGATTTTTGCATGCGATAGGTTATATTTATTGAGAATTAATAAGTGATAAATGCGAACTTTCCTCATAAAATCTATGATTACATACGCTGAGGCAGTTATTATGGTCTTTTTTCAAAAAAAGGCATTGCTTTTGCATAGGAGAGTTACAACTATAAAGCGTACAATTAAAATCAAGTGTTATGATTAAACGAATAAGCGTACCATTACTGTTGATGTCGGGATTATTGATTACCTCCTGTGGGGTGAGCAAGAAAACCCATCAGGCATTGCAGACGCAATACACAGACTTAAGTGAAAAATACAGACAGAGTGAGTTGGATCTAACCGAGAGCCGTGCTCGCGTAAAAAGTCTGGAAGATCAGTTGGAACAGGAACGTAAGAACAATGCAGGCCTTCGGGAGGCATTGGCCAGGTTACAGGGTACATTGGATAACAGTATCAACCAGAATACCCAAGGAAATGTTAATATCTCCAAATTGGTGGATGAGATCAATGCTTCCAATAAATATATCCAACATTTAGTGAACACCAAGCAGAAGAGCGACTCGCTTAACATGGTGCTGACGAACAACCTAACGCGCTCACTTAGCCGCGAAGAAATGAAAGATGTGGATGTGCAAGTATTGAAAGGGGTGGTTTATATCTCCCTATCAGATAATATGTTGTACAAATCCGGAAGTTACGAGATCTCGGATCGTGCAGGCGAAACACTGTCCAAGATTGCGAAGATTATCCAGGATTACAAAGATTACGAAGTGTTGATCGAAGGTAATACCGATACGGATCCGATTTCGAAATCAAATATCCGGAACAACTGGGATTTGAGTACCTTGCGTGCTTCATCCGTGGTGCAGGCTTTACAGAATCAATATGGGGTTGATCCGAAGCGCCTGACAGCAGGTGGTCGCGGTGAATACAACCCGATTGCAGACAACAGTACTGCCGAAGGTAAAGCGCGGAACCGGAGAACACAGATCATCATTACGCCGAAATTGGATCAATTCATGGAGTTGATCGATAAGGCACCGGAAACTGCTGAAACACCAGCAGATACAACCGCATTCTAATAAGAGAAATCCAGAAATATAAAATCCCGAATTTTTTGAATTCGGGATTTTTTTATGTCGTGTGTTCTCCTCGTTAACCAAATATCAACATGAGGGAGGATGCCAGGACCAAGGTGAGGATGATGATCCTGAATTCTTTTTCTGGGATAATCTTCACCAAACGGATGCCGATGAATCCGCCCAGCACAATAAAAGGAATTGCCATCAGGTTCAGCATAAAGCCTTCCCAACTCAGATTCTGCCACACGAACAGTTGCAGAGGGATCTTGGTGAAGTTAAGGATCATGATAAACCAGGCGCCCGTAGCAACCAGGGTATATTTATCCATTTTCCTTGTCAGCAGGAAAATGGTTAAGGCCGGTCCTGCAGCATTGCCGATCATCGTCGAGAATCCGACAAGTAAACCGAACATGGGAGCATACCACCAATTATCGGTGAAATCTCTTCCTTCGCCCTGATTTTTGGCTTTATTCGTTCCCCAGACCATTAACAGGACTGAGACGAGGATACAGGCGCCCATCGTGATCTTGAACGTCTGATCATCGATGTATTCCCCGACAAATAAACCAATGAATAGACCAAGAAAGGCAGATGGCAACATGGCTTTGATTTCGGACCATATAAATTGCTTGCGGTAATAGATGACCGCCAGCAGGTCCGCCATGCACAGTAGGATCAACACTATGCCCGTCGAATATTTGGCGCCAAACAGTAGTGCAAAGAGCGGAACAGCAAAAGTACCGACGTTCTGGATCCCCGTTTTGGAGATGCCGATCAGCATCGCGCAGAAGAAGTACAAGGCCCACGCCCAGGGAGAATGAAGGAGTTGCAGCGCGCTATCCCACATGCTCGCGGTAAATTTCCCGCAATCGGGCAAAGTTCATGTCTTTATAATTTTCAATATAATCCAGACATACCGGGAGTTCTTCTTTTTTATGGGTACTTAGTACGCCAATGACGTTCATGTTGGCATTCAGACCGGCAGTAACTCCTGAGAAGGAATCTTCGAAGACAAAGCAATTTGCAGGATCAATGCCCAGGTTGGCCGCTGATTTCTCGTACACTTCGGGGTGGGGTTTGTGCAATTCCACATTTTCACTGCCCAAAGTGGATTTGAAGAACTTACGAATGTCCAGCGCGTCCAGGATCAGGTCCATATTGGCGCGTGGCGCTGAAGTGGCAACGCCCAACTGCACATCGTTTACATGCAGGTCTTCCAAGAAATTGGGTAAGTAGGGGATCGGCTTGACTTCCGCTCCGTAAATCTCGCGGAACAGGCCTTCTTTTTCCATCTCCAGGTTCAGTAATTCCTTCCCACGGATGGGACGTTTGAAAAAATGCGTGAAGATATAGCTGTTGTGCTTTCCATACATGTGTTTCTCAAATTCCTCCTCTGAATAGGGAATTTTGTACTTGTCGAAAAAGGCTTCAAATGCCTTGGCGTGGTAGGGGTTGGTGTGTGCAATCACACCATCCATATCGAAAATAACGGCTAACGTATTCAATTTTTATCTGTTTGTTTTACGGGTTTTAATATACGTTTTATCCGTGCAAAAGGCGAAACGAAACAAAACCTTTCCTGTATCTGCTTATTTTTCAATTCGATCGCCCAGCATGATGTAGGCCTGGTCAATGAATTTATTGAAGGAAGAGGAGGGATCTGTACGTGGTTTTCCGTCGATACCATGGCCCAGTCGGACGATGATCAGGTCATCTTGCGGGATCACGATAACATATTGCCCGAGGTGCCCATCCATATAGAAATAGTCCTTCTCGGCGTACTTACCGATCCACCAACCGTATCCATACTGCGGTGAGTCCGGAAAGAAATTGGTGATCGATTTTTGTACATAGGCAGAATCGATTAACGACTGCCCATTCCATTGGCCATGTTGCAGGTAAAGTTTGCCGAATCGGGCAAAGTCCTTCGCATTACTTGCTACACAACAGTAAGCTTTTTCGATACCCTTCTTTTCGGAATCAACCTGCCATAGGGCGGTATGTTCGGCACCCATGGGTTTCCAGAAATAATCACTCAGCAGCTCGGAAAGGCTTTTGCCTGTTGCGCGTTGCAAGGCGATGCCCAGCAATTGGGTATCGCCACTCTTGTAAATGAATTGTTGTCCGGGTTGCTTATCGATTGGCATCACCGAAAGTGCACCGACGATATCCTTGTCAAAATATAAACGTGTGGTAATGGAAAATGGATCATAATAGTCTTCGCTCCATTTCATGCCGGAGCTCATGCTGACCAAATTTTCAAAGGTTAGGGAGTCCGCATACGGACCGGTAATCTCCGGAACGAAATCCTTAATCTTCTGTTGGATGTTCTTCACTTTTCCATCCTGTATGCTGCGGCCCAAGATGGCGGCGACCATACTTTTGGCCATGGAGAAGGAATTGGACCTGGACGAGTCGGTGTAGCCACCGTAATATTCCTCAAACCACACACTGTCCCGGTGGATGATCACATACGCTACGGATTTCCATTGCTCATGGATCGCTTTCAATTCCGGGGTGATTTTTACGCTATTGTAATCCTTTGCTTTGGCCCATGGCTGTGGGGTGCCGGTCTGAATGGTATGATTGTCAAAAAACCTATAATCATCGAGATAGGCTGTTTTATGGCCTTGTAGATACGTTACATAAACTCCCTTGAGGAGATAATCTGCTTTGAAGATGTATAATGCAGCGACGGTTAAAACGATGATGGCAACCAAGGCTATGCCCAGCCATTTTAGGAATTTGACAAGATATTTCATACAAAAAGTGGTTTCTTGATTAAAGATATCAAGAATTTTCGACTATTTTAATTTCTTTGCCTCATTCCAATACACATCCATTTCCTCCAGGGTCATATCCTTCAATTGCTGTTGATTTTCGGCAGCACGTTCCTCGATATAGGTGAAGCGTTTAATGAATTTCTTATTGGTCCTTTCCAATGCGTTTTCGGGGTTAATGCCCAAATGGCGGGCGTAATTGATCAGGGAAAACAGCAAATCCCCAAACTCCTGTTCGGCATTTTCGGTATTTATTTTCTTGGAATCCTGGATATCAAATTCAGCTTTGAATTCCGCCAGTTCCTCTTCGACCTTCTTCCAGACTTCGGCCTTGTCCTCCCAGTCGAAACCGACTCCACGGACCTTATCTTGGATCCGGTACGCCTTTACCAATGCCGGCAATCCCTTTGGCACTCCAGATAGAACAGATTTATTGCCTTCCTTCAATTTCAGGGCTTCCCAGTTCTGCTTCACCTGCTCGTCATCCGCGGCTTCCACGTCGCCATAGATGTGGGGGTGGCGGGAGATCAATTTATCACAGATCCCATTCAACACATCCACAATGGTAAATTTATCCTGCTCTTCCGCAATCCGGGCATAGAAGACCAGGTGCATCAATATATCGCCCAACTCTTTCTTGATTTCCTGGTGATCCTCTTCGAGGATTGCATCCGCCAGTTCGTACATTTCCTCAATGGTCAGGTGCCGAAGGGATTCCATGGTTTGTTTCTTATCCCAAGGACATTCGACCCGTAAGGTATATAAAACTTCTAGTAGTCTTTCGAAGGCTGTGGCCGGGGTAAATTGTGGTTCTGGCGCTGGATGTGGCATAATATTGAGCAGCTTTTGTATGAAGTGATTTTACTGAATTACGAAAACAATATCCAAAGTTAGGTGTTTTTAGTAAAGAAAATATAAAATACCATGGATAAAACTTTCAAATACGCTACGATGACCGAGGCCCTGGATAATTTAGCAAAACAGGGATATACAATTGACTATAACGTTGAATTTGATGAACTTTCGGCAGATGCCGCAAACTACGATATTGATGTGCTGTACAGGTATGAGGGAGAATCCGATCCGGCAGATGAATCGTCGGTGTATGGCATATCGAATACCCAGACAGGTGATAAAGGTGTTTTTGTTGCCGGCAATCTTTCGCTGATCGAAGGCCGCAAGAGAGATATCATCCTCGATTTGGAGATGAAATATAAAGACAAGCATTAAGATTAAGTTAATTAAATGGTAAGCCCGGGCGTGAGTTCGGGCTTTGTTTGTTTTATGTCTTTATCCGGAATAGGGTTGGGGAAGTAGCCTAACAATTGTATTTTTGTATAAACAAAATTTATAGGATGACCTTAGTACAATTGGAATACATAATAGCCGTTGATACCTACCGTAGCTTTGTAGCCGCAGCTGAGAAATGTTTCGTCACGCAACCGACGCTGAGCATGCAGATCCAGAAATTGGAAGAGTCATTGGGCGTTAAGATTTTTGATCGAAGCCGGCAACCGGTCGTTCCGACGGAAATCGGGGAAAAGATCATCGAGCAAGCGCGGACAGTTTTAACGGAAAGCAAGAAGATTACCGAGATTCTGCAGGCCGAGAAAGGGGAGTTGACGGGGGAACTTCGGGTAGGCGTTATTCCTACGGTAGCACCGTACCTATTGCCACTGGTCATTTCTTCGTTTATGAAGAAATATGATAAATTGAAACTGCAGATCTGGGAATACACCACGGAGCAGATTGTACAGGAATTGAAATTGGGCACCTTGGATTGCGGGATACTATCCACGCCATTGCACGATTCGGCCATTCAGGAGACCCCGCTATTCTACGAGACATTCGTGGCCTATGTTTCCGAAAAAAGCCATGCCTTCGAAAAGAAAATGTTGAGTACGGACGATATAGCCGATGAGAAACTTTGGTTATTGAATGAAGGTCACTGTATGCGTGGGCAGGTATTGAATATCTGCAACTACAAGCACAACCATTCCAAGGAGGGGACTTTTGACTACAATACGGGCAGTGTGGAAACATTGAAGCGGATGGTGGAATTGAACGGCGGGTTGACGATCTTGCCAGAATTGAGCATTGCGGCTTATGATGAAGATCAATTGGCCCATGTCCGTTATTTCAAGGGACCTGAACCGGTGCGCGAGATCAGTCTGGTGACACCGCAGAACTTCGTCAAGAAGCAAGCGATCAATATGCTTAAGAATGAAATCCTACAGATCGTACCGGAAAAGTTCAAGAGCAAAAAGAAAAAAGAAGTAATGGGTTTTTCACTGTAGAAAAACCCATTTTTTATGCTCGTTATGTGTGCATTTAACTTAATCTCTTAAGGAGAGTAATTTGCTGACATATTTGCCAATGATATCGAACTCCAGATTGACCGTCTTTCCGATTTCAATGTCCTTCATGTTCGTATGTTCAAGCGTAAAAGGAATAATGGCCACCGAGAAACTGTTCCGTTCGGAATTGACCACGGTTAAGCTGATGCCATTGACCGTTATGGAACCTTTCTCTACCGTAACGTTATGCAGTTCTGCATCATATTCAAACGTAAATAGGACCGAGCCATCCTGAGGTTCGACAGCTGTACAGACAGCCGTTTGATCCACATGACCTTGAACGATATGTCCATCCAGACGACCATCCATAAGCACGCAACGCTCCAGATTGACAACATCACCTTCTTTTAAGGAATCCAAATTTGATTTCTCCAAGGTTTCCCTGATGGCAGTGACCTGGTGTTCATTGCCAGATACACCGACCACCGTTAAACATACACCGTTGTGCGAAACACTCTGGTCAATTTTAAGGGCAGGGGAGATTTTTGATTCAATATAGAAGTGAAGGTTGGATTGTTCGGGTTCAATGCGCTTGACAACGCCTAATGTCTCTATGATTCCTGTAAACATATATCTTGTGATTTATTCAAATATACCAATTTTGGGGCTAGAATGGTGCGTAGGGGACTTTTTTAAAATTATTTTAAAAAAGATTTGCAAAAGTGTAGAATGTACACTATCTTTGTGTCATCATAATTTAGGTTTATAATTGGTTATTAAAGGTTTTCATTCTCCCCGTTTGAAAACCTTTTTTTTATACATTTAATCCTTTGGTTTCCAGATAGTTAAATATTTTATTGTTAAGAAGACACTTCCATGACAGAAAAAAATTTGGAAGTTTCACCTTATTTTATCTACCTTTGTCTTAGGTTTAGGTTGATTACCTCATTAGAGGTTATTTTTTAAAGCTTGAGCGATCGCCCGATTGACTCAAGCTTTATTTTTTTATATACCTTTTGTAACACGTGTTTAAACGCGCTTTTTTAATTAATTTTCTTATAACGAAATGCCAAATCTAATGCTGAATGACCAGTAAGCGGAGCAATAGATCTTGTATCGGATATTTTTTTTGATATAAAAAAAGCGTCAGCGCAAAATGCGCCGACGCCATAATCATATACAGTAGGCACGTTATGCGCCTTTTTTGTTCTTGCTTAATGCTGCTAGGTAGAAGTAACCACAGGAACCGGCAATCAATGACCCGATCAGTACGGCAAATTTTGCCTCTTCAATAAAAAGTGGATCCTTAAAAGAAAGCATGGATATAAAGATCGACATGGTGAACCCAATACCGCCGAGCATACCGACACCCGCCATGTGTTTCCAGTTGGCATGTTCAGGAAGGTTGGCAATCTTGGATTTGACACAGAGCCAGGTGGTAATGAAAATCCCGATGGTCTTTCCGAAGAACAAACCAAGGATAATCCCCAGGCCAAGAGGTGTAGTCAAGCCACCGATCATTTCTTGGTGAATGGTGATGTTGGTATTGACCAAAGCGAATAGGGGAATGATGATGAAGTTGACGGGATTGGCCAATGCATGTTCCAATTTTTCGAGTGTAGATTCCTTTTCATCTGGCGTGGTCGGCAGGGTCATGGCAACCAGGACACCTGCGATCGTTGCATGGATGCCCGAGTGATGGATAAAGTACCAAATAAATAGACCGGGAATGACATACGCCCAAACGGATTTGACACCGAACCTGTTGAAGGCAATCAAAAGGGCAAGTATGGCTCCGGCATACATCAGGTAGGTGTAATGCAGCTCTGTGGAGTAGAAAATAGCGATCACCAGAATGGCCAGCAGGTCGTCCACGATAGCCAATGCGGCAAGGAACACCTTCAAGCTGGTCGGGACACGTTTGTCCAAAAGGGAAATAATGGCCAGGGCAAAGGCAATATCTGTAGCCATTGGAATCCCCCAACCGTGGTGAGTGGGTTGGTCATGGTTAAAGAAAACATAGATTAAGGCTGGGACGATTGCCCCACCAACGGCGGCAAGGATCGGCAGAATGGCATTCTTTGGTGAGGATAGTTCCCCTTCGACAAGCTCACGCTTGATCTCCAAACCGACCAATAAAAAGAAAATGGCCATTAAGCCATCATCTATCCATTGTTTAATGCTGTAGTTCAGATGAACGGTGTCATTCTCGAATCCGAGTTTCGTTTGTAAAAATGAATTGAATGATTCCGCCAGTCCGGAATTTGCGATCAGAAGGGAAATGATAACGCAAAGGAATAAAAGTAATCCGCCACCTGTATTCGAAGAAAAGAACTTTTTGAATACCGTAAGATTAATTCTGTTAGCCATATAAAGTTGAGATTGTATTGAATGTTAATTTTTCAATAGGCGTAAAGGTAGCAAAAAAGAGGGATTGCCAGTGATTAAGGTGTCTACTTTTTTGAAAACAAAAGCCCGATCCATTCCTTGGAATCGATCGGGCTTTTGGACATGTGGCTATGTTAATTCTTGTAATTGAACCATTTGATAAGTTCCTTGAAACTCGCTTTCTTTCCGTACATCAGGATACCAACGCGATAGATTCTGGCGGCAACCCAGGTGGTGAACACAAATCCGAGTACCAGGAGCCCGAAGGAGAGGGCGATCTGCCAGATGGGTACCCCAAATGGAACCCGTACCAACATGGCAATCGGCGACGTTAGGGGAATGAAGCTTAACCAGGTTGCGACCTGACCATGTGGATCATTGATCAATACCCCGAATGAGAGGACATACGCCAATAATAAAGGTGTGGTGATCGGCATGGTAAATTGGTTTGCTTCGGTTTCATTATCAACGGCAGAACCAACGGCTGCGAACAGGGCACTGTACAACAGGTAACCCCCGATAAAGAACAGGAAGAAGCAGATCAGCAATTCCGGGATATTGACCGATTCCATGGCTGTACCGATCTCGGACATAATGGTTCCCGAATCCATTTCTGGCGCCTGTGGGTTGTTCTTCATCATCTGCTCCTGGAATTCATTCTTGTCGCCAAGAAAACTGGTGGCCACACCTGCTAGGGCAAAGCTGAGAATGATCCATAAGAGGAATTGTGTAATACCGACCAATCCGATGCCGACGATCTTGCCCATCATCAATTGAAAAGGCTTGACCGAGGAAATAATAACCTCGATAATGCGGTTGGACTTTTCTTCAATGATGCCGCGCATTACCTGGGCACCATATAAGAATAGGGATAGGTAAATCAAAATGGAGAGCGCCATGGCAATGCCCATCGCTATACGCGTATCACTGCTTTTCGCTTCACCAGATTCCGTAATTTCCTTCGCGTCGACACGTACCGTGTTGTCGATGTTTCGGATCGTCTGCGGGTCTATATTCAGTTCCTTGTATTGGTGGTTCAACAGGATCTCTTCCAATTGATTCTCAATTTCACTCTGTGTGGTGATATTGGGTTTTCCTGAAGAAAGAAATTCGATCTTATGGCTGGTGTAGAAGTCTTTCGGAATCAATAGGATGTTGGTGTTTTTCTTTTCTCCCTTGATTTCCTGGATCTGTTCGTTCAACTCCATCGTGGAATTCGAAAACTTCAGGCCTTCCGTATTTTCCAGCAAGGTGCTTATTTCATTGGTGTTGTCAACCACATAAACCAGCGCGTTGGCATCCTCAAAGCTCTTTTTTGAGAGCAGGAAAATACCGATATACATCGCAATGAAAAATAAGGGCACCAAGAAGGTGGTCAATAGAAAGGATTTCTTTTTTACCCTACTCAGGTATTCCCTTTGGATGATCAATAAAATTTTATTCATGGTTTAAATATGTAGGGTTATTTCTGTCTGTTACTTTTTCGATGAAAATGCTGTTCATGGATGGAATGATTTCAAAGATCTGTTTGATTTCCACTAAGGGAATCAGGTAGATCAGAACATCGTTCAGCGTTTTCTCCGGTTGCAGTTTAATGGTGATCTTCTTGTGATCATTGACACTTTGGCCAAGGACCTCCCAAAGTTCATCGTTGATGCCAATGTCCTGGCCTTCATATTCAATGGAATAGGTCTGGTTTCGATAGGTTTCCTTGATCTCCTTAACAGAACCCTCGAGGACAAGTTTGGATTTGTTGATCAGCGCGATATTGTCACACAAGGCTTCCACAGATTCCATGCGGTGGGTGGAGTAGATGATGGTTGCACCCTTTTTGTTCAGTTCCAGGATTTCATCTTGGATGACCTGGGCGTTTACTGGATCAAAACCGGAAAATGGCTCGTCCAGAATGATCAAGTCGGGTTCATGGAGGACGGTTGCCACAAACTGTACTTTTTGTTGCATCCCCTTACTGAGGTCTTCCACTTTCTTGTCCCACCAGGATTCGATCTGCAGTTTTTCGAACCAAAATTTGATCTTATTTTTTGCTTCCTGTTTGGAAAGGCCTTTCAGTTGGGCAAGATAGATCATCTGCTCACCGATCTGCATCTTCTTGTACAGGCCGCGTTCTTCCGGCAGGTAGCCGATGCGGCCGATGTGGGAAGGGTTGAGCGGAGTACCATCAAAATAAATCTGCCCGGAATCGGGAGCCGTAATCTGGTTGATAATCCGGATCAGGGAAGTCTTTCCGGCACCATTGGGCCCCAGAAGTCCGTAGATCTTTCCTTGGGGAACCGTGATGGAAACGTCATCAAGCGCCCTATGTTTGGCATATTGTTTAACAATGTTGCGTATCTCTAGCATTACAAATAGGTTTTGGTGCTGAATTTAATTCTTTTTATTGATAATCGGCGGGAAAATCAACAAAGGATGGCATAATAAATAAAAGCTATTAAATTGTACCTTTGTAGCATGATTATTCAAAAAGCTGAATTTGTTACGAGTAATACGGATGTTTCCAAGCTTCCGGTTGCCGATAAACCGGAATACGCATTTATTGGACGCTCCAATGTGGGCAAATCATCGCTGATCAATGCGATTACCCGGAAGAAGGGTTTGGCTAAGACCTCGCAGAAACCGGGGAAGACGCAGCTGATCAACCATTTCTTGATCAATGAGCACTGGTACCTGGTGGATTTGCCGGGTTACGGGTTTGCGCAGACCTCCAAGAAGAACCGTGCCATCTGGGAGAAGTTCATCCGTGAATACCTCGTGAACCGGGTAAATTTACAATGTGTCTTCGTCCTGATTGACTCCCGTTTGGAGCCGCAGAAGATCGATCTTGATTTCTGTTATTGGTTGGGGGAGAAGGGGATACCGTTCCTGTTGCTGTTCACCAAGGCGGACAAGCAATCCATTGTGAAAGGAGACCAGAACGTAGCGAAGTTCCGCAAAGCCCTGAAAACATGGTTTGAGGAAGTTCCTGCACATATCCTGACCTCCTCGGAAACAAAATTAGGCTGTGAGCAGGTGTTGAGCACCATTGATGATATTAATGCTAACTTCATTTCGCCGATAGAATAATCCATGAAGAAATATATGTCGCTTGTGCTGTTTGCACACAGTATCTTTGCACTTCCCTTTGCGATCATTGGTTTTTTTCTTGCTGTAGAGACGACGGACTATCAATTTGAGTGGAAGTTGTTCCTGCTGATGCTCCTGTGTATGGTGACGGCCAGAAATGCTGCGATGGCATTCAATAGGTATCTGGATCGGGACATTGATGCGTTGAATCCACGGACGGCCGTTCGGGATATTCCTGCTGGTCGCGTCAGTGCACAACAGGCGCTTCTTTTTACGATCATCAATTGTATCGTTTTCATGGTTGCCTGTTATTTCATCAATTTCCTGTGTTTCTTATTGGCGCCGATTGCCTTGTTCGTTATTTTGTTCTATTCCTACATGAAACGAATATCGCCTTTGTGTCATATTGTGCTGGGCATCGGTTTGGGATTGGCACCGGTGGGGGCTTACCTGGCGGTAACGGGTGTGTTCAATATTGTACCTATATATTATGGATTGGCCGTGTTGACTTGGGTATCGGGATTTGATATCATCTATGCTTTGCAGGATGAGGAATTTGATAAGGCCAACGGCCTGAATTCCATTCCGGCCAACTTTGGCGGAAAGACAGCCTTAAGGATTTCCGAAGTGCTTCATGTCTTGTCCTTTATATTTGTCCTGTTACCGATATTCTACTTGCCAACGGGCATTTTTTACTACATCGGCGTGGCGTTATATGGGTTCTTATTGATCTATCAGCACCGTATTGTTAGCCCAACCGATTTAAGTCGCGTGGACCGCGCCTTCATGACCACGAATGGCATTGCATCGGTGGTCTTTGCGGTCTTTTTTCTGTTGGATATTTGGATAAAATAAGAAATGATAATGCGCACATTTTAGCCCAATGGGTAAAAAATTAATTTGCATTCCATTTTGAAATCGTTTTCTTTGCAAGAAATCATAAAAAATTAAATGGCAAAAAATCTATTGATTGTAGAGTCGCCTGCGAAGGCTAAAACTATAGAAGGGTATTTAGGAAAAGATTTTTTAGTGAAGTCCAGTTATGGACATATTCGTGATTTGGTAAAAACTGATGACGCTATCGATACGGAGGATAACTTTAAACAAAAATATGAGGTTCCGTCGGATAAGAAAGCGATTGTCAGCGAGTTAAAGAAGTTGGCCAAGTCCGCGGAAACCGTGTGGCTAGCGTCCGATGAGGACCGCGAGGGAGAAGCGATCTCGTGGCACCTGTACGAAACTTTAGGATTGAAAGATGATAATACCAAACGTATTGTTTTTCACGAAATTACCAAACCTGCCATTTTAAAAGCCATTGATTCACCACGTAAGATTGACTTTAATTTAGTGAATGCGCAGCAGGCACGCCGGGTCTTGGATAGATTGGTGGGTTTTGAACTTTCGCCCGTATTGTGGCGAAAAGTAAAGCCATCGTTATCTGCTGGACGGGTGCAATCCGTTGCTGTACGTTTGATCGTTGAACGCGAACGCGATATCAATAAATTTACGGCCGAAGCGAGCTTTAAGATCGTGGCCATTTTCAATACCGGAAACAAGAAGGAACGCTTTAAGGCAGAATTGCCGACACGTTTCCCCACGGAAGAAGAAGCGAAGCAATTCCTTTCGGATTGTATCTCGGCGGCTTTTGAGGTGAAGAGCCTGGAGACTAAGCCGAGCAAGCGTACGCCTGCCGCACCTTTTACGACCTCTACATTACAACAGGAAGCCAGTAGAAAGTTAGGGTATTCCGTAGCACGGACCATGCAGGTTGCTCAGCGCCTTTACGAGGCAGGTCGCATTACCTATATGCGTACGGACTCCGTGAACCTTTCTGATACGGCATTACAGGCTGCTGAAGCGGAGATCAACAACGCTTACGGGTCCAAGTACCATAAGAAGAGACAGTACCGTACGAAGAGCGCCGGAGCGCAAGAAGCGCACGAGGCTATTCGTCCAACATATTTTAACGACCACACCATTGATGGGGATAATTCAGAGAAACGTCTATATGAATTGATCTGGAAAAGAGCCATCGCATCCCAAATGAGTGAGGCGGAATTTGAAAAGACAACCGCTAAGATTGATATCTCAACACGTCAGGAAGATCTGGTAGCTACAGGTGAAGTCATGAAATTTGACGGATTCCTGAAGGTTTACTTTGAATCCACAGATGATGATGGTGACGATATCGACTTGGACAATGAAGACAATTCTTTGTTGCCACCATTGGCACAGGGACAGCAGTTGACGCGCGAATCCATGCAGGCAACGCAACGTTTCTCGAGACCACCGGCACGCTTTACCGAGGCATCCTTGGTGAAGAAACTGGAGGAATTGGGAATCGGTAGACCTTCTACCTATGCACCGACCATTTCCACCATCCAGAACAGAGGTTACGTGGTGAAGGAAGATCGCGACGGTAAGGAGCGTGCATACCAGGTGCTGACTTTGGAGAATGATCAGGTAATCACACAGACCAAAACCGAAATCACGGGTGCCGAGCGCAACAAAATGTTCCCTACGGATATCGGCGTGTTGGTAAATGATTTCTTGGTGCAGCACTTTAAAGGTATTGTCGATTACCATTTTACGGCGAAAGTCGAGAAAGAGTTCGATGAGATTGCACAGGGCATGAAGGAATGGACAAAGATGTTGTCCAATTTCTACGGACCATTCCATTCGGAAGTGCAGGATACCTTGGACAATGCGGACCGTGCGACCCATGAGCGTGAATTAGGAACTGATCCGGAATCTGGAAAGCCAATTTCCGTGCGTGTGGGTAGATTTGGCCCATTGGTACAGATCGGTACGGCTGACGATGAAGAGAAACCGAGATTCGCGTCCCTAAGAAAAGGGCAGATGATCGAAACGATAACCTTGGAGGAAGCGCTGGAGCTATTCAAGTTGCCGAAGAAAGTCGGTGAATTTGAAGATAAGGAAATGACGGTGGCGATCGGTCGTTTTGGACCATACATCCGCCACAACAGCAGTTTCTATTCCTTGCCTAAGGGTATTGATCCGTTGGATGTGGAAGAGGCGCAGGCGATCCAGATTATTGAAGAGAAACGCCAAAAGGATAAAGATAAGATCATCAAGATTTTTGATGAGAACCCAGAAGCGAAAATCGAGAATGGCCGGTGGGGACCGTTTGTTCGTTTCGGCAAGCAGAACCTGAAGATCCCTAAAGGTACCGAAGTGGAGAAAATCACGTACGAAGACGTGTTGAAATGGGCTGAAGAGGATACAAAATCTTCGCCAGCGAAAAAAGGTAGAGCGACGAAGGCCACGAAAGCGACCAAAACCGCTAAGACAACAAAAACGACTAGAGCTAAAAAGAAATAGGCTACCATGAAAAAGGATCTACCTTTAAATATTGTTGAGGACATATCGATAGCCGTAGTATTGGAATCGGAAACCC